>JAEYJO010000037.1 GCA_023408815.1 Bacillota bacterium | reverse complement strand
AAAGAAAAGGACTCGTGAACGGTACTGATTCAGGTTTCTGGTCACAAATATATAAAATCCCTCAATGGATAAGAAAAATAGAGTTAGGATTTGCATCCTAACTCCGCTTTGTCTACGGTCTGAGAGCAGGCGTAAGCCTGCTCGGAAGTTTGCGGGGCGACTTTATGATTTAGAAGAAGTAGCGGCGCTGTACTTTTGATATTGAGAAGTAAAATATTCAATCTTATGAGAAACCTTCAGTAAATGCTTTTGCATTTCCTCCAATTTTTCCTCTACATTTTTTTTGTGTTCCTGCAGCATATCACATCGCTGCTTTAAAGTGACTTCGCCTTCCATACTCAGCTTGACAAAATCTTTTATTTGCTTTATGGACATACCGGTATTCTTCAGACAGCAGATTAATCCGAGCCATTCCAGGTCATCCTCCGAATAGTGCCGTATCCCGCTTTCACTTCGTTTTACGAAGGGCAGTAAGCCTTCTCTTTCATAATAGCGTAAGACATGCGCCTTTAAATTTGTTTTTTCCGATACTTGCTTGATAGAATAGTCCATAAAAGTTCTCCTCCAAATATTTATGTACCTGTTCACGCCGTTCACGGCAACCCATGATGTTCTGCAATGCAAACTTTCTGCATTTAAATTCGCTTCGCGAAGCAGAGATCATCTCCTGAATCAAGTTCTTACGTAGCCTTACAGCAACAATATTTATACTATATTTTACGCTATATTTTACTTTTTTATATTGACTTGAAGTTAACGTTAAGGTTTATAATTTCATCATACGTTATATTTAGCTATTTATCAATATAAATTTAAGGAGGTTCTGGAATGAAATCACTAAAAGATTGTTACGAATTACATAATGGAGTGAAAATCCCATGTGTAGGTTTCGGCACATATCAGATACCAAATGGAGAGTCTGCGGTATCTGCTGTGAAAAATGCCCTTGAATCAGGTTATCGTCATATTGACACTGCGGCAGGGTATGGCAATGAGGAGAGTGTCGGCATTGCGGTAAAGCAAAGCGGCATCAGCAGAGATGAGATTTTTATTACCAGTAAGCTGCAAAACCCGGAACATGGATATGAAAATACAATGAGAGCATTTGAACAGACGATGAAAAATCTGGATATGGATTATTTGGATTTATACTTGATTCATTGGCCCAATCCGATTAAATTCAGAAACGAATGGCAGTCTGCGAATGCAGGAACATGGAAGGCCTTTGAAGAATTATATAAGGCTGGCCGTATACGCGCTATAGGAATCAGTAATTTTCATCCCCGTCATATAGATGAGCTTATGAAAACCGCAACGATTGAACCCATGGTAAATCAAATACGTCTTTGCCCCGGAGATACACAGGATGAGGTTGTGAGCTATTGTAAGGAACGTAATATCGTATTGGAGGCGTATAGCCCTCTCGGAACCGGGCAGCTTTTTGAAGTGCCTGATATGAAGGCTATTGCGCAAAAATATGGGAAAACTATTGCACAGATAGGGATCCGGTGGAGTCTGCAGAAGGGATATTTACCTCTGCCTAAGGCAGTATCGGAATCCCACATAAGAGAGAATGCCGATATTTTTGATTTTGAACTTTCCGAACAGGATGTTCAGGTTATTTCAGATTTTAAGGGATGCTGCGGGTATTCTCAGAATCCGGATCTGGCTACTTTTTAAAATATTTCGCAGGAAGGAATATATGTGATGTTGAATTTTGATTTACACATCCCTACACGTATTTTATTCGGCAGGGATACACACAAGGAAATCGGTACTTTGTTACAGCCCCATGCCAAGAAGGTGTTGCTTCACTTCGGCGGGACCAGTATTAAAAAAAGCGGCTTGTATGATGCGGTAACTGCCTCCTTGAAAGAAAGCGATCTGGAATTTGTTGAGCTTGGAGGTGTGGTTCCCAATCCCCGGGTATCCCTGGTCCGTGAAGGGATCGCCCTTTGCAGAAAAGAGGGTGTAGATTTGATTCTCGCTGTGGGCGGAGGCAGCGTCATTGATTCGGCGAAAGCCATCGCCATGGGCGTATGCTGCGAAGGTGATGTATGGGAGCTCTATGAACAGCAAAAACCGATTACAAAAGCGCTGCCGGTTGCAACGATTCTGACGATCCCGGCGGCAGGCAGCGAGTCCAGCAACGGTACGGTAGTTACTAACGAGGAGAAACAGATGAAGCTTGGGTATGGAAGTGTTCATTTGCGCCCTTTGCTCAGTGTCATGAATCCGGAATTGTTCTTTACATTGCCCAAAAATCAAATAGCAAACGGTGTAGCAGATATGATGAGCCATATCTTTGAGCGTTATTTTACAAATACAATGCAGACTGATCTGACGGACGGATTATGTGAGACGACGCTGAGAACTATTATGAAAAATGCTGTGCGTGTATTTTCGGATGTTCGCGACTATGATGCATGGTGCCAGGTTGGATTTGGAGGAACGATAGCCCATAATGATTTGCTGGGACTTGGCCGTGAACAGGATTGGGCCTGCCACGGTATGGAGCACGAGCTTAGTGCTATCTATGATGTAGCTCATGGTGCTGGGCTGGCCGTATTGACTCCCGCCTGGATGCAGTACGTTTATAAGACGAATGCTAACATGTTCGTCCAGTTTGCGGTAAATGTAATGGGAGTGGAAGGCAGCTACCGCGATCCCGACGCCATTGTGATGGAAGGTATTGCACGTCTGCGCGGTTTCTATAAGAAAATGGGGCTTCCATCTACCCTTTCGGAGCTTGGCATCGACGAAAGTAAACTGGAAGTGATGGCAAAAAAAGCAACGGGAGAAGCTTATGGCGCCGAGCAACCTCTTGGCAACTTGAAGAAACTGTACTGGCAGGATGTGCTTGAAATTTATAAGCTCGCTAAATAAAACATAATATAAAAGGAGAGAAACGATTATGAAAACTATGAAATTAGGACAATCGAATTTACAAGTGCCGGTGATTGCGGTCGGCTGTATGCGCATGAAAGATCTGAATAAAAAAGATGCTGAGCATTTGGTGCAGACCGCTTTAGAGAACGGTGCTAATTTTTTTGATCATGCCGATGTCTATGGCAGAGGCGCAAGCGAAGAAATTTTTGCGGACGCCATTCATATGAACGATACTGTGCGCGAAAAGATTATCCTGCAATCCAAGTGTGGAATCAGGAAGGTGGAGAATACCTTTGATTTTTCCAAGGAGCATATATTAGAGTCGGTAGATGGGATCTTAAAACGCCTGAAAACCGATTATCTGGATGTTCTTCTCCTGCATCGTCCGGATGCATTGGTTGAGCCGGAAGAAGTTGCCGAGGCATTTGATAAGCTCTATAGCAGCGGAAAGGTTCGAAACTTTGGTGTATCCAATCACAATCCTATGCAAATACAACTGCTTCAAAAATCGTTGAATCAGCCTATCGTGGCAAACCAACTGCAGTTGAGCATCACCCATGCCACTATGATTTCATCGGGTATCCATGTCAATATGCTGGATGAGACGGCAGTTAACCGCGATGGAAGTATATTGGATTTCTGCCGTTTGAACGATATCACAATACAGCCGTGGTCACCTTTCCAATACGGATTTTTTGAAGGTGTTTTCTTAGATAATGAGAAGTTCCCGGAGCTGAATGCCAAGATTAATGAAATCGCCGCTAAATATGAAGTGACGAACACCACGATCGCGTTGTCCTGGATCCTGCGTCATCCTGCGCATATGCAGCCTGTAACAGGAACAATGAATCCCGAGCGGTTAAAAGATTGTATAAAGGCAGCAGATATTTATTTGACTCGTCAGGAGTGGTATGACATTTATCGCGCGGCGGGGAATATTCTGCCTTAAGTTTGTAACATTCGGGTTCCTGGTCATATAAATGTTATATTATTTATCCCTCAATAGAAGGTCTGCTGACCGGTCTGTTGAGGGATATCTTTGTGTGAAGTATATACTTGAGTGTTTCTGAAAACCACATCAAAAATACTGAGCCAAAAGCACAAAAATGAGTTATAATAGTGTAACATATCGTGATTTTATTAATTTCCATAATTGGGCGATACAAAGAGGAGGTCATTTAATGGCATATCGCAATCTGCAAAGTTTCCTGAGAAAATTGGAAGAACACAATGATATAATAAAAATAGATGTTCCGGTATCTACGGAACTGGAAATGACGGAGATAGCGGACCGAGTCAGCAAGGCGCAGGGGCCGGCTTTATTATTCCAAAATGCGGAGGGTTATGATTATCCTGTGGCAATGAATGTGATGGGCAGTGAAAAGCGTATGAGCATGGCACTTGGAGCGGACAACCTGGATGACATTGGAAAGGAAATAGAGAAATACCTGAATTTGGAGAATTATCTTTCTGTTTCCGGCCTAGTAAAAAGTGTTCCCCGGTTACTTAGGCTTTTGCATGTGTTTCCCTGCCGGAGTTTTCGCAAAGGAGACTGTCAGCAGGTAATTGAAAAAGAACCGGATTTGTTTTCTCTGCCCGTACTGAAATGCTGGCCGCAGGATGCGGGTCGTTTTTTTACGCTTCCCCTCGTCTTTACGAAGGAGGCGGAAAGCCGCCGGCAGAACGTGGGCATGTACCGTATGCAGATTCTGGACCGGACCAGCACAGCCATGCACTGGCATAAGCACAAGGACGGCTCGGAGATATTTCAGTCGTACGCAGCGAAGGGGCGCAGGATGCCGGTGGCAGTTGCCCTCGGGTGCGATCCTGCGATTACGTATGCGGCGACCAGTCCGCTTCCAAAGATGATAGATGAGATGATGTTTGCCGGCTGGCTTAGAAAAGCCCGGGTGAAGCTGGTGAAATGTATTACCAATGATATTTATGTTCCGGCAGATGCCGAGTTCGTACTGGAGGGGTATGTTGATCCGAAGGAAGATTTGGTAAGGGAAGGCCCCTTTGGGGACCATACCGGCTATTACTCGCTGGCGGATGACTATCCGCGGTTCCATGTGACCTGTATAACGCATAGGAGGGAACCGGTTTATCCGGCTACCGTTGTGGGTAAGCCGCCAATGGAGGACTGCTATATGGCGAAGGCCACGGAACGTATTTTCCTGCCCTTTCTGCGCCTGCAGATTCCTGAACTGGCAGATATGAACCTTCCGCTTGAGGGTGTGTTCCATAACTGTGCGATCGTTTCCGTAAGGAGCCGTTACCCCGGCGCGGCGCGCAAGGTGATGAATGCGATATGGGGCATGGGTCAGATGATGTATACAAAAATGATCGTTACGGTGGACGAGTCCGTGGATGTGCGCGATCTTTCCAAGGTGCGGGATGCGGTTCTGCATAATGTCAGAGGAAGGGAAAGTCTTTTCTTTTCTAATGGACCGCTGGATGCTCTGGACCATTCTTCCGGCACGGCCTTATATGGATGCCGTCTTGGCGTGGATGCGACAGAAAACGGTATTTCGCAGGAAAAAGAGGTGGAAAACAGCTTTATTGTTATTTCGGTGAAGAAGGAGTATAATTTCCAAGGAAGAAAAATGCTGGAAGAATACCTTCCCGTACATTCGCAGAAGTTTGTTACCTGTGTGGATGACAGTGTGGATGCGGGCGATCTGTCTACGGTGATGTGGAAGGTGTTTAACAATATCGACGCTTCCAGAGATATAGTTATTCTCGGACAGAAAATCGGTGTGGACGCTACGAGGAAGCTTCGGGGGGAAGGTCTGTCCCGAGACTGGCCTGATGATATTGTCATGTCGGAGGAGATGAAACGGATAGTCAGCGAAAGGTGGATGGAGTATGGAATTGACGGCAGTTCTAAAAAAGGGAATAAAAAAAATAAATGATTATGGAAAGCTTGTGATGTTTTCCCACACGATTTTTTCCTTCAGCTTCGCGCTGATTTCTATGGTGCTCGCGGCTAACGGGCTGCCGGAGCTCTCTGTTCTTCTTTGGATACTCATATGCTTTATGGGAGCGCGCACCGGAGCGAATGCCATTAACCGGGTGATCGATGCGAAGATCGATGCGAAGAACCCACGCACGGCAGGCAGGCAGATTCCACAGGGTGAAATGAAGGCGGGCGAGGTAATCATTTTTACGGCGATCTGCTTCTTGTTCATGCTGTTTGGGGCGTATAAGCTGAATTGGCTGTGCTTTGCATTGTCTCCGGTAGCATTGTTCTTGCTGATTATTTATTCCTATTGCAAGCGCTTTACCTATTTGTGCCATTTGGTACTGGGTGTTACCTGTGCCTGTGCACCTGTCGGTGCGTGGCTTGCGGTTACGGGGCGGTTCTCGTTTCTTCCGCTGGTCATGGGAGCGGCCAATACCCTTTGGGTTGCAGGGTTTGATATTATTTACGGCTGTCAGGATTACGATTTTGACAAACAGAATGGACTGCACTCCATTCCGGTGAAATTCGGCGTAAAGGGTGCTCTGGCAATCGCTTGTCTGTTTCATACAGGGACGCTGTTTTGTCTGATCTTAATAGGGATTTTAGTGCCGCAGTTCGGGCTGATATATTATATCGGTGTCGGCTTGATTGCCGTTTTGTTCGTGGCAGAGTACCGTATGGTGTCTCCTGCGAACCTGACAAACGTCAATATTGCATCCTACAGCATTAATCAGATAGTTAGCATAACATTGCTGGTATTTGGTCTTTTAGACGCTTCTATTTAAGAAGGATGGGTATAAGGTTGAAAGGAGCATGGGTATAAAAATGAAGAAAATAATACTCGGATTGACCGGAGCGAGCGGCGGCGTTTATTTTCTGCGCCTTGCGCAGCTTTTGTCTATGCAAGAGGTGGAACTGCATATAATCGCATCATCTAACGGAGAAAAAGTATTGCAGTACGAAACCGGCGTTTCGCTGAAAGAGCAGGTGAAACGGTGGGGCGGAAACGGAGCAGAGATTGTGTTAGAGGATAACCACAATCTGTTTTCCTCCACGGCCAGCGGTTCCAGCGGCTTCGAAGCGATGGCGATCGTTCCCTGCTCCATGTCTGCGCTGGCAATGGTGGCTCATGGGATTACGGAAACGCTGCTTACCCGCGCCGCTGATGTTATGCTGAAGGAAAGGCGGAAGCTAGTGCTGGTACCGCGGGAAACACCGCTTTCTACGGTGCATTTGAAGAATATGACGGAGCTTTCCCAGATGGGAGCCACCATTCTCCCTGCTATGCCGGGATTTTATGGACGGCCTCAGACGATGGAAGAACTGGTGGATTTTATCGCGGGCAAGACTCTGGACAGCCTGGGAATCGAAAATACATATTATAAAAGATGGGAAGGTAAATATGAAGAATAAAATTGCTGTAATGACTGCGTTATTAATCCTGCTGTTTACCGCAGCAGGCTGTTCGAAAAAAGAGGATGCCGCGGTTTCTGCCGCCGGGGATAAGACGCTGCTGCGTATCGGAATGATGTCCTCCTCCGATGTAATTCCTTATGTTCTCATAAATGAAAACAAGCTTTCGGATAAATACAATTTTGAACTGGATCTGCAGGTTTTTACATCGGCAAAAGACAGGGATGCGGCGTTCCAGGCCGGGGAGCTGGATGGAGTGCTTACGGATTATATCGGCGTGTGCATGTATCAGAATGCAGGTTTCGATGTGAAAATCACCGGCATAACGGATGGAGATTATATTCTGGTGGCCGGGAAGAACAGCGGCATCACCGATATAAGCCAGATAAAGGGAAAGAGCATTGCAATTTCGGAAAAAACATTGATAGAATATGTTCTCGACAATATCTCTGCGGAAAACGGTTTAGCGGATACCGAGGTGGTAAAGGAAATAGTTCCTCGAATCCCGGATCGCCTGGAGCTGCTTAGAAACGAGCAAATAGATCTTGGCCTGCTGCCGGAGCCCTTCGCTACGCTGGCGTTGGCAGACGGAGCGGTTCCGCTCGGCACAGCCAATGAATACGGACTTTATCCGGCTGTCTCAGCGTTTTCTAAGACGGCGCTGGACGAGAAAAACGAGGCTGTCAGAAACTTGTACAAGGCTTATAATGAAGCCGTGGACTATATGAATAATACGGATATCCGGGAATATGAAAAAACGGTCATCGAGGCAGTAGGCTATCCCGAAGAAATGCTGGGAGAGATTACGATAAAGCCGTTTCGCGTTAGCAAGCTTCCGCCTGAGGAGGATGTAGCGGCGGCGGTTGTTTGGGCCAGTGAAAAGGGGTTATGCGAGTCTGCGCTTACCTATGAGCAGATGACTTATGATGTTTATGGAGAGTAGGGTATAAAAATGCTTAAAATAGATGATATTTCCGTAAGTTATCGGATAAAGGGCGGGGAAGTGCCGGTACTTAAGAATTTCTCTCTCTGTCTTGAGCAGGGGGAAGTGCTGGCGGTACTGGGGCCTTCCGGCTGCGGCAAGTCGACACTGATTCAGGTGCTGGTAGGTATGCTTCCTGCAGACGGCGGTACAATAACGGTTTCTGAGGACGGCAAAGAGATTCCTCATAATCCGAAAACTCAAAAGATTGCGGTTATTCCTCAGAATTGCGGTCTTCTGCCATGGAAAACCGTTCGTCAGAATTGTCTGTTGCCACTTAAACTGCACAAGCTTCCGGTAGATGAAAAGAAGCGGGCGGAGCTTGGGGAGACTTGCCGCTCTTTGAAAGTAGATGCTTTGCTGAACCGATATCCGGGAGAACTTAGCGGCGGTCAGGTACAGCGTGTGGCTTTGGCCCGTGCATTTTTGCAGGAGCCGGATCTTCTTTTGATGGATGAGTCCTTTTCCTCATTGGACGAGATCACCCGCTTTGATGCATGGGAACTTTTTCTGAAGATCTGGCGGCAGAAACGGCCCACCACCATATTGGTTACCCATAGCATGGAGGAAGCCCTGTATCTGGGGGAGAAAATTGCGGTGCTGGACAAGGATGAGGGAAGGCTGCTCAAGCAGATGGATAACCCGTATTTTGGACAGAGAAAGACGCAAGGTGAGGACTTCCTTCAGATAAAGGGCATGCTGCGGGACCTGCTTAAAACCGTTAATGAAGGAGAGGCACCATGAAGAAACTGCTGAACCAAATCTGTCTTTTTTTAGAGGGCTTTCTGCTGATCAATGTCATCTGGTATATCGGTTATCTGACGGTGCAAACTACCGTGATTCCTAATCCGCTAACGGTATATATGAATTTCGGCAAGGTGTTTGAAGACGATATTCTCATACACATTTTATATAGTCTGAACCGAATCGGGCAGGGCTTGCTTTTATCTCTTTTGATAGGGATTCCGGTGGGAATTCTCATGGCGTATTCACATAGAGCCAATAGAATACTGTATCCTCTTATCTATTTCAGCTATCCGATACCCAAGACCGCTTTGCTGCCAATCGCTATGCTTCTATGGGGAATGCGGGATGGCTCCAAAGTCGCCATTATCTTTCTGATTATTGTATTTCAAGTAATTGTTGCGGTTCGGGACAGCGTGCAGAACATCGATCCTTCTCTGTATTTGGTTACAGTGAGCGCCGGAGCGACTAAGGCGCAGATCGTTCGGCATGTGACACTTCCGGCGATTTTGCCCGAACTTTTGACCAGTCTGCGGGTTTCTTTGGGAACGGCGGTTTCCGTTCTTTTTTTCGTGGAGGGGTATGGAACGAGATATGGGATGGGTTACTACATCGTGGACGCATGGTCGCGTATCGATTATATCGGCATGTACAGCGGTATCATCGTGATTTCAATTGTGGGATTTTTGCTGTTTGCGGCGGTGGATTTTCTTTCCGGCAGGCTTTGTGCCTGGAAATGACCACCGGTACATTGTACTGCTAGAAGGTATTAACGTAATGCCACTGATTTAATTGATAATAAAATTGTGAAAACAGGCTGTGCATGGCTTCTAAAAGCAATGGCACAGCCTGTTTTTATCATGGGAAAATCAAAGGTCTTATTTATGATAAAGACTTATAAAGAAAACTTTTGAAATCAGCATACTGCTTCATACTCTGCAAATCCTGAACACAAATACCGATGAAGGCTCCCGTAAATCCGTCGGCATAATCGTCGGACAGTATGGTGCTGTCCAGCAAAGGACCGATAGGAACGCAGGCATCATTTGCAGAATAAGAAAATTGCGCGGTGCTTTCTCTTACATCCAAAGAAAAGGTGAAATTATCGCCGGATAAAATCTGATAGGATAATCTTTTGTAACAACCTTGGTTGACACTGCTTAGCCCTATTGCAGAAGTTCCGCTTTCCTCGTCAAAGGTTGCATAAAGATAATACTGATTCGCTTCATCGTAACGATAAATCAGACCGGCAGACTGTTGAAATGAGTCTGGTCTGAATATAAATGAAGTTTCGGCTTTAAAGCAAAAGTCGCTTTGTCGTCGCGCAACCAGGGCCTGGTTAAATCTAGAAAAGATAGATTCTTTTCCATATATCCTAAGATATCCCTGTCGTTCCTTAATGTTGAATATGTTATCATCAAAAGGTATGCGCAAGGTTTGGAAGTCTTTCAAAAAATCTTTATCATAAAACGTATATAATTTTATGTCCGATGTTTTTTCCTGAATGTTCCGCGGGTTTTTTGCGGAATGTATGGGATAGGAATTCATTGGAAGATTACCGCCTCCGGCCAGATAGGGCCAGTCATTTTTCCAGACGATCTGTTGAATTGCGGTTTCCCTTCCCATAACACAGCAGGCAGTTTTAGGAACCGGGCGGCTGCAAAGGTGTGCAATATACCAGGAACCGTCCGGAGTGTCACATAAGCTGGCGTGTCCGGCTTTTTTTAAATAAGCACTCCCCAGTTCTGGCGTCGTCCTTTCTTTTAAAGGAATCATGTCATCGTTTCTTACGTCCGGAGAAGTAAGAAGGGGATTATTGGGATGTACCTCATAAGGGCCATTTAAAGAAAGGCTCCTTGCCACTGTGGCAGCGTGCAACCATCCGGTACCGCCTTCTGCGCAAAAAAGATAATAATAGCCGTTTCTTTTGTAAATATGAGGTCCTTCCAGACTTCCGATGGGAGTACCGGCAAAGATTTTTTGGGGCGTTCCGATTAGAGTCTCAGTGAATGGGTCGTATTCCTGAATGAGTATTCCGCTAAATGGATTGCCATCTGAAACTTTTCTGTAGTCCCATTCCATATTTAAAAGCCATTTTCTCCCGTCGTCATCGTGAAAAAGGGATGGATCGAAGCCGCTGGAATTAAGATAAACAGGCTTAGACCATGGTCCCGTAATTTCCTTTGCGCGAGTCAGGTAATTGGAAACCTCCATGACAGGATAAGATCTTGCACCATGTATGATGGAATAAATTAAATGGAAAAATCCGTCACTGTAGCTTAAGCAAGGGGCCCAAATACCGTCCGAAGCACATATACCCCGTAGATCCGCCATGTCAAACGAATCCAGTACAGCCGTAATGTACTCCCAATTAATGAGATCAGAGGAATGGTAGATTCGTACGCCGGGAAACCATTCAAAGGTGGAAACAGCCAGATAGTAATCGTTGCCCACCCGAATCATGGAGGGGTCGGGATGAAAGCCGGGCAGCACCGGATTGGCTATATCAATAATTGTATTGTTAATCATGAAAAACTCCTTCCATACATGCGGATAGTCAAATGACTGTGATACAGTTAATAGTAAAAGAAAAGGTGTCATATGTCAACCGATTGACATAAAGAATTATATAAGATAAAATAATGCTTAGCAATTAATGAAGGAGGAATACAAAATGGGTTTTCGTAAGGATTTTTTATGGGGAGCGGCAACTGCTGCTTATCAGATTGAAGGTGCGAGCGGAGAAGACGGAAAAGGGAAAAATGTATGGGATATGTGCGATGAGGTAGTTGGGAAGATTGCGCATAATGAAACAGGTGCAGAAGCCTGCGATCATTATCATAGATATGCGGAGGATATTGCCCGGATGAAGGAATTGGGTATCAAGGCATACCGCTTTTCTATCAGCTGGAGCAGAATTCTGCCGGAGGGGACAGGCAGGGTCAATCAGGCGGGAATCGCATTTTATTCTGATCTGGTTGATAAGCTGCTGGAGGCAGGAATAGAACCTCTGGTTACGTTGTTTCACTGGGACTATCCTTTTGCCTTGAATCAAAAAGGGGCATGGCTTCATCCGGAGAGCTCCGACTGGTTTGAGGAATATACAAAAATCGTAGTAGAGGCACTGTCTGACCGGGTTACTTATTGGATGACCTTTAATGAACCTCAGATATGTATCAATCTGGGATATAACAAGGGAATATTTGCGCCCTTTGAAAAGCATCCAAGAAAAGAACTTGCGCAGATGTCACATAATTTACTGTTATCACATGGGAAAGCGGTGAAAGCAATCCGTTTATCAGCAGTGAAAAAACCGGTAATCGGCTTTGCATTTACGGCGCCCAGTGTTGTCCCGGAGGTGGAAACCGCAGAAGGGATAGAGGAGGCAAGGCGAAAAACCTTTTCGATTAACGCATACGGTGAGGAAGATTTTCTTTATAGTAATACGTGGTGGGCAGATCCGATCTTCTTCGGAGATTACCCGGAGGATGCTTATGAACTGCTGGGAGATGATATGCCTGAGATAAAGAAAGGCGATATGGAAATCATTTCACAGCCGGTTGATTTTTTTGGCGGGAATATTTATCAGACGCTGGTACCGGAAGTAGGCCCTTACTCTTATGCACAAAACGCATATCAGGGAAGTCCGAGAACCTCGACGGGATGGGCAATTACGCCGGAAGTCCTATATTGGTCTCCTAAGTTTTTCACTCAGAGATATCAGGTTCCTTTTATGGTTACAGAAAATGGTCTGGCCGGAAATGACTTTGTATCTATGGACGGAAAAGTGCATGATCCCCAGAGAATAGATTATATGCATCGTTATTTGCTGAATTTGAGACGTGCGGCGGAGGAAGGGATTGAAATACTTGGCTATAACTGCTGGACACTTTTGGATAATTTCGAGTGGGCAAGCGGTTACGATATGAGGTTTGGTCTTATTTACGTGGACTATCGCACGCAGAAACGTACCATAAAGGACTCCGCATACTGGTATAAAGAGGTTATGAGCAGTAACGGAGAAAATTTATAAACAATACGGAACAAAAATAATAGTAAAAGGGAATTTAGGAGGAACAAAGTGGCAACGTTAAAGGATGTGGCGAAGGAAACGGGACTTACTGTCAGCACTGTCTCACGAGTGTTGAATAACAGAGGATATATTAGTACTGAGACAAGACAAAAGGTATACGACGCGATGAAGAAGCTGAATTATCAGCCGAATGAACTCGCTCGTTCTTTGTCAAAGCAAACGACAAATACTTTGGGAGTGATTGTTCCGCATTTGGATCACCCTTATTTTTCAAAATTAATCAGCAGTCTGGAAAAAGCAGCTTATCAAAATGGCTTTAAAGTATTAATCTTCAATTCCATGGATAAAGATGAGAAAGAAGCAGAGTATTTGGAAATGTGCAAAAGCAATCGGGTTGCCGGAATTATCCTATGTTCGGGAAGTGTAGGAACAGATAGATTTGAAGGAATTCATGTGCCGGTGATTACGATAGAGCGTTATCTGGAACACGGTACAGCAGCAGTGGAATGCGATAATTTGCAGGGCGGTAGATTGGCGGCGACTCATCTTGTTGAGTGCGGTTGCCGCAATGTTATTTATTATAGCGGTCTGAAGGATTTGAGCATGCCTGCGGACCAAAGAGCGGAAGGCTTTGAGGAAATATGTAAGAAATATCATGTGAATTATCATGAAATCAAGATGGACTCGGCACTGTATGCATCGCTGGATTACCGGACTTACATTGAAAAGGGACTGAATGACTATCAAGAAATAGACGGTATTTTTGCCAGCAGTGATGTAATTGCGGCACAGGTAATTCAGGTTTGTGCAAAAAAAGGACTGAAGATTCCTGAGGATATTAAGCTGATTGGATTTGACGATGTAAATATTGCATCTTTGACTACGCCCAGTATTACAACGATTAAACAGCCGATTAAAGAAATGGCATTCCATGCAGTTGCATTAGTAAATGCAGCGAGGGAAAATCAGATTGTCGCGAGCAAAACAGTGCTTCCGGTAACCTTGATAAAAAGAGAAACAACATAAAAACCGGGAGAAAATAAAATGTTAGAAAAGATATTATATAAGAACTGGAAAATGAAAAGGGACGGGGAAGAACAAGACATTCCGGCTCTGGTACCGGGTTCTGTTTACAATGATTTGCTGAATCATGGACGAATGGAAGAACCATACTACAGAGATAATGAGATGAAGGCTCTGTCTCTTATGGAATATGATTATCGCTATTCCACGGAATTCTCAGTGGAGAATGAATATTTTCAGATGGATGAGGTATTGCTTCGGCTGGAAGGAATCGATACCGTGGCAGAAATCTGGTTAAACGGATTACTATTGGAACGAATATGTAATATGCACCGAACATGGGATTACAGTGTGAAATCATTGCTGAGAAAAGAAGAAAATGTTTTGGAGGTAGTGTTAAAGTCTCCCACAAAATACATTAAGGAAATGTATGAGAAGGACAAGATGGATGGAATGGCCGATGCGATGCAGGGATTTCCTCATATCAGAAAGCCACACTACATGTTCGGATGGGATTGGGGAGGCAGGTTCCCTGATGCCGGTATTTTTAGGAATGTTAAATTGCTGGGAATACGCAAAGCGAGTTTTACCGGATGCTATGTGACCCAAGAACACGGAGAAAAGGGTGTATCACTTCACGTTTCCAGCAAAATAAGAGAAGCAGAGAAATCGCAGGAAGTGGAACTTATTCATAGCAAGCAGGCATTTGAACCGGCGCTATCTAAAAGGCGCGGCGGTGTCTGTGAGGACAACGGATATTCCATACTGGTCAGTGTAATGGGACCGGATGGGGAAGTTCTTTATAAAGATAGTAAGAATCCGGATAGCCTTCCGATAAAGGAACCGCAGCTTTGGTGGCCCAACGGATACGGAGAACAGCCGCTGTATACGGTAAAAGTGCGGCTTATGTATGAGGACATTCTCTGCGATGAATGGGAGAGAAGAATCGGACTGCGTACCATGACTATGCATATTGAAAAAGATGAATTCGGAGAGCAGTTTGCGCACATGGTAAACGGAGTGAAGATTTTCGCAATGGGGGCTGATTATATTCCGGAGGATAATATTCTGAAACGGGTCACGAAGGAACGGACTAAGAAATTATTGGAGCATTGCAAGGATTCGCATTTCAATTGTATTCGCGTTTGGGGTGGTGGATATTACTGCGAGGACTTTTTTTATGATATTTGTGATGAACTGGGCATAATAGTATGGCAGGATTTTATGTTTGCGTGTGCGGTATATCATTTGACCAAGGAATTTGAAGAGAATATAACCGCAGAGATTATTGATAATGTCAGACGCATTAGACATCATGCCTGCCTGGGACTTTGGTGCGGCAATAATGAAATGGAATCTTTTGTATTAACCGGCACATGGGGTACGGCGGATAGTATAAAGGCAGATTACATTAAAATGTATGAGTATGTATTCCCTCGTATTTTAAAGGAAGAGGATCCGCAAACCTTTTATTGGCCTTCCAGTCCGTCTTCAGGAGGAAGTTTTGATAATCCGGGAGATGATACGAGGGGGGATAATCATTACTGGGATGTTTGGCATGACAATAAGCCTTTTACAGAATTCAGGAAATTTAAGTTCCGTTACTTATCAGAGTTCGGTTTCCAATCTTTTCCCTCGGTGGAAACAATCAAGTCCTTTACGCTTCCGGAAGACAGAAATGCATTTTCATATGTAATGGAAAAGCATCAAAGAAATGCGGCTGCAAATGGGAAAATAATGAGCTATATGGAACAGACTTACCTATATCCCACCAGCTTGGATGCCATGGTTTATGGATCACAGCTTTTGCAGGCGGAGGCAATTCGTTACGGAGTGGAGCATTTCAGACGATATAGGGGCCGTTGTATGGGAACACTATATTGGCAGCTGAACGACTGCTGGCCGGTAGCCTCTTGGGCATCAATTGATTATTACGGAAGATGGAAAGCACTGCAGTATTATGCGAAACGTTTTTTCGCACCGCTTATGATATCTTGCGAAGAAGAAGGAATGCTTAGTCAGGGAAACAATGTGAACAAAGAACCTTTTGAACTGGAGAAATCGGTTCGGCTCAATGTTGCAAATGAGACGATGGAAGAGCATAAAATAACTGTAAAATGGCAGCTTCGCAATAATAAAGCTGAAATTTTGAGACAAGAAGAAACATTTCTTGCGGTATCGGCGTTGTCGGCAGTTTGGACAGAGAAGGAAGAATTGCCGGATGCAGACATTTATAATCAATATGTAAGTTATCAGTTGGAAGAGGACGAAGAAATTGTTTCAGAAGGAACGGTTCTCTTTTGCCCGCCGAAATATTTTAACTTTGAAGAACCGCAGCTTACAGTAGAGGTACAGGGAGGCGAGATAGTCGTTATCGCAGACGCCTATGCGAAGAGCATAGAAATCAGAAATGACAAGGATGATATGATCTTATCGGATAATTTCTTTGACATGAATGCGGGAGAAAAAAGAGTGAAGATTTTAAGCGGGAAACCGGACGGAATTCGTGTAAGAAGTGTGTTCGATATAAGATAGTAAAAAATGAATTACTAAATATGACAAACGAATGATATACGTTAAAATGGTAATAAAAGTATGTTTGATAAGGCGAAAAAGCAAATATTATTAAAAATTATATACAAAATACACAAAAAATGAAACTCTATTTTGACGGATTTTCCAAAGCATGTAACAACCGGTTGACATACGTCGATAACAGATGTATGATTATGTCATCACCAATAAAACGGCAGATAAACAAAGAAAACGGGAGGATTTATTAATGAAACTTAAAAAAGTTTTAGCTCTTGCATTATCGGCGGCACTGACATTATCAATCGCCGGCTGCGGAAACGGAGCAACAACAGCGGAAGATAATTCAGCGCAGGCAACGGGAACAGAAGAGACAAAAGCTGCTGAAGGAACAGAAGCGGCAGCAGAAAAGGTATCTACGGAAGGTACTACAATTACAATTTTAAACACGACTTCCGGTTTGGAGAAGTTTTTTGAGCCAGCCATGGAAGAGTATTATAATAATACCGGAGTTACAGTTGAGTGGATGAGCATTAATGAAGGCGATTCACCTTATGAAGCGCTTCAGAAGTTGTATGCAGCAGGCCAGGCGCCCACATTGGCTATTATGGATTGCAATGATATTATCGAATTAGGACCTGAAAAAGCCCTTCCTCTTGACGGTGAAGAGTGGGTAGCTGTTGGCGGAGCAACTTATGGTGTAAAAGTGGACAACGTTCTTTACAGCTTCCCATTTAGCTTGCAGGGCAGAGGAATTCTCTTTAACAGAACGGTAATTGAATCAACGTTAGGAAGAGATTTCGATGAGTCTTCCATCAAGACGCTGGATGATTTTATTGCGATCTGTGATGAGCTTCAGGCAGCGGGACTGGAATATCCCACATGTATCTCAAAAGAAGATTGGTCCCTCGGCGCTCATTATATGGGACTCGTATTCGAACAGCAGGGAACTCAGACCGATGTGACGAATTCGGGAGATGCATTCAAGGCATCTTTGATTGACGGATCTGCAAGTATGGCAGACAATGCGCGTTTTAACAGCATTATGGATACTTTTGATGTATTGATGAAATACAACATCAATGGAGCTGATCCACTGGCGGCAGATTACGAACTTGATAACAGCTATTTTGCCGAAGGCGATGTTGCATTCTGGTTCAATGGAAACTGGGTGGAAGAAACCGTTGCAGGTTATGCGGACGAAAACACAGAATTTGGTATGATTCCGGTTGTTCAGGATACAGAGAACGACGCGTTCAATGAAATGGTAAATGCAGTTGCTTCTAAGCAGATTATGATTGATAAAGAGGCAGGTGAAGCTGAGATTCAGGCTGCTAAGGATTTCTTGAATTGGTTGGTGTATGATGAAACTGCTCAGGATATCATTGCAAATCAGGGTATGTTAATTCCCAGCTTTACGACCTTTGATGCAAATGAAGGAAACAAACTTGGTATGGCACTGAAGTCATATGTAGATGCAGGAAAGACCTTTGATCAGTACAATGGCCTGCCTGGCGATCACTGGGCAAATGTTGGTGCTTCTATGCAGAAATATTTAGGCGGTCAGTGTTCCAGAGAGGAACTGGCGGCAGCAATTGACAGCTACTGGCAGTCACAGGCAAAATAATAAAGTTTAATAAGTAGAGTTTAAGAAGATATGTTTTAGAAGTGGGGGTGGTAATATCCGCAAGGAGAAGGCCACCCTCTCTGAATGAAAGGAAGATTGAAGGAGGTTTTGTGATGAAGCGAAATACAATGCGAGATAAGGTCAAGACATTTAGCATGTTTGCTTTGCCGGGGATGTTCTTCTTTTGTACCGTTATAGTAATTCCATTTATGTATGGTGTATATTTGACCTTTACCGGTTGGGATGGAATTTCGGCAACAAAAGAATTGGTGGGCTTTGTAAATTATAGTTCAGTGTTTCGGGATAAAGAATTTTGGAACGCTTTATGGCTTACCATTAAATATGTGTTTTTAAGCACAATTTTAGTGCAGGTAGTGGCATTCTTTCTGGCATATATGCTGACGAGCGGAATGAAAGGGCAGAACTTTTTCAGAGCAGGCTTTTTTACTCCCAACTTAATAGGAGGTATTGTTCTTGGTTTTATCTGGCAGTTTGTATTTTCCAGGGCGCTTACTACATTTGGCGCGATAAGCGGGATTCCTTTTTTTGAAACATCTTGGCTGTCAGATCCGACGAAAGCATTTTTTTCACTGGTAATTGTAACGGTATGGCAGTATTCCGGGTATATGATGCTGATTTATGTGGCTGGTTTTGTGGGTGTCCCCAAGGATGTTTTGGAAGCTGCTTCCATTGACGGTGCAAGTAACATCCAAAAAACAAGACATGTTGTCATTCCCCTCATGAGCAACTCATTTGTAATATGTACATTTTTGACGTTAACAAGATGCTTTATGGTTTATGATTTAAATATTTCACTGACAAGCGGAGAGCCTTACGGAAGTACAATAATGGCCGCTATGTATGTGTATCAGCAAGCGTTTAAGTCTAGGAAATATGGAATCGGTCAGGCAGAGTCCATTGTCCTGTTCATTGTTGTTACTGTAATCGCTATTGTGCAGTTCTATCTTGGAAAGCGGAAGGAGGTAGAGGCCTAATGAAATTAGAAGCGAATAATCAAAATAAATATTTGAAAGTAAAAACCATGGGTGGTATGCAGGCAAGATTATGGAGAGCAGTCAAGTTCCTTATTCTATCTGTTATATTAATGGGATATCTGGTTCCTTTTTTTCTAATATTGATTAACTCTTTTAAGAGCAAGAAAACAATTATACGGACGCCATTAATGCTCGTTGATCCAAACGGCCTTTCCTTATCTAACTATACCAGCGCTTTTAAGCAGATGGAGTATATGAAAGCATTTACCAATTCGCTGATTATCACGGTATGCAGCTTGGTATTCATTATTTTGCTTTCTTCCCTTGCTGCATATTATTTTGCGAGAGAAGATACAAAAGCTTCCAAAATTTGTTTTGCAGCTATTGTTGCGGCTATGGTTATTCCGTTCCAGACTTTGATGATTCCTTTGATTTCCATATACGGCGCGAAGCTTGGAATGTTGAATAAAAGAGGAACGCTCATTTACCTTTATGTCGGATTTGGTATGGGGCTGGCAATATTTGTATATCACAGTTTTATCAGAACCAGCATTCCGCTTTCGCTAGAGGAGGCATCTATTATAGACGGTTGCAGCAAATATCAGACCTTCTTTTATATCGTTTTCCCTTTATTAAAGCCTACGACGGCGACACTGATTGTGCTTGATGTATTATGGCTTTGGAATGATTATCTTTTACCGAGTCTTATTTTGGGCAAAAAGGCGTTGTATACGTTGCCTCTGTCCACATATGTTTTTTATGGGACTTATTCCAATGATTTAGGAAAAATCATGGCAGGACTAATCCTTACGATTTTGCCGGTTATCATTATCTACTTGATTCTGCAAAAGCAGATTATAGACGGAGTGGTAGCAGGTGCTGTAAAGTCATAGTTTTTTGGAGGAACAGATGAAAAAGTTAGAAAATAAAGTAATGTTAATCACCTATTCCGACTCTATGGGTAACAACCTAAAGACCTTGAAGCGGGTGCTCGGCGCTTATTTTGAAGCGGCCATAGGTGGCGTGCACATTCTTCCTTTTTTCCCTTCTTCCGGTGACAGGGGATTTGCGCCTGTGGACTATACGAGAGTAGAGGAAGCCTTTGGCAATTGGGAAGATATAGAATCTCTGTCTGGGGACTATTATCTTATGTTTGATTATATGATCAATCACATTTCAGCGCAGAGCGAATATTATAAGGACTTCTTGGAGAAAAAGGATGACTCAGAATATAAAGATTTGTTTATCCGTTACAAGGACTTTTGGGAGAACGGTGAGCCTACGCAGGAACAGGTAGACGCAATCTATAAGAGAAAGCCCAGAGCACCTTATGTGGAAGCTCAGTTTGCCGACGGTACGGTGGAAAAGGTGTGGTGTACGTTTGATGAAGAGCAGATTGATATTAATGTTAAAACGAAAACCGCTAAGAAATTTATAGAAAAGAATCTTACCAGTATGTGCAAACATGGGGCGGCTATGATTCGTCTGGATGCGTTTGCGTATGCGACAAAGAAGGCAGGCAGCAGCTGTTTCTTCCTTGAGCCGGAGGTGTGGGAGCTTTTGGGTGAAGTAGAGGAGATTCTTAAGCCTTATGAAGTCGAGGTTCTTCCGGAAATTCATGAGCATTATACGATGCAGATGAAGATTTCTGAAAAGGATTATTATGTTTATGACTTTGCATTACCGATGCTGCTTCTTAATGCATTGTATTACGGTCAAACAGAGTATTTAAAGAACTGGCTTGCTATTTGTCCTAGAAAGCAATTTACTACACTTGATACGCATGACGGAATCGGAGTCGTGGATGTGAAGGATTTGCTTCCTGACAGCGAAATAAACAGGACAAAGGAAGATGTCTTTCAGTTCGGTGCCAACGTAAAGAAAATATATAATACGGCAGCTTATAATAATTTGGATATCTATCAGCTGAACTGCACGTATTATTCGGCTCTCGGAGATGATGATGCGGCGTATCTTCTGGCAAGAGCGGTACAATTTTTTGCACCGGGAATCCCTCAGGTATATTATGTAGGTCTTCTGGCGGGCAGAAATGACTTGGAACTTTTGGAAGAGACGAAGGTGGGGCGCAACATTAACCGCCATTATTATACGGAAGAAGAAATAGCGGAAGAAGTAAAGAGGCCTGTGGTGGCAAGCCTTATAAGGCTGATGGAATTTCGCAATACCCATAAGGCCTTCGGCGGAAGCTTTTCTATGAAAGAATGTGGCCGGCATCAGCTTCATATTGTAAGAGAACTGGAAGGAAGTGTCGCTGAGTTAATAGCGGATTTCAAGACAAAAAAATTTAAGATTTTAGTTGACGGAAAACAAATCGAGTATTAATTACATTGTTATTATGAATGAAAATCCGCGGAAACGATAGCTTTCGCGGATTTTTTGCGTAGAATCAAGTCTGATAAATATAAATTGACAAACAAGAAAGAACGTTTTATAATTTAGTTAGTTAAGACTAACCAAGAGCTTACATAAATTATGCATAATGTATTGCATTCAAAGAATAATTTGAAATAATAAATGATACATAAATTTAACGAGGTGGATAATGGTAAAAAATGAAACGAAAACGGACTATGGTAACTGGATTCCTGACAAACTGATGTGGAAAATGTGGGGATCGGAAGGTGTAATATTATTTCTGTGGATTATAAACTGGATTTTTTTGAGAAGCATGATGTTTGCAATAATTTTTGGATTCTTTTTCCTGCTTTTGCTGGCGATGAGTTTCTATATGCAGAGATGCAAAGCGATTTTTTCTTTTGAAAAAGGCGGGCTTATGGGAGAAATACATGAATATCTCGTAAATCGTCTTCCTTTTAATGGAAATGGAACCCTTCTTGATATCGGATGCGGTGCAGGCGCCTTAACGATACGCTGCGCAAAGCGTTTCCCCGAAGCTAAGCTTCAAGGAGTGGATTATTGGGGAAAAGAATGGAACTATGCGAAGGCACAGTGTGAAAAGAATGCAGTAGCTGAAGGCGTGTCAGAAAGAGTGCTTTTCGAGAAGGGGGATGCGGCAGATTTAAAGTATCCGTCGGATAGTTTCGATGCTGCAGTCAGTAACTTCGTGTTCCACGAGGTAAAAACGCAGCCGGATAAACGACTTGTAGTCAAAGAGGCGCTGCGAATCGTGAAAAAAGGCGGTTCCTTTGCATTTCAGGACCTTTTTGGTATGGAAGCTCTTTATGGAGACATGGAGAAATTTGTGGAGGAACTGAAGGCAGAAGGCATCCAAGAAATTCATTATATTGCCGATATTGAGAGGCTTGGCTTTGTACCTAAGTTTGTACAGGCGCCGTGGATGCTGAAGGGCATAGGAATCATATATGGAATCAAATAAGTTTAGGCATTTGTGTCTATTGGAAAGGCCAATGGTATGGCGCAGATAGCAGGAAATGTCAGATATTTGATTTTTCCTGCCCTTCTTGGTATCTCCGATATATAGCTGATTTTGCTGATTGTTCGAAATGGCGGCATATTGGCACTTGTGGTAATTCTGGTGTCTGTTAGTGCGGTGGGACTATTAATGAGTAGTGTGATCATCGGCGTATTTGGCATTCAGAAAAGGCACGCGTATGAATTATTTCGTGTTTGTATTCTCATGAATTTCAGGGAAGTCTTTCAAAACGCCAATTTATTAAGGTCCTTATCGGTCATGGATAATATAATATTTCAGGAATATCAGGCGGGGAAATCAATGAGAATGCGGGAAGGTGGATGGAACAGATGGGAGGAAAGGGAAAAACGTGCGGCTGCCTTTATGAGGTAAAAGTACCATCAATTGACAAAAGTATTTTTTTGTAATAATGTTAATTTATCATACAACTGACGGAAGTGGAATTGACCACATGAAGTATGACAATGATGTGCCGACCGTCTGGGCGAGTGTCCGGACTGCCGGCACTTTTTTAGGAGGTCATATTTATATGAAAGAATGGAAATTGCGCTATGGATTAAACCCGAATCAAATTCCCTCAAAAGTGTATGCACAGAAGGGAGAGCTGCCCTTCATAATATTAAACGGAAGTCCTGGATATATCAACTTAATGGATGCTTTGAATGGCTGGCAGCTTGTCAGGGAATTAAAGGAGGCGACCGGCTTGGCTTCTGCAGCGTCTTTCAAGCATGTAAGCCCTGCCGGAGCGGGGACAGCAACGCCTCTGTCGGAGTCACTTCTTCAGGCTTATCGCTTAGAGGAGCAGGAATTATCTCCTATTGCCATCGCTTATGCGAGAGCCAGGGGAACTGATAGGATGTCGTCATATGGAGATTTTATTGCGCTGTCCGATGTCTGTGACATACAGACGGCACAGCTGATAAACAGAGAGGTGTCGGATGGTATCATTGCTCCGGCATATACGGAGGAAGCATTGGCACTGCTTAAGAATAAGAAAAAGGGGATGTATCTTATTCTCGAAATGGATGAAGAGTTTCAGCCCAATGACACAGAAAGAAGGGAGATATTCGGCATTACCTTCGAGCAGGAAAGAAATGCGGTAAAAATTACGGAAGAGCAATTAAAAAACATTCCTACTATAAGGAAGGAAATGCCTAGGGAAGCCATTCGTGATTTGTTGATTGCATTGATAACGCTTAAATTTACACAGTCTAACTCCGTATGCTATGCATTTGACGGGCAAACGATCGGAGTAGGAGCGGGCCAGCAATCAAGAATCCACTGTGTTCGCCTGGCAGGCGATAAAGCGGATATCTGGCAGCTTAGACAGCATCCCCACATACTGTCTCTGCCCTTCCATGAGAAAACGAAGCTTGTAGACAGGGATAATGCAATCGACCTTTTACTGAGCGGCGAACCGGAGGCCGTGACGGAGGGAGATAGCTGGAAAAGTCTTTTAATGAAAAAACCCAGGCTTCTTTCTTCCTGCGAAAAAAAAGAATGGTTAAGGCAAATAAGAGATGTTTCGCTTGGTTCAGATGCCTTTTTTCCCTTTGGAGATAATATTGAAAGAGCTGTTAAAAGCGGCGTTTCATATGTTGCACAGGCAGGAGGGTCTATGCGTGATGATAATGTAATTGAGGCCTGTAATAAGTATGGCGTTGTAATGGCGATGACCGGAATAAGGCTGTTTCATCATTGATTTTACACGCTGGCTATTTTAATGGGTAAATTTCCCATTTATCATACAAAGATTTATTGACAAGTACAGTAACCGCGAATACACTTATTAGGTGGACAATGTTCAAAAGAGCAACGAGGAAGGTGTTTAAGAAAAACCAATTTTTAATGCAATGTAGCTTAAATTGAATCAGGGGAGGAAGCGGGCTGTGAAATATTTCGGAGAAGGATTAAGTGAAAAGCATAAAGAACTTAGCAGGATTATCCGGAAGAAAGAGAAGATTGAGCAGGCAAAAGAGCTGTTTTTGGAGATTCATTCGAAGCTTAATTTGTCCGAGGTGGCGGAGACTGAAAATCGGGACATTAATCCCGGCTCCTCGGAAACGGGAATGGGATATAAAAATGAAACGGATAACCTGCTGTTTGATTTAAGAAGAGAGGAATATGCCCTTATGCCCACCAATAAGGACGAGACGATCGCCTGGGTACTATGGCATATTGCAAGAATTGAAGATGTAACCGTGAATATGCTCATAGCGAACAAAAAACAGCTTTTTAATGAAGGATGGAAGAAAAGGCTGAACGTTTCCGTTACCGATACGGGAAATGCCATGTCTGATGACGAGATTATGGAACTTAGCCGCAATATTAATGTTGATGAGCTGCTTCGCTATCGAAAAGAAGTTGCCAAGAGTACAAGGGAAGTCGTAATGAATTTGAAGGCTTCGGATATGAAAAGAGAAGTTTTGCCGGGCGCATTAGCAGACATTTTAGCAGTTGGCGGCGTGACCGGGCATCCGGATTCCATCTGGCTTTTGGACTATTGGGGAAAAAAAGATGTGGCCGGAATTCTTCTCATGCCTCCTACGCGTCATGTTATGCTTCATTTAAATGACTGCTGTAAATGGAAGGAGCATATCAGGAGTAAGAAGAAGCTTTTTGCTGGTTATCAATCAGAGGGATAAAATGGGAAAACATAAAATGAGTAATCAAAGGAGCGGTATGAGATGAGCAAATATAATTCTTTATGGGAATATGTACAGGAAAACGGCAGTGCGTCATTTAAACTTACTTTCGATGAGATTAAGGATATTGCGGGAATACCGATAGACCACTCTTTTTTGAATTATAAAAAGGAACTGACGGAGTATGGGTATCAGGTCGGTAAGATATCCATGAAAGAGCAAACGGTTATTTTTAATAAAATGGATTAGGAGTAAACTGATATGGATGCAGTCAATAAAACCTTATACATTCCTTTGTTCGGAAAAGCGGCGGTAAGTCAAAAAGGTATCATAATCAAAGATTCCAAAGCTGAAGAAATATGGGAAAAGGAAGGCTTTGCATTACATGGAAAGGCTAAGTCGAGGTGGCTGACCTATTACATGGCTATGAGAGCGCACGTATTTGATGAATGGACAAAGAAGCAGCTTCAGAAATATCCGGAAGCGATTGTTTTGCACATCGGATGTGGGATGGACAGCCGTGTCGAAAGGATCAATGCTTCCGAAAGGATTTGGTATGACATCGATTATCCGTCAGTGATACAAGAAAGAATGCAATATTTCGAGGAAACCGGCAATTACCGGATGCTCAGTGCCGATGCTTCTGACACAAAGTGGATAAACGGATTGGAAAACGGTAAAGAAGCTATCGTGATCATGGAGGGCATAAGCATGTACCTTACCGGCGGGGAGATCGGTTCCTTGTTTCTGGCACTTCAAAACCAATTCACCCGTGTACTTTTGCTGATGGATTGCTATACTGTTTTCGGAGCAAAAGCATCCAGGTTTAAAAATCCGGTAAATGATGTAGGTGCGAAAATCGTTTCGGGCATCGATCATCCGGAGGCTTTCGAGCAAAACGAGGGGATACATTTTACGAGAGAGCTCGACATGACTCCGTCCGAGCTGATCGATGAGTTGAGCGCTTTCGAGCAGACATTTTTTAAGCTTATGTTCGCGGGAAAAACAGCAAAAAAAATCTACCGTTTATATGAATATAAGATCAATAAATAATAAAAATGAGAAGGAGAATTTTGTATGAAATATTATAGTAAAGCATCGTGTGCAGCAGACCGGGAGGTTTGCGCAATAATCTAAAATACGAATCGCGTTGCGCTGACCTCCAAAGGATATCATGCAAACTATTTGGAGGAGCAAATGAATCGTAAGAATAAAAAAATAACATATACAGACGGTTACTATAAAAACCATGCTTGTGACAGCACATTTACATGTAAAATGTGCGGACGTCTTGTTGTTCCGGGAGGAGCAGGGAGCAATCATAGAAATCATTGCCCTAATTGTCTTAACAGCCTGCATGTCGATGAGGAACCGGGTGACCGGGCATCTGATTGCGGCGGCTTTATGGAACCGATTGGAGTGTGGGTAAGGAAGAACGGTGAATGGGCGATTATCCATCGTTGCAAACAATGCGGAAAGCTCGTTTCAAATCGCATTGCTGCAGATGATAATCCTATGAAGCTTATGTCGATTGCCATGAAACCGCTGACTTTTCCACCCTTTCCATTAGAAAAAATTGAAGAATTGACAAATCTGATGGGTGGAGAAGGCAGAATAAAGTAACTGTGCCATTAAGCGGGGAATCTGACTGAGAACAGGTTCCCTGCTTTTTAAGAGGAAACATATAATTAACAACCGCTGATTTTCACAAATTTATTATAGAATTTTTATAAAAAATTATCACTCGATGCTTGACACCATTCACGGTGCGCGTTATAGTACGAATAGAACAAGACGTTTTAAGCCTATAGTGAAAGGCAAGGAGGAACAGGTTGAAAAAATCTTTTTCAACATACTGATTTATACGTGTGCTAAAGCACACAGATAGGAGCTATCATGAATATTTCAAAATTTACACAAAAGTCTATGCAGGCAGTAGAACGCTGCGAGCGGCTGGCATATGAATACGGCAATCAGGAGATAGAACAGGAGCATTTGCTTTACAGTCTTCTGACGATAGAAGACAGCTTGATCCTTAAATTAATCGAGAAAATGGAAATTAACAAGGAGCATTTTCTGAACCGCGCCGAAACGGCGCTTCAGAAGAGAGTGAAAGTCCAGGGCGGTCAGGTGTATGTGGGCAAGGATTTGAATAAGGTGCTTATCAGCGCGGAGGATGAGGCGAAGCAGCTGGGAGATGAATATGTTTCCGTAGAGCATTTATTTCTTGCCATGATTAAGAATCCGAATAAGGAGATCAAAGAGCTTTTCAGGGAGTACGGAATTACGAGAGAGCGTTTTTTGCAGGTGCTTTCTACCGTAAGGGGCAATCAGAGAGTTACCTCCGATAATCCCGAAGCTACTTACGATACTCTGGAGAAATATGGTCAGGAACTGGTGGAAAAAGCGAGGAATCAGAAGCTCGATCCTGTAATAGGAAGAGACAACGAGATTCGCAATATCATAAGGATACTTTCCAGAAAGACGAAGAATAACCCGGTGCTCATCGGCGAGCCCGGCGTGGGAAAGACTGCGGTGGTAGAGGGTCTTGCACAGCGTATAGTAAAGGGTGACGTGCCCCAGGGGCTGAAAGATAAGAAAATTTTTGCCCTGGACATGGGAGCCCTCGTCGCGGGAGCGAAATACAGAGGGGAATTCGAAGAGAGGCTGAAGGCAGTCCTTGAGGATGTAAAGAACAGTGACGGCCAGATCATACTGTTCATCGATGAACTGCATACCATCGTAGGGGCAGGGAAGACGGATGGAGCGCTGGATGCGGGAAACATGCTCAAGCCGATGCTCGCCAGAGGAGAATTGCACTGTATCGGTGCCACTACCCTGGATGAATACAGACAGTATATCGAGAAGGACGCGGCGCTGGAACGAAGGTTCCAGCCGGTTATGGTGGAGGAGCCTACGGTAGAGGATACGATTTCCATATTGCGTGGTCTGAAGGAAAGATATGAGGTGTTTCACGGCGTTAAAATAATGGACAATGCTCTTGTCAGCGCGGCCGTTTTGTCTCATCGATATATTTCCGACCGTTTTCTTCCGGATAAGGCTATCGACCTTGTGGACGAGGCGTGTGCCTTGATTAAGACAGAGCTGGATTCCATGCCTGCGGAACTGGATGAGCTTCGCCGGAAGATTATGCAGATGGAAATCGAAGAGACAGCTCTGAAGAAGGAAGAGGACCGGTTGAGCAGGGAGCGGCTTGCAGCTCTCCAAAAGGAGCTTGCCGAACTGAAGGAAGAATTCAATAACAGGAAGGCGCAGTGGGACAACGAGAAGGCTTCTGTCGATAAGCTGTCCAAACTCAGAGAGCAGATCGATGCCATCAACAATGAGATTCAGATAGCGCAAAGAGATATGGATTTGGAGAAAGCGGCAGAGCTAAGCTATGGAAAGCTTCCTGCACTTAGACAACAGCTGGAAATCGAAGAGGAGAAAGTAAAGCGTGAGGATTTGTCTCTTGTGCATGAAAATGTCAGCGAGGAAGAAATCGCCAAGATTATTTCCAGATGGACCGGCATTCCGGTGGCGAAACTGACGGAAAGCGAGAGAAATAAAACGCTGCATCTGGACGAGGAACTGCATAAGCGCGTTATCGGGCAGGAGGAAGGCGTTGCCAAGGTGACGGATGCGATCATCCGCTCTAAAGCGGGAATCAAGGATCCGACGAAGCCTATAGGTTCCTTCCTGTTCCTGGGACCGACCGGAGTGGGTAAGACAGAGCTTGCCAAGGCTTTGGCGGCATCGCTCTTCGACGATGAGAATAATATGATCCGCATCGATATGAGCGAGTATATGGAGAAGTTCTCCGTATCCAGACTGATTGGAGCGCCTCCCGGTTATGTGGGTTATGAGGAAGGCGGACAATTGACGGAGGCGGTGAGGAGAAAGCCTTATTCCGTCGTGCTGTTCGATGAGATAGAAAAGGCGCATCCCGATGTATTCAACGTGCTGCTGCAGGTATTGGATGACGGGCGCGTTACGGATTCACAGGGACGCACCGTAGATTTTAAAAATACCATTCTCATTATGACCTCCAATATCGGCGCAGGATATTTGCTGGATGGTATCCGGGAAGACGGTACTATCGGCGAAGATGCGGAAAGCATGGTAATGGGAGAGCTCCGCGCTCATTTCCGGCCGGAGTTTCTGAACAGACTGGATGAAACGATCTTATTTAAGCCGCTGACGAAAGACAATATCGGCGGCATCATAGGACTGATCATGGATGATCTGAACGAACGGCTTGCGGACAGAAATCTTAAGGTGGAACTGTCGCCGGAGGCGGGACGTTACATCGTGGATAACGCTTATGATCCGGTATACGGAGCGAGACCGTTAAAGCGTTACATTCAAAAGTATGTGGAAACGCTGGCGGCAAAGCTGATTCTGGCGGATGCGGTAGGAACGGACGACACGGTGGAGATCGTTCTGGAAGACGGGGAGCTGAAGGCGAGAAGGAAATAATTTCTTAAGACAAAATAAGGTGTATCTCAAAATGATGTGGGCTTCTTGAAAGGTGCAGTTTTTTAAAAATTGCCTGATTCAAGGGGGAAAGCACTTTTAAGATACATCTTTTATTGTCTCTATTTTTTTACAGGAATAGCGAGTTTCGCGCCCATCTCTGGGGATGCGCCGAATTTGAATTTCGGTATGGCTTCCTCATCATAGGAATATCCGAATTCATTAGGATTATAACTTTCATACGCTTTAAATACGCAGCCGATAGCAGTTCCGAAATCCTTTTCATCCTCAAAAGGCTCCGACTTAAAATAAAGCATGATGCCGGAATCGATTTCGATGATTTCATATTTTTCCGGGATAGCAGCATTATAGCTGAAAGGGACCTCAATACCGGCAGCAGTGGAGGTAGTACCTTCCTTTACCAGAGAATCCGGCAGCTCTATAATAGCGGCGTTATCCATTTTCTCGGGAATGCTGTTCAGGGTTCCCTCCCAATCGCAGCCATTCTCCTCACAGAAGGACCAATAATCATGAGCATTGGCAGAGCGTAAAATAATTAACCTTCTTTTTGGTTTTTCAACCGGTGTGACTGTGCAAACCATAGTGTCCTTATCCATTTCCAATCTCTCCTTATGATTAAGATAGGTATGATATGCCCATACGGGATACTGGACGAACAAAGGGATAGCTCTCGGTGATTTCCGATACTCGGCGGGGCCGATCTGAAAGCTTTTTTTAAAGGCTCTTGTGTAACCCTCATGTGTCTCGTAATTGCTATCCAGTGCGATGTCTATAATGTTTTTTTCGGTTTTCAGGAGCTTTTTCGTACTCGAAGTGAGCATTGTTCTTCGTACATATTCGTTCGGCGTCATATGCAGCAGCTCGCAAAAAAGCCGCTTAGCGTGCCTTTGCGAATATCCGGTGTGCTCATACATCGCTTCCAGACTAAAATTTGTTTCCGCGATGTTTTTCTTTATATAGTCCTGCATCGCCTGAACTATTTCAACTTTATCATCCTGATTCATATCCTTACCTTCATGAATATTTTATAATAGTTTCAGATTGTTCTCTTGACTTAAAAGGACAAAAGTTCATATGTATGAAAAGTATATCATTGTCTTATAGTCAAAGCAATCATCTGTATTATCTTATATTTTAGCCTTTGGAAAAATATAATAATTCCTACCCGGTTAATAGAAGATTGACAAATGAGCCAATTTTTTTTATTATATAATTCATAAAACATATTATTATAGTATGAAATAAAAGATTAAGAAAAGGGGACTAGCATGAGAATATCATCTAAAGGCCGCTATGCATTGGCTGCTGTGACGAATATGGCGCAGCGCTATGAAAGCGGAGAATATGCAACGGTAATTAACATTTCAAAAGAGCTCGGTATATCGAAGATATATCTGGAGCAGGTTTTCTCTCTTTTAAAACGGGGAGGAGTGGTTACATCGACGAAGGGGGCGCAGGGAGGCTATCTGCTTTCGCGCAAGCCGGGGCAGATAACGGTATACGAGGTGCTGACTTCGGTAGAGGATTCCCTATTTGAAAGAACGCAGGAGACTGTAGCAGAGACGGCTATGGATATTGAGAGCGCTCTTAGAATAAAGGTGTTCGATACACTGGATAGGACGATAAGCGGGACCTTGCATGGGATTACCCTTTTAGACCTTGTGAATGAAGCTGAAAGGCATAAAGGCGAACATGAAATTATGTTTTATATTTAAGGCATATGAGGTTGCTGTGAACGGAGTGAACAGTAACCATATTGCATAACTTAACCATATCTCCACAGATTTCTGGACTTTGGAAGGAGTATATTTATGAAAATGACAATTGATAAAGAAAGACTCGTTAAGGAATTTATCCGGCTGGTATCCATAGACAGTCCTTCCCTGTTGGAAAGGGAGATGGGCGATTATTTGAAAAATAAGCTGGAGGAGCTGGGTTTTGACGTGGCGGAGGACGACGCAGGCAATAAGCTGGGCGGAAACTGCGGCAATATATACGGTTTTTTGGAGGGCAGGGAAGAATTGGAGCCGCTTCTTTTCTGTGTCCATATGGATACGGTGGAGCCTTCCAGGGGAAAACAGGCAGTTTTAGGCGCTGACGGTGTAATCCGGAGTAAGGGGGACACTATATTGGGGGCAGATGATTTTGCGGGAATTGCAGCGATTTTAGAAGCCTTGTACACGATAAAGGAAAAGCGGCTGGAGCATCGGTCCATCGAAGTGCTGTTTACGGTCGCAGAGGAAATTTACTGCAAGGGTGCCAAGGTGTTTGATTACAGTAAAATTAAATCCAAAGAAGCATATGTGCTCGACTTGACGGGAGCCGTGGGAGGGGCTGCTTATCAGGCACCTTCTATCCTTTCCCTGAATATAGAGGTTAACGGAAAAGCATCTCATGCGGGATTTGCACCCCATATGGGCATTCATGCAATACAGGCGGCAGCCGATGCCATAGCCAAGCTGAAGCTGGGACACATCGACGATATTACCACACTTAATATAGGAGTGATACAAGGCGGACTCGCCACCAATATTGTTCCGGCATTGTGTGTGGTCGGCGGAGAGATACGCAGCTATTCCCATAAGAAGGCAATGGAAGCGGCGCAGGAAGTAAAAAAGCGATTTGAAAAATCGGCGGAAGCTTTTAAGGCTACGGTAAAGTTCGAAGTGATTACCAATTGCCAAGCGTATGAAACGCCCAAGGAGCATTCCGTGGTCCGCAGGTTTGAAGAGGCATGCCGGACCTTACACATGCCGTCCTCTCTCCAGCAGACGTTCGGCGGCAGTGATAACAATGCGATGTCAGAGCATGGTATAACGGGAATCGTGCTTGCCTGCGCCATGAACCAGTGTCACTCCTGCGAGGAGTATACTACAGTGGAGGAGCTTGTAAAAATTGCGGAATTGACGAGAGTACTTATGACGAGCGAGGTGAATGCGGGATGAAGAATCCTTTGAACTACCAGATTACGGAATATGACTGCGGTCCGACTACTTTAATAAATGCGATGAGCTTTTTGTTCCGGCGTGAGCAGATTCCGCCCGATATTATCAAACATATCATGCTTTTTTGTCTGGATGCCTATAACGAAAAGGGAGAATTCGGGAAAAACGGAACCTCGCGCATGGCGATGATGTTCATATGCGATTGGCTTAACCAGTTTGGAAAGGTGAAAAAGGTTCCGGTGCAGAGCGAATATCTTACGGGGGAAGACGTCTCTGTCGGGGAAAACAGCAGGATTATATCGGCGTTGCAGCAGGGCGGCGCAGTAGTGGCCCGGGTTATGTACGGCTGCTGGCATTATGTGCTGCTGACGGGAATCGATGAAAAAAGAGTCTGCCTGTTCGATCCTTATTATAGGAAAAAGCCGTTTAAGCAAGAGGAAATTGAGTTGATTACGGATATGCCCTACAGTTTTAACCGCCGTGTACCCTATGGTATGATGAACGATGCGGGCAAGGGTCCCTATGCGCTTGGGCCGAAAGAAACCCGCGAGGCGGTCATTATTTTTAATAAAGATACGCAGAAAACGCCGGCAAGAACTATCGAATACTTCATATAGTAATGTAACCTTACAGCAGAGTATGGGAGGTAGAAGGATGGTAAAGCGTGAAGAGGTTATTGCATTTTGCAGCAAATTAGAAGATGTATATGAGGACTATCCGTTTCACGATCCTAATTGGACGGTGATGCGGCATAAGAAAAATCAAAAGGTATTTGCCTGGATATATGAAAAGGATGGCCATATATGGGTTAATGTAAAATGTAATGAGGAATGGCGGGATTTCTGGCGGGATACGTTTAATTCGGTGGTGCCTGGCTATCATTTAAACAAGAAGTATTGGAATTCCATTATTTTGGATGGAACGGTACCGGATAAAGACATAGAAAGAATGATTGAGGAAAGCTATGAACTTACAGATTTTCGGAACAAATAAATGTTTTGATACGAAGAAGGCACAAAGATATTTCAAGGAACGCGGTGTGAAGTTCCAGTTCATTGACTTGAAAGAAAAAGGTATGAGCAGAGGGGAATTCGTTAGTGTGAAGCAGGCGGTCGGCGGACTGGAAGCCATGCTGAACGAAAACTGCAAGGATAAGGACGTGCTCGCTCTGATAAAATATATTGCGGAAGAAGACAAAGAAGGAAAAGCGCTTGAAAATCAGCAGGTACTTTTAACGCCCATCGTAAGAAATGGCAAAATGGCCACAGTAGGATATAAGCCGGAGGTATGGAAGGGCTGGGAATAGATTGTAAGGAAACCTTGTTAATCATGGATGAGAATTCATAGGTTAACAAGGCTTCTTTTTATTCTAAAATCAGGGTGTCAAAAGTTCCTTTTTGCGAACTGTTTTGGGCATATTGCCTCGAATATTTTTAAAAAGGACCTTTTGACACCCTAATCATCCTAAAAAGGATCCATGTGAAAAGAGTAGGGAAATTGCTGGATAAAACATACTAAACATATATGAAATAATAAAATTGTATAAATATAAGCGTACTAATCAACTATAATTTAGATGAAATGACAAAATTGAGAAAAACAATATATCTTTTATTGACAAATAAAAATCAAAAACATATAATACCAATAAGTTTACTAGGAAATAGTTGGGATTCCGGAAGGGAGAAATAATTATGCAAAACAGAACAGTTGCAGTTAACAGAATCATACGTACCTCTATAGGAATGCAGTGTTGCTGTATTTCTTGTTGTGCTATGCAAAAATATAATTTCTCCGGGGGATAAAATGGTTATATCATCTTGCGAATGCTATTAAGGCAGTCAGGATTATATGATCCTGACTGCCTTTTTATATCATGTGAATGCTTTGTTGCTTTAACGTGAGAAAACGTTGTTTCTTATGATATAAAAAGCCTTTCGGGGCAACAATGCGCAGCTACGCGCGCGGAACAAAAGCTGTGCTGCCAAAGTATTTGGCCGCGAGATTGTGAGGAGCACATTTTTGTTCTGTAATAAAGAAAGGAGTGTACGACATGCTTGCCGTGTCAGAGGGCTAAGCGGTACAACAGACATAATATTATGGAGGACTATATCGAAATTAAGGATTTACATAAAACTTACCCTACACATGACGGACCGCTGGAGGTTTTGAGAGGGGTAGATCTTTCCATAAGGAAAGGAGAAATATTCGGGACCATAGGCTTCAGCGGAGCGGGGAAGTCCACACTGGCCCGGTGTATTAACCGGCTGGAGACGCCCGATAAGGGAGAGATTCTAATAGACGGTGTCGATATCCTAAAGCTGTCAAAACAGGAGCTGCTCAAAGAACGGCGGAAAATCGGAATGATCTTTCAAACCTTTAACCTGTTTGAGGCAAAGACGGTATATAGAAATATTTCATATCCATTGGAAATCAGCGGTGTTTCCAGGGAAGAGATCAAACGGCGCGTTTTAGATACGGCGGAACTCGTAGGGTTGTCGGATAAATTATCAGCCTATCCGGGGGGACTTTCAGGAGGACAAAAGCAAAGGGTAGGAATTGCCAGAGCTTTGGTAAACGATCCTCACCTGCTGCTGAGCGATGAAGCAACATCGGCCCTCGATCCGCAGACCACGCTTCAGATACTGGAACTGCTTAAGGAGATCAATAAAGCGACAGGAATTACGATTTTGATGATTACACATGAGCTGGATGCTATCAAATATACATGTGAGCGGATGGCCGTTCTTGAAGACGGACTTATTATAGAGTCGGGATCGGTAAATGAAATATTCCATAATCCCCACAGCCGTACCGGAGAGCTTTTTGCAAAGGTATTCCTCGAATTTCAGAAAGCGGATAGCCTTATGAACGGAGAGGGAATATAACAAGCCCGCAAAGAAAACAATCTTAAAAAAGAAAAGGAGTGGCAGCATGAGTTTATTGGATATGCCTCTTTGGGAGGTAATAAAAGGTTCGTTTGCGCCGGAGGTATGGGAACGGATCACACCATCCATTTTCGAAACACTTTACATGACGGTACTTTCTTCAGCTATCATGCTTGTCTTGGGATTGCTTCTGGGGATCATGCTGACAGTTACGAATCCCAACGGCTTAGTACCAATGACTAGTCTTTACACCGGTTCGGGCTGGCTGATCAATTGCCTTCGCTCTTTGCCGCAGATGATTATGATCATATTAATGATACCCGTTGCGCGCCTGTTTTTCGGCAAATCCTATGGAACTAATGCCTGTATTATAGCCATAGCGGCAAGCTGTATTCCCATGTATGCCCGCATCGTAGAAAGCAGCCTGCTGGAAATCTCCAAAGGCAAAGTAGAAGCAGCCAAATCCATCGGAAGCACGAATCTGCAGATTATCTTCCGGATACTCCTTCCCGAAACGGTTCCTTCCCTTATCCGGGGCTTTACGGTAGCGGTAATCGGAGTAATATCCATGACAGCTTTGGCCGGAATGTTCGGTGCAGGAGGAATAGGAGATATCGCTGTTCGCTTCGGTTATCAGCGCTTTCAGCACGATGTACTCTTTGCCGCGGTATACATATTGATCATTCTCGTCCAGCTCGTGCAGTTTCTGGGAGATTTTACTTCAAGAAAAATACTGAAAAAGAGAAATTTATTGTAACTTAACAATCAAACATATAAAAAGGAGAAAACAACATGAAAAAATCAACTCTATTACCCTTACTGGCAACAGCAATTCTTTCGCTGGGAGTACTTACCGGCTGCGGAGCACAAGCGGACAATACGGCACAGACAGCAGCTCCTGTTACGGAATCTACGGCCGATGAAAGCACAGCTCAGCCAGAATCCACCGAAGACACAGCCGCATCCGAAACCGCCGATGACACTGCCGGGACAGATGAAACAGTAACGATTACAGGTATTGCGGATCTCGTACCTCATTCGGAAATTATCGAATATGTAACGCCTAAGCTTGCGGAGCAAGGTATCATCGTTGAGCTCGTAGCGACATCAGCAGACGCTACGACTAATGAGAAAACGGCAAAGGGAGAAGTCGACTTTAACTACTTCCAGCATTATCCATATTTGGAGGAGTGGAACACGACCAACGGTTTTGGCTTAGTTAATGCAGGGGATATTCATGTGGAGCCCATCACGGCATATTCGGATAAGTATACGAGTACAGAAGAAATTCCCGATGATGCGATCGTTGCAATTCCTAACGACGGGACCAATGAATACCGTGCTCTGCGTATTTTGGAGCAGAATGGTTTTATCAAGCTTGATGAGGAAACCGCTACTACACTAAGCGCTTCTCTGACTGATATCGAGGAATACATACGCCCTCTGGAAATCGTTGAGCTGGATTCCGCTCAAATTATACCAACAAAAGCGGACTATGACTTTTTTATTACCAATACCAATAAAGCCTTAGAAGCAAAAATAACCTCGACAAAACTGTTTTCAGAAGGCAGCGACAGCCCCTATGCAAATATTATCGCGGTAAGGGCGGAGGATAAGGATAACCCGGCGATTATTGCACTTGTAAAAGAACTTCAGTCGGAAGACACGAGAAAGTTCATAGAAGAAAAATATGAAGGAGCTGTAATACCTGCCACCCTTAAATAGGAAAATAAACAGATAAAAAAGGAGGCAAAATTTTGAAGAATTATGAATATATCGAATCCGCCCTGGTTCACGGCGGGATATATGGAGATGAGCGCACCGGCGCAGTAAACACTCCGGTATATCAGACATCCACCTATATGCAGGACGGATTGGGTAAAAACAGAGGATATGAATATTCCCGCACGGGCAATCCTACCAGAGAGGCGCTGGAATCTCTCATCGCTGAGCTGGAAGGCGGAAGAGCAGGCTTTGCTTTCGCCTCCGGCATGGCGGCTACCACCGCAGTGCTCAGTCTTTTTCAAAGCGGCGATAAGATAGTGATATCCAGCAATGTCTACGGCGGTACCTTCCGCGTACTCGATAAAATATTTCAACGGTTCGGCTTTCAGTATGCCATTGCGGATACCACCGATCTGGATGCGTTTGAGGAAGCGCTTACCCCTGAGGTAAAAGCTGTCTTAATCGAAAGCCCGGCCAATCCTCTTCTGACAGTAACGGATATTTCCGCCATAGCCAAAATAGCAAAAAGAAAAGGAGCGCTGCTCATCGTAGACAATACCTTTATGACGCCGTACCTTCAGCGTCCCTTAGAGCATGGAGCGGATATTGTTCTCCATTCGGCAACAAAGTATCTGGGAGGGCACAGCGATTTGATCGCAGGTCTGGCCGTAGTTAAGACAAAAGAGTTGGCTGAACGGCTCCACTTCGTGCAAAACGCCACGGGCGGAGTGTTACAGCCCTTTGATTCCTTCCTGTTAATTCGAAGCATTAAGACTTTGAGCGTCCGAATGGACCGTCATGTGAGAAATGCCGTAGAACTGGCGAGGTTCTTAAGAGAGCACAAAGCGGTAAAGGCGGTATATTACCCGGGGCTTCCCGATGCACAGGGCTATGAGATCAACAAGAGGCAGGCCAAAAGCGGTGGAGCCATGATTTCCTTCGAGCTTCATGAGGACTATGATATCCGCAAATTTTTTGAAGAGCTGAAACTCATAGCACTGGCGGAAAGTCTGGGCGGCGTAGAGTCCCTTGTCTGCCATCCGGCAAGCATGACCCACGCTTCGATTCCAAAGGAAATAAGGGAAAAGGTCGGGATAACGGACGGCCTCATCCGGCTTTCTGTAGGCATTGAAAATGTCAAGGACTTAAGCAGGGATTTACAAGTCGCCATAGAGAGGGCAAAATTATGAGTTTATACCACTCCATGCAGGAATTGATCGGTCATACTCCGCTAGTCGGATTGAAGCATCTGGGATTTCCCGACGAGTTTCAGGTTTATGCGAAGCTGGAGCTTTATAATCCCGCAGGAAGCGTTAAGGACAGAATCGGAAAATATATGATAGAGGACGCCAGAAAGCGGAATGTACTTAAGCCCGGCGATACAATTATCGAGGCTACTGCCGGAAATACCGGAATCGGCATTGCATTTGCGGCTCTCAATCAGGGCTATCGGCTGATCTTCACCGTTCCGGAAAAGTTTTCACAGGAGAAACAGACTTTATTACGGGCGCTGGGAGCGGAGATTATAAATACGCCGTTGGATGATGGAATGGCAGGAGCCATTAAAAGGGCGGAGGAGCTTCGCGCAGAGATTCCGAATTCGGTAACCCTTGAGCAATTTAAGAACGCAAGCAATCCGCAGGCTCACTATGAAACTACCGGACCGGAGATTTATGCGGATCTGAACGGAGATATCGATTATGTCATTGCAGGTGCGGGAAGCGGAGGTACCTTTTCGGGAGTACTGAAATACCTGAAGGAACGCAATCCCAGTGTAAAAGGCGTACTGGCGGATCCGGAAGGGTCTACAATTGGAGGAGGCGAGCACGCGAATTATGAAATCGAAGGAATCGGCAATGACTTTATCGCCGATACGATGGATATGAGCCTTGTGGATAAAGTAATTAAAATAAACGACGCCGAGGCCTTTGCGGAGGTTAAGAATATAGCCAGATACGAAGGTATTTTTGCCGGCTCCTCATCAGGAGCGGCGCTGGCGGCGGCAAGAAAACTGGCGAAAGAAGTGCCCTCCGGAAAAATCGTTGTAATCTTTCCGGACAGAGGAGACCGTTATTTCGGCAAGCATATCTATGATTAGTATAAAGTCCGCAGGCTATGAGAAAGGAACGATTATTGTTATGAGGAACAGAGTAGTGTTTGGAATGTTAACTATTGTAATAGGCCTTCTTATCGCATTGGGACCACAGACTATTTTTCCGGTTTGCGGGGTACATGAACATTCTGAAGAGGCGATGAAATGCTTTTGGACCGCACGGGCTGAGCTTGGGGCAGGTATTTTGATTTCACTATTAGGCCTTTTGGCCGTTTTGGCAGACAGTGCCCGGATACGGCTCGGCTTAACTGCCGCGGTTTTACTTAACGGGATTCTGGCGCTACTGTTACCTACGGTTTTAATAGGTGTATGCGGCAGCACCCGTATGGCCTGTCGTGCGCTGTCGTTGCCTGCACTTTCCGTTTTGAGCGGGCTTCTCATAGCGATAGCCATAATCAATGGGGTTTACCTGCATCGTATGAATAAGAAAGGGACGAAAGATCATGAAAAGCAAACCGCTGACGACGAAAAGGCTGTCCGGTCATAATCTGCGAAGCAATCCCTTTCGAACAGCCTGTCTTATTTTTATCGTAATGCTTCTTTCCTTTACCACATTCGGCGGTTCCCTGATGTCTCAGAGTCTAAGAAACGGACTGGGAAGCCTTAAGGAGCGTCTGGGAGCGGATCTGGCAGTAGTTCCGCTGGATCATGAAGCGGATTACGAAGGAATTCTCTTGTCGGGGGAACCGGAAAAATTTTATTTCGATCAGTCGATAGAAGAGCAGATAAAGAAGGTCGAAGGAATCGATAAGGTTTCCTCTCAATTTTTTATTTCGACCCTTGCAGCGGCGTGCTGCTCCGTACCCGTTCAGGTGATAGGCTTCGATCCCGATACGGATTTTGTTATCCAGCCGTGGATTGCCAAGGTATACCGGGAGCAAATAGGGGACGGTCAGATCATTGCGGGCAGCGATATTGTTTTGAACGATACAGGAACCTTGCAATTTTTTGATGATACCTATCAGGTCGTGGCTCAGCTGGAAAAGACATCAACCGGTATGGATTACTCGGTATATGCCAATATGAATACCATAAAAATGCTGGTTGCAGGAGCAAGAGCTGCCGGTATGAACTTAAGTGTGGATGTTTATGGTACGGATATTGACCGCTCGGTTTCTACCGTGCTTGTGAAAATAAAAGAGGGCTACGACGCAGATACGGTTACCACGAATATCCGCCGGCAGATTTCGGGAATCAGCATAGTGAAATCGCAAAATGTATTTGCCTCCACTGCAAATAACATGGATGTTCTTCTGACCTTTATCCATGCGATTACCCTTCTGCTCTGGCTGTTAGCAGTATTTCTTCTGGCAGCGATGTTTCTGGCAATAACGAACGGAAGGAAAAAAGAGCTGGCTCTCTTACGGTCGGTGGGAGCGACGAGGGGAAAAATATGCGGGATTGTCCTCATGGAGGCTTTTAGTATAAGCGTACTGGGAGGATTGCTTGGAACGGCCGCCGCCGTTCTCATCCTGTTTCCGTTCAGTGCTTATACGAGAGAAAGGCTGGGGCTGCCATATTTGCTCCCGAATGCGGCCATAACGCTTCGCCTGTTAGGAATGAGCCTTCTTCTGTCCTTCGCCGCAGGACCGCTTGCGGCGGCATATGCGGCGGTAAAAGGAAGCCGGGCAGAGGTGTACGCCTCTATCAGGGAGGACGGGTAGCTGAAAAAGAAAGGAGGGACTGTTGGTATGGCATTAGAGGTAAAATCGCTTACAAAAGAGTATATGAGAGGCCGGAAAATATTCCGGGCGGTAAATCATGTAAGCTTTACCGTTTGTCGGGGAGATTTCGTCAATATTGTCGGCCGCTCCGGCAGCGGGAAAAGTACCCTGGTCAACATGCTGGCCTGCCTGCTGACACCTACGGAAGGAAGCATAGAGATAGATGGGTTGAATGTAGGGGATTTGCAAGACAAAGCAGCCAGTGCTTACCGGAATTCGAAAATAGGATACATATCTCAGGGACAGAGCACGTTGGCGAGCCTTAATGTGCTGGATAACGTAAGAGTACCCTTCTATTTTTCCAAAAGAGAGGGGAACCCGGAAAAGGAAGCTCGTTTTCTATTGGAACGGACGGGAATATCTCATTTGGCGGATACCTATCCCAAGCATCTCTCAGGAGGGGAAGTAAAGCGGATTGCAATAGCCAGAGCGCTGATTAACCAGCCGGACTATGTGATTGCCGATGAACCGACCAGCGATCTGGATGTACGCACTGCCGCAGAAATCATGAAGCTGTTTAAAGAGATTGCGGAAACAGGAACGGCAGTTGTAATGGTAACTCATGATCTAGAGGCTTTAGAATATGGGAACCGCACTTTTGTCATGGAAGAAGGAAGGCTGACTGAGCGTACGATAAACGGCAGCTTAGTCGGATAAGAGGAGGAGAAGACATGAGTTTTGAATTCGATACATTGAAGGTTCAGGCGGGATATGAAGCATCACAGCATAACAATGCGGTATCCGTACCCATTTACCAGACTGCGGCTTTTACGCTTGGAGACAGTTACCGTGCAGACCGGTTATTTTCTTTTTCGGAAGAAGATCCTATCTACACGAGACTTTCCAATCCGACAGTGGATGTCTTGGAGAAACGCATAGCGGCGCTTCATGGTGCGGCAGGAGCGATCGCACTCGCCTCCGGAATGGCCGCCGTCTCCTATACGCTTTTAAATGTGGCCGGAAAAGGAGGGCACATTTTAACAACAGCCCGGCTTTACGGGGGAACCGTTGACAGCTTCGGACATCTGCTGCCGGATCTGGGAATACAAATCGACATTGTGGAAAACCCCGATGATACGGAGGAATTCCGCAAAAAGCTGACGCCGGATACGAAGGCGATTTTTATTGAAAGTCTGACCAATCCTTTTGCGACGATTCCAGATTTTGAAGTGATAGCGCAAATAGCTCATTCTCACAAAATTCCACTAATAGTAGATAATACCCTCGCAACGCCTTATTTGTTCAATCCTTTTACTTATGGAGCGGACATAGTAGTTTATTCAGCAACAAAAGCATTTTCCGGCCATGGAAATGTAATTGCCGGAGTTGTGGTAGAAAGCGGCAAATTCAATTATGATAACGGCATCTTTCCCCATTTTGAAAAGCCTCTATGGTTTTTGAGGGATGGTCAGGGGAAGGAGAGGAGCATTCTTCAAGTCTTTCCCGATATTCCATTTACCGGAAGGCTGCGGGCGGTGCATCTGAACTATCTTGGTGCGGCACTTAGTCCTTTTGACGCCTATCTTGTCTTGCTCGGCCTGGAGACTATTTCGGAAAGAGTGGATAAACAGGTGTCGAATACAAGGGCTGTTTTACAATACCTGGAGAAAACGGAATATGTGAGTTGGGTCCGTTATCCTTATGCTGAAGGAAATCCTTACAAAGTACTGGCAGATCGTTATTTTCCCAAAGGCGCAGGCTCCGTTTTATCCTTCGGTTTCCGGGGAACGGATGAACAGAAAAGAAAATTTCTGGCATCTACCAGGATATTCGGATATCAAGCCAATATCGGCGATGCGCGTTCGCTCATTATCAATCCGGCGGAAACGACTCATGTAGAGTTGACACAGGAGCAAAGGGAGCTTGTCGGACTGGGCTCCGAAACCATTCGCTTGTCTTTGGGACTTGAAAGTGCTGCGGATCTGATCGCAGACTTGGAACAGGCGTTTATAAAGGCGTTCGAACTGGAAACAGCAGTTGAGGATAAAGAAAATGAATGATTGCAAAACCGGATTTATGATTCGGGCCGGAGAAGAAAAGGATGCCGGACTGATTTTATCTATGATCCGTGAACTGGCAGTTTTTGAGGGACTTGACCATGAAATCACTGCAACGGTTGAGGACATAAGAAAATCGTTATTTGAAAAAACACAGGCGGAAATAATCATCGGATGGCTGAAAGAGGAACCGGTCGCGTTTGCATTGTATTTCTATAATTATTCTACCTTTCTCGGGAAGGCGGGGGTGTATCTGGAAGACCTGTATGTCAGAGAGAAGTACAGAAAGCAGGGATTCGGAAAAGAAATGCTCCGTTATCTGGCCCGAACTGCAGTGGAATGCCAGTGTGAAAGACTCGACTGGCTATGTTTGGATAAAAATGCCCCGGCCATTGAGTTTTATAAAAACCTTGGAGCATATGTACTGGACGACAGGCGGGTATTTCGCATGAGCGGGGATAGGCTTTCCCGATTTGCAGGAGTATAAAAAATTATTAAATTAGGAGGATGTTATGGGAAACATAGATTTACAGATACCGGAGGTATCGATCAGGGAAATACGTCTGGGTTCTATTACAGGATTTCAGGGAGGAGCGGAGGAACTGGTAAAAAGCTCCCGCTGCGGACTAAGGGATAAGGGCAGGTCTTTTTCCCAGTGTCTTGGATGCTCCACATCGCAGGCAGCCTGTATGGTCATTTTAGTTCAGGACGCGGCTGTTATCAGCCATGGGCCGGTAGGCTGTTCCTCCTGCTTTCATGAGTATGCGTTTACTTACCGGGTGAATTCACCTCTTCGCGGTGTTGAAAATCCCACACAGCGCAAGGTTTTTTCCACCAATCTTCAGGAAACGGATACCGTTTACGGCGGGGGACAGAAATTAGCTAAGGGTATCCGGGAGGTTTATGAACGTACTCATCCCAATGCGGTGTTCGTATTGACTACCTGCGCTGCCGGAATCATCGGCGATGATGTGGAAAGCGTCTGCAATGAAGCGGAGGAGGAACTGGGCGTTCCAGTGGTAGCAATTTTCTGTGAAGGCTTCCGTTCTAAGGTATGGACTACCGGCTTTGACGCCAGCTATCACGGCATTGCGAGAAAGCTCATAAAGCCTGCCAGAGAAAAGAGAGATGATATCGTGAACGTCATCAATTTCTGGGGTTCTGATATTTTTAAAGACTGGTTTGAAGCCTTCGGGGTAAAACCCCGGTATATCACGCCCTATTCCACTGTGGAGGACTTATCCAGAGCCTCCGAAGCTGCGGCAACCATTCAGATTTGTCCGACCTTAGGCTCCTATCTGGGAGCTGCGCTGGAGCAGGAATTCGGCGTCCCGGAGATTAAGACGGCTCCGCCCTACGGCATAGCCCAAACGGACCGCTGGTTCAGAGAGCTTGGGAGAATCCTTCATAAGGAGGAAGAAGCGGAACGGCTGATCGCAGCCAAGAAGGAGGAATACCTTCCTAAGATAGAAGAACTGCGGCAGAAACTGAAAGGAAAATCAGCTTATGTGACGGCTGGGGCAGCCCATGGTCATGCGCTTTTGTCCTTGTTGGGCGAACTGGGAATGAAAGCCAAGGGTGCCGCGATCTTCCACCATGACCCTCTGTATGACAGCGGCAGCGAGGAAGGCGATTTGCTGGCGCAGCGGGTAAAAGATTATGGCGATGTTCCCAATTTTAACATATGTAATAAGCAGGAATTCGAGCTGGTAAATATGCTGAACCGCTTACAGCCGGATGTTTTGCTGGCAAGGCACGGAGGTATGACGCTTTGGGGAGCGAAGCTGGGAATTCCGTCACTGCTTATCGGAGATGAGCATTACAGCATGGGTTACGAAGGAATCGTGCGCTATGGAGAGCGTATTGTGGAAACTTTAGAAAATAATGAATTTGTTAAGAATCTTAAAGAGCATGCCATCAATCCCTATACGAAATGGTGGCTGCAGCAGGAACCGTATACTTTTTTAGAAGGAGGTAATGTGCAGTGAGCGGAATCATCGAACAGGAACGTTATACCTGCGCCATCGGCGCACTGCAAAGTGTGGTAGCTATTCCAAAGGCCGTGCCGATTCTTCATTCCGGTCCCGGCTGCGGCAATATGATTCAGGGGTTTTTCGAGCGCTCCACGGGTTATGCGGGAGGAAATACTTCTCCGTGTACGAATTTCAGCGAGAAAGAGGTTGTATTTGGGGGAATGGAACGCTTAAGGGAAATCGTATCCAATACGTATAAGGTGCTGGATACCGACTTGCAGGTGATTCTGACAGGATGTACAGCCGGTATTGTGGGCGATGATGTGGAGTCTCTGGCAGATGAATTCAGGGATTTGGGGAAGCCTATCGTATCTGTGGAAACAGCAGGCTTCAAATGCAGTAATTTCGAGTCGCACAGCCTTGTAGTGAACGCGATCCTCGACCAATATGTCAGCAGATTTGAAGATGAGAACCCGGCGCGCAGCGAGAAAAATACGGTAAATCTTTTTGCCTCCCTTCCCTATCAGGACCCTTTCTGGAAAGGGAATTTGAGAGAATATAAGAGACTTTTGGAGGGGATTGGATTAAAGGTACATATTCTTTTCGGACCGCAGTCGGAGGGTGTGGAGGAATGGAAGAGGATTCCAAGAGCGAATTTCAACATTCTCGTGTCTCCCTGGTACGGACTCCCCATCGTAGAGCATTTGGAAGATATATATGAACAGCCCTTTACACGCTTTCCAAACGTACCGATAGGAGCCAATGAAACGGAGCGTTTTCTGCGTCAGGTCATTGACTTTGCTAAGGGGCAGGATACACAGATAGATGAAGAGGAGGCGGAGAAGTTCATAAAGAAGGAGAGAGAGGCCTATTATGAGGAAATCGATAATCTTGCCACTTTCCTGCTGGAATTCCGGTATGGACTTCCGAACCATGTACATATTTTGCACGATGCAGGATATGTGGTGGGACTTTCCAAATTTTTGCTCCATGAAGTCGGTATTGTTCCTAAGGAGCAGTTTATTACGGATAATACACCCGAAAAGTTCAAAGAACAGATAGTGACGGAGCTCAGAAGTACTTCGGAGAAACGTGAGATTCCGATCACCTTCGAACCGGATGCAGGTAAGGTTCAGGATGTGATACGTGCCCTGAGTCATCAGGGAAGAGGATTGATCATAGGAAGCGGATGGGATAAGGAGCTTGCGAAGGAAAAGGATTATGATTTTCTGTCTGCAGCAGTGCCTACGCCGTACCGGCTTGTGCTTACGACAAATTACGTAGGTTTCTCCGGCGGTCTCAGAGTCATTGAAGATATTTATGATAGGGTACTGTCGACCTATCGATAAGGAGGAAGAAAGTGGAAAGAAATGTACTTTCAACATCCTTGGTTTGTACGCCCGCTAAAGCGGGCAGATGGGAGCAAAGATGAGAATTGCTTTTGCCAGTACTGACGGCACATGGGTGGATCAGCATTTCGGGAGCGCCCGCCATTTTCAGATTTATGACTTAAATGAGAAAGCATGTGAATTCGTAGAAGCCCGCCGCACAGAAAGCTACTGCCGAGGCAACTGCGAGGGTGGTTTCGAACATTTGCTGAAGGCACTTAACGACTGCGATGCTATTTTCGTCGTGAAAATCGGTCAGGGGGCCGCTGCATTTATGATAAGTCATGGGAAACGGGTGTTTGAGGCATATGGTCCCGTGAAAGAAATTTTAGATGAGCTTTTAAAAGAAGGTTTGCTGGAAGTGAGGTGAGAATATGGCAAAGAGCTTCGATGAATTAGCAGCAGCGCATCCCTGCTTTGCGGTGGGTGCAAAAGTAAATAAAGGCAGAGTGCATCTTCCGGTTTCTCCGGGGTGCAACATTCTTTGCCGTTTCTGCGACAGGAAGATTAATGATGTGGATGTCCGTCCAGGAGTGGCAGCAACGATCATTACCCCCGAAGAAGCCGTAGAGGTGGTGCGAAAGGCGGTAGAGCTATGTCCCGACATTACGGTGGCAGGAGTGGCAGGTCCCGGGGACACCCTGGCTACCCCATATGCACTGGAAACCTTCCGGCTGATTAAGAAAGAATTTCCCGACATTATCAAGTGCATGAGTACCAACGGGCTTCTCCTGCCGGAATATCAGCAGGATATTATCGATGTAGGAATCGATTCCCTCACCGTTACGGTCAATGCGGTGGATCCGGCAATTCAGGCACAGATTTGCGGGGGAATCACATACAAAGGAAAAAGATATGAAGGATTGGAGGCGGCCGAAATATTGATCCGTAATCAGCTAAACGGCATTAAGGCCGTTTCGGATGCGGGAGTTACGGTGAAGGTAAATACGGTGCTGATACCGGAAATCAATGCGGACCACGTGGAAACGGTAGCTAAAACGGTTTCGGAAGCGGGTGCAAAAATTTACAATATCATTCCGCTCATTCCCCAGCACGAGTTAAATTGGTGTTCGGCTCCTGATTGCAGACTGCTTAGCGAGATCCGAGGCCGGGCGGAGCAATATATCAATGTATTTCGTCATTGCCAAAGATGCCGCGCCGATGCGGCCGGCATACCCGGCGGAGAAGATTTCTCCAAGCTGATTTATATAAGGCCCGTTGTGCAGGAAAACACATTTTCTCACGGTTGAGAAATGATCATAGGACGAAAATCAGGAAAGGGGATGGTGGCATATGGAATGTGAGTGTAGTATTCCGGACTGTTGCAGCACTTTAAAAAGAAAAGGAGAAATGTTATGTCAGAGGAAACGAAAAAGGCCCCGTACCGGTTTGACACCCAGAAGGTCAGAGCGGGATATGAGCCGAAGGATCACAAATATGCGGTATCGCCGCCTATTTACCAGACTGCGTCTTATGACTTTCGAGATGTGGAGAATGCGAAAAACTTATTCAGCTTTAAAGAACAGGGATTCCTATATACCCGTGTAGGAAATCCTACGGTAGCGGTGCTGGAAGAGAGGGTGCGGGTGCTGGAAGGAGCTGCTGCAGCCATCGGCGTAGCCTCGGGGATGGCTGCTATCAGTTACACGCTGCTTAACCTTGTCGAGGGGGGCGGAAGAATACTGACTTCTCCCTTCTTATATGGCGGCAGTGCCGACAGCTTTAAGAAAATTTATCCCAAATTCGGTATTCACTTCGATATCGCCAAGAATCTGGAGCATCCGGAGAAATTGGGAGAAGAAATAGGGCCCGATACAAAGGCTATCTATATCGAGAGCATCAGTAATCCGAATACGGTACTGCTTGACCTTGATGCCATATCCAAGGTGGCGCACGAACATGGTATCCCGGTAGTGGTGGATAATACAGTGGCGACTCCGTATCTGTATCATCCTTTTGCACACGGCGCAGATATCGTTGTATACTCCGCTACCAAAGGCTTGAGCGGACATGGAAATCTCATTGCAGGCCTTATTCTGGAAAGCGGGACATTCGATTACAAAACGGAAAAGTTTCCGCAGTTTTCTGAAAAATATTATACCCTTAGAGATGAGAGCGGTACATACAGAAGCTTTCCGGAGGTATTTCCGGAAGCGCCCTTTACCTCCAGAATACGGTTTAATTACCTGAATTATTTCGGGGCGGCGCTTTCCCCCTTCGATGCGTATCTTTCCATCGTCGGCCTGGAAACGCTCTCGGAGCGCCTTTCCAAGCAGTCGGAGAACGCGCATAAGCTGGCATTATACTTATCCTCCCACGAAGGAGTAGAGTGGGTAAGGTATCCCGCACTGGAGGAAAGTCCTTATCATCAGCTTTATAAGCGGGACTTTGAAAAGGGCGCAGGAGGACTTTTTTCCTTTGGTTTCAAAGGAAATGAGAAGCAGAAGGAAGTCTTTTTGAATGCAATAGAGCTGTTTCATTACCATGTGAATATTGGCGATGCCAGATCGTTAATCGTTAATTCCCCGCAGACCACTCATGGGGAACTTGATGAGCAGGAGAAAGCGGCTGCCGACATACCGGAAAATCTGATCCGCATTTCCGCGGGGTTAGAGGATTCTGATGATTTGATTGCTGATTTGGAGCAGGCGTTCCAAAAAGCATTTTCCATAAACTAGATTGGGAGGGAAAAGATATGACGATAGGAAAGAAAAGTAGTGTTGTTGCTTCCATTATTTTAGCCGGTGCGCTGGGACTTACCGCTTGCGGGGCGAAAGAGACGGCGGTGACGGAAACGTCCGCATCCGCTGAAACGGCAAAGACGGAATACAAATATGGGAAGATAGATATTCCCGGCAAGGATGGAGCACTTTGCGGTGCACCGATTTATATTGCCTATGAAAAAGGATTTTTTGCGGAGGAGGGCTTCGATGTAAATCTGATTTCCGCCGATACCGAAACGCGGAAAATCGGGCTCAATAACGGAACGATTCCGATAGTAAACGGAGACTTCCAGTTCTTTCCCTCCATCGAGGAAGGGGTGAAGGTGAAGGTAGTCGACGGACTTCATTACGGATGTATTAAATTCGTGGTTCCTAACGACTCTCCCATACAGACTGTGGAGGACTTCGCCGGAAAGAAAATCGGCGTTGACGAAATCGGAGGAACTCCTCATCAGGTTGCCAGCGTATGGCTGGAAAAAGCAGGAATTTCTGCGGATCCGCAAGATGGTGACGTGACCTTTCTGCCATTCTCCGACGGTAATCTGGAGTTGGAAGCGGTAAAGACCGGAGAGATAGATGTAGCGGCTCTTTGGGATCCGCTTGGTTCCATTGCAGAGAAGAGCGGGGAATACCGGGTAGTGTTTGACCTTTCCACAGATCCTGTTTTTGCCGGAAAGTATTGCTGCTTCCTCTATGCATCTTCTAAGGTGCTCGAGGAAAATCCTGACGAAATCGCGGCATTGCTAAAAGCTTACAGGAAGGCGCAGGACTGGATCGCGAAGAATCCTAAGGAGGCGGTAGATATTATTTCGGATAAGAAGTATTCAGCTATTGATGATAAGGAACTGGCACAGGAGCTTATCGTAAGCTATACTTATCCCTCCACAGAGGACAGAGCGAATGGAACCGCTAAGATAGAAGAGGATGTTAAATACTTCGTAACGGAACTTAAAAATATCGGATACTTAAAGACGGAAGATGCGGATGCATTTGCTGCGGAAATCTTCCAGAAGGTAGATGTGGATTAAGCATTTATAAGCTTATTTGGAGGAAAAAAGGTGAGCATATTAAAACAACGAGCGACGCGCCTTTCGAATAGCTCTTATATTCCGGTCATAGCATCCTATATCGGGCTTTCTGCTATTTCGCTTTTGGGATTTTTTATAGCGATACTTGTTAGTCTGTTTTTTAAGCAGACTGCGGAAACGCAGATCAGCACGTATCCGCTTGGTTCTTCTCTTTCCATTACAGCCGATGAGGCGTATCGTTTTGTTTTGGCAGCACTGATACTCATCTATGGGGCGGCGGCGGTTTATTCTTTTTGGTGGGAGGAGCGAAGGAAACAGTTCTTGAGCCGGGTGCCGTTCCGCTTTGTCATAGGCCTCGCGTTGGCATTATGGGATATCCTGGGAACGAAACTTTTGCTTTTGCCTCAGCCATTCTTCCCCGGACCGTCGAGAATTATAGAATCCTTTCTGATGGAGGGAGACTATATTTTGCAGAATACGCTTTATTCTTTGCGGCTTTTTACCGTGGGATTCACGCTGGGCGTAGCTTTTGGCGTAGGAACGGGCATACTGATCGGCTGGTTTCCGAAAGTCTATTATTGGGTATACCCTGTCCTGAAAATTACCGGAGTCATTCCGGCGGTGGCATGGATGCCTTTTGCCTTGACGCTTCTTCCCACACCTTTCTGGGCGGCAACTTTTTTGATCGTTATATGCGCATGGTTTCCGGTAGCGTTTTTGACAGCGCAGGGTATTGCCAGCACACCTAAGATTAATTTTGAAGTGGCGCAGACCTTAGGTGCAAAGACGCCGTATCTTGTCCTGCATGTGGCAATACCTCATGCGATGCCTCAGATCTTTACCGGCATATCCTCAGCCAACGGCTTTGCGTTTACAACGCTCGTTATGTCCGAGATGCTGGGGCAGCCGGGAGGGTTGGGTTATTATATCAACGCTTCTAAGGTTTGGTCGGCATATTACAAGGTGTTTGCGGCAATTATCGTTATGGCAGTTTTGTTTTCGGCTATCATGAAGATGATTGGAGCAATACAGAGCCGCGTTTTACGGTGGCAGAGGGGACTGGTGAAATGAGCAGGGATATTCTTTTTGAAATCGAAGCGGTGGATCGTACCTATGTGGATGCCAATGACAACACGGTGGAAGCGCTTAAAAATATAAACCTTTCTATTAATAAGGGAGAATTTATATCCATCATCGGTCCCTCGGGCTGCGGCAAGACCACTCTTTTGCGGCTTCTTGCAGGTCTGGATGTGCAGGAATCGGGAGAAATCAGGCTGAACGGAGAAGAAGTCGGGGGTCCAGATCCGACCCGTGGATATGTGTTCCAGCAAAGCAGTCTGTTCCCGTGGCTGACGGTGGAAAAAAACATTGCCTCCGGCTTAAAGGCAAGAGGGGTGTATAAGCAGAGGAAGGATGAAATCGCGGAGTACATAAAGCTGATCGGGCTTAACGGCTTTGAAAAGACCTATCCCCATCAAATTTCGGGAGGAATGGCACAGCGTGTGGCGATTGCCCGGGCACTGATCAATCATCCGGTGGCGCTTCTTTTGGATGAGCCGATGGGAGCTTTGGATGCCTTTACGAGGGCAGATTTACAGGATAAGCTTCTGGAGCTTTGGCGGGAGAACGATACCACGATGATTTTGGTAACACACGATGTGGATGAGGCGCTTTATCTGAGTGACAGAGTTGTTATCATGTCACCCAGACCCGGCAGGATAAGCGAAGTTTTAAATATTTCGCTGCCAAGACCAAGGCAGCGGAGCAGCACGGATTTTACGGTGCTGAGAAACAGTATTCTTGAAAAGCTGCATCTGGTCAGTGAAATACAACAACCAGAATATACAATTTAAGGAGATTATGTCATGTCAGAAAAAAAACAACTAAGACAGATTGCCATTTACGGCAAGGGTGGCATCGGAAAATCAACCACCACACAGAATTTAACGGCAGGTCTTGCAGAAAGCGGGAAGAACGTTATGGTAGTAGGCTGCGATCCGAAAGCAGATTCTACCAGACTGCTTTTGGGCGGACTTGCGCAGAAGACGGTGCTTGATACCTTGCGCACGAGTGGGGATTCTACGGAGCTTTCCAATATCATGCGCATAGGATTCCATGGAACGAAATGCGTGGAATCCGGTGGTCCGGAACCCGGAGTCGGATGTGCCGGCCGAGGAATCATTACATCCATAGGCTTACTGGAGCGGCTGGGCGCATATACGGACGATTTGGATTATGTTTTTTATGACGTTCTGGGAGATGTAGTGTGCGGCGGTTTCGCAATGCCGATCAGAGAAGGAAAGGCAAAGGAGATTTACATCGTGGCCAGCGGCGAAATGATGGCGCTCTATGCTGCCAACAATATTTCCAAGGGAATCGCAAAGTATGCGAGAACCGGCGGGGTGCGCATCGGCGGAATCATCTGCAACAGCCGTAACGTGGACAGAGAGCTGGAGTTGCTTAAGGCTTTTGCCGAGGAGCTCGGTACTCAGCTCATCTATTTCGTTCCCCGCGACAATGTGGTGCAGCGTGCGGAAATCCACCGGAAGACAGTGATCGAATACAGTCCTGAGGTAAAGCAGGCGCAGGAATACCGCGCTCTTGCGAAGGCAATCGATGAAAATACGATGTTCACGATTCCCAAACCGATGTCTCAGGAGCGTTTGGAGGAGATTCTTATGGAGCACGGGCTTATGGATGCCATTGAAGATTATCATATTTAATAGTGAGGTGACTGTTTGCAGGCGATTATATCGTTGTCTGCAAGCAGTCGTTTTTTGATTCGTAGGATTGAGGTGTCAAAAGTCACTTTGCGGGCTGCATCAGGCAATAGGCCCAAAACAGAAAGACTCCTGCGCCGAATTACAATATATAAGAAGTTCTAATTCTCTGTAAATTCCCGCCAAACATAGCAGAAAACAAAGAACTCGCTGCGCTCAAACAGTTTTGTTTTCTGCTATGGCACAAATATACAGAGAAAGAACTTCTAAATATTTTCATAGGCGCAGTCGTTCTTTCTGTTTTGGTCCTATTGCCTAATAAAGTTGACAGAAAGGACTTTTGGCACTCTAATCTTTATAGAAAGTTACCTCCTGAGAGAGGGGAAATTGAATTGACAGCAGACAGGATTAGAATTACACTGGTATACATAAAACAGTAAACGATGGTGGTGTAAATAAAATGATACCGAACGATCCGGTAATGTTAGTCAGTTATGTGAATATGAAGCTGCGGGATTTTTATAAGGACCTGGACACGCTGTGCGAAGACCTCGATGTAGACAAGCATGAGCTGGAAGAAAAATTGAAATCCATAGAATATCATTATGATAAGGAGAGAAACCAATTTGTCTGAACAGATAACGATTACGGTTCAAACAAAAAACCCGGAGAAGGAAATGTACCTGCTCCATACGGTGGGGCGAACGGTGCTGGACACCTTGCGGGAGAGCGAAATCGAATTGCCGCCCCTTTGCAGCGGGATGGGAACCTGCGGCAGATGTATGGTGCGGTTTATCGGCTATGCCCCGTTTCCTACCCAGACGGAAAGGGGCCGGATAGAGCCCGATAAGCTGCGGGAAGGGTATCGGCTCTCCTGTATGGCAAAGCCGGTGAAAGACTGTGTGATCCAGCCTTTTTTTAAGAGTGAGGATAAAATCAAGGTGTTGACGGAAAGCACCGTGGGCAGCAACCAAGTTGCGGGAAGAGAGGCTGTAGGAGAATATTACGAAGGTTTGGAGGCGGGCAGTACGGTCGTCGCTGTGGATATAGGAACCACTACGATCGCCATGAGACTGTTAGAGGCTGCTTCCGGGCGGGTATGCGATACTTATACATGCCTGAATCCCCAAAGAAGCTATGGTACCGATGTGGTGGAACGTATCAGGGCCGGCAGCGGCGGGAAGGCACTGCGGCTTCAGGAGCTGGTGAGAGAAGCGATAAATAAGGGAATGAATCAGTTTTTTCAAAGTGCCGGAAATGAAAAGTTATGTAAACCCGAATGGATGACTATTGCCTGCAATACGACGATGGGGCATTTATTTATGGGATATTCGACGGATACCCTGGGTAGAAGTCCCTTTACTCCGGTGAGTATTGCCTTTACCTCCTTTGACTTCGGAGGAGTTCATGGAGCGCTTCTGCCGGGAATCTCGGCATTTGTGGGCGGAGACATCGTGGCGGGCATATATGCCTGCAATCTTCATAAGATGCAGGAAACATGGATATTCCTGGACCTGGGAACGAACGCAGAGATGGCGATTGGAAGCGGCGGCCGCATTCTGTGTACTGCAGCGGCAGCAGGACCGGCATTTGAAGGAAAGGGCGAAGGGAATACGACGGGACCGGAGAGGATTGGGGCGATTTCTCATTTATTAAAGGAAGGACTCATCGATGAGACAGGGCTTCTTCAGGAGCCGTATTTTGAGTCCGGTGTCGAGGTGAACGGCATTTATGTGACACAGAAGGATATTCGCGATATACAAATGGCAAAGGCAGCGGTGCGGGCAGGAGTACATTTCCTGGAGGAAAGGTTTTCCGTTTCCGTGCCGGACTACGGGCCGATAGAAAAGGTATACCTTGCGGGAGGCTTCGGCTTCTATCTGGATAAGGAGGCGGCAGTGCGTGTTGGCCTGATTCCTCCGGGGCTTAAGGATAAAATAGAGGTGGCGGGGAACACTTCCCTCGCCGGAGCGGAGAAGGCGGCAAGAAAAATGGTAAGGGATATCAAAGAAGCGGCAGAGCTGGACGATATCGTAGAGAATTGCGAAGTATTTAATCTCGCGGCTCAGGAGAATTTTGATAAGATATATATAAAGTATATGGATTTTAAGAGTATTGATATGAGTTAAAGGTATAAAATAAATTACTATTTTACAAATTTCTGACATATATATTATGAAGAAAACAATGATAAGAGGCTAAAGAACATTGCATTTTAAAATTGGGTTTAAGGAATGTGCCGTGGCGGGGATTCTGGTAGCAGCAGCACTTTTATTCATATATGTCAGAGATAATGGGATTAATAAGGATACGGCGGCGTTGCCTGTATTTAGTAATGATGATACAGCGGAACAGGTGAAGGATGATAAGGAGGACAAAGGTAAGATCGCTTTGACTTTCGATGACGGCCCTCATCCCTATTATACGGAACAGATTTTAGATGGACTTAAGGAAAGGGGAATCAGGGCCACTTTTTTTGTTACCGGAATGAATGCTGAGAAGTATCCTGAAATAATTAAAAGAATGCATGAAGAAGGGCATATAATTGGAAATCATACGTTTTACCATACCCAGCTGACGAAACGAAACCGCAAGGAATTTAAGGAGGAGCTGATACGCACCAACATGGTTATCAGCGGGATTACTGGAGAGGATGTAATCTATGTCCGCCCGCCCTATGGAAGCTGGGATAAGAAATTTGAAACAGAGCTCAACATGTTTCCGGTATTGTGGACGATCGACCCGCTTGACTGGTGCTCCACTAATGTGGCTTGCATCACGGAGAATGTGGTGAAAAAGGCGGAGGAGAACGACATTATTCTGATGCATGATTATTACCCGTCTACGGTTACGGCAGCTTTTAACATCATAGACGAGCTTACGAAGGAGGGATATAACTTTGTGACGGTGGAGGAGATATTGTTTGATTGAAGAATGAGTTTTGTGTTTTTGTTGTATAACATAATTATAGTAAAATATAGAAGGTGGACAAAATTAGTCCACCTTCTACATGGAAATATATCTATTATGCGTTTCACATAATTCAAGTGAAAGAGATAAAAATAATATAGTATTACCTATGATTTATTTCCATTAAATTTCTAGGATGTTTATGAAACAAGATATCTTTTTGCTTAACGTTCGACACATGGGTATAGATTTCAGTTGTACTAATTGAACTGTGTCCTAACATTCTTTGAATATAGCGAATATCCACTTCTTGCTCCAATAAGAGTGTAGCGAAAGAATGACGAAACATATGTGGGGTAATATGCTGGGAAATACCGGCGAGTTGCGTATATCTGTTTATCATAAAGCGTACGGACTGATCAGATAGTCGTTTACATAGTCTATTTACAAAAAAATAGTTACATACAGAAAGCTCTTTTTTAAAGGTATCTCGATATAAAACCAAAGCAGATAGTACTGCGGGATTACCTATCTGTAAAATCCTTTCTCTTGCACCCTTTCCATAAATTAATATACTGTTATTTTCAAAATCTATATCTGTGGACTTTAAAGAACATAGCTCTGACACGCGTATTCCAGTTGCAAATAGAAGTTCAACGACAGCTATATCTCGAATACAGCAACGCAGATTATTTATAGACTGAGCTTGATTTTTTTTTGTATACATTGTAAATAAGAGACGTTGTATAGAATGAAAAGGAACTGTTTTGGGCAAAAGTTTTGGTTCACGAAAACGAATATCTAGTTTGTTAAAAGGATTTTCAACTAATAAATCCTTGTATTCCAAGTAGTGGAAAAAAGATTTTAAGCTCGCAATTTTACGCTTGATAGTCTTTGGTTTATATTGATTGTGTAATAAGGTCATAAAGTTATCTACAGTGTTTTTATCAAAATAATCAGATAAATTTAATGAAAATATCTTATACTGCGTTAAATCAATTCTATAGGCTTTTATAGTTTTGTTATCTAGGCGTTTTCTATATTCACAATATTCTAGATATTCTTCGATACATTCATTTAAGTTATTCATAACAGCAATCTCTCCTTAGTATTTTTTAACTATTATGAGAGCCAGTTTGAAAATTGTCCATTAACTATTTAAGTTTTCTCTTATAAATAAAAATTAGTAAAATAATCAAAATATATTGTAGAAACGAGAAACAAAATTTGTTATAATAATCTAAAATAAAGGATAATAAGTAATTATCTGAGCTATTTACTTTTTATGTTGAACATATGGGGTGTGAATGTTGGATAGAATTTTTAATAACGAAATTGCTAATAGGTTGCTAGATGAGGGTCTACGAAACAAGAACCAATTTTTAGACTTTTTCTCTGAGCAGGCTATAAATTATGAAGCCTCTTTATTTCTAGGATCAGGAGTATCAAGCAATTCAGGATATCCAACGTGGGGTAAACTATTTGAGCCGATAGCAAAAGAATTAGGGCTTGAAATTGGCAAAACTAGTGATTTATATGCTGTGGCACAATATTATGCAAATAAGCATTCTGATGCAACTCTGAGGAAGAAGGTCAGTAATAAGATAAATCAAATTAGAAGCGGAAGTAGTTTACTGACGGAATTAATAGATATAAATTTCAACAGTATATGGACTACGAATTACGACACTCTTGTTGAACAAGAGCTAACAAATAGATTTATTCCTCATAATGTAATTCATAACGAGAAAAATCTAGCAAGCATAGATAGACATGATAAAGTTAATATTTATAAACTTAATGGGGATGTGGCTGACCCGGTTAATATGATTGTCACAAAGAATGATTACGAACGATACTCAGAGAATCATGCTTTATTTCTTACATTTCTGAAGAGGGAGCTGATTTCTAATACATTTTTATTTGTAGGCTACAGTTTTTCTGATTCCTTGGTTCTAGATTGTTTGACCTCAATTAATCGTTTGCTTGGGACATCAGGTAATACGCATTATGCGTTGATGTTGGTTGACGAAAGAACAACTCCAGAGTTTGAATTTATTATTGCTGATTTAGAAAGAAGATATAATATAAAATGTATTTGCACTACGGAAGACCGTTTATTGCTATGGCTAAAAGATTTGAATACCCGCATAAGGGAAAAAAAGGTGTTCATAGCTGGATCTTACGATTCTGTCCCCGAAAGTGTAATTACTTTCTCCGATCAGCTTTCTAATTTATTGGTGACAACTTTGCTAGAAAATGATTATAGAATATCAACTGGTATAGGAAAACGGCTTGGTACTTTTGTAACAGGTTATGCTCATCAATATTTAGCTGAGCATGAGATACAGAATAAGACAAAATATCTTTCTATGCGTCCATTTCCGTTTCACTTAGATTTATCTGATGAAAAAAAAATCAAATACCGAACTGTAATGCAACAAGATTGTAGCGCAGCGATTTTTCTTTTTGGTCAAAGTAAATGCGCAATAGAAAATGGAGAATCCGTAAGAACAGGACATCCGAGTCCAGGTACATACCAAGAGTTTCAAATAGCTAAGAGCCGAAATATGACCATTATTCCCGTAGGAAGTACAGGTTATGAAGCAGAAGTAATTTGGCGAGAAGTAAATTCAGAGATTAATAGATTTTATTATCTTTCAGGGAAAATGGAGGCATTGTGCAAAGAACAAGATCCCTCCAAACTAGCCAAACTTATTTTAGCTATTCTTGATGATGTTGCACAAAACCGTCGTATTGGCTAGTAGAAGAAAGAGACGTTCAATTATCAGAATTTCACGTAAATTTACAGTTAGTGAAAGTTTGGTTTCATTAAATAGCTTTTGAAAACCTTTTATATAGTATGCTGGTATATTAGTCATATCATAATTGCTTTCTATGTATATGCATGCAGCATATAGTAGGGCTATTTTTGCATTGAAATTGCTGTCATCTATTTCAAGATATGAACAGATAATTCTATATATTGTTGTGTCATATTCTTGAATTAGTGAAAATCTCTTAAGTTTATCTAAGGTGTCGATTTCGAATTTATTCAACTCGTCAAGAAGAATTCTACAAATTATATGATTACATGCAGAACGTACGTCAGTAGATGTTGTTATTTCTTTATATACCAATTTCTTTAGCCAAGCGTATTTCGCTGGAATTTCATTTGCATTAATATTATAAAATACAGGAAATATGACCATAGAATTTCCACGGTATTTTTCATACATTAAGTCAAGTTCTTCATTTGCACATACAGAATTTATTGAATTTGGACTAAGAATAATTAATCCATAATTGGATGCCTGTACTCCCTCTATAAAATTTTTATTGTTTCTTTCATCACCTAAAAGCATTTTCTGCCGATCATACCAAGCGGGTATAGCATAATTCGTAATATGATATAAAACAGCTTCAACTATTTCCTGTCGATCTTTACTAGAGAAGCAAAAAAATAACATTGTCTCACCTCTAACAATAGATAATTACTTATTATCCTTTATTAATTTTTTCGGATATATAAAAATAGGTCAGTGCAAACTTTTGTACAGACCTTGTTTTGAGGTGCGCCCGGCGGGCGCACGTTTCAACGGGTGAAAGTCCCGAGTCCGCCCGGTAGTGGGAAGGACATAGCCAATGGCAAGGGTGTCGTGGGTGACTGCGAATCTGAAGGAAGCCGGATGG
>JAEYJO010000031.1 GCA_023408815.1 Bacillota bacterium | reverse complement strand
TACCGCTATAAATATCAGTCGCGAAAGCGGCCACACATTTTTATTATCTTGTCAAGCAAAAATAGCAAAAAAAGACCCACACCACGTATTTTGTGATGCGAGTCTTTTCTTAACTTAATGCCATTGGTAACTGCTCTCCGGGTTTTTATTATTTTTGCATGCAAGCCCCGCACATCCGTCACCTCTCAACCGTTAAATGCTATGAAAGGAGGTTCCTAAGAGAGTCCATGGACATAGAAGAACAATATGACAAGATATACCGCTACTGCTATTTCAAGCTGAGGCAGCAGCATATAGCAGAGGATATCGCTCAAGAAACCTTCTTGCGCTTTCTCGAGAGCGCGACGTATCGAAATACCGGACAGGTTCTACAGTATCTTTATACGGTGGCGAGGAATCTCTGTATTGACGAATACAGACGAAAAGCCTATGAACCATTGCCCGGGGATGAAGAAGGTTATCACAGAAGAATACAGGATAGGACAGAGCCTGACATGGAGGAGAAACTGCTTACTTCTATTGTGGTAAGAGAGGCTTTGGAAGAACTTCGTGAGGAAGATCGGGAGTTGATGCTTCTTAGATATGTGAACGAGGTTCCGGTGTCTGTAATCAGCAGGCTGCTTGGAATCTCACGATTTGCGGTTTACCGCAGGACACAGGCAATCTTGAAATCGCTGCAGGATAAGCTTGGAAAGGAGGATTTTCTATGAAGAAAGAATTAAGAATGGCATTGTACGATGCGTTTGAAGCGCCGGAGTCACAGCGAAAGAAAGCTTTTTTAAACAATATAAGGCAGCCCGGAATCGGATATTTTAAATTTATACTGCTCCAGGCTGCTTATATCAGGAAATGGGTGTGGGGATTATCCTTCGCGGTTTTTGCAGTGGCGCTCATAGGCGGAAGCTTTATGGATAGAGAGGTGATATGGGTACTTTCGGCATTGATGCCCTATCTGGCAGCAGTCTCAATAGCAGAAAATGTCCGCTCAGAAGTGTATGGTATGGCAGAGCTGGAAATGGCATCAAGATTCTCGTTAAAAAGTGTAGTGCTGGCCCGTATGGGGATATTGGGAGTCTTTCATCTGGTGCTGCTCGGCCTGCTTGTTCCGCTGGGGTATATGCACGGCGTCTCTACGGCGCTTCAGACAGGAGTTTACTTGCTGGTGCCCTATCTTCTTACCAATGCCGGGGGCCTATGGCTGGTACGCAAAATTCGCAGCAGGGAGACTTCTTATGTTTGTATGGGATATGCCATTATTATCAGCGCTTTTCCCATCGTGAGCAAATATACGATAACACTGCTGTACCAGCCGGAAGTATTTGGCTGGTGGCTGGTTTTATTGGCGGCTCTCTGTGTCGTTACCGCAGCGGAATATAGAAAGACAGTAATAAGGACGGAAGAATTGATTTAATAGAAAGGAGTGTTTTATGGAGCTTATGATAGACAGGCTGTCCAAACAATACGGAAGCAGAATCGCGGTGGACAGAGTAACACTTAAATTACAAAAAGGGGTTTATGGTCTGCTGGGGGCCAACGGTGCAGGAAAAACTACTTTGATGCGGCTGATATGCGGCATTTTAAAGCCTACGGGCGGGAGCGTTTCTTTGGATGGGGAGGATGTTTCCAGCGAGGAATACCGTTCACGGCTGGGGTATCTTCCGCAGGACTTCGGATATTATCCGGATTTTACGGGAATGGATTTCTTGCTGTATATGGCCGCTTTGAAGGGTCTCGACCGGACACAGGCGAAGAGGAAGGCATTGGAATTACTTAAGCTTGTGGCTTTGCAAGATGCAGGGAAAAAAAAGATTAAGACTTACTCCGGGGGCATGAAACAGCGGCTGGGAATTGCGCAGGCTTTGCTCGGAGAACCGCAGCTTTTGATACTGGATGAGCCTACTGCGGGGCTTGATCCGAAGGAAAGGGTGAGATTCCGGGATTTGATCGCGCAGCTTGGAAAGGATAATATCGTTTTGCTCTCCACCCATATCGTGTCCGATATCGAGCATATTGCGGATACTGTTTTGATGATGAAGGACGGACAGCTCATATATGAAGGAGGATGGGACGAGAGTCGCGGAGATTTGGAGCAGTTTTACTTAGAGCAGTTTGAAGAGGGAAAAAGTCATGGATAATTTTGGAACATTATATGGATATGAGTTTAAGAAAATAATAAGACGTAAAATCGTTGTGGTCACCGCAGCTATTATGCTGCCTATTGTTATATTTACGGTGATAGCGGCTCTTCTTGGTGATTATTATGTGAATGGCGTTAAGACCGATACCCATTATCATATGTTTCAGACGGATAAGGAGTATCAGCAAAGGTTAAGCGGCAGGTCTATTGACCAAAGCCTGCTGGAGGAAATGAAGGGCGGGTATGATATGATTCCTTCCGATGTGGAGGCATATACATTGACGGAAGAGTATGAGGCATATGCACGGCCATATAGCGTCATATTTCAATTTGTCAGAAATACGGCAAATATGACGGTTTCTGAAGCGCGGCAGTGGGCGGCAGACGAAGAAGATATGTATGCAATGCGTCAAAGAATGTTAGAAGAAACGAGGGAAGAACTCCATCTGACGCAGGGCGAAAAGGTTTTCTGGCAGGAACAGGAGGATAGGCTGGAATGGCCGATGACGTTTGTATATAAAGACGGATATTGGCAGCTTTTCGATTGCTTGAATACAATAGGCCTGATGATACTTATCATGATCACGGTCTGCCTGTCGAGTGTATTTGCGGAAGAGCATGTCAAAAGAACGGATCAGCTCATACTCTCCAGCAGATACGGAAGGCATAAGGCTTATTGGGCCAAGATTTCAGCAGGAATCAGTTTTTCACTTCTTGTTTCGCTAGTGTATATTGTGCTGGCATTTGGCCTTGCATTTGCATTATATGGTGCGGACGGCTTCTCCGGTGCATTTCAATTGATGTATACCAATTATTCTTATCCGTTAAGCGTGGGAGAGGCGGTTCTGATTTCCTATAGCATGCTGATAATTGCAGGAGTTCTCACCGGCATATTTGTAATGATGCTGTCTGAACTGCTTCATAGCGGCATCGGTACGCTGGCGCTGGTAGTTGGAATGATTATATTATTATTGTTCTTTAACATACCGGAACAGTACCGGGCGGCGTCCCAGCTTTTGAGCTATATTCCCAGCGAATTTGTTGCCGTATGGAGCATCTTCAGCTCGCGGACGGTATCGCTTGCCGGCAGAACATTTACAGCGTGGCAGGCAGTTCCCATTTTGTATATTCTTGCGGGGTGGATATTTGCCGCAGCCGGAAAAAGAGCCTATGCAAATTATCAGGTGAGCGGCCGGTAAAAAACAGGACACAGCGCGATAAAATGCGGGTTTTTACTTCATTTTCTCCTATTACTGTAGTATAATATAGCAAATAAACTGTGGGAGGAAATTTACGAATGAGAAAATCTGTGGTTAAGATTATCGCTGCTGTGATGGGTGCGGCGATTCTGCTTGCCGGATGTACGAAAGGAACGGAGGAGGAGCAGGCAGTGCTGGACCCTGACAATCCGGTTTCTATTGAGATATGGCACTATTACAATGGGCCTCAGAAGCTGGCTTTCGATAGTCTTGTTACACGTTTTAATGAGACGGTGGGGCAGGAGCAAGGCATTGTCGTAGAGGCATTTGGTCAGGGAAATGTGAATGAGCTTTATGAAAAGGTGCACGATGCTGTGGATAAGAAAGTAGGAGCCAGCGAGGTACCGACGATTTTTGCAGCCTATACAGATACGGTGTACGATTTGGACAAGCGGGGGCTGGTAGCTGACCTTGGCGGGTATTTTACCGAAGAGGAACTGGCAGGATACGTGGATGCATATATCGAGGAAGGCCGGCTTGGCGAGGCGGAGGGCTTGAAGATTATTCCGATAGCAAAGGCGACAGAAATCATGATGATCAACAAAACTGATTGGGATAAATTTGCGGCTGCTACCGGGACCTCGATGACGGAGCTTGAAACCATCGAGGGCGTGGTGAAGACCTCCGAGTCTTATTATGACTGGACTGACGGGGAGACACCGGATATATCGGGCGACGGTAAGGCTATGTTCGGGCGGGATGCCATGGCGAACTATATTATTCTCGGTTATTATCAGTTGACCGGCAATTCTCTTTTTACCCATGAAGATGGAGCAACCTCCTTCGAACCGGACGAGGCGGCTTTCCGTAAGCTCTGGGATAATTACTATATTCCTTATATCAACGGCTGGTTCGGCGCCTATGGACGTTTCCGTTCGGACGATGCCAAGACCGGGGATTTGATTGTCCTGGTAGGATCTACTTCGGGAGCCACTTATTTTCCGGAGCGGGTTACTTTGGAGGATGAGTCCAGCTATCCTATTGAGGCGGCAGTCCTTCCGGCCCCTTGCTTTGAAGGAGCGCAGCATAGTGCCATTCAGCAGGGTGCGGGAATGGCGGTTCTTTCATCGAATCCGCAGAACGATATGGCGGCGGCGATCTTCTTGAAATGGTTTGTGGAGGAGGAGCAAAATATTGATTTCGCGATTTCCTCCGCTTATCTGCCGGTAGCGAAAGCGGCAAACGATATGTCCTTAATCGAAAGCGCAGAGGGCTTTGAACAGCTTCCTGCATCATTGAAGGATGCTCTTTCCGTGTCGGTGGACGTGGTCAACGGATATGATTTGTATTTTGAGAAAGCGTTTTCTGGTTCTGCCGATGCCAGAGAGGTAATTGAATATTCTCTTTCAGACCGTGCTAAGGTTGATCGCGAACAGATTCTCACATTGACGGAGGGCGGAATGTCCATAGAGGACGCGACAGCACGATTTGCGACGGATGAAAATTTCCAGAGCTGGTATGAAGAACTGATAAGTGCAGTCCGTGTTATAATCGATGGGAATTGACAGGAAGAGGATGTAAATGGAACGAAAGAAAACAAAAGATAAATCCCGCAAGTCAGGCAACTCGATTATGAACCGCATTTTGATTCCGGTAATCGTTGCCTTATTTGTGCAGGCAGGCCTTTTTTCCGTAAATATAATTTGGGGCGGTACCATTGAAAAACTGAACCATAATGCTTTTGACATTTTAAACGGGGCTGTGAGTAACCGTCGTAACTATATTCAAAGCGAGATGCTGTCGCGCTGGTCCAACTTGGATCCGGCGGCAGAGAATATCAGGGGAACATTCAGTAAGGAACCGATTCAGATAGGCGAGGCGGGCACTTTGCTCAGAAATGAGATTCTGAGCAAAAGTGCGCCGGAGCTGATTAGTTTGCTGCGCCGCAATTTGGTAACAGGAGTTTTTCTTGTACTGACGGATGGAGACAGCCGCGATGAAGAAGGACAGATGCAAAAGCACGGTCTTTATATCCGTGATATGGACCCAGCCACCAATTCAGCCAATAACTCAGATCTACTGCTTTTGCATGCTCCGGTATGTATTTCCAAGGAGCTTGGAATCCCTCTGGATTCCAACTGGCAGTCCCGTATGAGCTTTGACCCTGATGACTTGGTCAGCTGGAATTATTATAGTAAGCCTTATGAGGCTGCTCTTAAGTATCCTGAAATAGAGGAGAAAGATTTGGGATATTGGAGCCCGGTCTTTCGTGCGGCGGGAGACAGCCTGGACACGATTACCTATTCGATGCCTCTTAGGGACCAGAACGGAGTGGTGCGTGCGATTTTGGGAGTGGAACTTTCCGTCGATTACTTAAACAAGCAGATGCCGTATCAGGAATTGAATCAGGAAAAGCGGGGAATGTACTTTGTCGGTGTTGCTGAGGGCGAGGAGCTTACCTTCAGTACGCAGCTTTCCACCGGCCCGGCCTTTAAGCATCGTTTCGGAATGGCAAAGCAGATGAGTTTTACACAGGATGATAAATATGCGGATTCTTATCGGGTCATTGACAATACTTCCGGCCGACAAAGAGACGTCTATGGATGTATACAATATTTTAATCTTTATAATACCAATACGCCTTTTGAAAATGAGAGATGGGCGTTAATTGGAATGCTGGACGACGAGGAGCTTCTGGGCTTTTCGAAAGGCGTATCCGGCTCGATCTGGGTGACTTGGGGAATCTCTCTTGTATTGGGGCTTACCGCTGCCTGGGCAGCTGGTTTATCGGTAGCCCATCCGATTACCAGACTTCTCAGGCAGCTTCGTGAGAGTGACCCCAGACGTCCGCTCTCGCTCGGTAAGCTGAAAATTTCGGAGATCGACGAACTGTCCGGGGCTATTGAGACGCTTAGTTCGCGGGTGGCGAGAGAGGCCAGCCGCCTTTCTCAGATTATCGATATGGCGGGAGTGGAAATCGGTGCCTTTGAGACGCAGCCGGATTCGGATAGGGTATTTTGCACAGGACACTTTTTCGAGATGCTGGGATTTTATAGTGAGCAGGCCACGGACGGTACTATCGATAAGAAGGAATTCGATGAGTTGATGGAGACCTTGAGCGGGCAGGTAGAGGATGGTACAGAAGACGGGGGCACGAAGATTCTCCGTATCGGGCATCCGGCGGAAGCGCCGAGGTGGGTGCGGCTTCGAGTGGTTTCCTCTAATAATCATATTACAGGGGTAGTTAGCGACGTCACACAAGAGATTTTAAAGAGGCGTAAGATTGAGCGGGAGAGGGATTATGATTTGCTGACGGATCTGCTCAACAGGCGGGCGTTCAGCGTAGAACTTAAAAAACGTTTCAGCAATCCGCACGAGCTTGGCATTGCGGCGATGGTAATGCTGGATTTGGATAATCTTAAATTTATCAACGATACTTATGGGCACGACAGCGGTGACGCTTATATCCGCAGTACGGCGGAGGCGTTGCGGCGTTACTCGCCGGAACAGACGCTTATTGCCCGTATGTCAGGAGATGAGTTTTATGTGCTTTTTTCCGGCTACTCATCGAGAGAAGAGGTGCAGGATATTATCCATGTGCTTGAGGAAGGAGTGCGGCAGACCATATTTTTCCTGCCCGATAATACCAGTATCAATATTCGTGCATCTGCGGGAATCGCCTGGTACCCGGACCATGCAACCTCCTATGATAAGCTCCTGAAATATGCCGATTTTGCGATGTACCAGGTGAAGAATACGACCAAAGGCGAGTTCGGTGAATTCGATATGGAGCATTATAAAAGGGACTCTTATTTATTACAGAATCAGGAGGAAATCAACCGTCTCATAGATAAGGAGAAGGTGACTTTCCACTTCCAGCCTATCGTGGATGCGAGAAATGGAGAGGTATTCGGATATGAAGCTTTAATGCGTCCTACGCTGGAAAGCATCAAGTCTCCGGGAGAAGTACTGATGTTAGCGAAGTCGCAGTCTAAGCTCTATGGGATAGAGAGACTGACTTGGCGGCAGAGCCTCGCGGCATTCGAGAAGCTGCCGGATACAGCATCTTCTATCCGTATATTCGTGAATTCCATTGCCAGTCAGCAATTGAATGCCAAGGACGAGAAGTATATTCAAGAGAGGTTTTCGCATTTGCTTTCAAGGGTGATTATTGAGATTACGGAAGAGGAACGCTCCACCGAAATGGAGACGCGCAGAAAACTGGAGTGGGCGGCGAAGTGGAACTGTCAGATTGCTTTGGATGACTTTGGTACCGGATACAATTCCGATACTGCTTTACTGGCCATTAAGCCGGACTTTGTAAAGCTGGATATTTCTATCGTGCGCAATATCGATAACGATGCTAACCGGCGCAAGCTTTTGCAGAATCTGCTGTCCTATACCGAAGGTCGTGACATACGCGTGATCGCGGAGGGAGTGGAGACCTACGAAGAGCTTCGTACGCTTATTCACTTGGGTGTTGATTATTTGCAGGGATACTATATCGCCAGGCCGCAGCTTCAGCCTGCACCTATTCCTGAGCAGATTGTTCAGGAGATTCAGGATGTTTATGCGGCTGTTACAGAATAGGGATGTAAGCTTCGAAAGGAGAGCTATGTATGGATAAATGTAATTGGTGTAAGGACGGCGGGATCAATGAAGAGTACCATGATAAGGAATGGGGAATTCCGTTGCATGACGACAGGAAACATTTTGAATTTCTTATGATGGAGGTCATGCAGTGCGGGCTGAACTGGACGATGATGCTTAAGAAGAGAGAAACCTTCCGTAAGTGCTTTGATGATTTCGATTATGAGAAAATTGCCTTGTACGGTGATGCGGATATAGATAGAATCATGGAAACCGGAGATATGATAAAATCGATTCGAAAAATTCGTGCGGTTATCGACAATGCGAGAGCATATAAGAAAATAATCGATGAATTCGGATCCTTTGATGAATTTCTGTGGGGATATAGCGGGTATAAGAGCATTATTTATGAGAATCATAGAATAGTGCCGGTCGCCAGCAATGATTTGTCGGATGTGGTAAGCAAGGAACTGAAAAAGAGGGGATTTAAGTATCTTGGCTCCATCACGGTGTATTCTCATCTGCAAGCCTGTGGGATTATTAATGACCATGATATTCATTGCTTTAGATATCGGCAGATTATAGATGAGTGTCCGGTAGAGTTTAGATGATCGCGAATCCGTCGCTTTTTTACAACACAAAGCGGCGGATATATTTTATTATGGAATAAAGTTTGGATCATCCGAAGGAGAAAAGACATGAAAAAACTGAGTTTTGACGCATTTCAGGAAATTAAAAATTGGGTTTATCGGAATGCGAGGCCGCTGGACTTCGCATTATGGCAATACTGGTTTGAAGATGGAAGCAAAGATGCTGTTCTATCGGCCTTATCAAGCTATCGGAATAGTGATGGCGGATTTGGCAATACGATCGACCCGGATAGCTGGAATCCGGATTCTACTCCGTACAATGCGCAGATCGTCATAAAACTGCTGCGGCAGATAGAGTTCCTCGATATGGAGCATCCATTTTACCGCGGAATGTTCCGTTATTTGGAGAATACGGAGCACAGGGCGGATTACGGATGGATCTTTACAATTCCGTCTAACGATAATTACCCTCACGGCATCTGGTGGGATTATAATCCGAAGGACAATGAGTTCCAGAGTATAGGAACGACGGCAAGCCTATGTGGTTTCATCCTCCGGTATGGAGAAAAAGAGTCGGGCTTGTATCGGATGGCAAAGGAATATACGAACTCGTTGATTGAGCGGTTAAGGGGAACAGCGCGATTGGGAGATATGGGAGTAGGAGGCTATTGTGAGTTGCTGGAGGATATAGAGGCAGCAGGGCTTACGGAGGAATTTGACTTTACATATCTATGTGAAAGGGTTTCCCATGCGGTACGGGAAAAGATAGAAACGGAAAAAGACAATTTCATGGCGAATCCGCTGGAGTTCGTATGGTCTCCGGAGAGCAGGTATTATGAGGAAAATAAAGAAGAAGTACAGAAGGCCCTGGATGCCATAATTGACGAGCGCCCTGAAAATGGAGTCTGGGATATTCCATGGGAGTGGTATAACGGCGGAAAATATCCTGAGGCGTTCGCCATTAGTGAGAATTGGTGGAAGTCCAACAAAGCCATTGAAAAACTGCTGCAGTTGAAAAGCTTCGGAAGGCTGGAGATTAGATAGCCTCACTTTTTCTTTTTCTGAAGAGGGTAAATCGACAAATTACCGTTGCAGACATAGGCGAGTCCGCACACCGCGATGAAGTAAGGCAGCATTTCGGGGCCGAAGACCTCCGCACCTATCAGGATGGGAGCGATCAGAGTATTGCTGGCACTGCCGAATACTGCCGCGTAGCCTAACGCCGCTGCGAAGGCGATGGGTAAGCCGAGCAGCGAAGCAAGGAATGCGCCGAAAGTTGCACCGATGGAAAACAAAGGAGTGACCTCTCCGCCCTGAAATCCTGCCGATAAAGTAAGCACCGTAAAGAGAAATTTGAAGGCGAAATCCCACGAATAGATGCCTTCGTTAAGGCTCATGGAAATTAAGTTGGTACCGAGTCCCGAGTATCTTCCCTGAAAACATAGCAGAGAAAGAATACCGATTGCGGTACCGGCAATCAGAATGCGCAGAAGAGGATTTTTTACCTTCTCAGAAAAGCCTTTTTTTGTCCTATGCAGGAAATAGGAAAATAACCGTCCTATTATCCCGAATAAAATGCCGAGGAGAAGTATCTTGAAAAGCAGGGATGGCGAAAAAGAAAAGTTCTTTGACAGAACATAGGAAAATTTTTCAAGCCCCAGTACGCCGGAAATATAGCTTGCGGTAAATGCCGCAGTCAAAGCCGGAAGCAGGGCCTTGTATTCCAGTACGCCCACGGTCATCACCTCAAGGGCGAAAAAGGTAGCGGCGAGGGGCGTTCTGAACAAGCCGGAAAAACCGGCGGCCATTCCCCGTAAGTAATAATATTTTTTCTCCGTTCTCTATGGAAAAACGCCTGCCGAGCGTATGCCCCAGTGCTCCTCCTATCTGAACAGCCACTCCCTCTCTTCCGGCACTTCCGCCGAACAGATGAGTAAGCCATGTTCCAATAATAACGAAGGGAATCAAACGGAGAGGTATCGTTTCTTTGGAGCCGTGTCCGGCTTCAAAGAGCAAAGCCATTCCCTTACTGCTAGTGCCTCCGAATTTCTGATAGCCCCATAAGATAAGGACGCCGATGATGCCGAGAAAAGGAAGCAAAAAGTAAATATATTCTTCTCTGATATTCCCTATGTAAAGCAGAACCCTGCCGAACAAAGCGGCGATAGACCCGGCAGCTATGCCGAGGGGTATTGCAAGTCCTGTGAAAATCAACTGATTTCTTATTTTTTTCCAATAATTCATATGAACATCACTCCCGAATAATATTATAAGGGAAGCTGCTATCAATTGGCAAGGTCTTATGCGGTTGGATAAGGGCAAAATTTTGTTCCGGCTTCGCCGTCGATTGACAAAAAACACATTATGTAATATATTACATAATGAAATGAAAATTATTGTAAGGAGTTAAATATCATGAGTATAGACAGAGACAGGTTACTGGAGGATTTCGATGACGAAAGAGCTCTGTTCGGTTTGTTCTTTGCATTCGGGAACCGCTTGCAGACTGCGGGAGATGCTTTTTATGAGGAAATTACGTGTAAGCAGTTTTTTCTTCTCATCTGCCTTTCGTTATTTAAAGAGACCCCTCCCATGATTAATGAACTTGCGGATGTGATGGGAAGTTCGCATCAGAACGTGAAGCAGATTGTCAATAAGTTGGAAAGGGCAGGATTTGTCACTACTTTTTACGATAAGGAGGACAGAAGGAAAATAAGAGTAGCGGCGACGGAGAAAATGGGAATATTGAGCGATAGATATCGTGAGCAGGAGGAGAGATTCATGGCGGGGCTTTATGAAGGAATCACAAAGGAGGAAGTGCAGCTTACTTATAAGGTAATGACGAAAATTGAGAAAAATCTTATTGCAATCAGGGAGGAAAAGTAAATGGAGCGAATCGTGGTGTATAACAGCAAGACAGGGTTTAGCGAGAGATACGGAAAATGGATAGCGGAAGAGCTTGCATTCGAAGCGGTAAGCTGCAAGGATATGACGCTGCAGCGCTGGAAGGAGAAAGATGTAATTATCTATGGTGCAGGTATCATGGCAGGAAAGATAAACGGATGGGATAAAGTGAAGAAAATGCCTGAGCTGGGCGGTAAGAAGCTGATCGTATATGCGGTTGGCGGTGCGCCTATGAAGGCGGAGGAAGTTATTCTTACAGTAAAGGACAATAACCTTTCCAAAGAGGAACAGAAGGAAATTCCTTTCTTTTATTTAGAGGGAGGAATTAATTTTGAAAAAATGGGTTTCTTCTCCAAAACTATGTTAAAGACCATGTATAAGGTGCTGGAAAAGAAGAAGGATAAGACGCAGGAGGATATGGGAATGCTCCGCCTGTTTGAAAGGTCCAGTGATAATTCCTCAAAAGAAAATATAAAGTCCCTTATAACCTGCGCTGAGCAGATATAAATCAATAAAAAATAAGAAGTGTGTTTGCGGGAGCCATATAAGTCTCCTGATAAAACACACTTTTGTTCCGTACAAGATTGTTGACGCAGCGCAGGCGGTGTGGCATGATAGGAAAAAGTACATTACTATGGCTGTTTGGAAGAAAATAAAGAGAAAGATGGAGATATAATATGAAGATTCTTGTGGATGCCGACGCCTGCCCCGTGGTAGCGATTGTGGAAAGAGTGGCAAAGGAGAAGAATATTCCGGTATTTTTAGTTTGCGACAATGCCCATGTTCTCCGCTCGGCATATTCCGAGGTGGTAATCGTGGACAGAGGAGCCGATGCGGCGGATTTCAAGCTGTTTTCCTTGAGCGAACGCGGGGACGTTATAGTAACGCAGGATTACGGAGTAGCGGTCATGGCGTTGGGAAAAGGTGTGCGAGCCATTCACCAAAGCGGAAAAAGGTATACCGACGAGAATATTGACACGATGCTTATGGAGCGTCATATCGCCAAATCGGAGAGGCGTAAATCCGGTAAGAGCCATTTAAAAGGGCCGAGGAAGAGAACGGAGGAGGACGATGTGCGGTTTGAAGAGTCTTTTCGGAGAATGCTGGAAAGTATATCGTCTTCAAATTAACGCGCCCCATTGCTTGTCTAAATTGGTCGAGTTATTTGCAGGACGATGTACTGGTCTGCTGTATTGATAAAAAGGACTCTTTTTTTAATAAATTGTTTATAGCAGTTTTATTGATATATACGGCTTAAAACGGTAGGATAATAGAGTACCATCGTTCAGGGCGTGTAAGACCTTGTCGAGCGATGATATTGATAGAAAATTATAAATGTTGGTTACTATATGAGATATATGAGGTGATACGATGTTTGGATATATAATTATCAACAAAGGTGATATGAAATTCAAGGAATTTGATATCTATCAAGCCTATTACTGCGGTTTATGCAAAGTATTAAAAGAAAAATACGGTTTGACGGGGCAGATGACGCTGTCCTATGATATGACCTTCATCATCATGCTGCTTTCCGGCTTGTACGAATCGGAGACAGAGACGGATTATTGCAAATGTGTCGCACATCCCTTCGAAAGGCATATGACGAAGATAAATGAATACACGGAATATGCGGCGGATATGAACATTTTGCTGTCCTATTACAAATGCAAGGATGACTGGATGGATAATAAGAAATACGGCAGGCTGTTATATGCACAGCTGCTTAAGAAGGGATATCATCACTTGGAGCAGAAGTATGGATGTAAGGTTCGCCGTATTGAAGCATTGATGGAGCAGCTTACCAAGAAGGAAATAGACGGTTGTGCAGACATTGATGAAATGTCCCGCTTGTTTGGAGAGGTCATGGCGCAAATCACGGTATATAAGGATGATGAATGGAAAGAGAACCTCTACAAAATGGGTTTATACCTGGGAAAATTCATCTATTTGTGCGATGCTTATGAGGACATAGAAAAAGACTTGAAGGAAGGAAATTATAATCCCTTTTACAAGTTATATGAATATCCTGATTTCGAGGAGCAGTGCAGAAGCATTCTGGTCATGATGATGTCTGAATGCTCCAGAGAATTCGAAAAGCTGCCGATCCTAGACCATATCGAGATCCTTAGAAATATCATCTATTCGGGAGTATGGTACCGTTACGAAAAAATACACTCGGAAAGAGAAGCAAAAGAAAAGGGGCAGGCGCAGGAACAATGATAAATCCTTATGAAATACTTGGGGTATCTCCGGATGCTACCGAAGAAGAGATAAAAAAAGCATACAGAGCGCTGAGCAGAAAATACCATCCCGACGCTAACATCAACAGCCCGAATAAAGTACAGGCGGAGGAAAAGTTCAAGACCATTCAGGAGGCCTACAGCCAGATTATGAAGGAACGCACGGAGGGTTATGGAAGTGACTCCAGCTATGGCGGCTATGGAAGCGGAAGCTATGGAAGCCGCGGCTATGGTGGTTATGGCAGAGGAGGATTCGATGGCTATGGAAGTGGCAGTTTTGGGGGATTTGGCGGGTTTGGAGGTTTCGGAGACAGCACCAGCACGGGCTATGAAGAGGACGGCCATTTGCGTGCTGCAGGCAATTATATAAGAAACGGATATTATAAAGAAGCGAGAACTGTGCTTGACGGCATGGACGAAAAGGGTGCAAGGTGGTATTATTATAGTGCACTTGCCCATGCGGGACTGGGAAATAACGTGGCGGCCATGGAGCATTCCAAACGTGCGGCGGCCATGGAGCCTGGTAATCCGGATTACAGTAACCTGGCATACCGGTTTGAAAACGGCGGCATGCAGTATCAGCAGAGACAGTATACCTATGGAAACCCTTATGTGGGGAACGGAAATATATGTGTCAAGCTGTGCATCGCTAATATGATATGCAATATTTGCTGCGGAGGCGGCGGAATGTGCTGCGGCGGAGGAATACCGTATGGGGGATATTAGGAGTTATAATATTTATGAATATACTTACAGTTGAGAATATAGTAAAAGCCTTCGGCGAGAGAAAATTGTTCGATCATACCTCTTTTTATCTGCAGGAAGGGGAGAAAGTAGGAGTTATCGGCATCAACGGAACCGGAAAGTCCACTTTGCTGAAGATGATGGCGGGACTGGAGGAGCCGGATGAAGGAAATGTCATTCGGGCCAACCATGTCATCTGCACCTATCTGTCCCAGCACCCGAGCTTCGATGAAGAAGAAACCGCCTTACAGGCAGTGATGAAGGAGACGAAGGAGAAATTTCGCGCGGAGGGCGTGGGCGAGGAAGTCTGGGCTAAGGAAAGTGATGCCAAGGCTATGCTGATGCGGATTGGAATCGCAGATGTGACGGCGAAATGCGGAACTCTTTCCGGCGGACAGAGAAAAAGACTGGCGTTAGCAGCGGCGCTGCTTTCTCCGGCGGATATCCTCATTCTGGATGAGCCTACTAACCATTTGGATAACGAGATGGCGGATTGGCTGGAGGACATGCTGAAAAAGAGAAGCGGAGCTATCGTTATGGTAACTCATGACCGCTATTTTCTTGACAGCGTGTCGAATAGAATCGTGGAAATTGATAAAGGGCAGATATATTCCTATCAGGCGAATTATTCCGGCTACTTAGAGCTAAAAGCGTTGCGCGAGGACGAAGCCTTTGCAGGGGAGAGAAAGAGGCAGTCCATTCTGCGCACAGAGTTGGAATGGGTGAAGCGCGGAGCGAGAGCTCGTTCCACCAAGCAAAAAGCGAGACTGGAGAGATATGAGGAGCTGAAGCAGTCGCAGGCTCCTTCTTATGATGCAAAGGTGGAGATGAGTTCGGTAGCTTCGCGGCTGGGAAAAACCACAGTGGAAATCAGTCATGTCAGCAAGTGTTACGGGGAAAAGGTCTTAATCGATGATTTTTCCTATCTTTTCCTGAAAGAAGACAGAATCGGATTTATCGGTGAAAACGGATGCGGGAAGACGACACTTATGAAGATACTGACAGGGCAGTGCGAACCGGATTCAGGAAGGGTGGAGATAGGACAGACTGTTAAAATCGGTTACTATGCGCAGGAGATAGCCGCTCTGGAGATGCCGCAGGGCAAAAAGGTCATCGATTATATCAGAGATGTGGCGGAATATGTGAAGACCGAGGATGGAAGCATTACGGCCTCTCAGATGCTGGAACGTTTTTTGTTTTCCGGAAGTGAGCAGTATACTCTGGTCGGCAAACTGTCGGGAGGGGAGAAGCGCAGACTTAACCTGCTGAAGGTGCTTATGGGGGCTCCCAATGTACTGATTCTGGACGAGCCGACCAATGATTTGGATATTGCTACTCTGACGGTGTTAGAGGACTATCTGGACCGGTTTCCCGGAATCGTTATAACCGTTTCCCATGACAGATACTTTTTAGACCGAACGGTGCGCAGGATTTTTGCTTTTGAAGGAAACGGGAAGCTGCGCCAATATGAAGGCGGGTATACGGATTATGCCGATAAGAAGGAAGCTATGAACGCTGCACTGGCTTCGGGAGAATCAGATGGACGATTCGGCGGGAAAGCGGCAAAGAGCAGTGCCGTAAATAGGGCAGAAGAAAAAGACGGAAAAAAGAGCTGGAAGGCACAGTCATCCAAGCTTAAGTTTACTTATAAAGAACAGAAAGATTACGAAACGATAGAAGGTGAAATCGCGAAGCTGGAGGAATATCTTGAGGTATTGGATGAAAGAATTCTCCGGGCTTCCACGGATTTCATAAAATTAAATGAGCTGACGAAGGAAAAGGAAGAAACCGAGCAGAAGCTGGAAGAGAGAATGGACCGCTGGATGTATCTCGAGGAGCTGAACAGCAGGATAGAAAGCCAGTGACGAAGTGCAGGGCGGAAAGCCGGTAATATATTGCGGGGAAGTAACAAGTTAGTGGATTTTTAGCGGGAGGGAGCATGAAGCAGAGGATAAAGGGGATAGGTAAGCGAATAGGAGCGGATTTGTGGAATGCTAAGGAAGTCATGCTTGCTTTTACGGCTTACTACATTATGGTACACGCTATATATCACGCATTTTGCCCGCTGGTCATACTGACGGGCTTTCCTTGTGCGGGCTGCGGAATGACGCGGGCCGTATTTTTCATGCTGACCGGACAGTTCGTGCGCTCATGGAATCTCAATCCCATGGCGCTTCCTGTTATACTATTTATCGGCTACTGCGTGATATGCCGCTATATCCTCGGAAAAAGGATAAAAGGTTGGAAAACCGGGCTGATAATTATTGGGATCGCTATGCTCGCAGTATATGTCTGGAGAATGTACACCGTGTTTCCCGAAAGGCCGCCGTATGTCTATACAGGAGGCGGCTTTTTGGAAAGATATGTCCCCGGCTACAGAGAAATATTGCATAGGTTATTAGGTATATGATAAAATGAATACCGTATATAGTGAGGAAAAAGAGTACACATAAATGAGGGAGGAAATCATACGATGGATAACAACAACATGTACCCAAATGATGGGACACAGCAGGGTGGTGTATTTACCGGAACCGGACCGGAGCCGTATGGAGATAACAATCAGGGCCAAGGCTACGCTTACGGTCAGCAGAACAGCTATGGGAACAACAGCCCGAATCAAGGCTACAGCTACGGCCAGCAGGGGGGCCAAGGCTACCAATATCCATCACAGGGCGGTTATCAGCAGGAGCTGGAGGAGCCAATGAGTGTGGGCGAATGGCTAGTTTCTTTGCTTTTAGCTATGTTCGTACCTTGCGTGGGCATCGTCTTAGTTTTTGTATGGGCATTCAGCAAGACGGAAAAGAAGAGCAAATCCAACTTTTTTAAGGCTTACTTGATTATTGCGGGCGTGGTACTGGCGATTTATATTCTTATTGTGCTAGTCATGCTGATCGCTTTTGGCGTTCAAGGCATATAACAACGCTTACGCATTCCTTTGCCACCTGCCGGAGGCGCCGCAGGGAAGAATGAGGCCGCTGTCCGCTACCGGAAGCCCGATTTCTTCGGCAGATACATGTCCGCCGAGCTTGGAGGCGACGGAGAGGTGGATCATATAAGAAAGTACTGCCGGCTGCAGTCCGGTAGTGTAAGAATTAACTAAATAAAAAAGTGCATCTTTAGAGAGTATTTTTGCCGTCAGTTCAATGAGGGGAAAGATACTCTCTTCTATTTTCCATATTTCGCCCTTTGGGCCGCGTCCATAGGAGGGAGGGTCCATAATGATAGCATCATAGGTGCTGCCCCGGCGGATCTCCCGCTCTACGAATTTGACACAGTCGTCCACAAGCCAGCGGATAGGAGAATCAACAAGTCCGGAAGCGGCGGCATTTTCCTTTGCCCAGTTTACCATACCCTTGGAAGCATCCACGTGAGTGACCTGAGCTCCTGCTTTCGCAGCAGCGAGAGTAGCGCCTCCGGTATAAGCGAACAGATTGAGCACCTTAATGGGTCTGTCCGCCTGCGCGATCAGGGAGGAGAACCAGTCCCAGTTCACCGCCTGCTCGGGAAAAAGTCCCGTATGCTTGAAGCTGAATGGTTTCAAATGAAAGGTGAGCTCTCGATATTTTATGCTCCATTCGTCGGGAAGATTGAAGAACTCCCATTCTCCGCCGCCCTTGGCGCTGCGGTGATAATGGCCGTTTTTCTTTTTCCATCCGGCATTCTTTTTCTCGGTATTCCATATGACCTGAGGATCCGGACGGACTAAGAGATAATCGCCCCACCTTTCTAATTTTTCCCCGGAAGAGGTATCTATTACTTCATAATCTTTCCATTGATCAGCAATCCACATATTCCATAACTCCTTATAAAAAATTTATTTTAAATATACACCAACGGCACACTTTTGGCAATAAATCATTTGTTACTGAGAAAGGACTGAACAGTAACGAAATATGTGCACAATAATATACAAAAAAGGGCAACATAAGAAATGGTAAGAAAGGAGGCTTTTGTGTATGATTTACTTAAGAAATCACAAGATACAAAATGATTTCAGACTTGAAGATAAGGACAAACGAGAGGAGAGATAGAATGTCACGAGTATCTGTTGCGAAGAAGGCACATACGACGGTTTCGGCGAGAAGAAAGAAGACATTTATGCTGCTTACCATGGTGGCGCCCGGAGCTATTTGGCTGATACTGATTCGCTACCTGCCGATGTTCGGCATCGTGATGGCATTTCAGGATTATAAAATTTACACGAAAGCGCCGTCGTTAATTAATAATATAATGCATAGCAAGTTGGTAGGACTGAAAAATTTTAAGTTTCTATTTGCGACCAGCGATTCATGGATTATGATTCGAAATACTTTGGGTTACAACATAGTCTTCATCATATTGGGACTGCTGATTTCTGTAACCTTTGCTGTTATATTGAATGAGGTTACCAAAAAGTTCGTTGCGAAAACCTATCAGACATTGATGTTTTTCCCTTACTTTTTGAGCTGGGTAGTAGCGAGCTACTTCCTGCAGGCGTTTTTGGATCCGACTAACGGACTTTTGACGCATGCCATGCAGAATTGGGGCATGAAGCCCATTGATTTTTATAACACTACGGGACCCTGGCCGTATATATTGACGATAGCTTACATATGGAAGAGCACCGGATATTCAGTTATCTTATATCTGGCAGCTATAACGGGTATCGATGCGACACAGTACGAAGCGGCCAGTATCGACGGAGCGTCGAAGATGCAGCAGGTTTTCTACGTGACGCTGCCTCATTTAAAAACAATGATTATTATACTCTTCATACTGGCGGTAGGCAAGATTTTCAACGCCGATTTTGGATTGTTCTATCAGGTGCCGATGAGCTCCGGACCGATTATGTCGGTAACGCAGGTAATCGATACTTACGTATACCGTGCGATGATTGCGACGCAGAATTACGGTATGACGACGGCGGCCGGACTTTTGCAGAATGTTGTCGGATTTATATGCATCATGGTTGCTAACGGTATTGTAAGTAAATTTGACAAGGACAGCAGCTTGTTCTAATGGAGGGAATAAAAGTGAGTAAAAATGCACAGATGGCTTTAGGTCACAAGAGAAAAAGGCCTATTAACGCAGTAAGTGTTCCGGCAGAAATCGTTATCAATATCGTTATGACATTGTTTTGCGCGGCATGCGTTATTCCATTCATCTTCGTTGTAATTATTTCGTTTACGACGGAAGAAAGCATCAGACAGATCGGATACTCTTTTGTTCCGCTGTCCTGGGGAATAGAGGCTTATAAATATATAATGAAACTGGGAGACCAGCTATGGTTGTCCTATTTCAACAGCTTTTTTATTACGATAGTAGGTACGGTGCTCAGTGTATTGATTTGTGTTCTGTATTCGTATGCACTTTTCCGCAGGGATTTCAAGTATAGAAGCTTTTTCTCCTTTTTTAGCTTTTTTACCATGTTGTTCGGAGGAGGGTTGGTACCGACTTACATGGTATGCAAACAGATGCTGGGACTCAGCGATAACTATGCAGCGCTTATCGTACCGCTTTTGGTAAATCCGTTCAATATTATCGTTATGAGAACATTCTTCCAGAGTTCTGTTCCCGAGGAGCTGATCGAGGCTGCGGCTATCGACGGCAGCGGGGAATACAATACGTTATTCCGCATTATCGTACCGATCGCGAAGCCCGGTATTGCGACTATCGCATTGCTCAATGCCCTGGCATTCTGGAACGAATGGTTCATCGCTCTGCTGTACGTAAGAGATAGAGCAAAGATTCCGCTTCAATATTTGCTTATGCAGATGCAGAGGAATGTGGAATATCTGGCAAAAAACAGCGCCAACATGGGAGCGGATGCGGCTGCGGCCGCCAGCAAGCTGCCTACGCAGAGTCTTAGGATGGCCTTGGTAGTACTGATCGTAGTTCCCATCGCTTTTGCGTATCCGTTCTTCCAAAGATACATCATTGCGGGCCTTACGATAGGCTCCGTAAAGGGCTGATGCCCATCCACACGGTAGGTCTGGCAATAACGCCACTTACATAAAACTATAAATTTTTTTAGGGAGGTAAACATGAAGAAAAAATTATTATCACTCGTGCTTTGTATCGCCATGTCAGCTACGATGTTAGCAGGATGCGGCAGCACCGGCAGTACGGAAACAGCTACTGATGCAACAGAAACAACAGAAACGGCAGAAACGCCTGCTGCGGAAGAAACAGCAGAGGCCCCTGCGGAAGCAGCAGCTTTGGACACTTCCGAGCCTGTTACCTTAAAATGGTATCTCCATGGAAGCACCGTAAATGACGATAAGGCGGTTATGGAAAAAGTAAACGAATACCTCGGTGAGAAGTTGAATGTTACTCTTGAGCCTATCTGGGGAACATGGGGTGACTTCGATGAAGGTTCTACGCTTGCAATCAACGGCGGCGACGATGTAGATATTTACTTTACATGTTCCTGGTCCGCAAATGAGTACAACTCTTTTGCGAAAAAAGGCGCCTGGGTACGCCTTGATGATCCGGAAACCAATTTACTCGCAAACTACGGCAGCGACATCTGGAATGCTCTTCCGGAAGTATTAAAGACCGGTGCTGAAATCGAAGGTTCCGACGGATACGGCGTTTACGCTCTTCCGGCATTCAAGGATTTTGGAACACAGAACACATGGGATGTTAACGTGACCTTGTTAGAGAAATACGGCTATACCGTAGATGACATCAAGAATACCGATTACTATGGTTTCGGCGACATTCTTAAGACCGTTAAAGAAGGCGAAGGCGCTGACTTCTATCCGCTGCTCGTTGAAGGTGCTGTTCTGGAAAGAATGGTAGATAATTCTATCATCGTAAACGGCGACGCAGGAAGCCTTAACGTATTATCTTATTATATCGATCCTACGGACGTTTCCACAGATATCGGAAGCAAGATTGTTAACAAATTTGCTACGGAAGAATATAAGAAATTCGTAGAGCAGACTCGTGAATACTATCAGGCGGGCTATATCGATCCCGGATGTGCAAACAAGCAGACAGCAAACGATTTACGTACTTCCAAGCAGCTGGAAGGCGCTTACCTGATCGGTACGCAGTCTTACGCTTTGGGATATGAGGTACAGGCAAGTCAGGAACGCGGTATTGAAGTTGCATTCGTTCCCTGTACACCTCCTTACGTAGATAAGACATCTACACAGGGCGCTATGATGGCTATTTCTACATCTTCCAAGAATCCTGAAAGAGCAATGGCATTCCTTAACCTGCTGAACACAGATCCTTATTTAATTACATTGTTAGAGTATGGTGTTGAAGGTACTCATTACAACTTAAATGATGACGGACTCGTAGTATTTACGGCTGAACGTGATAACTATCAGCCTTGGAGAAACGGTATGGGTAACATCACTCTGCTTCCTCCTCAGGAAGGTGAAGGTAAAGACTTCTTTACAAAAACATTTATTCCTTACTATGAAGGTGCAAAAGCTATCCCTGCATTCGGATATCAGTTCGATCCTACTAATGTTGAAACAGAATTGGCTGCTTTGGCAAACGTAGGTGAAGAATATGCGTTGGCACTTAGTGTTGGAGCAATCGATCCTGAGACCGCATTGCCGGAATTCCTCAATAAGCTGGAATCTGCCGGAATGGGCACGGTAGTGGATGAAGCAAATGCGCAGTTGGATGCTTATTTTGCCAATGCGCAGTAGTAATAAAAAAACGGAATCTTAGCATGAGGGTGTTTATGCTTGGGTGAGATAGATATGTGTGATGCCGCGGCCTGACAGATGAGATGTCGGACCGCGGCATCTTTGCATTATAGCACATAATGTTTCATTGTCCTTCTTACCAATGCCTGAGAAATAATAAAGTGACACAATTCGCCGGCCAAAAAGGTGAGATAGATCCCCTCGGCATGAAAAACAAATACCGAAAGCAGTAAAAAAATCTGAACAAAACCGAGACATCGTAAAAACGAAAGCAACGTTGCATAGATGTTGCGTTCCATGGTCTGGAAATAGAGGATATTCATTAAAGTAATTCCTATAAAAATATATGCAAATGGATATTGACTGAGCATATGCGCGGTTAGACTGGTTAAAGCAGTATTGCCGGTATGGAACAGCGGGGCAATATTTTCTCCGAAGATTACACAAATAGCAACCAATACGACGGAGGCGGCAATATTGGTAATGACTCCGAGATGGTACACATAGGAAAAACCCTTCTTCTCATCCTGACCGTGATAGAGGCTCATGAGGGGCTGCACTCCCTGTGCTACGCCCATTACTACCATATTAATAATCGAACATACATAACCGACGATGGAATATGCGGATACACCAAGTGTTCCTGCAATCTGCACCACGGCAAGATTATAGGAAAAGGTAAAGGCCGGCACGCTGAATTCCATCAGCGAGGAAGCCATACCGTTGCTCAATACTCTTTTTATTTCCCCAAAGTGGAAGACGGGCTTGCGAATGCGCAGAGCTCCCTTTTTAAAAATAAAATGGCTGATATAAAAAAGAAATTCAATACCCATACCGATGCCGTTTGTAATTGCTGCTACCTCTATTCCATAATGAAGAACGAGAATAAAAATAATGTCGAGAGCTGCGTTGATGACAGCACCAAAGACAGAACCGATCATGGCGATTTTAGGATTATTATCATTGCGCACAAAAACAGAAAGACCGAATGTGACCATTTGTATAAGAGAAAAGGGAGCCGACCATTTGAGGTAGGCAACTGCAGGAACCAATAATTCTTCGTTAGCACCCAGGAAGATAGAAATCTGCTCCCGAAAGAAAAAGCCCGTTAATGCCAGAACGATACCTATCATGACTGCTAATGCCAGACATTGGCAGAATATATTGTTCGCCTTTTCTGTTTCTCCTTGCCCTTTATGAAAAGAGTATACATTTGCGCCGCCTACGGCTATAAGCATAGCCAGAGCGATGACCAGCATACTGAACGGGAAAACGATATTGATAGCGCCCAGTGCGACCTCGCCGATACCCTGCCCGACGATAACGCCGTCCAGTATAACATATAGTGCCTGAACGAGCATTCCGATTACGGATGGGATCACATATCGGGAAAATTGCTTATTAATGTGTTTCATGTTTAAAATTTTGTTTAACATACACTCCTCCAAAAAAACATTGATTAGTTCAACTGGCTATTATAAACTGTACATATACTGAACAGTCAAGCTATGAATTATAAAATGTTTTAATAAATCGAAAAAGGGTAAAAAATGGAAAAGTATCGTATGAAAATAAGTGAATTTGCTCATGTGACTGGGATTACACGAAGGAATCTTTTGTTCTATGATAAAATAGGACTTCTTTCGCCTGCGGAGATCGATAGAAATAACAACTATCGTTACTATACTTATCCCCAGATCGATATTGCCAATGTGATTACTGTTTTACGGGAAATAGGCATGCCCTTAAAACAAATTAAGGATTATCTGAGCAATCGTTCGCCGGAAAATTTAGTCGATATGCTGCAAGTGCAAAAAACTGTGGTTCAAGAAAAGATTCAAGCGCTGGAACAGATTAACTATATGCTGGATACCCGAATTAGATTAACGAAAAAGGGAATGATCGTGAGGAATGATATTAACGCTATTGAAGTTAAGAAATACGATGCTGTACCGCTTTTGCTGGGTCCCAAGCTTCCGGAGACCAGTCATGTACTGGACGGCTGGTATTATCTTGTGGAATTTTATGATTTCTGCAACGATAATCGGATCATTCGCGGATTGCCTGCAGGTTCGATTATTTCCCATTCGGATTTAATGAAAAGAAATTTTTCTCATCCTTCCCAGTATTATTATTGCCCTTTATCCGGGGGCAGCTATCCGAGCAATTCAGAAAAACCCAAAGGCTTGTATGTAATTGGGCGGGAGTATGGTGAATATTCACAAAGCGCCGGTCTATATGACAGGGTCCTTAATTATATTAAAGAAGCGGGTCTGAAAGTATGCGGTGACGCATATGAGGAGTACTTGTTCGATGAGACTTCTACCATCGATTCCACAAAGTATCTTTTACAGATAGAGATTCACGTACAATAAAAGATGATATCTTTACTCCAAATTCAACCCGACATTTATATGGCTAATTTGAAAAAACTGTTTGACTAATAACAAATAGACTGAAATCCAAAATTATGATATGATGAAAAAAATGAAGCGGGTATGTACATTGCTCCTATCATATTAATGAATGAAGGTGTGTAAGGTGAAAATAAGTATTAGAGATATCAGCGCGATGACCGGATATTCGCCTGCTACGGTATCCAATGCCCTGAACCATAAAAAAGGTGTAAATAAAGAAACTGCAGAAGAGATTCTTCGCATAGCAAGAGAGACCGGTTATATCAGCGAGACCTCCATTACCAAGATCAAATTGGTGATTTTCCGTAAGAACGGCTCCATTATTGACGATACGCCTTTCTTTTCTTCCCTGATAAACGGATTCGAGCAGGAATGCAGAAGATACCATTATGAAATGGTAATATGCAACGTGGATCAGAGGGATTCGGATTATGAGAGACAAGTGTTGAATCTGATTGCCGAGAGCGGAAGCGCTGCGGTGGTTTTGGCTACGGAGATGCTGGAAGGAGATCTGGAGATATTCAAAAAAGCGGTATGCCCGCTGCTGATCATGGATCATTGGGACGAGCATATGGAGTTTAATTCGGTGTTGATCAATAATTCCGATGCCGCAAGGATGGCAACCGAATATCTCATAGAAAAAGGGCATAAGCAAATTGGATATATCCGCGGCTCATATAGGATCAAAGGATTTCGTTCGAGGTTTGCAGGTTATCAGACTGCTCTTCGTAAAAATAAACTGGAATATCAGGAAAAATATACGTTTACAGTAACGCCGAATTTACAAGGAGCCTATCAGGATATGAAAGGTTATCTGGAGTCGGCGGCGGATTTGCCGACGGCTTTTTTTGCGGATAATGATTTGATGGCGCTTGGGGCTATGAAAGCGTTGCAGGAAAAAGGATATCGGATTCCTGATGATGTTTCTATCGTTGGATTCGATGACTTGCCGTTCTCCGAAATATCTTCTCCGCGACTGACAACCTTGAGGGTGCCCAATACGGAAATGGGAAAAATAGCGGTCCGGAGAATTGCAGATTTAATAGAAGGAAGAGATGAGATTGTAGTAAAAACACAAGTTTGTACCAAATTCATAGTACGGGAGACGGTGAAAGACAGGAACTTGAACACAAAGTAATTATATAAAGTAAACGGATGGCTGCACATGGCTGGATAAAGCCGGTCGATGTGCAGCCTTTTTAATGTAATAGGAAATTCCTCCTATTACATAAAAGCCCTTCGGGCAAACAATGCGCAGCTACGCGCGCGGAACAAAAGCTGTGCTGCTGAAGTATTTTAGCGCGAGAGTGTGTGAAGCACACTTTTGTTCCTATTTATCATAAACCAAGAGATAACATCTTCCCGCATCGTATGGAAGCCGCATTTTTTGGCAGTATTCTCCGAAGCCAAGTTATCATCCGTACAATCCCAAATAGGCTGCAGTCCAAGCTTGCAAGTTTCCTCGATAGTTTTATTCGTCAAGTATGCCGCCAGCCCTTTTTGGCGGTGATTGTGTTCCGTATTCACGGAAATGTTGCCATACCCATTGTCGCAAAAGAGCATATCTGCTCTTGCTGCCACCGTATTGTCATATATTGCGGCATAGGCAATCCCATGCCCAAAATATGATTCTATATCACCATACGCCCTTTTCAACTCGTCCAGAATAAATTTTATATTTTGATATTTCTTTTTTAAAAAAGGTCTGTCTATCTTTTTGATTTCATATCCTGCAGGCGGCTGCAGTTCGATACTCTTCCCGGACCAGTAAAAGAACTTTTGGTTTGCCGAAAAAATATGTATGTCTATAAATATTTGCTGAAACATGTCTGCCAATTCTTTAGTGTCTGTACCATACTCAAAGTAATCCAGCCCTTGATTTTTCAGAAATGGAATTATCGTATGGTCGAACCATGTTCGAAATCCCATCCAATCTTCTTTAGGCATCGGTGCTCCCATTAATTGAAAACCTTCCTGATATGGGCTCCACATAAGCAAGAAATCAGGCGAATCTTTTCGGTTTCCCCATATGATATCATCTGCTTTATTTTTAAGGATACATGAAAAATAAATACTGCTGTTCCTGCAAATATATTTATTGTTTTCGGTGAATCCGTCTACGGGTATTTTTACCATCATATCCCCTTTCCCAATCAGAACCGGCGTGCTGCCGGTTTATATGAATCTGCCGGCGGCGGGCTAACTGCTGTAGCAAATATTAATCTAACTTTATTTTACTATATATTGGGAGAGGCTGATATACATTTTTTGCAAGTCCCGGGTGTTCTCCAAAGTATTACTAAGATAGTTATTTATCTTAATGTAAATGTTTATATAAAAATTTATATAAACATTTACATTAAAGAAAGAAGATTACGGATAGAGAACAATAAAATCCTACATAAAATTATACAAAATACACAAAATTAAGTAGTCTAAATGGTGTACAATGACGTTTTTGGCAAAAATGATATAAAAATTATTGAACAAATATATAAAATGTTTATAATAATGTTTATAAAGAAAATTCAACAAATGGAGAAAAGGAATAATGTGATGAGGACGACCATCCGTACAATAAGTGAGGCAACAGGTTTTTCTCCGGCGACTGTCTCAAATGCTCTCAATAATAAAAGGGGAGTGAATCCGGCTACTACGGAAACGATTATGAGAGTGGCGAGAGAACTGGAATATTTCGAAGAACCCATATTGAAGAGGATACTTTTCGTAATGTATAAGACAAACGGGCTGATAACGGATGATACTCCATTTTTCAACCTGATTATGGACGGCTTTCAAAATGAATGCAAAAGGCTTGGCTTTGAAATGGTCATGCAGTATTTGGACAGGCGGGAAGAGGATTTTGAAAAGAGGGTACATGAATTGACAAAAAACAGTCAGGCGACAGTAGTGCTTGTGGGAGCTGAGCTGATGGATGAGGATTTTCATTTTTTTGAAAATGCGAAGTGTACTCTTTTGACTTTGGACTATTGGAATGAGACGATGGACTGCAACGGAATCTTAATCAATAACGAAGATGCGGTAATAAAAGCCGTCCATTATCTGGTGGAAAAGGGGCATGAAGAAATCGGTTATTTAAGAGGAGCTTTCCGAATAAAGGCCTTTGAGGCAAGGGAGGCAGGCTACCAAAGAGGAATGAGTCTTCATCGGCTGACCTGCGATCCGGCAAACAGTATTACCGTATCGGTGACGATGGATGGTGCCTATCAGGATATGCAGGCCTACCTTAGAACACAGCCGAAACTTCCCACTGCGTTTTTTGCAGATAACGACATGATTGCTCTGGGCTGTATGAAAGCGATGCTGGAGGCGGGAATACAGATTCCCGAACAAGTATCCATTGTGGGATTTGACGACCTGCCGTTTTCGGAAATATCGACGCCAAGGCTGACCAGCCTTAGGGTGCCCAAGCAGGCTATGGGGGAAATGGCCGTGCAGAGAATTGTGGAAATGAGAAAAGCAGAACAAGCCATAAAAACCAAAATTCTGGTTTGTCCTGATTTCATAGAAAGAGATAGTGTAAAAGAAAATAGAAAAAGGAGTGACGGATTATGAAAAATATTAAATTGGGTTTCGCGCCTACGAGAAGAAGCATCTTCAGTGCGCCGGATGCGATCAAATATAGAGGGCTGACGGCGGACAGACTGAATGAGCTTGGAGTTTCCTTTGTAGACATTACGGACATCAACGAAGAAGGACTTCTTTATAATGATGAAGACAGGCACCAAATAGCAGAAAAATTTAAGAAAGAGAAAATAGATGGACTTTTCCTTCCTCACTGCAATTTCGGCACGGAATATGAATGTGCGAGGCTGGCCAAGGAACTGAATGTGCCGGTGCTTCTCTGGGGGCCACTGGATGAAAGGCCGGAGCCGGACGGAGTGAGGCTTCGGGATACGCAGTGCGGTCTGTTCGCGACCGGCAAGGTACTTCGTAGATTTCAGGTCCCATTTACTTATATGACCAATTGCAGGCTGAACGACCCTGTATTCGAAAGAGGAATCAAAGACTTTCTGGCGGTGTGCAATGTGGTAAAGACTTTCCGGAATATGCGCATCCTGCAAATCTCTACAAGGCCCTTTGATTTCTGGACGACCATGTGCAATGAAGGAGAGCTGCTTGAAAAATTCAATATTCAGCTGGCACCGATTCCTATGCCGGAACTTACCGACGAAATAAAGAAGGTTAAGGTGCAAGGCCTGGAGGTAGCGAAGGTAGTCGCTTACTGCAAAGAGAATATGGAAATCCAGATAAAGGAAAACGAGCTGGAAAACGTAGCGGCGCTAAAAGTCGCGATGAGCAATCTGGTTCAGAAATACGGCTGTCAGGCGGTGGGAATCCAGTGCTGGAATCAGTTACAGTCGGAAATCGGAATCATGCCCTGTGCGGCCAATTCCTTAATGAATGATGAGGGAATTCCAGTAGTGTGTGAAACGGATATTCACGGAGCTATTACCTCGCTTCTGGTGGAGGCGGCAGGCATGGGAGAGACGAGAAGTTTCTTTGCAGACTGGACGATAAGGCATCCTGACGTGGAGAACGGAGAGCTGCTACAGCACTGCGGACCATGGCCGATATCCATAGCGAGGGAAAAGCCGAAACTTACTTATCCTCTTGCCTTTGACCATCCAGGAAGCATTACGGCAGAAGCGAAACACGGAGATGTAAGCCTTGTGAGATTTGACGGAGATAACGGAGAATATTCGCTGCTCCTTGGAAATGCCAAGGGAATAGAGGGGCCGAAAGGAATGGGAACTTACCTTTGGGTAGAAGTGGATAATATCAAGAGATTGGAAGCCAAGATCGTGGAAGGACCTTATATACACCACTGTGTAGGTATACATAAGGACGTTGTTCCGGTATTATACGAAGCATGCAAATATATGGGTATTAAACCGGATCTGTATGATCCTGTCGAAGAAGATGTTAAGGCATACCTGCGAGGAGAATAAGAAATATGCCGGGCAGTAGGCTGAGCAGTAACAAATTTTAGTCAGATAAAAAGAAGGGAATGGAAAACGTATGGAAAATTTAAAGGCATTATCCTATGACCTGAGAAAGGATGTAGTCGATATAATCATCGCCGGAAAGGGCGGACATATCGGCGGAGACATGAGCGTATTAGATATCCTGTCAGAATTGTATTTTGAGCAGATGAATGTCAGCCCTGAAAATTTCGAAGATCCGAATAGAGACCGTTTTGTAATGAGCAAGGGACATTCCGTAGAGGCATTATATGCAGTTTTGGCAAAAAAGGGGTTTTTTCCGATAGAGCAAGTCATCAGTGAATTTTCGAAATTCGGCTCGAAGTTTATCGGGCATCCTAATAATAAACTTCCCGGAATCGAAATGAATTCCGGTTCTCTGGGACATGGGCTTCCGGTATGCGTGGGCATGGCTCTGGCAGGAAAAATGGACGGACAAAGCTACCGTGTTTACACGGTAATGGGTGACGGAGAATTGGCGGAGGGCTCCATATGGGAAGGTGCAATGGCTGCAAATCAATATAAGCTGGATAATCTATGCGCGGTAGTGGACAGAAACCGTCTGCAGATTTCCGGAAATACGGAGGCCGTAATGGCTCACGACAGCCAGGAAGAAAGATGGAGCGCATTCGGATGGCACGTAATAACGGCAAACGGAAATGATTATAAAGAGCTTAGAAAGGCATTTGAAGAAGCGAGAAGTACAAAGGGAAAGCCCAGCGTTATCATTGCCGATACCATAAAAGGTTTTGGCTCCGAGATTATGGAGAATAAAGCGAATTGGCATCATAAGCTGCCAAGTGCGGAAGAATATCAGATAATAGTTAATGACTTGGCAATGAGAAAGGAGGAGGCTCTTCATGAATAAGATACCAAATCGTCAGGCTATCTGTGAAGTATTAATGGAAAAAGCGGCGAGGGATAAGGATATCGTCGTATTGTGCAGCGATTCCAGAGGGAGCGCCTCGCTGGTACCATATGCGCAGGAATTTCCGGAACAGTTTGTAGAAGTGGGGATTGCGGAGCAGAACCTTGTCAGTATTGCGGCAGGACTTGCAAAGTGCGGAAAAAAAGCGTTTGCTGTATCTCCGGCCTGCTTCTTATCCACAAGAAGCTATGAGCAGACGAAGGTTGACTGCGCATATTCCGATACTAATGTGACGCTGGTAGGCATCAGCGGAGGAGTGAGCTATGGTGCGCTGGGAATGAGCCATCATTCAGCACAGGATATTGCAGCGATGTCCGCGATTCCCAATATGAGAGTCTATCTGCCCAGCGACAGGTTCCAGACGAAGCACTTGATAGAGTCTCTGCTTTCAGACGAGAAAACTGCATACATCCGCGTGGGAAGAAATCCGGTGGAAGATGTCTATGAGGAAGAGGACTGCCCTTTTGAGATGGACAAAGCAAATCTTCTGACGGAAGGCACTGATGCTGCTATCGTTGCCTGCGGAGAAATGGTAAAGCCGGCATTGGATGCGGCGATGCTTTTGAAGGAACAAGGTATTTCTGTTTCGGTACTGGATATGTACTGCATAAAGCCAATCGATAGAGATGCAATAATCAAAGCTGCCAAAAACGCAAAGGTGATAATCTCCGTAGAGGAGCATTCGCCGTTTGGCGGATTGGGTGCCATGGTTAGTCAGATAGTTTCGAAGGAATGTCCGAAAAAGGTAATTAATCTGGCACTTCCGGATACACCGGTAATTACGGGAACTTCAAAAGAGGTATTCGATTACTATGGGCTGAATGCGCAGGGCATCGCGAAGACGGTGAAGGAGAATTTGTCATAATGGCGGAATATATACTTGGGATCGATCAAAGCACCCAAGGCACCAAGGCCCTGCTGTTCGATCAAAGGGGAGAAATCCTTTGCAGAACGGACTTGCCCCATAAGCAGATGATAGATGATAATGGCTGGGTAGAGCATGATCCGAAGGAAATATATGCCAACACAGTACAGGCGGTAAAGAATCTGGTGGAAAAGGCGGAAGTGGCAAAGGAAGAAATCAAAGCTATCGGCATTAGTAACCAGAGAGAAACCGCACTTGTGTGGGATAGGGCTACGGGAGAACCAATCTACAACGCAGTGGTGTGGCAGTGTGCGAGGGGTGATGAGATTTGTAAAGAAATTGAAAAGGATGGGCATGCGGATATGATACGCTCCCGTACCGGGCTTAAACTGTCTCCTTATTTTTCAGCGGCGAAAATCTCTTGGATACTTAAGAATGTGCCATATGCTATGGAAAGGGCAAAAAAAGGGGAGCTATGCTGCGGGACGGTGGATAGCTGGCTGGTATACCGGCTTACCGGAGGGAAGGTTTTTAAAACGGATTATTCCAATGCATCCAGAACCCAGCTTTTTAACATACGGACGCTTTCGTGGGATGAAGAGATATGCGGACTGTTTGGAATTCCAATCTGTGCTTTGGGAGAGGTTACTGATTCGGACGGGGATTATGGCGCTGCCGATTTCGATGGGTTTTTGAAACAAAAAGTAAGTATCAGAGGCGTAATGGGAGATTCCCATGGAGCCTTATTCGGGCAAGGCTGTCTGAGCAAAGGAATGATAAAGGCCACCTATGGAACCGGCTCCTCTATCATGATGAATATCGGGGATACCCCTATTTTCAGCGAAAGCGTTGTAACATCCCTGGCCTGGGGAATGAGCGGTAAAATAAATTATGTTCTGGAAGGAAATATTAACTATACGGGCGCTGTGATTTCATGGCTGAAGGATGACCTTCAAATGATAAGCGACCCCGGAGAGACGGGAGAACTTTCGGAAAAAGCGAATAAACAGGATACCACCTATATTGTCCCCGCTTTTACGGGACTTAGCGCCCCGTACTGGGACAGCGAAGCCAGAGCGGTGATATGGGGAATGTCGAGGACTACGAAACGGGCGGAAATCGTAAAAGCTGGCTTGGAAAGCATCGGATATCAGATTACCGATGTGATACAGGCAATGAGCCGGGAATCGGGCATCCCCATCGAAGAGCTTTGTGCGGATGGCGGACCGGCCCACAATATATATTTGATGCAATTTCAAAGCGATATGGCAGGAATTCCTGTAAAAGTGCCGTTGGCAGAGGAACTGTCGGGCATAGGAGCTGCGTATGCGGCAGGCATCGCCGCAGGAATCTACAAAAAAGAAGACATATTTCATGGAATGGAGAGAAGGATTTTTTTACCCTCGATGAAAAAAGAGGAAAGGGAAAAAAAGTATAACGGATGGAAAACTGCTGTTTCCCATGTGCTTACCAAATAACATGAGATTTCCGGGCAAAGCCCGTAATCTAGGCCGCTTCATATGAGAAGGACGGCTGTATAAATAAAACTATATATTTATCAAGGAGGACAAGAAATGAAGAAGAAAATGTTAGGAGTATTACTGAGTGCAGCAATGGCTGTGACCATGCTGGCAGGCTGCGGCGGATCAGCTGCAACAGAGGCACCGGCGCAGGCACCGGCGGAAACTGAGGCACCGGCACAGGAGCAGGCACCGGCAGAAGAACAGACAGAAACTACCGAAGAGAGCGCAGAAGCGACCACAGAGGTTCTTCCAGGGGGAGGTTCCAATATTATTTATATTATCACGCCTTCACACTCCAATCCGTTCTTCAAGACGGAAGCGGATACGGCAAGCGCAAAAGCAACGGAATTAGGTTATGAAGTAAAGGCAGCATCACATGATGATGACCCTACGAAGCAGTTAGAGCTGTTCGATAATGCCATTGCGGACAAAGCGGCGGCAATTATCTGTGATAATGCCGGAGCGGATGCTACGGTAGAAGCGGTTCAGAAAGCGAAAGATGCAGGAATTCCTACTTTCTTGATCGATCGGGAAATCAATCAGGAAGGCGTTGCTATTTCCCAGATCGTTGCAAATAACTATCAGGGAGCAAAGGCGATTGCGGAAGCCTGGGTAGAAGCTATGGGCGAAGAAGGCAAATATGCTGAGTTGCTGGGCAAGGAATCCGATACCAATGCAGGTGTCCGTTCGGCAGCTTTCCATGAAGTGATCGACCAGTATGACACCTTGGAGTGTGTAGCAGTTCAGACTGCGAACTGGGAGCAGACACAGGGATATGAAAAGACAGAGACTATCCTGCAGTCTAATCCGGAGATAACCGGTATTATCTGCGGCAACGACACGATGGCAGTAGGAGCGGCAGAGGCTTGTGCGGCAGCAGGCAGAAGCGATATCAAGATTATCGGCGTGGATGGTTCTGACGAAGCGGCTGCTTTAATTAAGGAAGGCAAGATGACGGGTACCGCTCTTCAGCAATGCGCTCTTATCGCGGAAATGGCAGTAGAGCAGGCGGATAAATACTTAAAAGAAGGAACTACGGGATTGGAAGAAAAGCAATTGGTGGACTGCCTTGCAATTACGGCAGATAACGTTGCCAATTTAAAAACATTCGTATATTCCGAATAGCATTTATAATGGGGTATCAGAAGCCGAAAAGGCTTCTGATAGCTCCCATTTTATCCTTATTTTAATACCATCGATTGACGAGATCTTACACGCGCTGAACCATATGATCTGCCTTTATCCGACCGTGTGAGACCTTGTCAATTGATGGTAGTATAGTTTTGGTAATGGTTTGGCAAATCAGGCTGGTAAACCGGCCTTAAGTATAAAATGATAAGACAGGAGAGCGCCATGAAAAGGAGATTAATATCCCTAGCTATCGTAAGTGTTCTGGTAATCACGACTATGACGGGGTGCGTAAAGGTCGTAAAAAACGGTGAAGAAGGAAAGTATACCGGTAAAGTCGAGTTCAATGCCGGTGAAAGCGTTTCCGGTTTATGGGAAAGTGCGCAGGCGAATATTGAAGAAAATGCATTGGACATCGTTGCCATGCTGACCGAAGCGAACGGTGATTTGAAATCGCTTGCCTCCAAATATGCCGAGGGAAAAACAGGAAGCATCAGCTATGCGGTAAAAGGAAGCGGCACGGTATTAGAGGTAAATCAGGAAAAGAAGGCAGGATATATGACGGTTAAGCTGGACGGCTATGACGGACCGGAAATTATAAAGCTCCAGATAGGAAGCATTTACAAAGGCTCCTCTACGAGAGATGCTCTGGACATCATCGACTTCGGAGATTATACCAATCAGGAGGAATGGGCAGCGATTTCCAAGGAACTGCATTCCATGATCGACAGCAATGTAATTCAACCCGCGAATCCTGCAGAGCTTACCGGAAAATCCATAGACTTCATAGGTACTTTTACGGAAAATGGAAACGAAGAGTTGTTGATTACACCGATAAAACTAACCGTAAAATAAAGGCAGGAGGTATTCGGTATGGCAAATATGTGTAAAGAGGGAGTCTGTTTTCATGCAGAAGACGTCAGTAAAATATATCCCGGTACAAAGGCATTGGATCACGTGGATTTTGATCTGCTTACGGGAAAAGTAAACGTATTGATCGGTGAAAACGGTGCCGGTAAATCTACGCTTATGAAGCTGATCGCCGGGATCGAACAGCCCAGTGAGGGAACGCTCTATATGGGTGAGGAAGAAGTCCGTTTTAAGGATACGACAGAAGCGAGAAAGTATGGAATCGGCATTATCCATCAAGAGCTGAATCTATTTCCCAACCTTCCGGTTTTTCAGAATATTTTTATGGCGAAGGAAAAGAAAAAAGGGCTTGGAATGGATAATAAATTCCATAAAGAGCAATCGGAAAAGATTCTGGCAAGATTGGAATACCCCATCCCGGTGGAGACCCTGGTAGGGGATCTTAGGGTGGGACAGCAGCAGATGATAGAGATTGCGCGCAATCTCATAGAAGATGATTTGAAGATATTGATTATGGATGAACCTACTTCGTCGCTTTCAGAGCAGGAGGTTCAGGTTCTCTTTAAGATTATGAGGGAGCTGACGGCACAAGGAATCTCCATTGTATACATATCTCATCGGTTAGAGGAAATTATGCAGATAGGAGACCATGTAACCATCCTTCGGGATGGCAAATATGTGGCAGATGCCGACGTCTGTGATATAGATGTACCGTGGATTGTCAAGCAGATGACCGGGGAAGGAAAGTCCTATCCTAAGAAAGACAGGGAAATTGACTGGACAAAACGGGAAAATGTACTGGAAGTCAAAGGACTGACACTGCCGAAAAGCGGTGGCGGTTACTTGCTTAAAGATGTAAGCCTTGAGCTGAAAAAAGGAGAAATCCTTGGCATTTACGGATTGATGGGAGCAGGGCGCACTGAGGTCTTCGAGTGCATCATGGGACTTAGGCCTGAGCATACCGGAGATATGTATCTTGAGGGTAAGAAGATGGATATCAAGTCCATTTCCGGTCAGATTGACAGAGGCTTTGCGCTCGTTCCGGAGGACCGTCAGCGGGAGGGGCTGGTGCAGACGATGGATATCGGGCGAAACTGCTCGTTGTCTGCGCTCAAAAATTATACGAAATATGGCTTTGTGGACTTTAAAAAGGAAAATGAAATGGTGGAATCCCAGATAAAGGATATCCATATCAAGGTGGCGGATAAAAGGCTTCAGATTCTGTCCCTGTCCGGAGGAAATCAGCAAAAGGTCGTTATAGGAAAGGGTATTTTGACAAATCCTGAAATTCTGTTAATGGATGAGCCCAGCAGAGGAATCGATATCGGTGCAAAGACAGAGGTATTCGATATCATCAATCAATATGCGGAGCAGGGACTTTCTATTATTGTTATTTCCTCTGAGCTAAAGGAAATTATCTCGATCGCGGACCGTGTAATCGTACTATCGAATGGAATTAAGACGGGCGAATTGAGCGGAGAGGAAATCCGGGAAGAGGCATTAGTGCTGGCGTCTTATAAAGGCCACCACGATCAACAATCGTAAAAAGGAGATATGGAGATGAGTTCGAATAGAAAAAGTTCCAACAGTACGTTGGTAATGACTTTGTTAAAGGGAAGAACCTTTATTGTACTAATTGTTTTGCTGGCCTTCTTCTGCGTGGCGGCAGACAACTTTTTAAGCATGAATACAGCGCTTTTGATTGGAAAGCATGTCGCATTGTACGGGATTCTGGCAATTGGAATGACCTATGTTATCATTACCGGAGGCATTGATTTATCGGTAGGAGCAATTGTAGGCCTTTCGGGTATGGTGGCAGGCGGGCTGATTCAGAACGGCCTGGCGCTGAATGCTTTTGGAGTGACCTTATATTTCAGTGTTCCGGTAATTGTTGTTATTTCCATTTTACTGGGGGCGCTGATCGGTATCATCAATGGTATTATCATCACGAGATTTCGAGTGGCTCCCTTCATAGCCACCCTGGGTATGATGTATATGGCGCGCGGATTTGCGAATATTCATTCGTCGGGGGCTACCTATTCCGATTTAAAAGGGTATGAAGGACTTGGAAATCAGGGATTTAGGTTTTTTGGTTCCAGTGTGTTTGGAATTCCGGCAGGACTTTTGATTCTGATTATTCTGGCACTTATTTTCGCGGTACTTCTCAAGAAAACATCGTTTGGATGGCATGTGTTCTCTATCGGCGGAAATGAGAAGGCGGCAAAACTGTCCGGCGTTAAGGTAGACCGGGTGAAAATTCTTGTATATATGATTTCCGGTATCTGTTCTGCGGTAGTCGGTATTATCGCCTCTGCCCAGTTGGCGGCAGCAACCCCGAAAACGGGAGAATCGTGGGAAATGAATGCGATTGCAGCGGCCGTATTAGGCGGAACATCCATGGCGGGCGGTATTGGAACCATTGGCGGTACGATTGTAGGCGCGTTCGTTATCGGTGTTATCAACGACGGTATGGTTATGTGCGGAGTGTCTGAATTCTGGCAGATGGTAATCAAAGGTATGGTAATTATTTTAGCCGTAATCATTGACCAGTTCCAGAGGAATCTCCAGGCCAAGATGGCGTTAATGGCTCGCAACGAGAGCAAGTAAACAGCGGGGAATGGTGCTATGAAGAAAAGAGGAATTATAAATGCGCAGCTCGCTGGCTATATCGCCGCGCTTGGACATATGGATATATTTATGGTAGGGGATGGAGGAATGCCGATTCCTCCGGGGATTCCGATTGTGGATCTGGCACTTTGCGGAGGCGTTCCTACCTTCATTCAGACTCTTGATGCCATATTGGAAGAAACGGAAGTGGAATTTTATACGATTGCGAAAGAAATCGAAGACAAGAATCCTGTACTTTTATCCTATATCCAGGATAAGCTAAATGAAATAGAGGGAAGGAAAATACCCCATACGGAATTGAAGGAAATGTCAAAGCATGTAAAATTTGCAGTCCGTACGGGAGAATTTACGCCCTATCCGAACATTATACTGCGCGCGGGAGTCGCTTTCCCCGCGTAGTATATATAAATGCAGTAATATGAGGATGATACACATACCTTCCGCCTGGCGGAAGGTATGTCTTTTTTTATTTAGAAAAGAGTGGTATTATGAACAAGTGTATTATTTATATAATATTCTGTGTGAAAAGGAGAATCCTCTAAATGAAAAAAATAGTACTTTTTGTTTTTTCTATATCTTTATGTGTGGCACTTGCTGCCTGCGGCAGCAGCCAGGAAGTAAATATAGATGATAATAGTGAAAAATCGTCTCTTCCGGCCTCGCCAACGGTAACAGACACACCGTCAGAACCTGATATACCTGCCGATAATATTGACGATATGCATGATGCATATTTTACTGCACTTGAAGACCTGGTCCAAAACCATATTTTCCCTGACGGCATCGACGCAGGAGAACCGCTGGGTGATATGTCTGAGAACAAGTTTGCCGTTTATGACGTGGATAATGATGGAAAAGAAGAGCTTATAATATTGTATTCTGCCACAATTACCGCGGGGATGTCAGGATATGTATTTGCCTATGACGATGAGACTGGAGCACTACAAACGGAACTGAATGAGTTTCCGTCGCTGACTTTTTATAATAACGGTACTGCCAAGGCATTATGGTCGCATAATCAGGGACGTGCCGGTGATTTTTGGCCATACAGCCTATATCAATACAATCCGGATTCGGATAGTTATGTAATGGTTGGCATGGTGGATGCATGGGACAGAAACTTTCCGGGAACGGACACGCAAAATAATCCGTTTCCAAGTGATATAGATAAAAGCGGGACGGGATTTGTCTACTATATCATGGAAGACGGACAATATGATGATACGCACCCGGTAGATGCATCCGAATACAATGAGTGGGTCAATGTTTATATTGGAGACGCTTCGGAAATTCCAATCCAGTATATGGACTTGACGGAAGAAAACATCGCGCAGATAAAAAATGGATTATGAAGGGGAAAATGATTTTGATGAGGGCAATAAAAATATTAATATAAAAATCTGAAATGGTGGTGAAAACATATGTGGAACGAAAAAAAGAAAGCCGTTACTTTCAGTTATGACGATGGTGTAACGCAGGACAAACGACTCACAGAGCTGTTCAATTACTATCGGGTAAAATGTACCTTTAACCTGAACAGCGGATTACAAAGCTATGCGTCCTCATGGGACAACAATGGTCTTACTATTCATCGCATGAATGCCTTAGAGCTCCCTGAATTATATAATGGTCACGAAATAGCAGTTCACTGTCTGACTCATGCCAACCTGATCGAATGCGATGTAGATACCATTTATAATGAAGTCTATATGGACAAACAGAATCTGGAAAGAATATTCGGCAGGAGCATGAACGGAATGGCATACCCCTTCGGCACTTACAACGATGCGATAGCCGAAGTCCTCAAAAGGTGTGGCATTCAATATTCAAGAACAGTAGAAAGCTCAAAAAACTTTGCTATCCCTCAGGACCTTCTTAGGCTAAAGCCCACCTGCCATCACGATGATACAGATGTAATGACACTGATCGATGACTTCCTGAATCTCGAATCAGAAGCCCCTCAGCTTTTTTATATCTGGGGTCATAGCTATGAATTCGATATCAATAATAATTGGAATCGAATGGAGAAAATTCTGGATAAGCTTGCAGGAAAAGAAGAGATATTCTACGGTACAAATGCTCAGACCCTGCTATATTAACATAAATTAAGCAAGCTACTTGTTTTTTGCTGCGTTACATTCTATAATCCTATCTGAATACTAAAGAAAAAAGTCATTGGAGGCAATCTATGAAAAGCAGAAATGCAAAACCAAAGATGCTGAAGGACAAAATCCTGTTTACCGTAAGAATTATTCTGATAAGTACCATCGCAGAGCTTACTGTGCTTGCAGGAATTTTCCTTTTTGCAGCGTATGAAACGTCAATAAACGAAAAAGAACAAGCCTTTGATATGGAAATCAAGGCAGCGACAGACAGCCTGATGAGTGTGCTGGAAGTGAACTATAAGCGCTATGAGGATGGTCAGATTACCGAGGAAGAGGCCCTTGAGGCTGCGAAAACAATCGTCCGTGACACCCGTTATAACGGCGGAGAAGGTTACTTTTGGGCGGACATGGCGGATGGATTGTGCGTCGTGCACATGAATCCCGATTATGAAGGGACCTTTCGGTTAGACGCTACCGACTTAAAAGGCGAATATTATATACAAAATCTAATAAATGCTGCCGATGACGGAACGCAATACACAGAGTTTTATTTTACCAAGCCCGGAGAAGACGGTATGTTTCAGAAAAGGGCGTACACTGTTAAATTCGAACCTTATGGCTGGTATATCAGCACCGGCAACTATTATGATGACATCGATCAGGAAATTATGAAGCTGAAGATGCGCCGGATCGTAGCTGTTGCATTTCTCGTCCTCGTCAGTGCCGTCAGCATGATAATAGGAACCAAGCGGCTGAAAAAGGTCATTGTCAAGATAACCCAGCCCCTGACCACAGTTACCGATCGTTTACATCTTTTGTCGCAGGGAGATGTACATACGCCTGGTGTCGGCAATATAACGGAAATGGATGAAACGGGGATACTGGCCGCAGCTGAAAGCAGCCTGATCAGCCAGCTGCGAATCATTGTGGAGGATATATCCGTCAATCTTATGAAGATTTCCACCGGCGATTTGCGCGTAAATACCGCGCAGGGCTATGTGGGCGATTTCGTGCCCATTCAGGAATCGATAAAGGACATTACCGCTTATCTTAACGAGGTACTGCTCTCTATCAATCAGGCTTCGGGGCATGTGAAAAACGGTGCCGGAGAGGTATACAGCATGTCCAGGACACTGGCGGAAGGCGCTACCGAGCAGGCGGGTATTATTGAAGAGCTGTCCGTATCCCTGGATGAAATTTCTGCTCACGTGGAAAAAAATACGGAAAGTGTCGAAAAAGCTTCGGATTATATCATACAAATAATTGAAAAAGCCCGCGAAGGCAATGAGAAGATGAAAAATCTTCTGATTTCCATGGAAAATATCGAGAATACTTCGCAGCAAATCAGCGGAATCAACAAGGCGATCGGAGCGATAGCGTCCAAAACAAACTTGTTGGCTCTGAATGCAGCCATCGAATCCGCCCGACTGGGGACACAAGGACAAGGCTTCGCTGTGGTGGCGGAGGAAATGCGGCAGCTGGCGGTCCAATCCCAGGAGGCGGTAAAGGAAACGGAAATTCTGATCAACACCTCATTAGAGGCGGTCGTCATAGGTTCCGCCAATACAGCGGAGACTGCATCGGAGCTTGAAAGCATAACCGGCATGATAGAGCGCTTTAAAGACATCATGAAGGAAATTGATGCCGAGAGCAGGCAGCAGAATAAGGAACTGAAACAGATTACAGGAGGTATCGGACAGATATCCGGTATCGTCCAGAGCAATGTAGCCGCGGCGGAAGAATGCTCCGCTTTCAGCGATGATTTGAATACACAGTCAGGATTGCTTTTTGATAATATTGATAAATTTATTCTTTCAGAGTAGGATGACGGTTATCTATGACAAAGGAACTTCTATCCCAATTAAAGAAAATCACTCCGGAAGAAAAGCGTCTTCTTTCCGGGGAACCGGAAATTGAAAAAGAGTTGTACATGTCCTCCGAAACGGATACCATCGATTCCAGGAAGCTGTTAGAGGAGGGCAAGCTGATTCAGGTGCGCACCCATACCCGGTTTGTGCATTTTCCTAAGCATAAGCACAACTATATAGAGGTGATCTATATGTGCTCCGGCTCCACTCGCCATGTAGTAAATAGCGAGGATGTGCGGCTGGAGCAGGGCGAGCTGTTGTTTTTAAACCAGCGTGCCACACAGGAGATATATCCGGCAGGAGAGGATGATATTGCAGTCAACTTCATCATCCTCCCCGAATTCTTCGACTCCGCTCTCAAAATGATGGGGGCGGAGAAGAATCTGCTCAGAGATTTCGTCATCGACTCTCTGCGAGGGGAAAGCGGTTCCTCCGGATATCTGCATTTCAAGGTGGCTGATATACTCCCGATACAGAATCTGGTGGAAAATTTAATCTGGACTATCGTAAACAAGCAGTCCAACAAACGGAGCATCAATCAGGCGACCATGGGCCTCTTGTTCCTTCAATTGATGAATCACATGGACAAGCTGGAAACCGACGAAGGCAGCGGGCAGCAGAAGCTGATAATTACAGTCTTAAGCTATATCGAGGAACACTATAAAGACGGAGAACTGACACAGTTGGCAAACAGCCTGAACTATGATTTTTACTGGCTGTCTAAGGAAATAAAAAAACGCACGGGCAAGACTTATACGGAATTGGTTCAGACAAAACGGCTGAATCAGGCGGCGTATCTTCTTGGCACTACCTCCATGTCGATCATGGACACTGCCATGGCAGTGGGCTATGATAACGTCAGCTATTTTCACAGAATCTTTCAAAGGCAGTTTGGAGTTACTCCAAGGACCTATAGGATGAATGGCAAATAAGGACACTTTTTTGAACAAAAGGTGTTCTTTTTTATTGCGAAAAAAGGAGATAAGATAAAGTCATAATCCATGGTCTTATTTTTGGAAGAAAGGAGTCGTATGACGAATGGAGCAATATTATCTGGCAATTGACATCGGTGCATCCAGCGGGCGGCACATATTGGGCCGTAAAGAAGAAGAAAGGATGGTCTTGGAGGAAATCCATCGCTTCCCGAACAGCATGACGGAAAAGGACGGAGAGCTGGTTTGGGATGTAGACGGTTTATTTGCAGAAATTAAAGCAGGAATGAAAAAGTGTGCGGTACAAGGTAAGATTCCGGTAAGCGTAGGAATCGATACTTGGGCGGTGGACTTCGTTCTCTTGGATGAGGAGAATAAGAGAATTGGCAATGCGGTGGCTTATAGGGATGCAAGGACGAGGGGAATGGACGATGAGGTCTATCGAATCGTACCGGAAGAAGAGCTTTATAGGAGGACAGGAATCCAGAAGCAGATATTCAATACCGTATATCAGCTTATGGCGCTGAAAAAAAGGCAGCCGCAGCAGCTTGCAAAGGCGAGAAAGCTGTTAATGATTCCCGATTATTTTCACTATCTGCTCACGGGAACGGCCGCAGCAGAATACACCAACGCAACGACGACACAGCTTGTAGGTCCCGAGACGAAGACTTGGGATATGGAGCTGATAAAAAGGCTTGGATATCCCGAAGAAATATTTCAAAGAATCGAGACTCCCGGCACGATGCTGGGCAACTTGACGGAGGATCTGCAAAAGGAGCTGGGCTATGACTGCAAGGTTATCCTTCCGGCAACTCATGATACCGGATCGGCGGTAATGGCGGTGCCGAGCGGTAAAGAGGATGCTCTCTATATCAGCTCCGGCACTTGGTCGTTAATGGGGACTGAACGAATGAGGGCGGATTGCTCCGAAGAAAGCAAACTGCACAATTTTACTAACGAGGGAGGCTATGACTTCCGCTTTCGATATCTGAAAAACATAATGGGGCTTTGGATGATTCAGTCTGTGAAGAAAGAAATCGGGCGGGATATGGACTACGAGACGATTTGCAGACTTGCCTCAGAAGAAACGATCGCCTCTCTTGTAGACTGCAACGAGGAACGCTTTCTCTCACCGGCCAGCATGACGGCGGAAGTGCAGCATGCCTGCCGGGACTCGGGGCAGGAAGTACCGGAAGAAATTGGACAGACAGCCGCGGTGATCTACAACAGTCTGGCTGAGTGTTATGCGAGGACCATGGGGGAAATCGAGGAAATCACGGGAAAGCAGTATGATAGGATTCACATTGTGGGCGGTGGTGCAAATGCAGGATATTTGACCGGTCTCACTGCCAAAGCTACCAAGCGTACCGTAATCGCCGGACCGATAGAAGCTACCGCTGCCGGTAACATAGCGGCGCAAATGATAGCGGGAGGGGAACTGCGGAATTTGAAAGCGGCGAGGGAGTGCATCTATCGTTCGTTTCCGATGGATGTATATAATAAGAACATAAATAGCAGAAAGGATGATAAATGATGACAAGTAAGGAAAGATATGAATCGGCAAAAGAAATGTACAAGGGAATCGGTATAGATACTGATGCGGCTATTGCGAAACTAAAAGATATTCCAGTATCCCTCCATTGCTGGCAAGGGGACGACGTTACCGGCTTCGATCATGAAGGCCCGCTGACCGGAGGAATCCAGACTACCGGTAATTACCCCGGAAAGGCGAGGACACCGCAGGAGCTTATGGATGACATGGATCAGGCACTCCGTCTGATGCCCGGTAAAAAGAAGCTGAATCTCCATGCATGTTATGCCATTTTTGAAAAAGGCGAATATGCGGACCGCGATAAACTGGAACCGAAGCACTTTGCGAAATGGGCAGCATTTGCCAGGGAAAGAAATATGGGGATCGACTTTAATCCTACTTTCTTCTCCCATGAAAAAGTAAAGAACGGCCTGACCTTATCGAGCCCCGATGAGGCTACGAGAAAGTTCTGGATCGACCATGGAAAAGCATGTATCCGCATTTCGGAATATTTTGCCGGGGAGACCGGCGTACCCTGCGTCATGAACATATGGATCGGAGACGGCTATAAGGACGTGCCGGCCGACCGCATGGGACCGAGGCTGCGCTACAAAGATTCTATTGAGCAGATTTTATCCGAGGACTATGACAAGAGGCTTGTGAAGCCTTGTGTAGAATCCAAGGTATTCGGAATCGGTGTGGAATCCTATACCGTAGGTTCCGGAGAATTCACATTGAGTTTTGCCGCGACCCATGAAGGCTGCCTGCCATTAATGGATAACGGGCATTATCATCCTACGGAAGTGGTATCCGACAAGATTCCTGCATTGCTATGCTATTATCCGGAAATCGCCTTGCACATCACGAGGCCGGTCCGCTGGGACAGCGACCACGTCGTGCTGTTTGACGATGAGACCAGAGAGATGGCCAAGGAAATCGTCCGCTGTGAGGGCCTTGACCGCGTATATATGGCGCTGGATTACTTCGATGCCAGCATTAACCGTGTAGCGGCATGGACAGTGGGTTTTAGAAGCTGGCAAAAAGCTCTGTTAAGCGCACTTTGTACGCCTAATGAAGCATTGCGAGGGCTTCAGGAGGAAAACTGTCTGACGGAGCTTATGATAATGCAGGAGGAACTGAAGACCTATCCTTTTGGAGATATATGGGCAGAATATTGCAGACAGTGCGGCGTACCTGCGGATAAGAGCTGGTTTGAAGCAATAAAAAATTATGAGATGAAGACCTTAGCCCGGCGATAAGATATCGAAGCGTTCAAAGAAGGTGAAAATATTTATATTTTATGTTATAAAAATTCAATCTTTTATGCAATGTGCATGGTAATATTATAAAATAGGAAAATGCAATGGAAGGAGGGCGATCTATGCTGAAAGGAATTCCGGGTATTTTACCGCCGGAGCTGTTGAAGGTATTATGTGAGATGGGGCACAGTGACAGGCTGGTCATTGCCGATGGGAATTTTCCGGCGCAGTCCATGGGAGAAGATTCCATAGTGATAAGAATGGACGGCCATGGGGTACCGGAGATATTGGATGCTATATTGCAGGTGTTTCCGCTTGATACATATGTGGAGCATCCGGTGAGCTTGATGCAGGTCATGCAGGGAGACACAGTTGAAACACCTATCTGGAAGACCTATGAAGAGATTACGGTGCGCCATGACGAAAGAGGTGCTGATGCTATCGGACATATAGAAAGATTTGCCTTTTACGATGCGGCCAGAGAGGCCTATGCGATTGTGGCAACGGGGGAGACAGCGCTCTATGCGAATGTTATGCTGCAAAAGGGCGTGGTAGTGAATAGATAAAATTGTAATAAAAGAACGCAGTATTTTCCTAATTTCCAAAGTTGGTTAAAGCAGGAGGGAAATACTGCGTTTTGTATGGTATACTATATGAATAATGGGCAGGCGGCAAAAGTATATCAATGCATATGGAGGAAGGTATATGTATCGGATATTATTAGTAGATGATGAGGCGCTCATCAGAGAAGGGGTAAGCGAAAACGTTGCTTGGGAAAAATATGGATATGAATTTGCAGGGGGCTGTGAGAACGGAAAAGAAGCTCTCGATTTTATCGTGGAAAATCCGGTGGATGTAGTCCTTACAGATATATGCATGCCTTATTTGGACGGAATAGAGCTCAGCGAAAGAATTCATGACACCTATCCGGATGTGAAAGTGATTATTTTAAGCGGATATGATGAGTTCGAGTACGCGAAACGGGCAATCAGCTATGGCGTGAAGGAATACCTGCTTAAGCCGATTACAGCGCAGGAGATGGGGGAGGTTCTGGAAAGGCTGAAACAGCAGATGGATGAAGAGCAGGACAAGGAAAACAAGATGTCCAGAATGAGCTCATCCTATCATAAAGGGCAGATGCTCATGTATACAAATGTACTGCTCCACCTGATAATGGGGAGGGAACGGGATGTAGTCATAGAGCAGGAAATGTGTAACGTTGGTCTTGAACTCCAGGCGGCCGTATATAGGGTAGCGATTATCGAACTGGATATTTATGCCCGAAGGGGCAGGCTGGACGAGAAGCAGAAAAAAAAAGTGCATTGATGGCATTCGTTCTGTATAACATCAGCCAGGAGATCGTAAAACGCCGCGGTGCCGGCGAAGTATGTCAGGGAAAAGATAATCGTACCTTTATTCTTTTTCATGCCGATAAGCATGTGGGGTTCAAAGAGACCGTAAAGCAAGTATGCAGGGATATTATTGTCCAGATAAATGAGTCGATGCAGCTTGCGGTCAACATCGGAATAGGAAATGATGCCGGAAAGCGTAAGGATATTTATGTTTCTTATGAAGAGGCAGAAGAGGCATTGAGTTACCGCTATACGCTGGGCGGCAATGAAATCATTGAAATGGAGACGATCCGGAAGAAAAGAGGACAGGCTGATTTGGTGAAAATACTGGACTGGATCGTACTTCATGTGAAAGAAAATGACAAATCGAAAATACAAAGAGACTTTTTTATTATAGAAAATATAATTCGGGATTACTGCTATGACAGGCAGAGTGCGGAAAATATTTTTCAGCGCATTCTGGGGCTGCTGGGCGATCTGCGGCGGATGTCGGAAATGGGACAAGGATGTACGGCGGAGGAAGAAATATTGATAAAGGTCTTTTCTGCTGGTGAATTGGCCGAATCGGTGGATATACTGAATGAATATTGCATAAATATCGCAGAAAGTCTGGACAACTGCAAGAACGTAGGCGGTAAAAAGTATGCGGTGCTGGCGATGGATTATATAGCTCAAAATTATACGGACTATACTTTGAGCTTGAATTCTGTCTGCTCATACCTAAGTATCAGTACCAGCAGATTCAGCAGCATTTTCAAACAGGTGACAGGCAATACCTTTATGGATGTACTAAGCGGCCTGAGGATGCAGAAAGCGAAAGAACTCTTGGAAAATACTGACCTGAAGAATTACGAAATCGCTGAAAAGGTAGGTTTTAACAATCCCCATTATTTCAGCATTGCTTTTAAAAAGATAGAGGGTAGGTCTCCTACCGAATATGCGAAGGAAATGAGAAAATAGATGTTGGAAAATGATAAAAAGAATACTTTCGTACCGTTTAAAAGTGTCAGGGCATCGATGATATGGTTGTTCTCCATACTGATTGTTATTACTGTACTTATTTTTTCCCTGATATCCTTGCGCTATATGGAAAAAGCGGTAATGGAGAATTCTATCGATTATACTTCACGGCTGATTTCGCAGGTGAACAGGGATATTGATTCTTATATAAATTATATGGAAAATATATCTTCTCTTGTCCTGGAGAGCGGTGATGTTCAGATGCTTTTGTTTTCTGATAATAAAAGTGAGGATATGGCGGAACTTAATGACCGCCTGACTGCGCAGTTCAATACCGTTTTGGAAACAAGACAGGATATTGCCAATATAGCGGTAGTGGCACAAGGCGGAAGATATATTATAAATGATGGAACGGACCGGCTCAATGAAAATATTTCTCTGAAAAATGTGGACTGGTATATGAAAGCTCTGACAGAGCGGGAAAGCATACTTATCGCATCCCATGTGCAGAACGTGATACGTAATAATTATAAATGGGTCGTTACTCTGGGAAAAGGGATCGTAAATCCTGAGACAGGAAAGAATGAAGGGGTGTTTTTCATTGATTTGAATTACAAGCTGCTTAAAGATCTGTGTGAAAATAACAGTCTGGCTGTCAACAGCTATGTATTCATTATTGATGAATCGGGGAGGATTGTCTATCACCCCAAGCAACAGCTTCTTTACAACGGCCTGACGGATGAAAAGATACAAGAGTTACTCCATGCAGATTCCAGTTACTTTGTTACTGACGAGGGAAAAGAAAGCAAGTTATATACGGTATCGGTATCGGAGAAGACGAATTGGCGAGTGGTGGGGGTAGCATATGTTTCCGAACTGATGAAAAATAAGAAAGAAACGCAGACTCTTTACGTGATCAGTGCGGGACTGCTGCTATGCGGGGCGGTACTTCTTGCAGCTATTTTTGCGCAGCAGCTTACAAAGCCCATCAAGGAATTGAAAAATTCCATGAAGGAAGTAGAAAGAGGAAATTTTGCGGATGCCTGTGTAAGAGTCACACTGGATAATGAAATCGGAAGCCTGAGCAATTCTTTTAATAATATGACGGTCAGGATACAGCAGCTGATGGAACAGAATACCTACGAACAGGAGCAGAAGAGAAAGAGTGAGCTGAAAGCGCTCCGATCCCAGATTAATCCGCATTTTCTTTATAATACACTGGATTCCATTATCTGGATGGCAGAAGGCGGAAAGAATAGGGAGGTAGTATTGATGATATCTGCACTCTCCAAGCTGCTCAGACAGAGTATCAGCAATGATAACGAACAGATACTGCTGGAAAAGGAAATTGAGTATACGGAATGCTACCTTACGATTCAGAAAATGCGTTACAAGGATAAACTGGAATATGAGATAGAAGTGGAGCCGGATATCAGGAAGGAAAAGATAATTAATCTAATTCTTCAGCCGTTAGTAGAGAATGCAATTTATCACGGAATTAAATATAAGGGGACAAAAGGCCTGATCAGGATAATCGGTTACGGGGAAGGCGATCATATTGTCCTCAAGGTGATTGACGATGGTATCGGTATGGATGAGGAGACTGTCAGAGATATTTTTGATAAATCTGAAAAACGGGAAAGAGCAGGCGGTGTATTGAGTGTCCAGTTACTGCTCCATGGCGGTCTGACCTCTTCATTCCAGATTCCCTGCAGGTCGGCAGGGAGATTCCCCGGACGAGAGCTGGAAATCAGTAGATAGCGTCCAAACTGAAAGAAGAGAACATATGGCTCATTGTCAGATGTTCCGTTTCGGTGTAATGTCAGACGCTCATCTGTCGTAAATGAAGAATTCTCGGAGGTACCAAGATATAAGGATACCCGATTGAATAATTCCTGATAATCTTTTATGTGTGTTTCTTTCAATGCGTGATAGTTTTTTTTAATACCTTTTCTAAGGAATCACAGCATACAGAAGTAGCCTTTTCCTGCGTACTGGGATTCTTGTCATAACCATTAAAGCTGGTGGCGGCAGAGAGGATAAGAGTTATGCGGTCAGCTGATTTGATATGAAGCCCCGTGCTGTCAGTCCGTGTACTGCCGTTTTCTAAAACTGCCATCAGATGTACTTCATATTTCATGCCATTATCAACATCATACACAATTGCATCTTGAATTTCACCAATATAATTTGGCTTTACATGTGCAGGTGCTTTGCCCTTTAATATAATACTGTTGTTATTCGACTGGGTCATTGTATATTGGAGCATGCTGTTCATAGTAACATCGAAAGTGAGGTTACCGGGCTCGTTACAACTAAGTTGGATAAGCATAACATCATCTGGGCGGCTGCAGAAATATTCTCTGGTATATTGGAGGTCGCCAACATAATAGCTTACTTTAGCTACAGCATCATTAAGTATCAGATCGCGGCGGTAACTTTTCACATCAGAGGTATGCTTAAAGTGAAGCTTCAGGTTACCGAGGGGCATGTAGGATTCATTGAAGGATCCCTGCATATTTTGTGATATTTTATCGGCTTCTTCATATTTGCCCTCAAAAATTAATCTGCGTACCTCGGGTAAATAATCAACCCATTTTGGGCCATTTGTCTCCTTAGACCAGAGAGTTTCTTCATTGAGTTTAATTAATTCTTCTGTGACACCGCCGAAGATTAGTCCGCCCAGCCGTCCGTTTCCAATTGGGAGGGCGGTTATCCAGTCGGATTGTTCTCCGATGTGACCGGTCTGATTCACTGTACTGGGATTTTCCAAGGCACCTTTAATGTGATTTTTGGCGGGCTCGTTAAACCAGATTCTTAAGTTTTCATTTCTACCGTTCTGTCCCGAATATATCATTTAGGCTAATCCTTTTTTCTCTTATCCATTTAAATGCCGACAGGATAGTGGCTATAATAATATGTCAATTGCATTTGTAGTTCCATCGATAAAATGGTATAAATAATGTTAGTTTTGGGATAAGGCGATATCTATTTAAATGATTAATGTAAATACTCTAAATTGCGGAAATATTAAGCATATGCTATAATATCCCTAAAATATTATATTGTCGTATACATATTAAATAATGTTTAATATGGTATATTATAGAGGAGGATTCCAATATGCCTTTTGAGATTCCCAAATATGCTTATAAAAATAATGCAATATATCATCAATTTGGTATGGACTATAGTTCTAATATTTTTGGCTGTGGATTTTTAAATAAGAAGGGAAAAGAATGCAAAGAAAACAATAATATTTATAAGCATTATGGTGTGGTTTTGGTTTTAAGCGGCAATGCTGTCCAAATAGATTATGAGGGGAATCAGACTGAAATTTGCCCTGGTTGTTTAATACAAAGAATTCCGGAAAAGCGTCAAACTTTATATATTCAACCGGATGATAATTGGCTTGAATTTTTTATATGTATTAGTAAAAAAATATATGATGCACTGATTGCAATGGACTTATTGGATAGAAATCAAACTATATTATATCCGGGAATCAGCCATGCCTTGTATGAGGAATGTAACGAATTTTGGAATTTAATGAAAAATACCCATCCGGCTGAAATAAATATGCTACTGCCTGAGGCGCTGAAGATTATTATTATGTTGCACGAACTACATAAACAAAACGGAACAAGCAGTAAGGATAGAGAAGTCGTACATAAGGCTTGTCTTATTTTATCCAATCTTACCACATACGACTGTTCGATCCAGGAACTGGCAAAGGATTTAGGGATAGGATATGAAAAATTTAGAAAGTTATTTAAACTGCAGACAGGGCTTTCGCCTGGAAAGTATGTCATGCAAAAAAGAATGGATTATGCCAAAGCGCAATTAATTGAAAAGAACAAAAGTATCAAGGAAATTGCCTTAGAACTTGGTTTTTCTGACGCTTATGCCTTTTCAAAACAATTTCGTAATGTTGTAGGGCTGTCACCGAGTAATTTCCGTAGAGATAATTAATACTTCTTGATTTTTTTGTTTAACTATATGGTTGGAGCGGGATTCTTTGAATTCCGCTCTCAGACCGTAGACAAAGCGGAGTTAGGATGCAAATCCTAACTCTATTTTTCTTATCCATTGAGGGATTTTATATATTTGTGACCAGAAACCTGAATCAGTACCGTTCACGAGTCCTTTTCTTT
>JAEYJO010000027.1 GCA_023408815.1 Bacillota bacterium | reverse complement strand
CAATGGCTTCTATGACTTGGCCACTGCCTATCAGTCTGTGCACGTCAACTATTGAAAGCGCCGTGTACCGAACGGTACGCACGGTGCTGTGAGAGGACGGCGGTTAGTCACCGCCTCCTACTCGATTTTGTAAAAATTCCCATTCACAAGCATAAGTTTGAGAGCTATAATAAATTTTTGATAGATCATACATGCTTACTGTTCACTCCGTTCGCAGTAACTGCCCGACAAATGGACTTTTTACAAACTTTTGCGGACAAGCGAATCCGAATCAAAAGAACGACTGCGTCTATGAAAATATTTAGAAGTTCCTTCTTTGAATAGACAGGCCATAACAGAAAACAAAACTGTTTGAGCGCAGCGAGTTTTTTGTTTTCTGTTATGTTTGGCTTGACTATTCAGAGAATTAGAACTTTTTATATATTTGAATTCGGCAAAGGAGTCTTTTGGGTTCGGATTCGCTTGTCTTCGATATCTGCTAGAAGTCCATTTGCCGGACGTTACTGTGTGGAGTGAACAGTAACCATGCATGGGGAAATACCGCGATAAGCGGTTTGGATTTGTAGTACTTTATCCATGGATATGATATACTATTTATTGTGTTAATAATCATGACTTATACTACCATCGATTGACAAGGCCTTATGTACCCTGAACCATGAGAAACCTTGCCGATGGATGGTGGTAATAAAATGGAGAAAATATGAAAAAGTTTATGTTTATTTTTGGGCTTATGATAACTTTAGCCGGCTGTGGTGACGAGAAAAGTGCGCAACAGGAGCCGTCAGCGATACAAGAAGATACAGGGCAAACCATATTACCTGAGAATCCGCCTGAGATTAGTGATATGCCGAACATCATAGAAGATCAGACCTTTGAAGTTACCTTAGATGATTGGGGAGAGGTTACTTTTGCGGCAATTGCTCCGGATGGAGAAAATGCGAAGGACGTTACTTTTAAATTGCTGAAAGGCGGACAGGAAATCTATACTTTTCCGGAAAATGGAACAGATAATTTCAGCGGAGTATTAGCAGTGGCTTTTAAGGACTATAACGAGGATGGAAAGACGGATGTCATTGCTGTCGTGCAGTATAAAGACGGGGAAAATACTTGGAATCAGGTCAAAGTCTTTTTGCAGGAAAACCCGGATAATATGTTTTACTTGGATTATGATTTGGGAGGATATCTATTAGAGCAGGAGACAGAAGACGGGCCCGCTTTTTACAGGGATTTTTTCTTGGAAGAATACCTTCAGAAGCAAGGTCTGACAGATAGCGTGCCGTCTGTAATGGGAACATGGCAGGGTTATGTGGAATATGTCGCAGGTTTGAATGGGGAGATCAGCATCGACAGGCAGATACAGATATTTGCCGAACAGGTCGAAAAATGGGCGACCGATATCGAGTATGCAGACGACCTGTATTGTTTCGCATTGACGGAACTGGATTATGATGGAATGATAGATCTGATCGTATCGAACTGCGGGGGTACGGGGGCTTTTTCTTATAATCGCTTTTATGAAATTAATTCGGAAGGAAATATAGAAGAACTGGAGACAAATTTTATAGAAGGGAATTCCCAGGTGGATATCATAACGGATGAAGCAACTGTTTATAGTTCTTTTTCGGCGAACGGTATGCAGGATTATTATATTTTCGGCGATTTTGCAAAGGTTGGACCGAATGAGTATCATGAAGATATAAGAGCGTTGAATGTAGTAAATGATCTGGTGGTGGAGACTCCGCTTGTAAATAAGGATACTGTATATGGCGGAGAAGATTATATAGGGGAGACAGTGTACACCGACAGCGATGGGAAAAGCATCACAGAGGAAGAATATGATAATTTTGCGCAGACATATTTCGAAGGACTTGGTCTACAGAAGAAAACGGCTTCTTTTGACTGGATGGATGTAAAAGATTTGCAGGGATTGAATACCGATCAAATTATTGCGATGTTATCGGAATCATATCAAAATTTTGGGATTAAGTAATAGTACCATCCACTTGCAAGGTTTCATGCAATCGGATAAGATTCAAAGTTTGCAACTAAAAATAATTGCAAATAAAGATTGCAATTAAAAATAATTGCACTATAATAAAAAGAGTAATATAATAATGTGCGGGAGGTGCATTATGGAAAATTACGTATCGCTCATAATGGACGTAGAAAAGTCCAGGATGTATCCGATTGACCAACGAAATAGTATACAAAAATATATGAACAGGTATATTGACTGCCTGAATGATTTTTTCTGTAATGATATAAAATATAGAGTCACATTTAGTGCGGGAGATGAAGTACAGGGCTTGTTTTTTGATGTAACAGCGGCGGTGCTGTTTTTTCGTATGTTTGAAATGATGATGAGACCTGTGAAAATCCGGGCAGGTATCGGAGTGGGAGAATGGACGGTGAAAGTGGAAGAGGGGTTGTCGACGCAGCAGGATGGTCCGGTATATCACAGAGCCAGACAGGCGATTGAAGAGGCTTCTAAAATGCAGTTGCAGAATGTGAGAATTTGTTCTGGAAAGGATGATATATTAGTCAACCATTTGATAAACGCTTCCAATGTATTAAAGACACAGCAAATATATATGCAGAATATGGTGCTTGTTATTTTGGAATTGCTGTACCCGTTTGTTGCTGCCGGGACGGAAAAAAGCGGAGATAAAATTGCGAAGGAATTGTTGGATATAAAATTAGAATATATGATTGCAATGAGAAAATACAACAAAGCGGGCGGGTACAGGCAGGAGAGCTTTCATATGGGAGAAGTTACGGCAGTAAGTCCCATTGCTATTGACGGAAAAATAATAGAACTGGAAAATGTTATTGTGAAAAAAAATACTGCATTCATGATTTCCCGGATATTAGGTTCTACAAGACAAAATGCTGACTCGATCATGAGAAGAGGAAATGCGAATAAAATCAGAGAGCTTGATTTCATAGCTTTGCAATATGTGGAAAAAACGTATGGAGGGGACATATGGAAATAGTTATAATAGGACATTTATTAGGTGATTTCTATATTCAGACGAATCGAATGGCAGAAAAAAAGAAGACGTCCGTCAGATATGTACTGTTGCACTGTCTGCTCTATATGATGGTAATGTTCGCTTTGGCAGCGTGGCTGACAGGCGACTTGTTTCGTGGATTCTACATAACAATGATCATTGGTGTGTCACACCTGTGTGTCGATTCTTTGAAAATGCATATTGAATCGAAATATACCAAAGCAGCGCGATATGAATATGTCATATTTTTGCTGGATCAAATGATACATATATTTATTCTGGTGCTGGTATGCGGTATGTTTCGCATTCACATGGATATGGATAAATATCTTTTGATATCGGAAAATAAAATTATTCCGGTACGTAAAGCGGCGGCTATCTTTATAGCGGCGCTAATCTGCTGGAGACCGGCGGCTATCTTTATATCGCTTGTATTTAAACAAATTCCTAATACAATAAAAGAAGCCGATAATGTGCAGGAAAATAAGAAGGAGCCAGGGGATAATGGTAATGCGGTAAATGAGACTATTCGAATAGGTTCATGGATCGGGATACTGGAAAGGCAAATTATTTTGCTCCTCGGTTTATTAGGGCAATATGGAGCGATAGGATTTGCATTGACGGCAAAAAGTCTGGCCAGATATAAGAAATTAGAGAATAAAGCGTTTGCAGAGAAATATTTGGTGGGAACATTGCTAAGTGCATTGGTTGCAATAGCAAGTGTTTCGATATGCTCACTGATTGGATGATAAAGACGCCCGTATCTCTGGAAGGTTTTATTTTTACTTTATATTTTCTATATAAATTGATTAGCCCCCACTGCCTGTTGTTATGATATCGGTTTTGTCTGCACTCATAGAGTGTCGTAGATACCTAATTACAGGAATTTTACGGGAAGTATGATTTCAGCTTCTTTCATATTGAAATTGTCATTATTTAAAAATTTGGTTTCAGAGAAAATAGTTGAAACAACGATGCGGAACAGATGAAAAACTAGGGATTTTCGGATTAGAGTGCGAAACGTAAGCTGTCCTAAGAATGTCCTCTGTCTTTGCGCAGTGGTATAGCCACAGCTGCATGAGGGCACTTCTTGGTATCTAGCAGGAACAGGAAAGCGGGAAACCTTGTTGTAAATGATAGCGTACCATTTCCATGGAAATCAATTCTCAATTTGTGTAAGATAATGTATGGCAGGAATTTCCAACATACGGAAACCCAAGAGGCATTAAAGTGGATTTTTTTGTGCGGAAAGTATATAATACAAATTATGTATAGATACTGTTGCGTGGAGGGTTTATGGGGAGAAAAAGAAAAGTTACAATATATGATATTGCAAAAGAAGCAGGGGTTTCCGCTTCCACAGTATCCAGGGTCTATAACGGCTATGTCAGTGTGAGCACCCAGAAAAGGGAACAAATCGGAGCGCTGTTAAAAAAATATAACTATATCCCGGATGCGCTTGCGACTGGGCTACGGAAGACACAGACAAAGACATTGGGAGTAATTGCTTCCGACCTTCGTAACCCTTTTTTTTCACACTTGCTGATTGAATTTGAGAAGATAGCCAATCTGAATGGCTATACAGTTTTTTCCTGTGATTCGCTGGAGTCTATCGACATGGAGATAAACCATTTCATGCGCTTGAACAGCCAGAAAGTGGATGCGATTATCCAGATGGGTGGGAGTTCCGATAGAAAACAGGAAAATGCAGTCTATTTGCAATGCATAAAAAATATAGCCGCTCGTATTCCTATTATTACTACAGGATATTCCCTGTATGAGAATTGTTATAGTGTGATGACTGATGAAGCCAGAGCAATGCGTACGCTTTTGGAATATCTGATCGACCTGGGACACCGAGAAATCGCTTTTGTTGGAGGAAATGATGAAGTGCGTTCCACAAAAGAGAAAAGAAAGCAGTTCCGGGAGATGCTGGGAATCAAGAATATTTCCTGCAGGGAAGATTATATTATCGATGGAGAGTACGATAAGGAAAGCGGTTACATGGGAATGAAAAAGCTTCTGGAAAGCAGCAGAATTCCAACAGCGGTAATCATGGTGAACGAAATGACTGCCGTAGGAGCTATGAAGGCGGTCAAAGAAAAATGCTTATGTATACCGGACAGCCTGTCTCTGGTATGTTTTGATAATACCTACATATCTGAAACGACGAGGCCGGCACTCACCACCGTGGGATGCAATTATAGTAAATTTGCACAGAAGCTTGTTTATACGGCTTTGGATGCGCAGACAGCATGGAAGCCGGAGCAGATTTCTTATGTGGAGTCAGTATTTGCCATCAGGAATTCTGCTGCTGTATGCAAAGACTTATAGAAGGAGGGAGCTGGATGAAGCAGGAAGCTACCATTGTTGATATTGCCCAAAAAGCCGAGGTATCGACGGCAACTGTATCCCGTGTCTTGAACGGAACAGGAAAGGTCAGGGAAAAAACGAAAGAAAAAGTAGAAGAAGCGGCCAGGGAACTGAATTATCATCCGAATATCATGGCGAAGAATTTGAGCACAGAGCATAGTGATGTGATAGGTGTATTGGTTTCGGATGTAAGAAACCCTTTTTATGCAAATATTTTTGTGCAATGTGAAAAATATGCAAATGAAAACGGCTTTTCCTTGCTGCTGTGCAATTTTCTTGAATCCCAGGAACTGGAGCTGAGATATTATGATATGCTCTTGGCACAGCGTGTGTGCGCCATTATTCATATTGGAGGAAGTATCGACAAATGCAGGATGGATACCGGGTTTTTGGAACGTTTTGCGGAAATTTCCAGAAGAGTTCCGGTTGTCACCTCTGTTAAGGTGGAAGGAAACGATAGCAGATGTGTGAAGGTAGACAATGAACGCTGCACGAGAAAGCTTATGGAATTCCTGTTCGATATGGGACATGAAAAAATCGCCTTGGCTGGGGGCCGGGATAATATTCTGTCCACCTTTGAGAAACGGAAATGCTATAGAGAAATGCTGCTGCAGAAAAAGATACGCTATGGGGATTGCTTTATTGCGGAAAGCAGTACTTACGATGAGCAGGGGGGTTATCTTGCGATGAGAGAACTCTTTACGAAAAAAAAGCTGCCTACGGCAGTGATCGCGATAAATGATGCATCGGCGGTCGGCGTTATAAGGGCAATCGGTGAGAAAGGGTTGGAAATAGGCAAAGATATTTCAGTAGCAAGTTTCGATAATACTTATATAACGGAATTGATGGAACCGGAACTTACATCAGTAAGTAATGATTATTACGTGCTTTGCCGGAAAATAATAGATACGGCGGCAAATATGATCGGAAGAAAAAGCTGCAGTGACGTATTAGATATTCCGATCACCCTTTCCGTCAGGAAGTCCTGTGGTAAAATATAAAGCGTATGTTTGCCTTGGATTCGAATACCTCCGCCAATTTAATGGCGAGATTAATAAAAAGCTGATCCTATTGGGTTGCATTATATATGAGGCCGCCTGTTTGTGTATAAATATGGTGAAAGAAAACCATACGCAAAGGTTGGCTTTTTTTTGTTGTTTTTTGAAGATATTCTGTTGACAGAAAAAAATAAAAATGATATATTAAAAATGTAAACGATTGCAAAATAAAATAATTTAAACAGCAATAATTGATAAATATTTTATAATAATAAATAATAAATGTATAAAACAACCAATTATTAGCTGATTTTATTAATATAAAATAGTAAACGATTGCAAAGGAGTATTGAAAATGTTTAGAAAAAACGGCAATAATTTTTTTTCAATTGGCGGACAAGTGAATAACAGCAGCGCCGGGTCAGAGGAAGATATGGAAAGAGCATTGAAAGCCATCCGGCAATTTCATATGAATACAATAGCAGTACCTATTTACTGGTACCAGGTAGAGCCTGTGGAGCAAATGTATAATTTTGACCAAATCGACATGATTTTAAAAATTGCAGAAGAAAATGAGTTAAAGGTTGTGCTCTTGTGGTTTGGTACATGGAAAAACGGGGCTTCCCATTATGTGCCCGAGTGGATAAAAAGAGACAAGAATCGATTTTTGTGGGCGTGCAATGCGGCTGGTGCGAGGAGCAGAGCACTTTCGCCGGTTGGAATGCAGACGATGGATGCGGACAGAAGGACTGTTTCAGAGATTTTGCGTTATTTAAAAGTAAAAGATGAACACAAGACAGTAATTGCATTTCAGATAGAGAATGAACCGGGACTTTTAGGAACTCCCAGGGATTATTCCGAAGAATCCAACCGGATGTTTGATGCTTTATTACCTGAGAATATGCAGGAATTCCTTGGCGGTCTGACGGAAGGCACAGTATGGGAGGCTTGGAAAGAGAATGGATTTCGAAAGAATGCATCTTGGAATCAGTCCTTTGGGCTTTTGGCAGAAGAGATGTTTTCGGCATATTGCTTCTCGCGTTATGTGGAGTGTGTGGCGGCTGCTGGTAAAAAAGAATATGAGGTGCCCATGTATGTGAACGTGTGGGTGAGAGAGACACAGAACAGGCTGCCCGGCATTGATTATCCATCGGGCGGGGCTACCAGTCTGGTATTGGATATCTGGAAATATTTTGCCCCTCATATTGACTGTATCTGCCCCGATATTTATTTTTCGGACAGGGATACCTATGAAGAGATATGCAGATGCTATGACAGAGAGGATAACGTGTTGTATATACCGGAATCCCATGCCAGCGATATGAATGCGCTTCATTTGTTCCGTGCGGTGGAAAAGTATGGATTGTCAGGTATTCACTGCTTTGCAATAGACAGTACGATTGACAATGACGGGAACCTGAGACCGGAATGTGTGCAGTTTCGGAATGCGGTAGATATCCTTGCAAGCATGAAGCCCCTGCTGGAGAAATATCATGGCAGCGGCAGAATATATGCAGTGACCCAGTATGAGCATATGGATTCCCAATTTTTTGATTTCGGTGATTTCTGGGGAAGGGTTTACTTTTTAAACAGTATAACGGACGAGCCATATATTCATCTGGATAACCATCATGATGACAGGGAACATGTGGAAGTAAGAGGGAAGGGGCTGATCGTTTATGCGGGAAACGGGGAATTCTATCTGGCTGGTGACGGCTATAAGCTTATTCTGATTAAAAAAGATTCCATGGAATACGCAACATCCGCCATGAGAGGCTTTAAATATTTAAATGCCAGAAATCAGGAGTATATTGTCGTAGAGGAAGGCAGAATAGGAGATAACGAAATGTTTGAAACCAAAAAAATAAGATGCGGGGACGAATCGGATATGGGGCTGTGGGTCTGCCATGACATAGGACTTGTTCACGCAATAGCGGAGCTTTGATAAAAGAGTATGGAAGATAAAAAGAAATTACAGGAAGAGGAGACGCGGATATGAAAAAAAAGAAATGGACTCAATATGTTTTTGTGCTGCCGGGATTCTGTTTTTTTGCATTTGCAATGCTCGTTCCCTTTATAATGGGAATTAATATTGCTTTTACCGATTGGAACGGCGTTACGACAGAATATAACTATTCCGGCCTACAAAATTTCGCCAATATTTTCATGGATGCCAGGATACGCAAACCTTTTATAAATACACTTGAGTTTGCGTTGATTGGTACCGTTCTCAGCAATGCTGTTTCGCTTTATCTGGCAATGTTGATAAACGGAAAGTTCAAAAGACTGAACAGCGTGGCTAGAACCGTATTTTTTATACCGGTATGCTTCAGTGCAGTGCTGACCGCTTTTTTGTGGAAGTTTCTGTACCGGGAGCTTTTCTCGGAGCTGTTCGGCATGCGTAATCTGCTCGGTGATCCATCACTGGTAATACCTGCAATAGTAGTGATCGGATTATGGAACAGTGCGGGAATCAATATGCTCATCTATCTTTCGGGATTAAAAAATATTTCCCCGGAGTTATACGAAGCGGCGGAAACGGACGGTGCCAACAGCTTTCAAAAATTCACAAGGATTACAGTTCCCTTGCTTATGCCGGCTTTTTCCGTATGCGTTACTCTGACTCTAACTTCCTGGCTGAAGGAATTTGCTACGACCTTGTCGGCTACGTCAGGGGGGCCGGGAGGAGCATCCAGAACAATATCTATATATGTCTATGAAAATTTGTATAAATACTTTAATGCCGGTTACGGACAGGCAGTCTCTCTTTTGTTTTCTGTTTGTCTGATTGTTATAGGACTGTTTGTTTCATCCTTTTTCAGAAAGAGAGAGGTGGAATTATGAGAAAAAGTAAAAGATTTACAAAGGGCAATATGATAACGGTACTTTTAACACTCGTGACCGTTCTTACTTTTGTTACACCGCTTTGCCTAGCAGTTCTGACGGCATTTAAGAGCAAGCCGGAACTGTCCCGGTCTGTCCTTGCACTGCCGGAAAGTTTCCGCATGGACAATTTCGTAGAAGGAATGCAAAGAAGTGATTTTCTGCGTTCCCTTTTAAACAGCGTACTAGTTACCTTTCCTTCAGTGCTGCTTATTGTATTATGCGCCTCTATGAGCGGCTATTCTGTGGCCCGGCATTCCGCACATAACAAAGGTTTGCATTTTTTGGATAAAATGTATCTGGCTTCTTTGATGATTCCTTTCCAGATACTTATGATTCCGGTCTACCGTATATATAAGACTTTAAATATGCTGAATTATCTGCCCGGCATGATACTCATGCTGACGGGAACAAGTATTGCCTATGCTGCCTTTCTTTATGTGGGATTTGTTAAGTCGATTCCTAAGGAAATTGAGGAATCCGCTTATATGGACGGCTGCAGTGAGATGAAGAGCTTCTGGCTGATCACGTTCCCTCTTTTGAAGCCGATTTCGGCAACGGTAGCAGCGCTACATACCATGTGGCTTTGGAATGATTTTAATATAGCAATTATTTTATTGCAGAAGGAAAAGGTAAGGACAATAACGGTTAAGCAATTTTATTTTTTCGGACAATATACGGCGGAATATGGAATGGCTTTTGCGGCCGCTATTGTATCTATGATTCCCGTGGTAGTATGCTTTGCTTTCATGCAAAAGTATATTGTTAATGGGATAGCGGCCGGAGCGGTAAAGAGCTGACCATAGAAATGGATCAAATACGAAAGTATTGATTATAAAAAACGACTATAAAAAGATAGCCGGAACAAACATTTAAGGAGGGTTATATATGAAGAAGAATTTGCTCAAAAAAACAAGTCTGCTAGTATGTGCAGCAATGTGTACGGTAATGATCGCGGGTTGCGGTAAAGGTTCGCAGCAGGCGGCAGATACGCAGGAAGCAAATGTAACTGCAGAGGATGAAAAGACAGATGCAGGAGAGGCGGCAGCGGCTGCGGATACGGGTGAGAAAGTGACAATTACCTGGCTGAATCATTATCAGGAGGATGGTAAGAAAGCATGGGTGGAACATTGTAAAGAGGTGTTTGAAAGCAAGTATCCCGATGTTACGTTGAATATTGAAACAGTGGGAGCGGACAGCTATAGTACTATTTTACAGACCAAGCTTGCCTCAGATGACGCACCGGCAATCTTTGACCTGACAAACAATTATGAAATCAGTGTTTATGATGATGCAGGACATCTTGCTGATCTGACCGGCCAGCCCAGTTTGGAGTTGATTGATCAAGATCTTTTGCTGGAAGGACAGGTGGACGGGGCACAAAAGGGCGTACCGATCGAAATGAGCGGTTATGCGGTTTTCTATAATGAAGATGTTTTTGCACAAAATGGAGTGGAGGTACCAACGACCTTAGCGGAATTAAAAGAGGTTTGTGAAGCACTGACGGAAAAAGGAATACAGCCCTTTGCAGCTCCTTTTGCAGAACAATGGGCATTTCGCTACTACTTAAGGGCTGTTACGGATATAACATGCCTTATGCAGGATTATAACTGGTATGCAGATAAAATGGATCTGAAGAGCAGTTTTTCAGAGGATGAAGCTTTTAAAAAGGCTGTTGAGACCTACTTTTCGTTCCACGAATATTGGGGAGACGATCCGTTTGGAACTTCATGGGAAGATGCACAGTCTATGCTGGCAAACGGAGAAGCGGCTATGTGTATTCATGGTTCATGGGCGGTAGATGGTTTTCTTTCACACAATCCGGATTGTAATGTCGGCGTATTTCCTATGCCGGTCAGTGAAAATGCAGCTGATACCATTATGATTAAGGAGCCCGGACAGCAGCTGGTGCTTTATAATAACGAAAACACAGCAGAAATGGAAGCGGCATATAACCTGTATAATACGATATATTCGCCGGAATGTATGGCTCCTTATGCGGAAAAAGCACATCAGATGCCTTCGGTTCCCGGGGACTACGACATGCTGCCTGCTTTAAAAACAATTATGGAGTATCCTGCGGATCAGTCCTTTATGGAATCAGGAATCACAGTATATACAAGGGAATATGAAGATGCTTTTCTGGAGATACTGGTCAATTATTCTATGGGTGATACCTTCGACATGGACGGTTTCTGCAAAGATGTGGATGCTGCGTTTGCTGCGATTGAATAAAAAGGAGACAATATGAACCGGATTGGTTTAGATGAGAACGGAATTAATATAAATGGTTGTTACCGGATATTAATGGTTGCTTCGTTGTTTTATTTCCGGATTCCTGCCGCAAGGTGGGATGAGAGAATGAAAATGCTTAAATCTGCCGGCTATAATGCTATTGATGTTTACTTTCCGTGGAATTATCACGAAACGGAGCCGGGAGCATGGAATTTTGAAGAAAATAAAAATGTAGAGCAGTTTTTGAAGCTGGCGGAAGATAACGGATTGTGGGTTATCGCCCGTCCGGGGCCTTATATTTGTTCGGAATGGGATGGCGGGGCGATACCCGCATGGCTGTATCTTGAAGACATGCATATAAGGCAGACAGATCAGGCATATCTTGGAGAATTATCAAAATGGTATGACAGGATACTGCCTATCATAAAAAAGCATCAGTGGACGGAGGGCGGCTCTGTTATTCTTTTGCAGATAGAAAATGAACTCGACTTTTTTCTGTGCGAGACCCCGGAAGCCTATATGAAGATGCTGGTGGAAATGGCTGAAAATGTTGGTATACAGATACCTCTGATAGCCTGCTGCGGTCAGGACGATATCCATAGAAGCGGTGCAGATGCCGAAGGCGTGACATGCGCGTTTAATATCTACGGAGATTGTCAGAGCAAAGGGCTGGAAGAAAGGGTGCATAATTTATATAAGGAGATGAATAGAAGAAGGTCGCCCTTGCTTGTCACGGAGACGAACCGGGAACATTCATGGCTGAAGCGTCTGCTGTCTGGCGGAGCCAAAATGCTGGCCCCTTATAATCAGGTTGCTGGAAGTACGATGGATTATTATAATGCCATCACCAATTGGGGAGGCGGGAAAAACCCGCTGTCCCTGCTGGCCAGCGATTATGACTTTCAGTCTATGGCGGCCTCGGACGGCTCTCTGAAAAGGGACGAATACGTGCAGGCGCGTCTGTTGAATGGCCTGTTAGCTACTTTCGGGGAGGACCTGGCAAAGGCCCCGACCGGAGAAGCCGGGCAATTTGTTACTGCTGGAGGCTCTGGAGAAAATGTATCGGTAATCCGGACGGCCAAGGGGCAGTTCTATGCGGTAAATAACCTAAAAAAAAGCAATGCCAGATTGTTCTGCGGAGTGCAGGAAGATGAATTCCCGGTGTATTTGCCACCTCTCTATACGGCACTTCTTCCGGTGGGTGTATTAATTGGTAAAGAAGATATGATCTCCTGGTCAAATTATGAAATAGCTTTTATGGAAAATTCGGGACAGGACCGGCGGATTGCTATGCATGGAAAGGGAACGCTTTGTATGAAGCTGGTCATACAGGGAAGAGAAATTATCCTGAAAGAAGAGCAGGCAGAGGGTGAAGTAGTACGGCTTGCGGTGGAAGGCTATGAAATTTGCTATGGCAGCCCGGAGCAGATTGCCCGGATGGATATTCCCGGACTTTTGCCGTGGTCTATGGAGCGTTGGAACCGGTATGAACAAGATAAGATAATTAAAATTGAGGGAGCTGCCTGCCGGGAATCGGAAGCGTGGAAAGAAGTACCAGTGGGAGAAATGGAGAGAAACGGGCAATACAGAGGATCGGCCTGTTATGAAATCGAGATTCCCAAATCCGCAAAGTATTTAATTTCCGGCCTCAGCGATATTGTTACGGTTTATAGGGACAATACCTTTCAAAACTGCTTTTATGGAGACGGCAAAAACCGGATCATGACATTGGCAGAAGGAACGTGGAGATTCGGTACGGAAATATGGGGACACAGTAACTTTGATGACATAAGAATTCCTTCTTTGCGATTAGGCTCTCTGAAAGGAATAAGCAGTATGCGGAATATCACGCATGAGGCGGATATCAGTGATAACTGGGAGTTGGAATTGAAATACGGAGGAAGTGCGGATCGAAAAGAGTACAAGCTTTTGACCGATATTGATAAGTATAACATCCCTCTTTCTCCCGTAACGGGCGTATATCGCAAAACGGTAAAGTTGTGGCAGGAGTGTAAGGATTTTGTCCTATATTTTGAAAAAGCGGACTGCCGCGTCGCTGTCAAGATCAACGGAGTATATATGGGAGAGGTCTCACAGGGAAATCCATGGATAGAACTGGATGAGACGGTAACCTCTGGCGAAGCCTGCAGTATTGAGCTTGAGATAACGCGAAAATATTATGCAGATCAGGCAGGGCCGGTGTTATTGTTCGGCGGACAAAAATTAGAGAGCTGCCGTTACCGGGATAGTACCTTTTGGGGAGAAATGCCGGAAGCGGAGTGGACAGAGACCCTACCTGTATTTCCGAAACCCGGAGAGGATATTGTTTTTATGCCTGAAATTCCAGGAAAAACAGGTTGCGATAAAAAGTTCTTTTTTAAAGGAAAAGATATTCTGCTTACAGCAGCCTATGTACCGGATTCTTATTTGACAAAAGATAATGAGGTGGAAAAAGATAGCCCCAATAGAAATACATACGGACAACTGCACAAACATATTGTCGGAAGAGTCTTATTGGGAAAGAAAATGCCAACAGTGGCAGGAGGCCCGGCAAATGAGCTGTTTCTATGCGGGGATTGGCACAAAGAGGGAAAACTCGTCATAAAATGCCAGGCACTGACAGAAAAGGCGTGTCTGGAGGAAATACAGGTTAAAATTTTTCAATAAGCTATACTTATTTTATGCAGTGCAATAAATCAGATAAAGTAAGAAGCAGATATATGAATGTAACGTATTTTATGTCATTCATATATCTGCTAGATTTCTGTTTTGTAAAAAAGCTCTGTTGCACTGCTAAGCTAAGGCTTTGTCACTTTATGAAATGTAAGATGGCAGAAACGAAAATAAACGGATATGGGAGTATTATTAAAGACAGAATGAGCGGTGGAGAATTGTAACCAAAGGTAAGGGAGCAGATACAGTAGTAATTGATATGCCACTTCTTGATGTTGGGCGTGAAAAAGTACTATAAGATACGTGTTAAATGTAGAATCACAAATGATTTATCAGGATGAAATAAGGCATAATGAAGCGTACGAGTAACTAGAATAACCATCTTTTACATTTAATTAAATTACTGTGAAAAATATAAAATATTAGCACTCACCTCTTGACAGTGCTAACAATAAATGTTATATTACGTATAGAACAAGGGAATGATAATCCCGTAACTAAAAATTAATAAAAGGCATAATATAGCTAAGTAAAGAATGGAGGAATGACTTATGTTAATGCCAAATGTTTTTGGAGAAAATTTATTTGATGATTTCATGTACTTTCCATTTGAAAGAGAATTCTTTGGAAGACGCAATCCGTTGTATGGAAAAAGGGAGAAGAACCTGATGAAGACGGATATAAAGGAAACGGATTCCGCCTATGAGGTAGCCATCGATTTGCCTGGATTTAAGAAAGAGGAGATTTCGGCTAAGCTGGAAAACGGATATCTGACCATCAATGCTTTTAAGAGCCTGGATAAGGATGAGAAGGACGAAGAAAGCGGCAACTATATCCGCAGAGAACGCTACAGCGGACAGTGCTCCAGAAGCTTTTATGTTGGCGATCAGGTAGCCGAGGAAGACGTCAGAGCGAAATTTGAAGACGGCATCCTGAAGCTCCTCATTGCTAAGAAAGAAGTGAAGCAGGTTGAGGACAAAAAGTTTATTGCCATTGAAGGATAAGCTGTATAAAAGAATAAAATCCATAGTGTATTGATAAATTAGTTTAATAAAAATAAGGAGAGGATTTACGCCTCTCCTCAGACCGTAGACAAAGCGGAGTTAGGATGCAAATCCTAACTCTATTTTTCTTATCCATTGAGGGATTTTATATATTTGTGACCAGAAACCTGAATCAGTACCGTTCACGAGTCCTTTTCTTT
>JAEYJO010000026.1 GCA_023408815.1 Bacillota bacterium | reverse complement strand
ATGGTTTCTATGACTTAGCCACTGCATATCAGTCTGTGCACATCAACTACTGAAAGCGCCGTGTACCGAACGGTACGCACGGTGCTGTGAGAGGACGGCGGTTAATCACCGCCTCCTACTCGATTGTGCTTAAACTACAATAAACTAAAAATTTATGAATTTAATTATTTGTATTGCTAAAGAGGTGATTTTTTTGATCGTTTATATGTGTAATTAAGAAAAACATCATAACGTTGCGGTTAAAGCAGGAAATCCTCACAGAATATTACAAAGCAAGAAAAAATACTTTATTAAAATGAAGAAATCAGCAGAAAAAGATATAAAGAGAGAGCGCATAGTAATGATATCACGCGTTCTCTTTATTTATTTTATCCTATTATGCAGATAAGGCGTATCTTATTTCTCTTTTTCCGGAATATTGCCTTTACCATAGTATGCCAAGAGGTAAAGATCCTCTAATTCGGATACAAGAGGAAGTCTTGGATTAGCTGTTGTACATTGGTCGCCGAAGGCCAGATCGGCAAGTCCTGAGAGCTTGTAGAGGAAGTCTTTTTCATCGATTCCGTATTCTTTTAAGTTATTAGGAATTTCTAAATGCTTATTGAGATCTTCCACTTCTTTTGCCAGCATTTCTACGGCTTCAGCGTTATTTTTCGGATTCCTTCCTAATTTTTTCATCAATTCAAAAATCTTATCACCTACGATATAACTTTCATATTTCGGGAAGGATGTAACCTTAGTGGGACAATCAACACCATTGTATCGTATTACATGGGGTAATAAAATTGCATTTGCACAACCGTGAGGAATATGATACTCGCCGCCCAGTTTATGAGCCAGGGAATGGTTAATTCCAAGGAAGGCATTGGTAAATGCCATACCGGCAATAGTTGAAGCATTATGCATCTTCTCGCGTGCGATAGGACTCTGTGCCCCCTTGTCATAAGACTCTCTTAGATGCTTGAATACTAAATCAATTGCATGAATTGCCAGTGCATCGGTATAATCGGATGCTATCACTGAGATATATGCCTCAATTGCATGGGTAAGTACATCCATACCGGTCCAGGCGGTTGATTTCTTGGGGACGGTCATAACAAAGTCAGGGTCTATAATTGCAATATCAGGTGTCAACTCATAATCTGCCAGAGGATATTTCTTATTTTCCTGTTTATCCGAAATAACAGCAAAGGAGGTGACCTCCGAGCCTGTTCCGGAAGTAGTCGGAATTGCTACAAATTGTGCCTTCTTACCTAAGGCAGGGAATTTATAGGTACGTTTACGGATATCTAAAAACTTCAAGGACATATTCTTGAAATCTGCAGTCGGATCTTCATAGAATAACCACATGCCCTTAGCTGCATCAATAGCGGAACCGCCGCCCAGTGCAATAATTACGTCGGGCTTGAACTTATTCATTTCCTCTACGCCTTTTAGGATAGTATCAAGGCTCGGATCAGGCTCAACCTGGTCGAAAATCTCACTGTGTACATAATCGGGACGCTTTCTTAATTGATATAATACCTTGCTGACATAGCCTAATTGGGTCATAGACGGGTCAGTTACGATAAATGCCTTTGTTATGTCAGGCATTTTTGATAAATATGCTGTTGAACCGGACTCAAAATAGATTTTACTGGGTACCTTAAACCATTGCATATTATTCCTCCTCTTTGCTACACGTTTATAGTTTACCAGATCGACAGCGGATACGTTATGGGTAGTAGAGTTACCGCCGTAAGAGCCGCAGCCTAAGGTAAGAGAAGGCATATTTGTATTATACAGATCACCGATCGCACCATGTGTGGAAGGTGAATTTACGAGGATACGGCCGGTTCTCATTCGAGAAGAGAAGGTCTTAATGACCTCATCATTATTGGAATGGATGACAGAGGAATGGCCCAGACCGCCAAGTGCGATCATCTTCTCACAAAGCTGGAGACCCTTCTCCAGATTCTGAGCTTTAAGTACTGCGAGTACAGGGGAAAGCTTTTCTTTGGACAAAGGGTATTCTGGACCAACTCCGTCTAACTCCGTACATAAGATCTTGGCGTTTACAGGAATGCTGATTCCGGCCAGCGCTGCAATATCGAACGGTGATTTCCCAACAATGTCAGGATTAACGGCACCGGTTGCTTTATTGATTACCACGGGCTCCAGGAGCTTAATCTCTTCTTTGGTGGCGAAGTAGCAGCCATCCTTCTTCATCAGATCCACAACTTCAGCATATACGGGAGCCTCGATAATTACCGCCTGTTCGGAAGCACAGATCATGCCGTGATCAAAGGATTTAGATAATATCAGATCATTTACGGCACGCTTTAAGTTGGCGGTTTTTTCAATAAAGCAGGGAACATTGCCAGGACCTACACCAAGGGCGGGCTTTCCGCAGGAATAAGCCTGCTTAACCATTCCGGATCCTCCGGTAGCCAGAATCATAGATACATCGGGATGATTCATTAGTTCTCTGGTAGCATCGATGGAAGGATATTCGATCCATTGTATACAGTTTTTGGGAGCACCGGCCTTGACAGCTGCCTCATATAAGGTTTTTGCGGCTTCCTTGGAGCATTGCTGGGAACTGGGGTGGAAACCAAAAATAATCGGGTTTCTGGTCTTTATACAAGTTAAGCATTTGAACATGGTAGTGGAGGTGGGGTTTGTAACAGGAGTAACACCGGCAACGATACCTACCGGCTCAGCCACGATCATGTAATCCTCTTCTTCATTATCTTCAATAATACCAACTGTTTTCTGATATTTGATAGAATGCCATACATATTCTGTTGCAAAAATATTTTTTGTAATCTTATCTTCGTAGATTCCTTTTCCGGTTTCTTCTATTGCCATTTTAGCAAGTACCTGTTGCTTTGCGAGTCCGGCAAGAGCCATCTCATGAACTATATTATCAACTGTCTCTTGATCCAGGGACAAGAAATCATTTAGCGCACCGATTGCGTTTTTCACTAATTGATCGACATGCTCCTTGGGGGTGGGTTGTTGTAATTTATTAGACATAGATATCCTCCTTTTCGATTGTTAAAAAATTAACACAATGGTTATGTGATGAATATAACAGAAAAAAAGGTATTTGTAAATAGATTTGTTAAAAAAATAACAATTAAAAAATCTATGAGTTTTCTTTTGTTTTATATAATAACTTTTCTGATATAAAAATATTTATATTAGATGTAAAAATAATTATCCCTGATTCCTAATGTTATTCAACATTTCTCCGGGAGTGATCCCATAATACTTTTTAAATACCTTATAAAAATGCCCTAGTTCTTTATATCCGGTCATCTCGGCGATTTCTTTGATTGCAACATCCGTAAGCAGAAGTTCTTTTGCCTTTTTCATTCTTAGACCGGTAATATAGCCGGAGAATCCGGCTCCGGTTTCTGATTTCAATACTTTACTCAGATATTCCTTACTGATATAAAAGTTTTCTGCTGTTTTTTCCAGGGATATATTTTCCGCATAGTTTGATTCTATATATTTACATATTAGTTTTATATCGATTTTGTTCTTTTCTTTTTTCAGGTGCTCCATTTTCAGAATAGCCTTGATGAACAGAGCTCTTATAGACTGTATCATTTCGTGAAAGGAAAAATTGCTTGAAAAAACATAGGAACCGGCTTTTTCATCCATGATTTCATTGAAGGAATAGCCGCATTCCGAGATAAACTTTTGCAGCATATTATGGAAGTCAAAATGTATATAAATGGCAATGTTTTTTGAGGGACTGTTCCCCTCTGACTGTGTAACTAAAGCTTCCAGGCTCTCGATTCGATTTTGTAACAAATCTAAATTATTAGCTTTTAAGGACTCGTAGATAGAGGTCCTTAAATCGGTGTAGTCCGAAAACCAGCTGACATGTAAAACTCCTTGCAGGCTTAAGTCTTTTGTACTATCGGAGCTTTGCTCCTGACTTAATTCTTTGACGCAGCGTTCTAATTGGGCATTGAGTTCCTCCGGTTTAACCGGTTTTAATAAATAATCAGTAGCTTGTAATTGGACTGCATTTCTGACAAATTGGAAATCGTCATAACCGCTGACGAATATTACTTTAGCATGACAGTCTCTTTTACGTAATGTGTCAATCAGGGTCAAGCCGCTCATATTAGGCATTTTTACATCGGATATAATAATATCCGGATTAAGGCTGACGACCAGTTCCAGGCCATATTCACCATCGGAAGCCTCCGCAATGATTTCAATTCCTAACTCGTCCCATTTGCCGATATAACGAAGGACATCCCGGGTCCAGCTCTCATCGTCGATTAATATTGTTGTGTATTTTCCGTTTCTCATAATTCTTTCTTTCCCAGCAGTTTTGTTTTTATTGTTATTGTTGTGCCTTCATTTTGATTACTTTGAATGCTCAAACCATATTCAGGACCGGACATGATGCGGATTCTTGAATGAACATTACTTAGTCCGATATGAGAAGAAGAGTTTAGAGTTTCCTTATTGCCTGAATCTAATGAAGTGCGGATTATATCGAGTTGTGTGGAATCCATACCGAGACCGTTATCGGAAACAGTAATAATTAAGCTGTCCGATGCGATATCTTCATAAGCGATAAGCTGTATTTTCCAATCCTCGTTTTTTTTATTAAGTCCATGCTCGAAACAATTTTCAACAAGAGGCTGCAGAATTAGTTTCGGTATATATGACTGCATTGCCCGTGGAGAGATTTCTGTCTCAAATTGAAGCCGATGGTCAAATCTGTTATTTTGTATTGAAATATAACTTTTTAAATAAGTGATTTCTTGTTCAAGCGTAACGGATTCCCGCTCGAAACTGATTGCATACCGCAGTATGTCACTTAATGCAGTTACAACAGAATATATATGCTCGCTCTTTCCTGACAGGGACATTCCTCCGATGACTTGTAATGTATTATATAGAAAATGAGGATTGATCTGAGCCTGCAAAGCTCTGAGCTGTGCGTTTCTTTTTTCTATTTCACGTTGGTATTCCTGAGTGACCAGTTCCTGATTACGGGTCATCATATTTTCAAAACTTTCCTGAAGCAAGCCGATTTCATCGTTTCGGTTTATCGGAACATCCGCAGCAAAATTATGAATATCCGTTGTCTGCATTTTTTTGCTCAATGTAATGATAGGCTTACTGATGATTTCGGAAAATAAGACGGATAATAATGACGCTGCGAGCAGAGAAAATATCATAATGATAAATGCGATTGTAACAGTATCTTTTAATTGATTCCTGATTAATTGATCAGGGACAATATAAAGCAAGTTCAATTTTCCCTTATTAATGGATTCGTAAAAATAAAAATGATTATTTTCAGCAAAAATACCGGAGGGCTCTTCTTTTATTCGCTGCATTATATCGATATAATTATTCTGAACTGGTACATTTTGATAATTACCGAGTTCTGCGAGAATCAAATCCTCATCATTGAAAAGAATGGCGCTTTCCCCTTCTTCGATATTCTTTTGTATGGTGTCTGTGAATGAATGTTTATTCAAACGGATAACCAATATTGCTATTTTTTTACCTGTAGTGAATTCATTAATTTGATGCATTACAACGAAATCGGAACCGTCTCTTCTGACGACGATATTGGATTGTAGAGCAGTATCTCTTGAATTCCAGACGGTATCCATTTTATCCCATGTACCATTTTGAAAACTTTTTCGAGTTGCTATGTATCCGTCCCCGGTCAGATAATTATATATTTCAACGGAAAGTATATTGGCATCGGTATTCAGCGCATCTTCAAAATTATTTCGGATATCAGGCAGAATACTGTCAATTGAATTGTTGCCGATTACCCAGGAAATAAGACCTTGCTTGATTTTCTTGTTGATTTCAAAGGAATAGAACAAATCAGCGTATCCGCCTAATTCCGTAGTTAGTTTATCGTTCATCCAATTCATGCCAAGGATTCTCGTTTGTATTAATTGATTTTGCATATTCTTTTGAGATATATTTAAAGTAAAATAGGCCAGAAGTAAAATAGGAATCATTGATATTAAGAGCATCGCCCCCAGGATTCTTTTTTGAATGGATATTTTATGATTTAATATTTTAATGCGCTCTTTCTTCATGATATATACCTTCTCCGAGTTGGGATGTTTTAAGAAGTAAGCTCTTATCTCTGTTTTATATAGTGCTTATTATATCCAAGCGAGTAAGAGATGTAAATAGATTTGCGTTTTATGGCAGGATTTGATGTTGAAATTGCACAATATTAAAAATGTACAATAAGAGAGAACCGTTTATGACAATGAAATTTATCCAAAGAAATAATATAATTGCATTGTAACTTAGGCAAAGTGTTTAAAGTGAGAAGTTATTTTAGAAGGAGGATTATTATAGTGAAAAAGAAATTAGTATCAATGATGCTGTTACTGGCCATGACGCTAACGGCATGCGGCAATGGAGGGGAAAATACTTCGGCAAACAGTAAAGGGGGCGAAACAGAAGAAACGGCCTCTGTAGAAGATGCTTCTGCGGAAACTGCTCCCGCTAAAGAGATTGAGCTTAATATCATGATGAGCTTTCCTCAGTATATGGACCAATGGGAGGATTACTGCGACCAGTTTGAGGCGAAGATGCTGGCAGAAGAAAATGTTAAAGTTACGATAAATCTTGAGATGCCCAGCGCGGACCAATATGATAGTATTCTTCAGGCGAGGTTGACCGGCGATGATACACCGGACTTATTTACAATTCAGGCCAATAATATTCAAACATACGCAAATGCAGGATATTTAACAGATTTGACGAATGAAGAGAGCATTGCAAAAGTATATGATAATGTTAAAGAGACCGTTACAGTTGATGGGAAAGTAATGGGAGTTCCAATTGAAAGTACGGCATGGAGTGTTTTGTATAATAAGCAGATGTTTGAAGATGCCGGAATTACGCCGCCTGAAACGCTGGATGAGCTGAAAGCAGTTTGTGTGGCATTGCAGGAAAAAGGTTATACCCCCTTCCTGTTAGCATTTCAGGAGCAGTGGGTTCCTCAACTCATGACAGCGGTAACACTGGGCGGGAAAACGACAGGGGAACTTCCGGATTGGCTGGAGCGTATGTACAAGGATGAAGCATCTTATGAGGAGGTCAGAGAAATCTTTGATGTTATCAATTTGATCATGGAAAATGGTACCAAGCGGGCGATGGAAGAAGGGTCGGAAGTCGGAGCTGCAGATTTTGCCAATGGAGCAGCAGCGATGTTCGTTCAGGGAACCTGGTCGGCAAATACGATAATGACAACGAATCCCGATATGCAGCTGGGGGTATTTGCATTACCTGTCAACAATAATCCGGAGTGTACCAGAATCAATCTCGCTACATCTACGGTATTAGGAGTATATGCTAACGGGCTTGAAAAAGAATTGGCCTTAAAATTTGCAAATTATGTGTTAGACGATAAAGATTCATCGGCATTATTCCAGGCTTGTGGTTTTAATCCGATATCTTCCATTCATGCGTTTGAAACGGCATCATGGGTGCAGGATGCATATAAATATGTGGAAGAGGGACGTTCTTATCAGGACTTGGTGCTTCCGTCTTCGGTAACAGACGAGCAGGGAAGACTGCTTCAGGAGTTGTATGTTGGAAGCGTAGACGTTGACGGAATTATAGAACGCCTTGACGGTGCATTCAAAGAAGCAAATGAACTTTCGAAATAAGAGTGTGTGATTTCTCAAGCGTGCGGAAACATCTCTGCACGCTTGAAATAACTTATCGGAAGTCCAACACATAAAAAGAAGAGGTACTTTATATGCAAAGTAAAAGGAAACAAAATTTCAGTCTGATTATGTTTGCATTGCCGGCCTTGGCCGTGTATGCAGTATTCAAGCTTTATCCGGCAGTTACCGGTATATTTTATTCAATGACAAATTGGAATGGGTTGAGCAGAGAATATGATTTTATTGGACTGAAAAACTTTCGTGAGATGCTGTCGGATGATTATTTCTGGCAATCCGTGGTATTTACGATTAAGTATGTAGCAGTATTGCTGGTTATTGCAAATGTCATGGCTTTGGTGCTGGCAGTTACCGTTGAGTCGGTCAAAAAAGGAAAGGGATTTTTCCGAACAATTTTCTGCCTTCCTAATATGATAAGCATGATTATAGGCGGATACATGTGGCGATTTATTTTTTATAAAGTACTTTACTATATGGCAGATAACTGGGGATGGAAATTCATGGATCAGTCTTGGGTAGGCGATACCCGCTATGCGTTTTTATCAATTATCATCGTTGCTTCATGGGGATGTGTCGGTTACTTAATGATTATATATATGGCAGGATTGCAGGGCGTACCAACTCATTTACTGGAAGCGGCCGAATTGGACGGAGCAAATGGATGGGAGAAATTTTGGAATGTAACTTTTCCGCTGATACAGCCGGCGTTGACAGTTTGTTTATTTTGGACGTTGAATTCATCCTTCCAGGTTTTTGACGTCATTTATTCGCTGACGGGCGGAGGCCCCGGAAGAGCGACACAATCAGTTGCAGTTAATATTTATGAAGAGGCCTTCAGAGGGAATATAAGATATGGATATGCAACGGCAAAGTCAACCGTCCTGTTTTTGATTATTCTGATTATTACTGCGATTCAGTTAAAGACCACACAGAGTAAGGAGGAAGAACTATGAGAGGGAGCAGGAAACACTATCAGATATTTATCACGTTATTGTTAATTATAATAGGGTTGTTCACAAGCTTCCCGCTGATATTGGCTTTCATTAATTCTTTCAAATCAAATGGTGAGCTGCTCAGCAATGTGTTGTCGCTTCCGAGTAAATTATATTTTGATAACTATATAAGATCCCTGGAGAAGATGTCTTATTTCAGGAGTTTGGGAAATACGGTATTTCTCGCTGTCCTGGCCGTATTTTTTATGGCATTGTTTTCATCGCTTGCCGGCTGGAAAATGTGCCGTACAAAAACGCGCCTATCAAAATTTTTGTTTGCGATGTTTGTGTTTTCCATGCTGATTCCCTTTAGTTCCATAATGATTCCTTTGTACAAGGTGGTTTTAGCGCTGGGAATTAAGAATTCATTGGTCGGTCTGGCATTGATATATGCAGGCCTGGGTGAAAGTATGGCAATTTTCATTTATTACGGATTTGTAAAAGGAATTCCTATTGAAATGGAAGAAGCTGCGGCGATAGACGGATGTAATTCTTTGCAGACTTTTTTTCTGGTCGTATTTCCGATGCTGAAGGCAACAACTGCCACTGTTTGCATTACCAATATGCTGTGGGTATGGAATGATTTTCTTTTGCCTCTTATTATTATTTCTGATAATAAAAAGTACACGTTGCTGTTATCTACCAATACTTTATTCGGACAATACAGCAGTGATTGGACGGCTATCCTGAGTGCGTTAATATTAGCGGCACTGCCGGCAATCCTTCTTTATGTAATTTTCCAGAAAAATATAATGAAAGGTATTGCAGACGGAGCAGTAAAGGGATAAGGGCTGCGAGGCTCGAGGCAGTTCGATAGAAGATGCAGATGAAAGGAGAAATAGAATGATAAATGGTTTTTTATATGCCAAAGGTAAAAAAATATATAATGGGAATGGGGAAGAAATTCTCTTGAAAGGCTGGGGACTCGGTAATTGGATGCTGCAGGAAGGATATATGTGGTGTGCTGATAGTGAGCGCTTTGACAGACCTCGCCGTATAGAGCAGGTTGTGGAGCAGTTGACGGGAAAAGAATATGCAGATGCTTTCTGGGTAAAGTTCCGGGAAAAATATATAACGAAATCAGATATTTTAAAAATGTCAGAGCTCGGATATAATTCTGTCCGCATACCGTTCATGTATCGGCTTTTCATAGAAGATGGCCCGGGAATCCATTATAAAGAAGAAGGATTTCAGTTGCTGGATAATTTTCTTTCATGGTGCGAGGAGGCAGGAATGTATGCCTTTTTGGACTTGCATGGTGCGCCGGGAGGTCAGACCGGTGCCAATATTGATGATAGCATAGACAATGTTCCCCGCCTTTTTATTGATTCGGACAGTTGGGAAAAGGCGATCGATTTATGGAAAACGCTGGCAGAACGATATAAAGACAGAGCGGTAGTAGGCGGATATGATTTACTGAATGAGCCGATTGCGCCGCCAAACACAGGAAACGGTAATTTTGATTATTTATTTCCCCGATTGACATTATTTTATGAACATGCGATTGCTGAAATCCGCAAAATTGATCAAAAGCATATGTTCAGTATTGAAGGAGCTCATTGGGCTGCAGATTTAAGTATATTTACGAAAAAATTTGATGAGAACATGGTGTTGCATTTTCACCGGTATGCGGAAATTCCTGATATCAAATGCCTAAAAAAATATATTGATAAATCGAATGAATTGGATGTGGCACTTTGGCTTGGTGAGTCCGGAGAAAATATAAATGAATGGTATGCCGCGATCTATCCATTGGCGGAGTCTGCCGGTATTGGATACAATCTTTGGCCGTGGAAAAAAATGGATTGCACGAATTCACCATATTCTGTTAACAGGCCAAAGGATTATGAAAAAGTATTGGACTATATTGGCGGGGGAGTACATCCCGGATTTGAAGCTGCCCGGAGAATTTTTGATGAATATCTGGAGAACTGCAAATTAGATAATTGTACAGAACATATAGAAGTGACCAATCATGTGCTGCGACATGCGCCCTTTAGCATGCGGGCCAGCGACTTTGACGAATATCCCGGAAGAGGAACATCCTTTAGCGGATGCTGCGCAGAAAATCCAGAAATCAATTATAGAAGCGGCTGCGGGATGAATTTGGTGGAATTAGAAGCAGCGAAGGAGAAACGGTATGTATTCGATTGTCAATGGGATCGCTATGGGGTAATCTTAAGCGATGGTGAGTTTGTATGTTATACGGTTGAACCGGGGCAGGAGGTTCGTTTAAAATTAAAACTTGCAAAAGGTTTTTCCGGCGGAATACTTGGAATTGGCAGAACAGATGACAGCGGCTTGAAAGAATTCGCGGTTGAGCAGGAGTGCGCTGAGATAGAAGCAACGTTATCCGTTGGCCGCGGGGCTTTGAAGATCATGTCTATGAAAGGTGAGGTTTGTCTTGAAAGATTGGAGTTTTGTATCTGAACGTAATGGGGAGAATCAGATGATCTAAAAAGCGGGGCTGAGTTTTTTTGCGTGATAGGATTAGGGTGTCAAAATGACCTTTTGCGAACATCTCAGGCCAATATGACCAAAACAAAAAGAACGACTGCGCCTATGAAAATATTTAGAAGTTCTTTCTCTGGATATTTGTGCCATACCAGAAAACAAAACTGTTTGAGCGCAGCGAGTTTTTTGTTTTCTGGTATGTTTGGTTCAAATGGACTGAGAATTAGAACTTCTTATATATTGGAATTCGGCGCAGGAGTCTTTTTGTTTTGATTATATTGGCCCGAATATATTAAAAAGGACCTTTTGGCACCCTAATCGTAATAGGAAAGTGCCCCAAAATGCATGTCTTATTTTTCGGATACCTTCTGCAGCATACGCCATAGCGTGGAACGGCTGATTCCCAGGCGGTTTGCGGCGGCCGTCTGGTGTCCGTTTTCTTCTGCCATCACTCTTTGGACAATTTCCAAATTGATTTCTTCCAATGTCTTTGTAAGATCAAACGGGCATTCTCCGGTTACGGAAGGAAACTGTGGCTTTTCCTTTCGAAGTATTTCCGCAACGGTTACCGCTTTTATATAGGGAGTGGTTGTTACGGTTACAAGCTCATTCAATATTCGTTTGAACTGGTTAAAGTTATCCGGCCAATCGTAGTTTTGCAGTAATTCAAGTCCCTTGGCTTCCAGGCCGATAATTTCCTTGGCGAGCTGGATATTCAAGTTACTGATATACAGACTGACAAGATTAGGAATCTCGCCCAAACGATTCCTGAGAGGCGGTATGTGCATCGTCAGGCAGGAATAATGATTGATGAGATGACGGCACCGGGGAGTTATGTTGCCGTCATCTCCGTAGGAAAAAGTAAAAATCATTCGATTTCTTTTGTATAAATTCAAATCTCTTATGATAGAGAATAATTCATTGAACTGATCTTCGGACAGGATCTCCATAGAGCGAATGTAGATAGTGGTGTTAGTATCGCTCAGCGGAGAGTTATTGTGTTCGGTAAGGAATGTCCATGCCTTGGTGTTGATCCGCGCGCAATCGATAATTGCCAATGGATTATTCGAAAGAGGACTTTTGGCATATACGAGTCTGGCCATCTGGTCTTTGCCGGTTCCGCCTTCGCCCAGAATCATGATTGGCTGCGCAGCGTTTGCATATTCATCGATTGAAATTTCCAGATTGTGGGAGGAATGAGCAATCCCATAAAAACTGTTAAAAAATTTATCAAATGCTTCATCCTTATCAATATATCGTATTCCGTTTTTTGTGAGGGCAAGAGGGACCTTTCGAGGATTGATATAATAAATATAGTGATTTTTGCCTCCCAGCTTTTTGCACAGGCCGCTTACGGCCAGGATTAAACCGTTATCCTCCTGATGATATTTTTTGACGGTATCAGTAATGAGCTCCGGAATCCTTTTCTTCATTTCTTCTATGACTATTTTACTGAAAGAATAATTTCTGGGGAAACGTTGATTAATTAACTTTATTCTCAGCATTATCAAGTTTTTAAGAAAATATGGGCTGATTTTATCTCTATTTTCTTAGGATTATGCCCTGTTTTGAGGTTATTCCCTCATAAAAGAGCGATTTATCATACACCTCAGAAAATCCCCGGTTCGGCCAGCCCTGCTACACATCAAAAGGTTGGCACTGGCAAGCAATACATGGAGTCGATTCGTTTATAAGCAACTTTTGCATAGCCTATTGAATTTTCGACGATGAGAAAAGCGTGCTCTACTTTACAACAGATGGACGATTTATCATGTTCCATTTTCTTGTCCCAGTTGAGGCCGTTGAAATCATCCGCCATTTTAAGACATGAAGTGCGTTTGTTGATTTGGAATTCAATTTTTGAACGCACTATATCATTCTTTATTTCAAAACGTTTGGGTACACCAAGATATTCAGAATCACCATACATGCCATGGTTATCTTTGTGTAACAGTTTTGAAGCTTCTGTTACACCATGCATATTTGCAGATGTAACAGTAATTACGTGAAAGTGTCCACTACCCGCATCGACTCCGGCATGAACCTTCATTCCGAAGTACCACTCATTGCCTTTCTTGGTTTGATGCATTTCAGGCTTACGTTTCCCTTGCTGGTTCTTGGTTAATTTTGGTGCTGCTATATTGCATCAACGATAGTGCCGCCATATCTGCATAAGATACATGCGCAGCATTGCTTCAATACCAATAGGTTCACGTCCCCGTTTATTGCTAAAATAGTATGGGCTGATTATATTTGCCCAGTATGTCCATAGAACCATTCCTTCCATAGCATCAAGGAATTCTTCGTACTTGGTTTTCTTCTTTCGATTGGAATATTCAATGTCAGTAAGAGTTACTTGCTTCATAGGTATACGACCCTTCAGCTGATACCATTATTATACTATATATAGGCGGGAATGCTCGAATTAGTCAGTGTTTCCATAGATTGATATGTAAGACTGAGTCGTGACAAAGGATGAGATCCTTGAATCACAAAACCTGAAAGTACAGGTGGCTTGAAAAATGTTGTAGAATAATGGTATTTTATTTAATTATGAAAAAATAGTTTATAAAGGTATATCTTACTTGCATGGATAATCTATTACCTCAGATACCGCCACAGAGTAGTCCTGCTAATCTGCAGCTGTTTGGCGGTAAGACTTTGGTTGCCGTGGTTGTTTGCCACGGCTTTTTTTATAATATCACGTGTAATTTCTTCCAGCGGCCGTTCTAGATTCATGGAAGCTTCTATCATTGTCCTATTGGAACTATTAATAGAGGAACGTTCCTTGTCCAGAAGAATAGCAACAGAATTACTGGTAATGTAAGGAGTAACCGTCAGAACCACCAGTTCTCTGGTCAGGCGCTTGAACTGTGTGTAATTCTGAGGCCAATCATAATGCATCAACATTTCCATAGCCTTGGGCTCAAAGCCTGCAAGCTGTTTGCCAAGGTCTACATTCAGAGTGGACAAATAGATGCTTGACAGGGTAGGAAGCTCGTGAATTCGCTCCCGCAAAGGCGGCAGACAAATGGTCAGGCAGGACAGGCGATTGACAAAGTCCTGACCTTCAGGAGGAAGCAGGTATTCCTTCTGGCAGACGCAGGAGAAAATCAGCCGGTTTCTGCGGTGAAGGTTGGTATCAATAATGGAGGAAAGCAGATAATGGTTCCGTTCCGGATCCAGGGCATCTATACTTTTAAAATAAATGGTATTATTGCTGTCGTTAAAAGGCGAGTTATAGTGGTTGGTCAGATAGGACCAGCCCTTGTCCGTCAACTGATTACAGTCAATAGTTACCAGAGGATTGGTCTGAAGCGGGCTTTGAATATAGAGTACCTGGGCAATCTGTCCTTTGCCGGTGCCATTCTCCCCGGCAATCATGACGGGAAAAGAACTTTGACTGATGTGAGTAATGGAATCGGCAAGGTCACCCATAGCCCCGGTGATTCTGTAAAAGCTATTGAAATATTGCGCCTGAGCTTCCTTCTTATTTGAAAATCGAATTCCGTATTTGCCTGGGGTAATGGGGATCTTGGAGGCGGTAAAATAGAACACCCCATACGGCTGCCCTTCGTAAGGCAACATACAGCCTATAATAGAAAAAAGAGTCCCCCCAATATTTCGAAAAATTTTATGATTGTCCAAAGAACGCACCTGTGGGAGTTCCTGTCGAAGAAAATCATGTACCGCAGTTTCATTTTCCTTGTCCCAGGTGGAGAGATAGACATTTTCATCTGCATCAAAAATAACTGTATAATTCCCTGAGTTCTTTAGTACTTCTTTTAAAAACAGATTATCTTGTCGATTCTTAATATGGCTCGTGCTGACTTTTACCGCCTGGTCAAAGGCATCCTCTATGCTTTCAGCACCAGAGGTAATAAGGATGGCGTTGAGCCCCATCAGTTTGGATTCTGTATGGGAGATCATATCGCAGACCACCATATGATAGCCCTGATGCTTAAGATTATTTAAAAGAGGGCGCACTTCTGCTTCTGAATGAACGGTGAAGATATCCACCTGATACTGTAGAAGGTCGCAAAGGAGATGAGCATTGCTGGTAATATTCGAAAAACCAATGATTGCGTAGCGTTCCTGATAATTTTCAGCCAGCTTTATAGCACGAAGAATGTCATAAACGGACAGCGAAATCTCCACTACAGGGATTTCAGTCACTTCTTTGATCAACTGCGCGGTTCCGCCTCGGGATATAATGGCGTCGTAGCTTTCATCTATATGGCGGAGAACAAGCTCCTTTCCATGGGACAGATCTCCTACATATGCATCCAATTCCAGATCCATCCTGTTCTTTGCCAACCGCTCTATGGCGGTTTTCATGGCTTCGTAAGGTGCTATTCCCAATACTTTAATCTTGCCGTTTTCCATAAATAACCTCTCTTCCTGAACTGTGTTTCAGGAATATTTGTATATAAAGGGCTCGCGTGTTCTAATTTTAAACAGTGTACTATATTTAAACAAAATTTTCAATAAAAATTTGAGAAAGTTTCGTATTTGAACATATCATAAGGAAAATGTGATTGTTTTTGATTGGAAAACTGTATAAAGTAATAAATGAATTAAGAAACTTGTAACAGCTAGTTTGATTGTTACAAAATGAAATTAAGGTGGTGAATATATGGTAACTCTGTTGATTATTGCAGATGACTTTACAGGAGCTCTGGATACAGGGGTTCAGTTTGCTGCAAGCGGAGCAAATACCAGAGTGGTGACTAGCGCGGCTTATGACTTTTGCCAGGTGGATCCCGAGGTTCAGGTTCTGGTAATGGATGCGGAGACTAGGCATCTGAGCACCGGGGAGGCTTATGATATTGTATATGATATCACCAAAAGAGCCGTTATACAGAGAATTCCCTATCTATATAAAAAAACGGATTCTGCCTTAAGAGGAAATGTCGGTAGTGAACTGACAGCAATGATGGAGGCCGCGGGAGGAAAAAATCTTTCATTTCTTCCGGCTTTTCCCAAAATGAAGCGTTGGACCAAAGAAGGGGTTCATTATGTTGATGGCGTTCCAGTAAATGAAAGTGTGTTTGGAAAAGATCCTTTTGAACCGGTAACCTGTTCCTATATTCCGGAGATAATCAGAAGGCAGAGCCAGATAAAGGTCAGCGTAAGAAATGCCACAGACAGGAATGCTATAGAGGATGAGAGTGTTAACAAAAATCCAGAAGAACTTAAGATTTTCCTGTGGGATGCAGAAACGGATGAGGAACTGGAAACCTTAGGTCAATATCTTTATGAAAAGAATCAGATGCACCTGACTGCCGGTTGTGCAGGATTTGCAGCAGTCCTGCCGGAACTGCTGGGATTGAAGGGAGAGCAGCTGCCGGACATAAGGCTGATTTCCCATTTTCTAGTGATCTGCGGAAGTGTGAATCCCATTACCGCTTCTCAGCTGGACTACGCAGAGAAGCACGGATTCTTGAGGATACGGCTAAAACCAGAGGAACGACTGGACTTAGAATTTTGGAATAGCTCAGGAGGAAAGAAAAAACTTTCTCAATGGAGAGAGCTTTTGGCCCAGCATTCCTGCGTAATCCTGGACAGCAATGATTTGCCTGGACAGGAAGATACGAAGCATTATGCAAAAGTCCACGGGCTGACTCTTGACGAGATTCGGACACGAATTGCAGCATCCTACGGTCATATTTTAAAAAACCTTTTGGAAGGCGGGCTGGAAAGTACTCTTATGATTACAGGAGGAGACACCTTGCTTGGCTGCATGAATCAGCTGGGAGTAAGAGAAATGGAACCGGTCTGCGAGTTGGCTCCTGGGATAGTATTATCCAGATTTTCATTGGGAAAGAAAAAAAATCAGGTAATTTCTAAATCCGGTGGATTTGGAGAGGAGACGTTACTGATAGATTTGGCGAGCGAAATTCTTTGAATTATGAAAATAGAAATCCCTGAATTTTTTATGAAATTGTTAATATATTTTTTGAATTGGAGGAAGCAATATGCCATATGCAACGCTACAACAACTGACTTGGGACGGTACCATCTACCACAATGGTGATATGGGAACACTAGAGGCGCTGCTGCCTACCGGCGGTTACCCAACCGCTCATTCACCGGCAATGCTTGAACTGCCGAACGGTGATTTGATTTGCTGCTGGTTCGCCGGTACCTACGAGGGCAGTGCTGATATTCACATCATTTGCTCTATCTTACCTAAGGATGGACTAGCTTGGCTGCCACCAATCGAAATATCCGGAGACCCTACTCGCAGCGAGCAAAATCCTTCTCTATTTTATGGCCCGGATAATGCAGTTTGGGGCATGTATACCGCTCAGCTAGATCGTCAGGAAGGCAAAGACAACATGCAGTTTACATCTGTAGTTCGTTGCCAAAAGAGCACTGACGGCGGCAAAACCTGGGGGGATTATAAAACAATGTTTCCTGAGGAAGGAACCTTCTGCCGTCAGCCAATCCAGGTTTTATCGAACGGGCGCTGGATATTCTCCAATTGGTTGTGTACAGACTCAGTGTATGGACTGTCCGGTGATCCCACGGCCTTCCGTATCTCAGATGATGAAGGGAAGACTTGGAGAATGGTTATGATGCCTAAAAGCAATGGTCATGTTCATGCCAACGTGGTAGAGCTGAATAATGGACATTTGGTTGCTTTTATGCGAAACCGCGAAGCTTATCGCATTCACCGCAGCGAGTCCTTTGATTGGGGTGAGACATGGAGTGAGCCGGCACCGACCCCCCTGCCTAACAACAATTCCAGCATCAGTGCACTGCGTTTGCAGAGTGGCCGTATTGCTATCGCCTACAACCCAACCTGTACACCGGATTCTCAGCCCGGTAAAGCAGCTTGGCCTGGACTTCGCTGCCCGGTGGCAGTGGCTCTGTCCGAGGATGGCGGTCTGACCTTTCCGATTATTCGATGGATGGAAAGAGGAGAAGGCTTTATGGGCGAAGAGAACAAAACAAATAACAAACAGTACGAATACCCTTATCTGATGCAATCTTCTGATGGGATGATGCATCTGGCCTATGCATCGCATACTCGACTGGGAATAAAATATGTTCGTTTTACCGAGCAGGATGTGTTGGGCGAAAGGAGAGAGCGGGTTGGACTTTATAACCCTACGGCGGCCCAGTGCAGATAAGAGTCATTCGGAAAAGAAAGGTGGTATTGTATGCTAACACAATATAATTTGAAAATGCCGCATGCGGTATTCGGCGGTGAAAATGCAATAGATCAAATCGGTACGATTATTAAAGCGGTTAAGGCAAAAAAAGTAGCGATTTTTACGGATAAAGGCATTGAAGCCAGCGGATTGTTTGAGCTGCCGGAAGGGGTAGTAAAGGCTTCAGGCGCTGACTATTATGTATTAGATGAATTACCGCCGGAACCATCCTATATGCAGGTACAGAATCTTGTGGATAAGTTCAAGGATAGCGGGGCAGATTTGATTGTTGCCTGCGGGGGCGGATCGGTAATGGATGCGGCGAAACTGGCAAGTATTCTGGTTACGGATGAGTATGGGGTGAAAGAATTGCTTGACAATCCGGGTATGGCTCAGAAATGTGTTCCGATTGTATTGATTCCGACCACTGCCGGTACAGGGGCTGAAGTTACGCCCAATGCCATCGTTGCCGTACCGGAAAAAGAACTAAAGGTCGGTATTGTAAATGAAAACATGATTGCAGATTATGTGATTTTGGATGCCAGAATGATTAAAAACCTTCCGCGCCACATTGCGGCAGCTACCGGCGTTGATGCTCTGGCGCATTGTATTGAATGCTACACAAGCAATAAAGCAAATCCATTCAGTGATATGTACGCCTTGGAAGGCTTGGATTTGATTATTAATAACATCAAAGAGGCCTGTGATAATCCGGAGGCTATGGAAGAGAAAAACAGAATGCAAATGGCAGCATACTATGGCGGACTTGCAATTACGGCTTCAGGAACAACCGCTGTTCATGCATTAAGCTATCCTCTGGGTGGTAAATACCATATTGCCCATGGAGTTGCAAATGCAATTCTTCTGGCACCTGTAATGAGATTTAACAGCGAAGATGCCGCTGTGCAGGAACGTCTTGCCATTGCTTATAATCGTTGCTGCCATGATGAGAATAAGACTTGCAAGACCGTGTCCGAAAAAAGCGCATGGATGATTGCGCGCTTAGAGGAAATTGTAAAACATCTGGATATACCTGCCAGTCTGAAAGAATTTGGTGTTCCGGAAAATGATCTGGATTTATTGGTCGAGGCAGGAATGCAGGTTCAGCGCTTGCTTGTTAACAACATGAGAGAAATCACCCCGGAAATAGCACGTGAGTTGTATCAAAAGGTGATGTAATAAAGAGAGGCAGGAGAAAACATAATGAAATTAGTAAAAATAAAAGGGATTATCCCCGCAATCATTACACCGATGAATGAAGATGAGAGCATTAATGTTGCAGAGCTGCGCAGCCAGGTCAATCGTCAAATTGAGGGTGGGGTACATGGTTTATTCTGTTTTGGAACTAATGGTGAAGGATATATATTAAACGCAAAAGAAAAGGAATTGGTTCTTAAAACAGTGGTTGAACAATGCAATGGACGAGTTCCCGTTTACGCCAGCACAGGTTGCATTTCAACCAAGGAGACAATTGAGCAAAGCAAGATGGCTATGAGTCTTGGTGCGGATGTACTATCTATTATTACTCCAAGCTTTGCGGCGGCAAGTCAAAATGAGTTGTTCGAACATTACAAAGCGGTTGCGGAATCGGTGGATATGCCGGTTGTACTATATAATATTCCTGCCCGTACCTGCAATGCAATAATGTCATCTACGGTGGAACGACTTGCTCAGATTGAAAACATTGTGGGTGTCAAAGACTCTTCGGGTAATTTCACCAATATTTTAGAGTACATTGAGGCAGGCAAAAAGAAACAAAACGGGAAATTTGCAACCCTCTCCGGTAATGATCAATTAATCATCTGGGCGCTGATGGCCGGTGGTGTCGGAGGAATCGCCGGATGTGCAAATGTATATCCCCATATAATGGCTTCTATTTATGATTTGTATAAGGCAGGAAAAATGGAAGAAGCGAAAGCGGCAAATGCAAGTATAGCTTCTTTCCGTGCCTGCTTCAAATATGGAAATCCAAATACAATAGTGAAAACGGCTGTCGCCCTTCTTGGCTATAACGTTGGTAAGTGCCGCGCACCGTTTAATCAGGTTCCCGAGGAAGGTATTCAGGCTTTAAAGAAGGTCTTAGCGGAAAATGCCTCAAAGGGTATGCGCTAATAAATGAAAGAAAGGAGGTAAGGAGATGAAGGACAAACCAATTGTTGGCATTACAATGGGCGATCCGGCAGGCAATGGTCCAGAAATTACAATAAAAGCATTGGCGCATAAGGATTTGTATGACCGCTGCAAACCGATTGTGGTTGGGGATGCCCAAATATTGGAACAAGCTACCCGGTTTGTGAATAGGGCGGATATTAATATTCATGTTTGCGAAAAGGTTTCTGACGCACTGTTTACATTTGGAACCGTAGATGTATTACATTTACCGTTGGTTGAGGATGTGGAAAAATTTGAAATCGGTAAGGTAAGCATTGAAGGTGGAAATGCAGCTTTCCAATGTGTAAAAAAAGTAATTGAACTCGCGCTTGCAGATGAAATTGATGCTACCTGTACCAATGCGCTGAATAAAGAAGCAATGAACCTGGCATTGGAGCATTACAAGGGTGAGAAATCAGATGGTCACACTCATTTTGACGGTCATACAGAGATTTATGCGGCATATACCAAAACAAAGAAATATACCATGATGCTTGCACATCATGATTTGAGAGTGGTGCATATTTCAACCCATGTTTCTCTAAGAGAGGCTTGTGATCGTGTGAAAAAAGGGCGCGTATTAGAAGTGATTGAAATAGCGGACAGAGCTTGCAGGGATATGGGAATTGCAAATCCGAAGGTAGCCGTAGCCGGTTTAAATCCACATTGTGGTGAAAACGGACTATTTGGAACGGAGGAAATAGAAGAAATTAGTCCTGCGATTGAGGAGGCTAAATTAAAGGGCTTTAATGCAATCGGACCGGTTCCGCCGGATAGTGTATTCAGCGAAGCACTTGGCGGCTGGTATGACATTGTAGTCTGCATGTACCATGATCAGGGGCACATTCCCCTTAAAACGATAGGATTTGTTTATGACAGGGAAAAGCAGGCATGGAAGTCGGTAGAGGGAGTCAATGTTACCTTGGGTTTACCGATTATTCGCACAAGTGTTGATCATGGCACGGGATTTGCTCTGGCCGGAAAAGGAACGAGCAATGAAATGAGTCTTGTGAATGCAATTAACTATGCTATTTTAATGACAAAAAGAGATTAAGTACTAATAAGAGGAGGTTTTGTATAATGTATGTTGCACCAAAAGTAAAACCCTTATGTCCGCCTGAGAAGACACCGCGCTTTGAAGATGTAGCTTATGCGGAGGTGGTGCTGGATAATGGCCAGCCCTATACACTAAAGATGGATATCTATCAAAATCCTAATCAAACGACACCGGGACCCTGCATCATTTATATTTTTGGAGGGGGATGGAGCTGGGGGGAGTATAAGCAAGTGACTCAAAAGGCAGTATACTGTCGTGACTTGGTTCGCCTGACAGAAGAAGGATATACGGTTGTTTGCCCGGACTATCGATTGCTTTATCAGAGTATTTTCCCGGCCTGCATCCATGATGTAAAGGGATGTGTTCGTTTTCTTAAGGCAAATGGAAAGAAATATAATATTGACCCTGACCGGATTGGTGCCTTGGGAAATTCAGCTGGAGGACATTTGACAGCCATGCTTTCTATAGCGGGAAATCAGCAAGACATTGAAGGTAATGTGGGAGGCAATCTGGAATATGACAGTACGATAAAAGCAGCGAGTATTTTTTATGCTCCCTCTGATTTGTGTGAAGCGATTGTGTCAATAACATCCACGATGAATGGAGAGGTAAAAGATTTGACCGGAACAGAGGTAGAAGATCTTAACAATGATAATGCCAATTCTGTTTTGGCGTTGGCTGTTGGTTATGTAGGATCCGGCCGAAACATTAAGTCACTTGGTGACTTGATAGTGAAGCAAGATACCACCAATCCGGACTGGAAGTACGTAGAACTGTTAAAGAAATGCAGTCCGATTACTTACGTGAGCGAGGATTGTATTCCGATTTCTTTATTTCACGGAGGCCATGATCCGCTTGTAGAACCGTCTCAGACGGAGGAGTTATATCATGCCCTATTGGAGGTCGGTGCCGATGTAACAATGATATGTCGTTCCTATGGAGGACATGGGCCTTCGCTGGGAGAAAGAGTTGATCAATATGCCTATCAGTTTTTAAAGGATCGTCTGTAAAAGATACCATTTGTAGCGAAAATAGTAAATATAATTTAAAGGGATACAGGAAAGGAAAAAAAAATGACAACTCAAATGATTATTGCTCTTGCAATTGTTATTCTTATGATTGGTATGATAATGTCAGATAAATTTGCTTTTGGGGCACCTCCGTTAGTGGCTGCCTGTTTGATGGTATTGACTGGTCTTTCTACAATTGAGGAAGCATTTGCGGGATTTATTGATCCAAACGTAATTATGATAGCGGGCTTCATGGCAGTTATGGCAGGTCTTCAAAAGACCAGACTTATGGGACAAATTCATTCTGTTATGTCGAAGCTTGCATCAAAGGGGGGGGTTAAAGCATATGTTCTTATGATTCTTGTAGTTATGTTAGGGGCCAGCATAATGAGCGGAACTGGCTACTATGTAATGGTTCTTACAATAGCGGCAGCAATTCCCTATACCAAGAGCTTACCGAATTCTAAATTACTTATGCCATTAGGATTTGCTACGTCCAGACCGTTGGTTCCGGTCAGTGTTGCTTTCTTTTTAGGCCTTGCAAACTCTCTTTTAGAGAGCGGGAACTATGAAGGAGTTGTTCCTATGGCAAGCTTTTCTGTTATGTGCTTTGTAATGACAGTTGGCTTCTTTATCTGGGCATTAATTGCTTATCGTCTGCTTCCGGATTACGATATTAATAAAGACAAGGGATTTCAAGCTGATAATAAGCAAGCAGTGGAGGCTGTAGTATTACCTTTGTGGAAGGAAATTGTTACATACATCGTATTTGCAATTTCTGTTGTCGGAATGATGCTCGCTACCACTCTTGGAGAAGTTGCATATATTCTCCCGGCCGCTGGAACAGCGGTGCTATGCTTCATCCGTGTATTTGACTTTAAGGAGGCGCGCCAGAATTTATTTTCTCCATTGATTATCATGATGGCCAGCGTTATCGGCGTTGCAAATGCGCTTGCTAATACCGGTTTCACAGCACTGGTTGGTGATGCTATTGCAAAATCTATGGGTGTAGGTATCAGTCCATTCATTCTAGTATTGGTATTTTGTCTACTTACCAGTGCATGCGCTACATTGACAGGTGCAAGTTTCGGTTCACTATTCATCTTTGCACCCATTGGTATTGCAACCTGCATAAGTCTTGGGCTGAATCCTACAGCACTGGCAGCGGCAATTACTGTTTCTGCCTGGGGTGGTGGATTTCTGCCAATTGATGGACTTCCGGCAATGATTTTAGGGATGGGTAAGTACAAACTTTCGCAGTTCTTTAAATTTTCGATACCGATGTACTTATTTCAAATTGTTGCATTAGCAATTGGTGCAGTACTTTTATTTCCGATGTAATTTTCATATCGAGCAGGAGTCAGCGGCAATATATGCTGCTGACTCTTACTAAGTAATCAGATAATCACAAAACTTGAAAAACGCTGCTAGTTTTTTTATAAATTATAGTGTTATTAATGCGAATGAGGAGTTCAGATCCCATGAAGGAATTAATTACAGAAAAATCATTTTATTACTATATTTCTAAGAAAGCAGCCTGCGAGCCATGCAAAACTATCTATCTCTGCGCACCCGGAACCATATCTGCTTCCATAGAAGCAGTCAAAGAGTTCGCAGTGAAGTCAGGCTGGCAGGCAATGGTTGAAGAACAGGAAGCAATTCTTGTGGTTCCTGTTGTACTGAATGGATGGAAGGCAGAACCCCTTTCTCTCTTAATGGACATCTACAATGAAACCAAAAATAGCTTTACTTCCTGCAGTGGACAAGCAATCTGGGGAAGGGCGGGCAGTCTTTGGTGCTGGGAAACAATGCTGTATCTAGTAGGTTACGAGGATGGTGCGACGTATGCGGGAAATGTATTGGTCAGTAATCCCAATATGTTTGCGGGAGTGGCCTTAATTAATGGAGCTCCAAGCGACTATTCAAAAGGGACTGAGCCATCCAGCCACTGGATGGTAAAAACGGTGAGCACAGATTATGCTGTAAAGAACGTAGATATTCCGGTACACCTTTGGCTTTTTGAAGAAAACGAAGAGACAGCACGAAAAGCAATTGATTATTTCAGCGGCAGTTATTCCAAAGAAAATCCGGCCGAACAGGTACGGCTTTTTGTGGATAATTATTCTCCAGAGGATACCGACCTCAGTCGTATGATTTTTGAACAATGCTTTAACCATGTAATTCGTTGGAAAAATAGTCCTGACGGGACGCTTGCACTGATAGACAGTAAGAAAGAGTTTTATACAAATCCTCGCTTTATACGGCATACAGCAGTCGTAGGAGAACACAGCTATGACTATTTTGTACACCTGCCCGAGGGGAAGTCAGCCAATCAAGTAAAAGGACTTCCTTTACTGTTTACGGTTCACGGACGAGGGGAGCCGGCTTGGATGTTTACAACAAAAAATGGGTGGGATGTGCTGGCGGATGAGACTAAGGAGTTTGTATTAGTATCTCCGGATTCCCCCGGAAATATTTGGTTTCTTCTGCGTGATAACGAAGTTTTCGAGAAAATAGTTGACCAAATAGTTGAAAAGTACAAAATTGATGAGACACGTGTATACTTAACGGGTTTTTCCAATGGAGCAATGATAACCCGTGAAATGGCTTATTGCCGTCCTCATTTATTTGCGGCCATAGCTCCAAGCAATGGACCGTGTTTTGATACGATTAGTATGCAACGGATAGATGACTCCAAGCCACCCGAGGAGATAGCACCTGAGATATATCAGAAGATGAAGGAATTTGAACAGTCCGGATGGGAAATGCCCTGTGCCTTTTTTTACGAAGATAGTGATCCGTCGGCAAGAGCAGAGGAAAATATCGCTCTTGAGTTGATGCTTCGTGCAAATCATTGTGATAAGGATTCAGCCGAAGTATATACAAAGGATAATTATTTTACGTTGGAAAGAGGATATCAAGAGGGAGAACGCTTTCAAACAGTAGTATATTGTCCGGAAAACCAGGACACCCGCGTTTGCGTTACGGTGATGAAGAACATGCCGCATGGAGCAATTGCGGAGGAGGCGCGTTTTACATGGGAATTTCTTAAACGCTTTTATCGGCCAAAATACAGCAAAAAGGTATATGAAATTGGCGAAGATATAGATTAAATTTAGGATGGGAGAAGGGGAGAAACAACGATGATGATTGAAGATTTGGAACAGTTGAAAAAAGACTTGGTCAAGCTACCGCATCTGGAAAATGCGTTGTCTTGTTTGGCCGAACACAAGGATGCCCCGGCGCCTGCAAGGTTTGATTTTTTCGGTGGATATTTATTGCTGCAAGAGGGAAATACCAAAGCAGTTGACGAGGGTGACTATGAGGCTCATCAATGCTATTTGGACGTACAGGTGTTACTGGAAGGGGAGGAGACTGTGGTGTGGCGTGATATTTCGGCTTTGCAACTCAGTGTTCCCTACGATGTGAAAACAGACAAAGCAATGTACGTTGGTAAGGGGTGTTGTATGACAATTCTCCCAGGAACCAGTTATATCTGCTGGCCGGAGGATGGGCACAAAGCTTGCCGCCATATCGGAGAAGCTACACATTATCGTAAAGCAGTCATTAAACTGTTACTCTGAGATAGAAATTTAAGCGTACAAAGGGGATGTGAAAGGAAAAATAGATAGAATGAAGCATGTGTATGGAAAAATTTATTACGGTTGGATTATAACATTTGCAGGCTTTTTAATGATTGGTTTATCCGTTGGGTTACAAGTTAATTGCAACGTAGCCTTTATGAAACCAATGAGCGAGGATATGGGCTTTAGTATTAGTCAGATAGCATTGAATACTTCCATTACATCGGTTGTGGCAATACCTTGTTATATTATAATACCCAAAATATTAAAGAAGATTTCCTACCGAAGTCTGGCTGTTATTAGCGGTATCAGTTATCTTATCTTTAAGATTTTATTTACATTTTCAACCGAACTTTGGCAGTTTTATCTGTCCTCACTCATGATGGGAATTAGTATACCCGGAATCAGCTTTATAACGGTTAATTCCTTGGTCGATGGTTGGTTCCATGAAAAGAGAGGATTGGCAATTGGCATAACTGCAACTGGTGCAGGGATAATAGGAGCGGTTTTTCTGCCGATTATAACTAGTATAATAGAAGTACATGGCTGGAGAAATGCTTATCTGTTACAGACGGTGGTTATATTTATTATGTTAACTATATCGTTGCTACTGATCAGGAATAATCCTGATTCCGTTGGTTTAAAACCATATGGATATAAAAATGAGCAGACCGCCACGATACAAAAGAATGGATTTACCTTGAAGCAAACCTTATTAATGCCGGCATTCTATATGTTATTATTGGGGGTAATATGCATAAGCATTGTTGGTCTAGGAATGCAAACCTATTTGATGTCATGCTTGAGTGATGAGGGTTATGAGGTTATATTTGCATCTAATATCGTGTCACTTATTTTGATTATCGCTACTATCGGTAAAATAGTGATGGGACTGGCGTTAGACAAATTCGGAATAAAATATGTTGGCCTTTTTACAGGAGCTTGTTTTTTGATATCTCTGATACTATTAATCGTTGTCGGCAATCACATTCTGTTTGCATATATATTTGCATTCGCATTTGGAATTTCTTACGTAACCTTATCGATACCTGTCCCTTATCTTATCATAAATCTATTTGGATCTAAAGATTTTACGGCAATCTATGGTGTGGCTTTAATTGTATCCTCGACAGGTTCAACAATCGGATCAATATTAACAGGTTTGATTTATGATAATACTGGAAGCTATCAGACAGCATGGATTATCTATATGTTTATATCCATAGTTTTGGCAGTCAGTATCCAAATTGCCTGTCAAATGTTAAGAAATAATGTGACGGAAAAGAAGATTAATTTAATTACTGAAAATGAAGTGGTATAACACCACCATTTCAGTTATAGCTCTAAATGGAATTTCGTGTAAAATAAGGGAGTATGAAGGAATGAATAAAAATGGTATTAAACTAAAAATTATGGTAGTCATTATCGGATGTTTATTGATCGATAATTTTTTACTTGCTAATATTTATAAATCAAACGTTGTATTAGGAAGCTTATTTTTGTTATTGCTGATTGTAATAATATGGGTGTTTCTCAAAGCGGTTTTTCGACCAATTTCCGATATAAGGGCTCATTTGATCCATTTGAAAAATGGTGATTTATCAAATGAAATTGGAAAATATGGAAATGATGAATTTGGCTTATTAGCTCAGGAATTAAGTGATGCCATAGTATCATTAAAGGAATCAATTAAAAAAATGAGTGTTGATTTTGAGAATATATCAGGCTCCGCAATTATTCTTGCAAATAATACGTATGAAGGAAATAAGAGCCTTGAGATAATTTCTCACACGACCAATGAAATTGCCCAAGGATCGCAGTCCATTGGTGAAATGGCTTCGGAGGCGGCAGAACGTACAAGCAAAGTCAGTCTATTATCGCAGTCAACAAATACCCAGATTGGGAAGCTGGTCGAAAATTCTGAAGCAATCAGCAATGCAGCAAGTAGTGGACAGGCATTAATCATTGAGACTACGGATACAATTGATAAAATAGCAGATGCGGCTAACGAAAACGGAGAGCTGACCAAGCAGCTAGCTTCGAAATCTCAGGAAATATACCGGATAGTAGCTATGATTGATCAGATTGCAAAGCAGACGAATCTGTTAGCGTTGAATGCAGCAATAGAGGCGGCTCGTGCGAACGAACATGGCCGTGGTTTTGCGGTAGTTGCGGATGAGATTCGCAAGCTCGCGGAAGAGTCTCAGAATTCAGTAAAACAAATCTCTGATATAATTAACGAGATGCTACATAGTATTGATGTTGTAGTTCAATTAACAGAAGACAATAATCAATTTGCGCTCTTAGGAAAAGAAAACATGCATCAAGCCTTATCGGGCTTTAATGAAATTATGAAACAGATTGGGATTACACAGGAAAGTGTTAAGGCGGTTTCCGCACTGGCACTGGAGACTTCTTCTCATGCAACTGCCCTGATGGATGATGTACACGGAGTAGCATCTGTCTCTGAGGAGGAAGCAGCAGCCACACAAACAGTTGCTACCAGTGCATTTGAGGTAAATCAGTTGGTAGACGGTGTTACAAAGGATGCTAAGAAGCTATCCAAATTAGCGGGAGGATTACAGAATAACATTATTCAGAGATTCAGACTTCAGAGCAAAAGAATGATCCGTACTGCCCTTGTTCTCTCAGATCAAACAGCGGCATATGCAGGATTGAAGAATTTTTCAGAACAATTAGAGTGCAAAACCTCAGGAAAGTATGAACTTAAAATCTTCCATAGCGAGCAGCTTGGAAATGCCACACAGCTTTTGGATAAACTGATGAGTGGGGAACTGGATATTATTTATATAGGTACGCATCAGGTAGCAGGTATTGTTAAGGAACTTGCCATACTGGATCTGCCCTTCTTAATTCGTGATGAACAAGCCGCAGATAAAATATTGCACGGTAGCGTTGGAAGAAAAATCCTGAATCTTGCCGATGATTATGGTTTTCATGGTCTAACCTTTGCAGAGGAAGGATTCCGTGATATTACCAATTCAAAGCATGAAATTAAAGGATTTGAAGATTTTAAGGATGTAAAAATCCGTGTTGCGAAACAGGAACTCCATAAAAATATCATAAAATGTTTAGGCGCTGAGCCTGTGACGCTAAATCTAAATGATACGTATCAGGCACTGAGGGAAAAAACCATCGACGGACAGGATATTCCCATGCTGACGGCGCAGGGAAATCACATACTTGACGTCCAAAGATTCATGACGCTAACACATCATTCCTATGCTTCGTCAATAATGATTTGCTCAAAGAATCTATGGCAGTCACTGACAACGGAAGAAAAACAGCTGTTTGAGCAAGCTGCCTATGACAGTGCCTGTGTTATAGCTGAATGTACACGTAATAAAACGAAAGAAATACAATCAGAGCTTATTAGTAACGGATTGATTATTACCAGGCTGCCAGAACAGGAATTGCTAAAAATGAAGGAAGCAGTTCAGCCAATTTATAGACCGTTTCGGGAAATATCTAATATAAATATTCTTTTGAACGAAATGAAAGAATTTTCTGAGTAACGTTATTGTTTGAAGCTAGATCGAGTGATGGTCTAAGGAAAAAAGGATACTCTTGTGGATATGGCAGGAAAAGGTGCGGCTATGATTCGTCTGGATGCGTTTGCCTATGCGGTCAAAAAAGCTGACACTAACTGCTTCTTCGTGGAACCGGATATATGGGAGCTGCTGCATGAAATAGAAGATGTCCTGAAGCCCTATAAGGTGGAGATACTTCCTGAAATCCACGAGCATTATAGTATTCAGCTGAAAATTGCAAAACAGGGATTCTGGATTTATGATTTTGCGCTTCCCGTATTAGTGCTTCATGCATTATATAACGGCGAGGGCAGATATTTAAAAAAATGGCTGGAAATGAGCCCCCCAAAGCAATTTACAACATTGGATACCCATGATGGTATAGGAATCGTGGATGTGAAAGATCTGCTGCCGGATGAAGAAATTGCTAAAGTAAAGGAGCAGATGTTTTCCCAAGGCGCCAATGTGAAGAAGATATACAATACGGCAGCATATAATAATCTCGATATTTACCAGGTAAACACGACTTATTATTCAGCTCTTGGTAATGACAAAGATGCTTATCTGCTGGCGAGGGCAATCCAGTTTTTTGCACCGGGGATACCGCAGATATACTATGTGGGAATGCTGGCAGGAGAAAACGATATCAGGCTTATGGAAGAAACGAAAAATGGACGGGATATTAACAGGCATTACTATTCGGCAGATGAAATAAAAGAAGAAATGAAAAGGGATGTAGTTATAAAGCTGAGGGAATTAATGGAGCTTCGAAACAGACATCCGGCATTTGCTTTGGAAGCAGACTTGCAAATACATCTCCCGGAAACTCATAAGCTGGTTATCACAAGAACATTCGGAAACGAAAGTATATCCCTGCATGCGGATCTGGCCTCACATTGCTTCTCCATTACAGAAGGCGAAAACATAGTAGTTTATTCCGGAAAATAAAGGAACTCAGAACAAGCCGGCGGTCATCGGAAGATGATAGCCGGCTTGAGTAAAAAAGTCGATTATAGTATACAATGCGCCCGATATTCACCCGGCGACATCCCCGCATATTTCCGAAATACCTTAGCAAAATAGTTCCCATTTGAAAATCCGGTTCTCAGCGCAATATCATGAATCAGATCCTCTGTATCCAACAAATCATTCATAGCAGCCTGAATTCGCAGGTTCGTCAGATAGCGGACCGGAGGAATCCCCTGTTCCGTCTTAAAACTGCGCGTCAGATGCTCCTGGGAAATCCCCAGTCTCTTCGCCACCTCGTCCACGCCCTCCAGTGTATTGTATTCCTTTAACATAATTTGAAGCGCCAGATTCACCACCGAGTTTTGTACTCGGGCAGCAGAATGTTCTATTTCCCGCAGAAGACGGCATAAAAAGAGATATAAAAACTCCTGCCCCTCGTATTTTTCCAACCGGTCTCCGCATATCAGCTTATGGTGCAGCTTTAAGTATTGAGTGATCGGATGAGAGTTGGGATCCAGAGAAAAGACGCAGCCACAGAGCGCGTCCAGCTTTTGGAAAAATGGAGCGGCAGTATTTCCATCGAAATGCAGATATAAAAACGTCCAAGGCTCCGCAGAGTCTTTATCCACATAATAGCGGGTCTTTTCCGGTATCTTCGTCAGAAATCCCACACCTTCGGAAACACAATATCTATCTCCGTTTTTTTCAAACCATCCTTTTCCCGATAACGTATATTGAAATAAATATCCACCGTATGTGTCCCTTTTTTCATTGGAGAAATCGTAGTTCTCGCGGAAACGGGATTCAATGCCGCCGTCCATAAGAATTAACGGCTGGTCCGCCATATCATCGGTATTCAGGAAACCAAAATGTCCAAAATTGTATTGCATCAAAAAAATACCTCTGCTTATCAAGAAACTATTCTTTTATAACCTATCACTTTCAACTATAATTGATTGGAAGAAGAAAAGCAATAAGAATGATAAAATCAAAAAAATACCTGATTTACTAAATGAGGGAATGTGAAAAATAAATTTTTCACGCGCAAGTTTGTGCTTGCGCCCAAATTCGCATGTATCGAAAACATGGAGGCTTAGTATGAATAAGAACAATTATGCGGTACTTCCGCCGATGGGATGGAACAGTTACGATTACTATGATACGACGGTGAAGGAAGAGCAGGTAAAGGCAAATGCCGACTATATGGCAGCGCATATGAAAGAATATGGATGGGAATATATCGTAATCGATATTGAATGGTATTCCCATAAACCGGGATCCATGAGAGACAGGTTTCAGTATATCCCGTTTGCCGCTGTTGAGATAGACGAATATTCAAGATTGCAGCCTGACCCGGAGCGGTTCCCGTCCTCTGCAGGCGGTGCGGGTTTCAAGCCTCTGGCGGATTATATACATAGTCTGGGACTGAAATTCGGTATTCATATTATGCGCGGGATTCCCCGTACTGCCGCTCATGCCCACAGCAAGATCCTCGGTACGGACCTGACGGCGGACATGGTGGCGGACCCTTCGTCCATCTGCGGCTGGAATCCGGATATGTACGGAGTGCGTAATACAGAAGCAGGACAGTCCTATTATGATTCACTGCTGGAACTTTATGCTTCATGGGGTGTGGATTTTATTAAATGTGACGATATATGTAACACCAACATGTATACGGCCAACCAGTATTCCGCACGCCATGAAATAGAGATGCTTTCAAAAGCGATAGAACGCTGCGGACGTCAGGTCGTTCTGTCCTTATCTCCGGGGCCGGCACTGATCGATAAGGCATGGCACTATGAGAAGCATGCAAATATGTGGCGCATTACCGATGACTTCTGGGATAACTGGGATTTGCTTAAGGATATGTTTCGCCGGTGTGAATTGTGGGAAAATCAGGTATCCAGAGGATGTTATCCGGACTGCGATATGCTGCCTTTAGGCTGGCTGGGAAAAGGCTTCGGAGAGGAGCGACGTACGAATTTTACCAAAGAGGAGCAGCGCACCATGATGACGCTCTGGTGTATCTTCGGTTCTCCGTTAATGCTCGGGGCGGAGATGACGAAAATGGATGCTTGGACGCTTTCATTGCTTACGAACAAGGATGTGCTCTCCATGCTCACGCCGGATTGCCGTCCGCATCAGCTTGCACATGATGAAATGAAAGCAGTATGGACCGCATATAATGCCCATACAAAGGAACGGTTCGCAGCACTATTCAATCTGGCGGACGAGGAAATGGAGGTGTCCGTAGCTTTGAAAGACATTGATGAGACATTTTCTGCCGATATTACGTTGTTTGAGCTGTGGACACAGATAAGGACAATGAGCAGTGGAGGTAGGATTTCCTGCATTCTTCCGGCACACGGAAGCATTGTATACAGGCTGGAATATGAGTTTCGCAATCGTCGATTATGATGTAAGATATAAGAGTTTACAAAATTTCAACAGATAAAACGAGGAGGAGAATGAGATGAAACTGGGTAAAGTGTCCGTAAAGTGGCTGCTTTCCTTTTTAAAGAAGTACAGATGGCTCATGCTTTTGGGACTTACGCTGACGACGGTGATTTCGGTTCTTGCAATTATCAATCCCTACATATCCGGCATGATCGTGGATGATGTTATTACGGGGGAGAATTATCCCCTGCTCCCGAAGCTGATACTGGTTCTGCTTCTGGTGACTGCCGTGCGGGGAGTCCTTCGGTATTTTTATCAGGTAATTTTTGAAACCTGCTCTCAGGGCGTTTTGTACGAGATGAGAGATAGGGTGTACCGTAAGCTGCTGCAGGAGGATTTTGCTTTTTATAATAAGAAGAGAACCGGAGATTTGATGTCAAGGCAGACCGGCGATATGGATGCGATCAGGCATTTCCTTGCATATGTCATTTATGCGGTCTATGAAAATGTGCTGCTGTTCGCTTTCGCTCTGATCATGATTTTTACCGTAAATGTGAAGCTGGCCCTCTGTATGCTGGCAGTGTTACCCTTTACAGCGCTGACCACATACCTTCAGTCGAAGGAAGTCAGACCTGCCTTCCAGAGAAGCCGTAACTGTTTTTCCGCATTGAATTCCTTTGTGCAGGAAAACATCAGCGGTAACCGGGTAGTAAAAGCGTTTGCAAAAGAAGATTATGAAATCGGAAAATTTAATAAACAGAATGATGAATTCCGGGCTGCGCAGGTAAATGCCTCCAAAATCTGGATGGTTTATCTTCCCTTTTTTGAAATGCTGTCCAATGCACTTACGATCATATTGATGCTGTACGGCGGTTATATGGTTATTAACGGTGAAATTACGCTTGGGAATATGGTAACGGTCAATGGCTATCTCTGGATGCTGACCATACCGCTTCGTATGGCTGGATGGTGGGTCAATGATATTCAGAATTTCCGCACCTCTTTAGAAAAGATATACGGCACCTATGTGGAGGAGCCGAGCGTGAAGACTCCGGAGAACGGTACCGTCCGTAAGCATATGGAGGGAGCAGTGGAATTTAAACATGTTTCCTACAGCGCCGATGACGAGGATATTGTAAACGATGTGAGCTTCAAGGTGGAGCCGGGGCAGACCGTGGGTATTATCGGCCCTACCGGTGCTGGTAAATCCACGATTATGAATCTGTTGTGCCGATTTTACGACACAACGGGAGGAGAAGTGCTGGTGGATGGCATCGACGTCCGGGAACTGAATCTTTATGACCTTCGCGACAATATCGGGATGGCGATGCAGGATGTGTTCCTGTTTTCGGATACGATTGAAGGAAATATCGCCTATGCCAAACCGGACTGTCCGTTTGAGGATGTGAAGAAAGCGGCAGTCATGGCAGATGCCAATCACTTTATTCAGCATTTGCCGGAAGGCTATGACACGGTAGTCGGCGAAAGGGGAGTGGGACTTTCCGGCGGACAGAAGCAGAGAATCTCGTTAGCGAGGGCGCTGCTTAAGGATCCGTCCATACTGATTCTCGACGATACCACCTCCGCGGTGGATATGGAGACCGAAAGCTACATACAGGAACAGTTGAATTCCGGAAAAATCAAATGTACGATATTCATCATCGCCTACCGGATTTCTTCCATAAAAGATGCGGATTTGATTCTGGTCATGGATAATGGAAGGATTATAGAGCGGGGAACGCATGAACAGCTTTTGAAAAATCAGGGTTACTATGCGGAAACCTTCAAAAACCAGTACGGCGGATTCGAAACAGAAGAGGAGGTGGATGACGATGGCACGGAACAAATACGATGTGGATGAAGTGCTGGAGGACAGGTTTGATGTCAATCAGCTGAAGCGTCTGGCCGGATATATCCGCCCTTATAGAAAACAGATGGCAGCAGTTATCTTTATGATGCTGACATCCTCTGCGCTTGCCATGCTGGTTCCGCGGTTCCTGATGACGGTTATGGATGAATGTATTCCGCAGAAGGATATGAAGACCATAGGACTCTACAGTTTCTACACCTTTCTGATCGCGCTTTATGTGTCGGTCAGCCTTCGGTTTAAAATAAAGATTACCAACGAAATAGGACAGAATATCATTCACAAGCTGCGGTATGACATTTTTGCCCATTTGCAGGAGCTGCCGTTTTCTTATTATGATACGAGACCTCATGGAAAGATTCAGGTCCGTGTGGTCAACTATGTGAACAGCTTAAGCGACCTGCTTTCCAATGGTATTATCAATACGATCACGGACTTGTGCAATCTGGTGTTCATCCTGTTTTTCATGCTGTGGATCAATGTACGGCTGACGCTTATTTGTCTGTGCGGACTTCCGGTCCTGGTTCTGGTGGTGGTGCTGATCAAGAAGAAGCAGAGGGTGGCCTGGCAGATTCAGAGCAACAAGCAGTCCAACCTAAATGCCTATCTGGCAGAGAGTATCAATGGAATCCGCGTGACTCAGTCCTTTACAAGAGAGAACAGGAATACAGATATCTTTAATCAGCTAAGCAGAGGATACAGAGAATCCTGGATGCGGGCGGTGAAGTTTAACTTCCTGATGGGCCCCAGCGTGGATATTATTTCCACAGTTACCGCTGCTTTTGTCTATGTGCTTGGAATACAGTGGATGCTCGGCGGAGACGGAGGAATTACGGTAGGTGTGCTGGTTGCTTTTACCGCTTATATCAGTCGATTCTGGAACCCTATCAATACTCTGGCGAATTTTTATAACTCGCTTCTGACGGCTATTTCTTATCTGGAGCGTATCTTTGAAACCATTGATGAAGAAGTACAGGTCAAGGATGTGGAAGGCGCGGCGGAAATGCCGCTCATCAAAGGGAAGATTCAGTTTAAGGATGTGGTGTTCGGGTATGAAGACGGACAGATTATACTGGACCATATTGACTTCACTGCAAGTCCGGGAGAGTCCTTCGCTATTGTAGGCCCGACAGGTGCAGGAAAGACGACGATTGTCAATCTGATCAGCCGTTTTTATAATGTGGGTTCCGGTGCGGTCTATATCGATGATGTGGATATTTCCAAGGTGACCATTCGCTCGTTGCGGTCTCAGATGGGAATCATGATGCAGGACAGCTTTATTTTCTCCGGCACCATTATGGACAATATCCGCTATGGCAATATGCAGGCTTCCGATGAGGATGTCATACGCGCAGCAAGAACCGTATGTGCCCACGATTTCATTATGAAGATGGATGGCGGCTACCAGACGCAGGTGAATGAAAGAGGAAGCAGGCTGTCTGCCGGGCAGCGCCAGCTCATTTCCTTTGCCAGAGCGCTGTTAGCGGATCCGAAGATACTGATATTGGATGAAGCGACATCCAGCATCGATACTGAGACGGAGATCGTGCTGCAAAGAGGACTGAGGGAGCTTTTGAAGGGCAGGACATCGTTCATTATTGCCCACAGACTTTCTACAATTCAGAATGCGGACTGCATCATGTACGTGGATCAAGGCAAGATATTGGAACGGGGAACTCATGAGGAACTTCTGGAGCTGAAAGGGGAATACAGCAATTTATACTTGTCGCAGTTCGAGTTTTTGAAAAAATAATATTCATTATAATTATTTAGGAGCTGCTTCTTGCAGCTCCTCAGACCGTAGACAAAGCGGAGTTAGGATGCAAATCCTAACTCTATTTTTCTTATCCATTGAGGGATTTTATATATTTGTGACCAGAAACCTGAATCAGTACCGTTCACGAGTCCTTTTCTTT
>JAEYJO010000024.1 GCA_023408815.1 Bacillota bacterium | reverse complement strand
AAAGAAAAGGACTCGTGAACGGTACTGATTCAGGTTTCTGGTCACAAATATATAAAATCCCTCAATGGATAAGAAAAATAGAGTTAGGATTTGCATCCTAACTCCGCTTTGTCTACGGTCTGAGGAGGACGCTTGGCGTCCTTCTTTTTATGATTTACTAGAGTGTCAAAAGTCCTTTTCGTCAACTTTCTCAGACAATCGAATCATAACCAAAAGAACGAATGCGTCTATGAAAATATTTAGAAGTTCTTTCTTTGAATATTTGGGCCGTAGCAGAAAACAAAACTGTTTGAGCGCAGCGAGTTTTTTGTTTTCCGCTACGTTTGGCTCAAATGTTCAAAGAATTAGAACTTCTTATATATTTGAATTCGGCGCAGGAGTCTTTTGGTTATGATTCGATTGCTTACGATATTTTGAAAAAGGACTTTTGACACCCTAATCAAGATTGCCCGCAAAAGAAAAACGGCTCAAAAGAACTTTTACGTCCTCCGAACCGTTTTCCCAAACAAAACACCTATTATTAAACTACTGCGCTTTTATTCTATCACGAAGACGGCAGATTCTCAACTGCTTCTCACAATTTTATACATATTACCTTTTTCGCGGTCTTTTTCCATTTTATTTTTAGTTAATAATTTCCTCATTCTTTTCTAAGAATCATTAGTTTTGTTTAAGGAAATGAACACATCGAGTTCATATTTGTACCGTATACTAAAGTTATCAAAAGGAGGTGGATACCACAACATGCATAAAGAAAAAACACCACAAAGGATATCCATGACAGAAATGGTTTTATCAAACGATAACTGGAAAATGTACTCTCACTTTCATGATTATTTCCTGGAATTGCTCTCTTACGAGAAGCAGAAAGCTTCCGGCTCCGATGTATGGCAGCTTAATTACATATAGATTCATGTTTCTCCCCTTTGTTTCCCCCGCATATAATTATGCGGGGTTTTCTTGTTGTTTCATCATATTCCTCTTGTACTCCTTGGGCGTACATGCAAAAAATCGCTTGAATACCTTGGAAAAGTTACTGGGGCTGTCAAAACCGCACAGCGTAGATACCTCCGCCACACAGAGGCCGGAGGCTCCTGTCAGCATAGAAGCCCCCTGCATCACCCTGTATTTCAACAAATACTGTATGGGAGAAACCTGAATGACTCTCTGGAAGCAGCGCAGACATTCCCGCTCTCCTATATCCGCCGCCTGCGCAATCTGGGAGAGCTGTATGTCCTCGGCATATCGCTCATGGATAAAATCTAACATTCTTCGTATGCGTATCTCATCCTGACTGATCTGCGAATTATTCTCATCCATCTCCTCCTTATACTGACGATACAAAAGCATACAGAAAGAAGATAAGTGCTCTCTCACCTGAAACTCGTAGCCGAACCCGTTCCCTGCCATCGCCGCAAATGCTTCGTTAAAATGGTCGATAAGCGGCACTTGCCAGCCTGTTTCCCGATAGATCTGACAGCCGTCCAGGAGAGAATAACGAACGAGAGGCTCCATATATTTCTGGGCGAAAACAGAATTCTTGCTGCCTGTCACAAGCTGATCCGAGAAAACAAGCGAATGGTATTCGCAGTCCGGATCAGCCGTAGCGCGGTGGAGAATACCTGAATTAATGAAGACAGCCTCTCCCGCGTTCACCTCGTAAACCTTGCTGGGAATCTGAACCCGCATCTTACCTTCTTCTATATAAATAATCTCCAGCTCCTCGTGGTAATGCCATGGGATCTCATCCCACGCCCGGCTGGTGCACCGGTAGGAATAGCCGGCACAGGGAAAATCAATAGTCCCATGAGGGCTGAGCTCCCGTCCGCTTCGGTCCAGATTGAGCATACATTGCTGAAGTGCCATAGAATTTCTCCTTTTAGTCGTTATTATTATATTATATGTCCAAATAAGTATTGTTTCAAGCCAGAGAAGGCGATATTCTTACATCATAGCATATACTTACAAGGAGAAAAGACATGACAACCATTTTATTAGTTATTATTTATATCGCATTTATCAGCCTCGGACTGCCGGATTCCCTCCTCGGCTCCGCTTGGCCGTCCATGTATGGAGAACTCGACGTGCCCGTATCCTATGCGGGTGTTATCAGTATGATTATAGCGGCCGGAACTATCGTATCCAGTCTTTTCAGCGACAGGCTGATCCGCCGTTTCGGTACCGGAGTGATTACCCTCGTCAGCGTAGCCATGACCGCTCTGGCACTGTTCGGCTTTTCTTTCTCCGGCTCCTTCTGGCAGCTATGCTTATGGGGCATCCCATACGGACTGGGCGCAGGAAGTGTAGATGCCGCCCTGAACAACTTCGTAGCCCTGCACTACAAGTCCCGCCATATGAGCTGGCTCCATTCTTTCTGGGGCATCGGTGCCACCACAGGCCCCTATATCATGGGCCTTTGCCTGACAAATGGGTTTAAATGGAATTCCGGCTATATGGTCATCGGCATCCTGCAATTCGCTCTCGTGCTCTGCCTCATTCCCACATTGCCCTTATGGAAGCGCAAGCAGAAAGCACATGCGGAGGAAACCCATGCTCCGAAGGCTCTGCGCCTGTCGGATACCATAAAGCTCCCCGGAGCCAAGGCTATCCTAATCGCATTTTTCTGCTACTGCTCATTAGAGGCTACCACCGGGTTATGGGCCAGTAGCTATATGGTGCTTCATAAGGACATCGACGCTCAGACCGCAGCGAAGTGGGCCGCTTTATTCTATCTCGGAATTACCATCGGACGTCTTGTCTGCGGCTTTATCACGGATAAGCTGGGGGACCGCCAGATGGTACGCATCGGGCAGGCTATTGCGGGACTGGGAACGTTACTGCTCCTTCTCCCTTTTGGAAACATCATGACTCTTGCCGGACTGATTTTCATCGGGTTAGGCTGTGCACCTATCTACCCCAGTCTGCTCCACGAGACGCCCGATAATTTCGGCGCCGATAAGTCTCAGGCCATTATGGGTATGCAAATGGCATGCGCCTATGTGGGTTCCACCCTCATCCCGCCCTTATTCGGATTCATTGCGGAACATGTTTCTATCTCACTGTATCCGCTGTACCTGATTTTCTTCATTGTGCTCATGTTCATTATGGCAGAAAGGATGAATAAAGTTCATGGCAAGAGAGCTGATTGATCTTCATATGCACAGCTATTACAGCGATGACGGGGAGTACACTCCCACCAGGCTCGTGCAAAAATGTAAGGAATGCGGCATCACCATAATGTCCATCACCGACCACAACTGTGTACGTGCTATTTCAGAGGGGCAGCAAGCTGCGAAGGACGCCGGTATCCGCTTCCTTCCCGGCATCGAAATCGACTGCACCTTTCAAGATGTCAACCTCCACGTTCTGGGATATGGCATCGACTATACAAACGACGATTTTTATCTGCTGGAGAAAAATATTGAAGAGCAGCAGATAAAAGCTTCTCTGCAAATGCTGCTATCTACACAGAAACTGGGCTTTCATATCACGGAAAATGATATGGCAACGTTAGCGGAGAACAACTATTGGAAGGATTGCTGGACCGGTGAGATGTTCGCTGAGCTCCTGCTTGCTCGGCCGGAATATAATGACCATCCTCTTCTTTCCCCTTATCGGAGCGGAGGGGCGAGAGGTGATAATCCTTATGTGAATTTCTATTGGGATTACTATTCACAGGGCAAAATCTGCTACGCTAAGATAATCTATCCTTCCTTGATGCAAATTATAAAGATTATACACAATAGCGGAGGGATTGCCGTCCTCGCCCATCCCGGGATCAACCTGCAGAACCGCTACGAACTGCTTTCCCCTATTCTTAAAACAGGCCTTGACGGAATTGAGGCCTTTAGCAGCTACCACGACGCCTCCGCTGCGGAATACTTTTTGAATAAATGCCGTGAGTTTCACCTTCTTCCCACCTGCGGAAGTGACTTCCATGGGAAGACGAAGCCTGCCATCAGGGTAGGGCAGATTAATTGTACCATCGATACCGAAGAAATAGCCAAGCGGCTAAATAGCTATTTTCCGCAGGTAAATTAAGTGATATACTGTAATTACTATATGACTTAAATTCTGTGAGGTAAATCATAAATGGACATGATCGATGCTGCTAGAAATATCAATAAAACACATGAGGAGGATATTCTGAACAAGCTCTATACTAAGTGGGGGGAAGCTATTGACCCCTCCCACGTATTGGAGGAATATCCCCGCCCTCAGCTTAAAAGGGATAACTATACGATATTGAACGGTTATTGGAACTATGCTTTTACCACCTCCGAGGATGCTCCCGATGCATATGACGGGCAGATCCTCGTTCCCTTTTCTCCGGAAAGTCTGTTATCCGGTGTAGAAAGACAGCTGCAGCCCCATGAATACCTGTGGTACGAACGCACCATAGTCTGCGATGTCCCTGCTTCCTGCCGCCTCATACTGCATTTCGGAGCGGTGGACCAGCATGCAGCAGTCTATATAAACGGGGAGGCAGTCTGTGAGCATCACGGCGGCTATCTCCCCTTTGAAGCCGATATTACGCCCTTTCTTCGTCAGGGTGACAATTCCCTACTTGTAAGAGTTCAGGATTTCAGCGATACCTCTCATCATTCGAGAGGAAAACAGACCTTGAAAAGGGGCGGCATGTTCTATACTGCCCAGAGCGGCATATGGCAGACCGTATGGATGGAATGCGTGCCAGAGCACTACATACACAACTTGAAAATAACACCCGACTACGATAAGGGCGAGGTATCTCTTCTTCTGTCCGCTTCAGGGCGGGCGCCTTTGAATATACGCATCCTTTCGAACGGCTATTGTATCTTCGATACCTCCTACGAGGCTTCTTCACTGTCGTCCTCCGGCGAAAGCACGTCTTCCGGCAATCATGCATTTTCTGACGATTACCAAATCGCGGTACGCGCCAAGTTATCGGAGATTCATCCCTGGAGCCCCGATTCCCCTTTTCTTTATACCTTAATCATCTCCTATGGTCAGGATGTGGTGGAAAGCTATTTTGCCATGCGCACTTTTACCACCCAGCCCGATGAAAAGGGTATCATGCGCTTTTGCTTGAACCATAAACCTTTATTTTTACACGGTGTCCTGGATCAGGGCTACTGGTCCGACGGCTTATATACCGCGCCCTCCGACGAGGCATTGATTTACGACATACGCACAATGCAACGGCTTGGCTTCAATATGATGCGCAAGCATATCAAGATAGAGGCTGCACGCTGGTACTATCACTGCGACAGGCTGGGAATGATCGTATGGCAGGACATGGTCAGCGGAGGCTCCCATTATTCCATGCCCATCGTCTGCTATCTGCCCACTCTCTTCCCCCGCTTCTTCCAGAAGCTAAGCGACGACAATTACAAATTGTTCGGCAGGCATTCCAGGGAAGGGCGGGAGGAATGGCTTCAGGAATGTACGGATACCGTGGATTATCTATACAACGTTCCTTCCATCGCCGTATGGGTTCCCTTTAACGAAGGATGGGGACAGTTCGATTCCAATGCTGCAGCGAAGCTGTTAAAAGAAAAAGACCCCACCCGCCCGGTGGACCAGACGAGCGGCTGGTTCGACCAAGGCGGCGGAGACTTTAAAAGCGTGCACAATTATTTCAGAAAACTAAAGGTACCGAAAGATCCCCGGGCCTTTGTCGTATCCGAATACGGTGGCTATACCTGTCACATCGACGGACATTCCAGCGTAGAACGCATTTACGGCTACAAGAAGTTCGCGGATCAGGAAGCCCTTACCAAGGCTTACCATAAGCTTATCGATGAGGAGTTAAAACCCCTTATCGAAAAAGGGCTGTGCGGTGCCGTATATACACAGGTATCCGACGTGGAGGAGGAAGTCAACGGACTTCTTACCTATGACCGCAAGGTATGTAAGCTGCTGCCCTAGTATATCGTCCTCAAATATTATTTGCAGGACGATGTACTTAGAATCCTCTCCAGCTTTTTTTTCACGTGAATATACGCAGGAATCAAAAAGATGTCCGCAAATATCCATGCCAACGGGCTGGCAAAGCAAGCTGCTACGAAACCGAATATGGGAACGAGCAGGATTCCCGCCAGACTCCGCGCCGCCATCTCACATACACCCGCCAGGATAGCAAAGGAACTAAAGCCCATTCCCTGGATCATAAAGCGCATGATGTTCACAAAGACTAATGGAATGTAGAACGCACTGTTTATGATCAGGAACTGTCTCGCATCGGCAATCAGATGTGTCTCTCCCGCATCCAGGAACAAGGATGACAGATGTCCGCCGAAAAAGAACAGCGTCGCAAAGGCGATAACAGAATAAGCGATTCCAAGCACAGCGCTGGCCTTCAAGCCCGCTCCCAGACGGTCCAGCTTCCTGGCCCCCACATTCTGACCGCCATAGGTAGCTATTCCGGCTCCCAGTGCATCAAAGGGACAGCAGAAGAACAGACTCACCTTGCTTGCCGCAGTTACTGTAGCAACTGCCCCGGAGCCCAAAGTATTCACCGCAGACTGAAGAATAACGCTGCCGACTGCCGTAATGGAATATTGCAGTCCCATAGGAATACCCATGATACATAGGGTCTTCATGTGGGACAAGTCTATTTTCCACTCCTCTTTTTCAATTCTAAGCATCGGGAACTTTCTGATATAGATCAGACACATAATCCCAGACACCATCTGGGATACGATCGTTCCTATCGCCGCTCCGGCAACCCCCAGCCCGCATACGACTATAAACACCAGATCCAGGATGATGTTCAAAAAAGAGGATATGGTAAGAAAGACGAGGGGCGTCTTAGAGTCTCCCATAGCGCGGATAACTCCGGAAAGCAGATTGTAAAGGTATGTAGCCGGAATTCCTATAAAAATAATAAAAATATAAGTATAAGCATCATCAAAAATATTTTCCGGCGTCCTCATCAGAAGAAGCAGCGGCCGGCAAAAAAACGTAGTCGCCACCGTCATTACCGCCGCGAACAAAATCGACAGCCAAACGCTGTTGGCGATGAACTTCCGCATTCCCGAAAAATCCTTGGCGCCGAATTTATGTGCCAACGGAATAGCAAAGCCGTTGCAGACGCCCATGCAAAAGCCGATAATCAGAAAATTAACGGAGCCGGTACTTCCCACCCCCGCCAAGGCATCTACACCCAGAAACCTGCCTACAATTATCATATTTACAACACTGTATAACTGCTGAAACAGAAAACCGAATAAAAGCGGAACGGAGAAGCCCACTATCAGCTTCATCGGAGAGCCGTTCGTCATGTCTCTCGTGGAACTCTTTCCCATAATATTTTATCTCCCAAATAAATATATTCTTATTTCTGCACACACACAAGGAACCTGCAATGCAGATTCCTTGTATCGAACATATCCGTAACTTAATTTATTCCATTTCTCTTACTGCTTTTCTAACCGGTAATACGAAGGTGGGCGTTACAGAAAGCTCATCCACACCCATTCTCACAAACTCTTCCGTAAGGCTGGTATCCGCGCCAAGTTCTCCGCAGATTCCTGCCCAGATGCCTTCCTTATGAGCATTCTCTACCACCAACTTTATTAACCGCAGAATCGCTTCATGATGGGAATCATAGATATTATCAAGCTTGGAGTTCTGCCTGTCAATTGCCAGCGTATACTGGGTCAAATCGTTGGTGCCGATGCTGAAGAAATCTACTTCCTTCGCCAGAAGATCGCTGATCATTGCCGCTGCCGGAGTCTCTATCATAATTCCCTGCTCCACCTCGGAAAAAGGAAGCCCCTCCTCCGTCAGTTCTTTCTTAACCTGCTCTGCGATTTCCTTAATCTGCCTTACTTCATTTACCGAAATAATCATCGGATACATAATAGAAATCGTTCCAAAGGCACTGGCCCTGAATAAAGCCCTAAGCTGTGTCCTGAATATCTCCGGTCTGTCCAGGCAGATACGGATTGCACGGTAGCCCATTGCCGGATTCTCCTCATGGTCCAATCCGAAATAATCCACCTGTTTGTCCGCCCCGATGTCCAGCGTGCGGATGATGACCTTTTTACCCGCCATATTTTCTGCCACTGTCTTATAAACCTGGAACTGCTCCTCCTCTGTTGGGAAAGTTTCCTTCTCTAAGTAAAGAAATTCACTTCTGAATAGACCGATTCCGCCGGCATCATTCACTAAAGCGCTGGCTACATCCGATACGTTGCCGATATTAGCATAGATGTTGATTTTTCTGCCGCTCTTTGTGACGTTTTCTTTTCCCTTCAGCTCCTGAAGGAGCTGCCTCTTTTCCAATTCCTTTCTGCGTTTCTCCTCATATTCCCGCAGAACACTTTCTTCGGGATCCACAATAAGCTTTCCCGTAAATCCATCCACTACGGCCATCTTCCCGTCTACATCCGCTTCATAATCCAAGCTGATAAGCGCAGGAATATTCATGGTCCGGGCCAAAATCGCCGTATGGGAATTGGAAGAACCAAATCGGGTTACAAAAGCGAGTACCTTGCTCTTATCAAGCTGCACTGTCTCGCTGGGCGCCAGATCCTCTGCTGCCACGATAACAGGCTCCTCCGCTTCCAGGGAAGCTTCTCCCTTACCCTGAAGCGCGCTGATCAGACGCTCCGATATGTCTTTGACGTCGGCCGCTCTGGCCTTCATATAGTCATCATCCATAGACGCGAACATCCCGGCAAAATTATCGCCTGTGGCCGCTACTGCATATTCCGCATTTATGCTTTGGGATTCGATCATGTTGGTAATAGAGCTAAGATAATCCTCATCTTCCACCATCATCTGATGCACCTCAAAAATCATTGCTCCCGATTCTCCAACCTCCATAACCGCTTTCTGATACAGCTCCTGTAATTGTTCGATGGTCTTCTCTTTAGCGGCATTCAAACGCTCCAGCTCTCTTCCGGTATCTTCCACATGTGTTCTTTTCACACACTGATCGTCTTTCTTAAGAATGGCGATCCTCCCTATCGCAATTCCCGAAAAAACAGATTTTCCTTCAAATACTGTCATATTCCGTCTACCTTTCCAAGCCCTCCCTTATCCTATTTCAGGACATGCGAGGCTTATCGCATTTTATACGTATAGTTTATAGCATAAAATGCGATAAGTAAACATTTACTTTCATAATATAAGAGGGATATAAATTAGATTGAATAATCGATGGCATCTTCTCTCACCATCTGGCGCTCTATCAGATTCGCGATCGTCACTCCATCCACCACCTTATCGATAGCGTCGCTCAATTCCTTCCATACCCCTAAGGTCTCGCAGGTGTCGCATCTTTCGCACTCGTTCACCTCATCCTCCAAACATGCCACCGGGCATAAGCTGCCCTCGGTCAGCCGAAGGATCATTCCTACCGTATAGTTTTCCGGGCTCCCCGAAATGCGGTATCCGCCCTGTGCACCTCTGGCACTTTTCACATACCCCGCCTTATTCAAAATGGCGATAATCTGTTCCAGATACTTTTCCGAAATTCCCTGCCTTTCCGCTATCTGCTTCACCTTAACATACTCACCCGTATTGTTCAGCGCCAGGTCGATCATAACGCGGACCGCATAACGTCCCTTCGTCGAAATTTTCATGTTTTCCTCCTTCCAATTCATTGCTCAAATCTATTGTCTATCAAATCAATTGAAACCGCTCAAAAGCTTTATATATCCCATGCTTTCCGACATCCGCCGTCACAAAATCCGCGTGAGGCTTCAACCGTTCATCCGCATTTCCCATAGCGATTCCTATTGTACATTCCCTAATCATTTCCAAATCGTTCAGACTGTCGCCTATGGCAACCGTATCCGCCATATTCCCGCCCGAATATTCTATCGCTCTTCTTATCCCGCTCGCCTTATTGTTCTTTAAAAGCAGAAGCTCTGCGCTGTACGGATATCTCTCGTCCACCTGTCCGGGTACCACATGAAACCCCTGTGAGAACCGTTCCTTTACCTTAAACAAGTCTTCCTCGCGCAGTGCGTATAATCCCATTTTATATATGATTTCTTTATCTACAAGATACTCTTTCATCCCCCGAAACATTTTATGGGAGAAAAATGCCTTCAGCGAATTATCCATACCGCCCATTCCGTCAAAAAATCCGGTTACTTTGGAATCCAGATAGACTCCGTTTTTTCCTTCCAGAATATATGCCACATTTTGTTCATCACAAAAGCTTGTGATTTCTTTCAATTCTTCCTTTTCAATACTTTCTTCGTATATAACTTCCTCTCCGACCTTCACATATGCTCCCGCAGCCGCAATCACTCCTTCAAAACCAATTTCGTCAACAAGATCCAGCATACAACAGGAGCGTCCCGTAGAAATGAAAATTTTATTTCCCTTCTTCCGCGCCAGCTCCACAGCTCGCTTCGTACTCTCCGGAATACAAAGAGCATTATGGTCGAACAGCGTCCCGTCAATATCCAGAAAAATATATTTCATTTTATAAGCGTTATCCTTTCATTATAACAAAGGAGGGTGCCATGAAAACTACCGCTTTGTAAGTTTCGGCACTTCCTTCACATACACCCTCTCATTGTTTTTATCGGTCCCCAGACCTTACGTTATTAATTTTTATTACTATTCAAAAGGTACAACAGAACCTTGATATTTCTCATTGATGAAGTCTTTGATCTCATCGGACTTCAATACATCTACCAGCGCTTTTACGCCTTCGTTGCCTTCATTGCCTTCTTTAACAACGATAACATTTACATAGGTCTTCGCCGCTTCGGAATCGGAAGTTTCATAAGCTAAAGCATCTGTCTGCGCATTTAAGCCCGCCTGCAATGCATAGTTACCGTTCAGTACTACGAAAGAGGTCTCTCCGATAACTCTGGCAACCTGAGCTGCCTCCAGCTCAACAATCTCTACGTTGTGAGGATTCTCCGCTATATCGTTCTTAGTTGCCTCCATGCCTGCGCCCTCTTTCAAGGTAATGATTCCGTTATCCTGTAAAAGAAGAAGCGCTCTCGCCTCGTTGGTCGTATCGTTAGGAACTGCAATCGTCGCTCCATCGGAAATATTTGCAAGGTCGGACTCTGTACCTGCATAAATTCCGAGAGGCTCATAATGAATCTCACCTACACTTACAAGGTGTGTTCCTTTTTCTTCATTAAAGCTATCGAGATAAGGTGTATGCTGGAAATAGTTCGCATCGAATTCACCGGATTCCACTACTTCGTTAGGCTGAACGTAGTCGTTGAATACCGTAAACTGCAAATCCCAGCCCTGCTCTGCCAAAATAGGCTTTGCTGCTTCCAAAATCTCCGAGTGGGGAACTTCCGTAGCCGCTACCGTGATGGTTCCTTTTTCTGTTACTTCTGCTGCAGGCTCCTCGGCCTCTGCCGTCTCCTCTGCCGGTGCTGCTGTTTCTTCGGGAGCTTCTGTGCTCTCCGTTTCTGCCGATGCTTCCGGCGCTGTAGCCGTTTCGCCCGCAGAGCCGCATGCGGTGAGAGTACCTGCCGCAAGGACTGTCGCTAATACTGCTGCCAAAATTCTTTTTTTCATAATCTTCTCCTCCTTTGAGCGTTCTTCACTCATGAGTGTTCTTCACTCATTTATATCATAAATCCGCGTCTATCCGGTAATTCGTTTGTCCAGCTTTTTGGACATCCTCGTACCGATATATTGCAGAATCTGAACAAGTATAACTAATAAAATAACCGTAACGATCATGATATCGGCCTGATAGCGGTAATATCCGTAGCGTATCGCCACATCACCCAAGCCGCCGCCGCCAACGGCACCTGCCATTGCAGAATATCCCAAAATCGTTCCAAGAGCTATGGTAGCTCCCGCAATCAAAGAGGTTCTTGCCTCTCCCAAAAAAACTTTCCAAACAATAGTTCCGGTACTGGCTCCCATACTCTGCGCCGCCTCTACCACGCCGCGGTCCACTTCCAAAAGAGAAGATTCCACCAGTCTGGCGATAAAAGGTGCCGCCGCTACAGTAAGCGGTACTATCGTCGCTGTCGCTCCGTAGCTCTTCCCCACCACAAATCTGGTAAAGGGAATCAGCAGCATGAGTAAAATCAAGAACGGAACGCTTCGCACTATGTTTGCAATTACATCCAATATTTTATAAGTTACCGCATGAGGCCTGAGGCCGTCCTTCGCAGTAATTACAAGAAAAATTCCCATAGGCAGTCCAATACAATAAGCAAAAAAAGTCGATGTCAGCGTCATGTACAGGGTGGTGCCTGTTTCTTTTATAAGCATCATTATTGTCGCATTATCCCACATAGTTACTTAACTCCTCCACTTCCAGCTTTCTTTCCTTCAGATAATGAATCATCTTTCTTGCTACGATTTCATCCTCCGGAAGCTGCAGTATCATCTGTCCGTGTGCCACGCCGCCGATGTCCTTCGTATCGGCCAGAAGAATATTGGCCGGTGCCTTGCATTCCAGAACCATATTGGCAATGACCGGTTCAAAGGAAGAATGATCTTTAAAAACGATGCGGATGCAGCGTTTGCCTTTCATCTGTTCATGGTTTCCGCCATTCTGAAATACTAACGCTTTTGCGGCCGGTGTCTGAGGTCTTGTAAAGACCTCCTCCACCGTTCCGGTTTCCGCCAGAGTTCCGCCGTCTATAATTGCTACGTGAGTGCATATTTCCTGCACTACTGTCATTTCATGGGTAATGATGACAATAGTAATGCCATATTTTTCATTAATATCTTTCAAAAGAGCGAGGATGGATTTGGTCGTGGTAGGATCGAGAGCGCTCGTGGCTTCGTCGCAGAGCAGAATCTTCGGGTTGGTCGCCAAGGCTCTGGCAATAGCCACTCTCTGCTTCTGTCCTCCGGAAAGCTGCGCCGGATAGGCCTTCGCCTTTTCAGAAAGTCCTACGATTTCGAGTAACTCCTTTGCGCGGCTGCGGGCCTCCTTTTTCTTCTGCCCCGTAATTTCCAAGGGAAAACAGATGTTATCCAGCACCGTCCTTTGCATGAGCAGATTAAAATGCTGAAAAATCATAGCTATCTGTGTACGGGTTTGTCGCAGTTCATTTTCCGGCAGGCCGGCGAGGTCCTTTCCTTCTATCATGACCGTACCAGTGGTCGGCTTCTCCAAAAAGTTCAGACAGCGTACCAACGTACTCTTCCCTGCACCGCTCATACCGATGATTCCGTAGATTTCACCCTTGTGAATCTCCAGATTGATACCCTTTAGCGCTTCTACCGTATTATCTTTACCAATAAATGTCTTTCCGACATCCTTAACCTGTATGATAGTCTCCATAACTGCTCCCATCTGTCGCAAAATATAATAGTACAGACCGTATCATACCATAAGCTGCCGTTTTCTGCAATGCCCGCCCATCCACGCTTTTACTGTTCACTCCGTTCACAGCAACCCATGATTCCCGCATTTAAATTCGCTTCGCGAAGCGGAAATCATCTCCGGAATCACGTTCTTACACAGCTTAACAGCAAATGTTAAGCTGCTGTGTGAACAGTAACGATTAACGCTCTTTACATAAATAATATAAGGAAACTTTCCTTCATTCTTCTGTAAACAAAGGTGTGGAAAGGTAACGATCTCCTGAATCAGGAAGGAGGATGACTATCGTCTTTCCTGCATTCTCAGGTCTTTTTGCCACTTCAACCGCTGCATGGAGCACTGCGCCGGAAGAAATTCCTACCAGGATTCCTTCTTTTACTGCAATCGCTTTTCCTGCTGCAAAAGCGTCTTCATTCTTTACAGGAATAATTTCGTCATAAATTTGTGTATCCAGTACTGCGGGTACGAACCCTGCGCCGATACCTTGAATCTTGTGAGGTCCCGGCTTGCCTCCGGAAAGTACAGGAGATGCTTCCGGCTCTACTGCGATAATCTTCACATCCGCCTTCTTAGACTTCAAATATTTTCCAGCACCGGTGATTGTTCCGCCCGTTCCTACACCTGAAATAAAGATATCTACCTCGCCGTCGGTGTCCTGCCATATCTCCGGTCCCGTGGTAGCTTCGTGAACTGCCGGGTTAGCCGGGTTATCGAACTGTCCGAGAATGACTGCTCCGGGTATGGAATCCCTAAGCTCTTCCGCTTTGGCAATAGCGCCCTTCATTCCCTTTGCGCCTTCTGTCAGCACCAATTCCGCTCCGTATGCCTTTAGTAAGTTTCTTCTCTCCACGCTCATGGTATCGGGAAGTGTTAAAATCGAACGATAACCTCTCGCCGCCGCTACGGACGCAAGACCGATTCCCGTATTGCCCGATGTAGGCTCGATAATCGTCGCGCCTTCCTTCAGCTTACCAGCCTTCTCCGCATCCTCGATCATCGCAAGTGCTATTCTGTCCTTTACGCTGCCTGCCGGATTGAAGTATTCCAGCTTCGCCAACAGTGTTGCATTCTCTACTCCCGTCGCCTTAGCGAAGTTCTTCACGTTCAATAAGGGAGTTCCTCCAATCAGTTCCGTTGCGCTGTTCTTAATATTTGCCATTTCTTTCTATCTCCTTTCATTTTCTTTATCTATTTCATACTAACTCAGTAGGTTTATTATGAATTGAATGTTACCACGCTGACTGTGATCTGTCAACTACTATTTTAATTATTTTTTTATTTTTACTTCCAAATACTTTTATCTTTCATATTATAACAAATTGTGGTTGTCCAATACCCGGCATTTTGATATAATTTTCTTATATTTTAACAAAGGTATCAGGGGATGTCTGAGAACTCGTTGCACCGTTCTAAACGCCCCAGATTAAAAGGAACATGGTTATAAAAGTGAAATGAAATTAATTTCACTTGCAAATATTACGCCCTCAGACAAAAGTTTGCAGGCTAAGAAGAAAGGCATGGTTATTATATTATGAAGAAAAAAGTGGTGGTATCTCTTGGTCATCAGGCATTGGGCTATACGACATTGCAGCAGTGGGATGCCGTAAAGATAACGGCAAAAGCATTGGCGGATTTGGTAGAGGAAGATTATCAACTCACTATCACCCACAGCAACGGACCGCAGGTAAGCATGATTCACAAGGCGATGACGGAGCTTCGCCGCGTATATACCGACTATACTCCGGCCCCTATGTGCGTCTGCTCGGCGATGAGTCAGGGCTATGTGGGCTTCGACATCCAGAACTCTCTGCGTGCGGAGCTTTTAAGCCGCGGCATACCCAAGACAGTCAGCACCATTTTGACACAGGTAACAGTAGATCCCTACGACGAGGCTTTCTATGAGCCCACCAAGCTTATCGGACGCAATATGTCCGCGGAGGAGGCGGAGGCCGAACTTGAAAAAGGAAATTACGTGGTGGAGGAAGCCGGACAGGGCTTCCGAAGAGTCGTTGCCGCACCTAAACCTATCGATATTGTCGAAATCGAGGCCATCCGCCTTCTGGCGGAAGCCGGACAGGTAGTCATCGCCTGCGGCGGCGGCGGAATTCCTGTTATTGAGCAGAATCACGCTCTGCAAGGCGCATCCGCAGTTATCGAGAAGGACTCCATCGCAGGAAAGCTCGCTGAGGATTTAAACGCCGACCAGCTCATTATTCTTACCGGAGTTCCCTGCATCTATAAGAACTATGGAAAAGAAGATCAGGAAGCACTAAGTACCCTTTCCATAACGGAGGCTCAGAAATATATAGAAGAAAAGCAATTCGGTGAAGGTAATATGCTTCCCAAGATCGAAGCTGCAATTGCTTATTTAAAGGCTTGTCCTAAGGGCAGCGTCCTCATCGCTTCGCTGGACAATGTTGCTGATGCGGTAAAGGGTAAGGGCGGAACAGTTATCACAATGAACCTATAGTCTTCATTGTGATAACCAATACACAAAAAACACCTCGCGATGTTGATTACTGAATAGCAAAGAACGCAGTGCAGACTGTGTTCTTTTTTTGTGCATACCATTGATCGACAAAGTCACAATGGTCGGAGAAAGGCAACATCTTGTCAATTGACGGCAGTAATTTACCCTCTTGACAAATCCTCCATTTAATATTATTATAATGATATCAAATTGATATCATATTAATAACTACTTTGGAGGATTCATTATGAATATGCAGAAAAACAGCGACAGTATTCACATGATTGAAGAAAAAGAAATTGTTCCAAAAAGCGGCTTTGCAGCCCTTTTACTGATCCTATGCGGCTTTGCAGCTTCCGTGCTCGTCATTGTAGCCGGCAGCATCCTGCTCTCCAAGTCAGAGCCGGGACTTGGCGGCTTCGCGCTGACATTGGGCATCCTGCTCTTTACGGCCCTTTGCATTATGCTGGCAGGCTTTCATGTCATAAATCCCAACGAGGCTTTCGTTATGACCTTATTCGGTAAATATTACGGCACGATTAAAACAGAAGGCTTCTATTACACGAATCCTTTTGCTGCCGGCTTCAATCCGGCAAGCTCATCCGCCAGTGCCTCCGTTAATCTTAACACCTTGTCCGGGACGACAGAAACAACTGCTGCTCCTGTACGTACGAAGAAAATATCCACCAAGACCATGACGCTGAACAATGAGCGTCAGAAGGTAAACGACGTCTTAGGCAATCCCATCATCATCGGTGCTATCGTTATCTGGCGGGTAACAGACCCTACCAAAGCCGTTTTCAGCGTGGACAATTACAAATCCTTTTTATCCATTCAATGCGATTCCACCATCCGCAATATTGCCAGACTCTATCCTTACGATACGATGGAGGAGGATGCGGATGAAAAGACCTTACGGGGCAGCAGTCAGGAAATAGCGGACTGTATGAAGCGGGAATTACAGGAACGAGTACTGGAAGCCGGACTCGAAATTAAGGAAGTGCGCATCACACACTTATCCTATTCCGAAGAAATCGCGGCAGCGATGCTGCAAAGGCAGCAGGCGGTAGCGATTATCGCAGCACGCCAGAAGATTGTAGAGGGTGCTGTCAGTATGGTTAAAATGGCCATCGACCAGCTTGGTGAAGAAGAAATCATCGTTCTCGATGAAGAGCGCAAGGCCGCAATGGTAAGCAATCTTCTCGTTATCCTCTGCGGCAACAAAGATGCGCAGCCCATCGTAAATACGGGCACCATTTACTAGCAGGTATCGCTTATGGACGATAAATTGACTCAAAAAGAAGAAGCCCTCAAGGCGAGGCTTCAAAATATTCAGGAAATGGAAGCCGCCATCCTAAAGGGCGAAAAGGCTATCAAGGAAAAGGAGAAGGCTAAAAAGCAAGTGCTTCTAAGGCTCTCTCCCGGCTTATGGAATGAATTGGCCGCCTGGGCGGAGGATGACTTCCGTTCCATCAACGGACAAATTGAATATCTGCTCGCAGACTGCGTCAGGAAAAGAAAAAACAAAGAAAAATAGGGGGACGAAAGTCCCCTTATTCATTCAATCTTTCCAGACGAATAAATTTGCCCGAAACAATATAAAAACTACAAAAGCAGCTGCGCTTCCATCCCTTCGAAATTCACCGCTTTATTTCTTCCATCTTTCATCCGTATGCGGATCGTTCCATAAGCTCCGGCCGACTCTCTGTCCTCATATTCCACCGACGCAATAGGGAACAGTTCTTTATCCGTAAAGTCCTCGTGATCTTCTTTGGTGATCACCTGGGAAATCATCACATATGGTTCATATCCGCCGTACTGTTTCTTTCGTCCGGTAACTGCATAAATTATTACAGACTTCTCAGAATCAGGATTAGTACCGGCGCTCTTCACATATTGCAGCTTGTCCCAGCCGTCATAAATGGTCATGGCAAGCTGCCTTTCTCTTCCGGTGAAGTCTCTTCCCTTCAAAATCATTGCCTTTGCTTTTCCTTCTTCCTTCTCTATAATCTCCGTACCATTATCCGGGAATCCGTATGCTCCCAGCGTCAGCATTACCGGACGCCTGAACAGACGCAGCTTATCCACCCTCATGATCCCATAAGACACAGGAAAATCCGCCAGATTTACCGCCTGTATCCACATAGATTCCGTTGACAGATTATAATCAAAGAACTGCCTGCGATAAAGAATACCTTCTTTTTCCCCACTCCAAAAAGTAACATTGCACCTCTGCAATTCCCCCGTTGCAACATCTTTCAATACATACTGCTGCGCCTCTACCTCACCAACATTTATATTTTCAGAGCCCCTATCAAATATCGGGGTGGATTCCCATGGGTATTTCGTGTTGAAAGTCAGCTTGGAATAATTCCACATACCATGGACGTCTCCTCTATCTTTTACCACCTTGCCCGTACGCAGTATGGTCTCCCCGTTTGCCTTATGATTGGAAAAGCAAAGAGCCGGACCGGACAGCACTGTCTCCTTTACCTCTTTTTCCGGAAGCTTCTCCCAGCTTCCGTTATTCTCCTTCGCCGTCCAAAACGGATGCTCGGGAGGCAGATGCAGGCATAGAAATGCCTTTCCCAGCCAAAAAGGAGACTCTGCACACGAATATCCCTGTACAAGAGGCGAGAACTGTCCATAGAATCCCAACGTAGGAACTCCTTCATACATAAAGTCTTCTCTGGAGAGAAACTGCATCAATGAACCGGAAGAGATCCTCCTTGCAAGCCCCGGGTCTGCCTTTGAATTTTTCAGGAAAAAATTGCCGTCAAAAGCGCTGGTAGCAGCATTTCTATATATATTGCTCCTTCCCCACATATTTGTATGTCCATCTTCATCGAAGAAATCTCCATAAGTCTTCATCAATTGATTAGAATTCTCTTCAAAACATCTGGCGATATACGGTTCATGCTCATATCCATACCACAAATTCCATATAGGCGCATATACGTTAAAAGCCCAGCAGGAATAATAATCAAAAGAGTGCCCATCCCTATACCATCCATCCCCGGCATAATAATTCAATATGGCCTGTGCATGATCCAGCATAATTTCTTTATCTATTTCATAGCCCTCCATATGAAGAAAAGCCATATCAAGCATATTAAACAACCGCCAATTCTGGGGGACGGTATTGGCATGAGCAAAGCTTCGCAAAAATGCAGCTATGATGTCTCGCTCCTGCGTTGTATAGGTGTCCCATATTTCTCCCTTGCATACCCACAGACAGATTACCAATGCACACGTCTCTACCGTCTGCTGGAATGCACGGAAAGAATCCGCATAGCCGGTAGCCTCCTGCAGCGTCTCATAGTCACCGACGTAAATTTCATCCCCTTTGGAGCAGGCGCGAAGCACCTGACTCTTATAGTACTCTCTCATACTGTATCCGCCGACTTGTAAATCCGGCTGATTATGAATAAGCGGCGCCGCTATGAAAAAGCTTCTTGCCAAACCTTCAAAGATTTCTGCTCTTCGTTCTGTTTCCTGAAGTTCCAAAGACGCATTCATATGGGGGTAGGTAATCTTCGTTTCTTTTCTCGGCATGATAACCGAAGCATCGAAGGATTTTATGTTCCTGAATATCCTAGTCAGAAGATACTCTCCTGCTTCGATCCAGCTTTCTCTGGTCAGACCCGTATAGGGACTCAACTCATAATCCAATGTATGCGGACAAAATACCATTTTCTCTTCCTCCTCATCCTACCAGATAAACAGTTCTTCACCTGTCAGCTTCCAAATAGCTTCTATTAAGAAGTAATCTCCGTAAATAATAGAGAATTCATGATTCTCATCATGAAAAGCTGCTGTACATTTCTCTACAATATTATCACACTCCTGCGTCCAATTACATCTTTTTTCCGTCAGAACTCTCAGCATATCCATTGCTGCTTCATGATAACGCGCTCCGTCTGCTTCGCCCACGGCCCTGGCGAGTTCCAGCATACCACAAGCCGCTATAGCTGCCGCAGAAGAATCCTCCAGCATACAGTCTGCCGGCTGTCTGAAATCCACAGGGACCAACCGGGATTCCGGAATATTGGAAACAAAATAGTCCGCGATCTTTCTTGCGCACTCCACATATTTTTTATCTTTTGTATGGAGATAGCTCAACGTAAATCCATAGATTCCCCATGCTTGTCCTCTGGTCCATGAGGAGCCTTCTTTATATCCTTGCCCTGCATAGCTTTTTTTATATTCTCCTGTCAAAGGATCGAACTCTGCGATATGCTTCACCGAACCATCCTGCCTTACAAAATGCTCCATCGTCATATCCGCATGGCTTCTGGCTATATGAAGATAGCGGGGATCGCCCAGCTCCTCATACGCCCAATATAATAACGGCAAATTCATCATACAATCGATAATCGCCCATCCTGCCTTACTGCCATCTCCTCCATCATTCCATGCCCGTATGAATCTTCCTGACGGATTAAATCTTCCTGCCAGGTTATCCGCTGCCAATAACCCTCTGTTTCTTGCTTCTCCGCTTCCTGTTATACGATAATCAGCCACTGCGGTAGTCAGCCATTTGAATCCATTGTCGTGATCCATTCCCTCCGCTGTCATCAGATTAATATCCAGTTTTTTTTCATTTTCTTCTGCAGCATCTTTATATATATCCGCACCTGTTGCACAATATAGCTGCCACATCATTCCTCCCCAGAATCCATTCGTCCACCAGCAGATATTTTTTGACGTCCAATCATCATAGATACCCTTTTCCGTAGTATATGGTATCTTATGGCGATTTCTTTCCGCCACAACCGACATTTTCTGCTTTATCCTATCGGACACTTCCTCTGCCCAAAGCTTCTCGTTCATTCCCAATACCTCCTGACTGCTTTCACTAATGTAATACTACACTATTGACAGCATATACATAATTGCCTATAATACAAAAAAACTAACTAATCCTGCTAAGCTAAGGAGATATTTCGATGGAGATAATCAAAGGAGGCTGCGGCACAAGGCACCCCAGCAGTTATAGGATGTCACGTCCGGAAGGTCTGACCAATTATGTTATACTGATCGTCAGAACCTCCGGAGAATTCCAGATAAACGACAGGCATCATGATGTCTTACCCGGCCATGCTCTTATTCTTGCTCCTCACACGCCTTATTTCTATGGGAATTCAAAAGGGGAATATATGGATGACTGGCTGCATTTCAATTTGGACGACACCTCTTTTTTCCAGAAGCACGGCCTTTCCACCAATGAGCCTTTCCCGATTGGGAATACGGAAATGTTTACATCTTTTATTCGTCAGATTCTATGGGAGAAATCTTATGGTCATCCTGCCTTTTCCAATCAGAACGCGGAGGCCGTGTTCACTGTTCTCATCAATCATCTGACCGCAGCGCACAGCAATAAAGACAGCTTAAAACCTTTCAATCACTTTCAGGAACAATTACAGCTATTGCGTCTGGAACTGCAGCATACTGCCTCGGAAAACCACAATATCCACAAACATGCTCATAAAATGGGGGTAAGCGAATCGTATTTTCAACATTTGTATCGCGATTTGTTCGGTATATCTTTTCAGCAAGACCTCATACGGCTGCGCATTGACTATGCCAAGTATATCATGACAACCACCGATCTGACACTGGAACAGATTGCAGAAGTCTGTGGTTATACAAACGAAGTACATTTCTACCGTCAGTTCAAAAAACAGATGGGAATCACCCCATCCAAATATCGAAAAAGTGCAAATAGATTTGATTCGGATAGAGGGTAGAATTAAAAAACGGCAATGTGAAAATTTTCTCATCTTCACATTGCCAGGCTTTTAAGTATTTTTATCATTTCCCATAGACAGCGCTGTAACAAAGGCTCCTATGATAATGCAAAAATCCGATATGTTAAAAATAATATTGCTGAACCATTTCCACCTCACATGAAAGCTCAGATAATCCACCACATATCCACGTTTCAGCCTATCGTACGTATTGCTGAAAGCTCCTCCCAGCAAAAGGGACAATCCCATCTTCAGAGCGGTATTCCCTTTCGTTCCAAGCGTCATAATAAAGAACACGGTAAGAATTAAGGTGAGTGCCAGTGAAACGAACGCTACCACCGGCCTTTTTTCCTGACCTGCATTAAGAAAAGCTCCTTTATTATGATGCTTGCGAAGCCGCACAAAACCATTCGCCTTCTCTACCTCTTTCCCCTCCTCGAGGGTCTTCTCCATATGATTTTTTATAAAGAAGTCCGCGCCAAAGATTGCTGCTGTTATCCCGATATAATTCAAATTTTATCCTCCTACTGTTCCGGCGATGATCCTAAAGGTACGCTCGATATCCAACTGTCCGTATCCCCACGAACGGCTGGGATAAAGAACCTCCATATCCCTTCTCGCTCCTCTCATGAAATATGTCTTCAACTGGGGAGACTGAACCAACGGCTCATTCCCCTCCACTACCGCCCACTGCATGAACTGCGCAGACGCGCCCGCAGTAATGGCTGCCGACATGCTGGATCCGGTCCGGTCTCCAAACACCGTGGAGACGTTGACTCCGGGAGCCGCAAAATCAGGCTTCGCTTCCCTGCCCCTGGCAAACCCTCTTCCCGAGTTTATATAAAAGCTGTCGTTGCTGTCGTCATAAGTGGATGGTGTGATCACATTATTTCCCAAGGATGGCTCCGTGAGCGTCGTATAAGGTGTTGAACGAAGGAACTGAGTATTTCCATTTAAAAACTGTGTAATCGGAAGCCACATATTAATGTCCGAGTAATCGCTGTCTCCTTCTATGACAATATTAAAGGTCCATACCCCCGGTGTGGGATCTTCAAAACGGAATACTACCACTTCCTCCCCCGCTACCTGCTCCACCAGAATATGATCTACTGTTACCTTAGTTCTTTCATATATAAAAGAAAAACTTCGCGTCGTTCTGCTCCTGAAATCGATAGCAGGAATTACCTCTCCCCCCGGTGACCGGATCGCCACGCTGAACAGATTGGGGGGGCTGCCCCACAGTTCCATCACAAACCCGGTTTCCTGAGCGTCCACGCGTACTTCCACTACTTCCGTCACCAGTCGTGAGCTCATGGTAATAGAGCTTCCATAATGATGCTCCGCATTGCCCTCGTTGCCGCCGCACACAACGACCACGCGGCTTCTTTTTTCCGCTATGCGGCTCAGGTATCTGGGTAAAAGAGAATTCCCCGCATGATCGCCCATATTCGAGCCCATGCCAATGCACATTACCACCGGCCGGATTCCTGCGATGCCGAAGCTGTCCAAGTACTTCACCGCCATCGCGATGTCTGTTCCGGAATAGGCAGGAACTCCCTCCGGTATAAAATAATAATCGCGCAGGTATTGCTTCGCCTCCCTGCACTTTACTACTACAATATCCGCATCCGGCGCTGCACCCAGGAAAGTAAGTCCGAAGTTGATACTGCTCCCCGCCGCCACACTGGCCACTGCGCTTCCATGCCCTATTGTATCTGTGGTGGGTACTATGGAAAGCGGATCGTCGCTTTGCAGCGCTTCGTTTATCTGCTCATTGGTATACAGCGTGCCGTAGGAAAAACCCTCGGGCGGAATGCCGTCCTGAATCGTCTGATCCCATATCGCCAGAATCCTGGAAGTGCCGTCTTCTCTGCGGAACACCTGCAGATCATATTGTATTCCGGTATCAATAAAGCCGATAATCACGCCTCTTCCGGTCAGAGACAGGGGCGGGCGCTGTACTTGCAGAATTCCCGTTCGGATTAAACTCAGGGGGTCAAAATTACTTTGCTCCGGAGTAGCGTTCTCCTGCATAAGTCCGTACAGTTTCGGAATTGCGGTATAGGTAAAGGTAGATATACTGATAGGCGGGAGCAGGCTTCTGTTCACAAGAACTACAGCGAACTCATCATCGATTAATTCTATGCAATGTTCGGGATAGATTTCATCTATATAAGGCGATGTATAATCCAACAGGATTTCCATATAATCATTAGACAGCATCTGTTCTCTGCAGGCCATATATATTTACTCTTCATTTTTTACTATTATATGACCTACTGCTCAATTACGTTAAGATTATCAGGCAGCTCCAGAGAATTGCTGCGGATATCGATAATCGGCCCTCCGGTACTTTCTATATATTCCCTTGTAATCGTTACCCGCCCGATATTATCGTCTTTGGGAATCTCATACATGATGTCTAACATGAAGTCCTCGATAATGGCGCGAAGTGCTCTGGCCCCTGTATCCTTTTCCATCGCCTTTTCTGCAATCGCCTCCAAAGCTCCCTCGTCGAATTCCAGTTTGACCTCATCCAGCTCCAGCAGCTTTTGATACTGCTTGAGAATGGCATTTTTGGGCTCTTTAAGGATTTTAACGAGCATCTCCTTGGACAAACCTTCCAAGGTGCATATAATAGGCAGACGTCCGATGAATTCGGGAATCATTCCAAATTTCTTGATATCCTCCACCGTTACCTTGCTCAAAATATTCTTGTCCTTGTCGTATTTATCCTTAAGCTCCGCTGTATATCCGATAGAGGTTCTTTTGTTCAGGCGCTGCTTTATGATCTCCTCCAAATCGGGGAAAGCGCCTCCGCAAATGAACAGAATATTCTTGGTATTCATCGTAGTAAGGGGAACCATAGCGTTCTTGCTGTTAGCTCCTACCGGTACCTCTACCTCCGCTCCTTCCAGCAGCTTCAGCATTCCTTGCTGCACCGACTCTCCGCTGACATCTCTGGAGGTGGTATTTTTCTTCTTGGCTATCTTATCGATCTCATCGATGAATATAATACCTCGCTCGGCTCTCTCCACCTCGTTGTCCGCCGCCGCAAGCAGCTTGGATACTACACTTTCGATATCATCCCCGATATAACCGGCTTCCGTAAGCGAAGTTGCGTCTGTTATCGCTAACGGCACATCCAGAAGTCTCGCTAAAGTCTTAACGAGGTATGTCTTGCCGCTTCCCGTAGGCCCCAGCATAAGAATGTTGGATTTCTCGATTTCTATTTCATCCATCATTCCCGTAAAAACGCGCTTGTAATGATTGTATACCGCAACGGAAATAATCTTCTTCGCCTTCTCCTGCCCTACCACATATTCGTCTAGCTGCGCCTTTATTTTATGGGGCGCAGGAATGTTCTTAATATCGAGTACCGGCTCTACCACTTCCCTTGGCTTCTTCTTTTTCAGCTTCTGCTTGTTGGGAATGCCGCCGTCTCCCTGCAGATCCGCCAGATTTACAAAACTGATGTTAGGGATTCCTTTTCCTTTATTTAGTTTGTCCAATTCTCCGTTTAGATTGGTATTGTTCAGCATGCCCTGATAATCGAACTGGCTGACCGTATCCATAGTCTTGTGCATACAGTCGTTGCATACGGATATGTTGTTAGGCAATTTGAACATCTTACCCGTCTTGCTCTCCGGTCTGCGGCAGATGAAGCAGACGTCTTCATATTCGCTTTCCTTTTTCTCGTCAGACTTTTTCTCTTCGGATTTCATTTCCTCCAAAGCACTGTCATTTCCCTTTTCGGAATCATTCTTTTCCATATTTTCTTCGGGATCTTCATTAGAAAACGCTTTTGTTTCTTCTTTTAGCTCTTCTCTTACTTCGTCCTCATAATCTTTATTATCAAAATCGCTCATTTTAATTCCTTCGCTCCTTGTACTTCATTTATCAGCACGAATATAACATACTATATTCGTATATTGAATTTACTGATTTTCATTATACGGCATCCATAAATGTTGCACAAGTTAACATTTTCTAAATTGCCCCTTAGTTATTTTATAAATTTATTAGAAAAAAGCGGTTATCTTAAAAATAACCGCTTCAGACTGTAGACAAAGTCCCACGCACTTGCGTGGGATTTTTCTGTAAAAAGAGTCAAAAGTTTAGTGTTCATGCAGACTTTTGGGCTCTTTTTTGGTACAATGGAAGTAGCAAAATAAGGCGGT
>JAEYJO010000061.1 GCA_023408815.1 Bacillota bacterium | reverse complement strand
CTACCGCTATAAATATCAGTCGCGAAAGCGGCCACACATTTTTATTATCTTGTCAAGCAAAAATAGCAAAAAAAGACCCACACCACGTATTTTGTGATGCGAGTCTTTTCTTAACTTAATGCCATTGCGAGAAACCTTGCAGGGTTTATAAATATCATATATTCTAAACATTTCATGCCGCGTGATGTTACATTCCGAGTTCCACCTTATGTCCGTTCTGCGTCCATACGGGAAAACAGATACGCATAATACTGCTCTTTTACGACCTTACTGTATTTCCGTGAAATACTGATCATCACCTGTCCCGTCCGGACATAATTCTCTTTCATTTCCGTCACCTGGAGCAAGTTAATCAGGAAGCTTTGATGGCAGCGAATAAACAATTGCCCCGGCAGCTCATTCAAGATCGTCTCCAGCTTTCCATAGCACTGCAGGGTATTTCCATCGGAGAAATGAAATAAAAGGAGCTTGTCCCGGCTTTCAATATAAAGAATATCGCGACAATCCACATTATGTACAGCGCCTTTATACCGGATACTGATTTTATATCCGCTCTCTTTCCGGATCTCTCCGAGCGCGCGGTCTAACACTGTGTACAGGCGTTCCAGCTCCAAAGGCTTTTCCAGATAATTATAGGCAAATACCTCATACGCCTGGGGGTAATGCTCTCTGCTGGAAGATAGAAATATGATTTTGAGCTCTTCCTTTTGGGTGCGTATCTTCTGCGCTGTCTTGATGCCATCCATCTCCGGCATGTAAATATCCAGAAATAAAATATCCGCAGAAAAGCTATCATCCATCATCTCGTCCACCAGTGCTTTTCCGCTGTCAAAGGATTCGATTTCAAACAAAGGGTCATAGGCGCAGAGGGCTTTCGAAAGCCACACAATATCTTCCGGCCGGTCATCACAGATCGCTATTTGAATCGGCATGCCATCCCCTCCTTCATGAAAAATAATTGATATAATAATTATACCATGATTCATATTTTTACAGCAACAGCATGATAATACTTATCCTTTACATTAAGTCCAGCTCAGTGTGAGACCTTGTCAAATGCAGCCTCTGTTACAAACAGAACAGTTTGCACAATCCGCCGGCGTACAATGCGTGCCGGGTCTGATAAAGAGGCCGGTTGTGAATCCGCATTCAGACAGGCTGAATTCATGACCATCGATAATTACCGTGTCCTTCTGATAATCAAACTCCACGTTCATCCCCGCTACAGTTACCGCATCGTCATAGAGTGGATGGGGCTTCACCTTCGGCGCAAACGTCTTCATTACGCCTTCCTGCGTCTGCACATGAATCAGATTGTCGCAGGTCATCAGACTGCTGATTTTTCCCTCTTGAGTAAACACCAGAGAATTGCTGTCCGCATTCAATCCGTTCTGGTCGGTATCATAAGAGGTCAGTCGCCCGATGGGTGTTTCAATCAGCACAGGCTCTGCCGGTTCCACCGAACAGAGTGCCCCGGATTCATACAACGATAAACCAACAACTGTCTCCACCTCCCCAAGAGGCGTCATAATCGTGATGCGTTCGCCGGGAAACAAGGTGATACTGCGGATTCCTCCATCCCGATAAAAGCAGATGCCGTTCAGCATCGCACGGAAGGATGTAAAGCCTAAGTCAAAGCTTAGCGGAACATTCAGCTCCCGTTCGTCGGTCTCCGACCAGAATCCGCTGATCTGTCCGTCCAGAACAAACAAACGATAAAGCTCTCCTGTAGAATAGAATTTAACCCGCTCCGCAGGCAATTCTCCGATGGGTGTCCTCACTTCCTGCTGTTCTTCCAACAACACTCCGATCACCAGTCCCTGACGGTCAAATTCTACCGATACCTTATTTTTCCGTCGGCTATTTTCCGTATAGGCAGGGATCAATTCTCCGATTTCCGTCATGATTACATTGCGTTCCGATAGTCGCATGCTCTCCATTTCTCCTCCCGGATAGGTACTAATTGCATCGACACCTGCAAAAACGCCATAGGTTGTTTGTATATATCCCGACTCCAGCATTAAATAATTTTTCATATCTAATCATGCTCCTTTCAACCTTTACCCCCTTATCAGCATTGTTTTTTGGTCAGGACCAAATGTATGGCTCCATCTCCTGACCGGGATTTGAGTTCAAAACGTACCTCCCGTTCCAGCCACGGGGGAATATGGGCACAGTCAATACGAAGCTCCATAAACGGGACCGTATCCAGAAATTCCCGCAGGGCTTTTTTGGATGATACCTCCGGACATTCTTTCTGAAGCATGATTAAATCCAGTGCATATATGCCCGGTTCTTCCGTCTCTGCCGGTCTGGCATTCTTTATAATTTCATCTCTGATCCGTTTCTTTTCATCGCCCGCTTCCATATCCTCCAGGATTCCATCCAGCGTCCGGTCATTTACCATACTGACTGAAAAGATACAATAACCGGCTCGGTCAAATTCAGCGAAAGGTATTCCGGTTATCTCAGAACAACAAATCGCATCCGCTCCCTCTGCAAGTGGCAGGATTTCTTTCATTCCCAGCCGTGTCTCCCGGACGCTTCCAACCGGTACCGGAGGAAATGATATCGTCTCTGCCAGACTCCATCCATCCTGCCCCTTTTTATATATAAACACCATGTTACACTCTATGAAGGGCGCCGGATTCCCGTCCCTTAAAAATACCGCAATCTTCGCCATAGGATCACCTCTCAACTTCTACTACATTTCCATTTATCAGCTTCGCCAGAAATTCCTCCACCTCCAGCCATGCCTCATCTTCGTCCAGCCCGTTTTTTTCTTCCAGGAGTTTAACCATATCGGAAGGGGGCGTTCCCCGTTCTAAACTGTTCCAAAGAAAAATGCAGGTCTCGTTCACAGAGGGCAGCCCGTCGAGTGAGCCTCTCTGACTGTCCATTTCATCAAAAATACAGAATTCTCCGCCTAATTCTTTCAATATATAGCCAGATTTTAATTTTACTTTTTTAATATCCATCGCCGGCCCGCAGCCTTTCTACATCCACACCGCTCCTCATCAGTTCCCTGTCTTCCCTGTCATAGCCTGTACTTACCATAACTGCCCCTGTCGTCAGCCACATAGCTGTGATGCTGGTGATCTTCCGTAAAAGAAGAACGAAAAGTTCAGCGCTCACCATCTTATTATCCAGACTTTTCCTGATTCCTTCAAGTACGATTTTCTCACCTGTTGTTTTAGCCGAAACGCCGTCTGCAAAGCCTTCCGGCATCATCCCGTATTTCTTTACTGACTGGGCGTAGGCAACCGCATATTCCAGACGCAGCTTTTTCGCTTTTACCTCCACAGTCGTCTCACCGCCTGCATAAATTACAGGCACCTGACCTGACAACCAGGCAATCCGCTCCCTTAATACCTGCTGATCATAGAAGTTTGTCTTCGGGTCCTCAATCACTTTCCGGATCCCTGCAATCCGTCCGGCAGATGCTTCGCTGGTTCTGCCCTCTACCACGGAATATCCTGCCCTCACTTCTATGGCATCCGCCAGTCCCAGCATTTCCGGCGAAAGCTCACCCCGGGCTAATAAGTCATATTCTCCATATACCTCAGTTCCAGTAAGCGCGGCCAGGTCTGCCAGCATATCCGATTTCCGATTTCCGATTCCAGGCGCTTCTACTGCCCAGACGGCGATTCTCCGGTTTGCAATATTGGTCTTTAGCAAGGTCAGAGCCTCCCCTTCTATCTCATCAGCCACCAGAAATAACGGACAGCTTCCCAGTTTCTCCAGCATCGGAAGCAAATCGGAAAAAGAAAAAATCCTCTGGCTGGTAACCAGCACATGTGTCCTCTTTAATGTGGCGGGCATTCCCGCAAGGAGCCGGCCGCCGACCGTCATCCCCTTTATGATATCCATTCTGGTCTTCACCTGCATGGAATCCTTGATGACCACTTCACCTGCCTCCATTGCCTGAAGAACCATTTCAACCAACTCTTCCTCTCCGGTAATCTTAAGCAGTTCCTCCTCCAGATGAATGTTATCACGTACCGCTGCCTTTTCCGCTACATCCGCCATCCATCCCGCTGCTTTTTTTATTTCCTGCGATAGATATACTGGATTGATGCCAGCGGCTGCCATCTGCTCGCATGCTGCCAGCTGGACCAGCAGCATGGCAGCCGCCTCTTTCGTGCCACAGCCTATTCTGGTATTGATTTCTGTTATCCCCCCCGATGCCAGCCGAATGCCTTGATCGATATACAAGTCTTCGCCCTCTATCTGCCTGGCCACCGACGATGCGGACATACTATAAGAACCATTTACCAGGATACCCCCGTCACAAGTAAGGATATTGCACAGCTTACGCATTCCCTCCGCCAGTTTTTTTCTTCCGTTTTCCTCATATAATATCTCCCGTATCATAATTCTTACCTCCTGCCATCATCTCTTTTAACAGGATCTGTGCCCGTCTGATATCTGCATTCTTCACTTCCAGCTCGAACTTTCTGCCGGCCGCATGTACAAACTGGTATAAATCGCAGTTGCCGGCCCGTTCTCCGATTCCGGACAGAGTGGCATCAACCATATCTGCGCCTGCTGCCGCCATAACGATGGAATTCGCTACTGCCATTCCGAAATCATTATGCTCATGTATTTCTACTTTTAGAGAAACAACCTCTTTCAATTCACGCACCATCTGTCTGGCACGCTGAGGACATAGGATTCCTACCGTATCCGCCAGCCGTACAGTCTCCACCCCCTGCCCTTCCATTAAACGGAGCAGGTGATTCATAAACGCCACATCAGCCCGGGAAGCGTCTTCCAGCCCTACCGTTACGCCCACGCCATAATCCTTTGCCACCTGGATGCAATCCTGAAGCATATTTTCCACCCATTTTTTATTTTTATTAAGCTTGCGGTATATCTGGACATAGGACACGGGGGTTCCGATATGAATCAAATCCGGCTTCTGCCGTGCTGCCTGTTCCACACATTCAGGATTTAGCAAAGACCATACGGAAACCAGGGCTTTCTTCCTGTTCTGCATAATTCTGCGGATGTAATCATGCCCCTCCGTTCCCGTATCATAGATTCCAGCCTCGATTTCATAGACTCCCGCCCGGTCGAGAAGCACCGCCAAACGGATTTTATCTTCGACGGAAAAGGTTATTCCCGGACACTGTTCTCCATCTCTGAGCGTAGTATCCACTATACTGACCGCCTTACGCATTGTTCCTGCACCTCCCTGCAATCTCCAGAAATTCCTGGTCGGTTACATCTTTCCCCTTTTTTATGCTAAGCCGCTTTACCTGCTCAAGTATTCTTGCCCCATCATATTCTTTCTCATCCAGTCCCAGCACTTTCAGCTTATATCTGACAGAGGCTTTACCGGAATGTTTGCCCAGAACGATTTCCCGTCTGGCCCCTACCAGCTCCGGCGGGTAAGATTCATAATTAGAAGGCTTTTTTAATACTCCGTCCACATGGATCCCGGATTCCACATAGAAAATTCGTTCCCCTATGACCGGAGCATGCGCATCTACCGGAGCACCGGTCATCTCTTCAAACAGCTGTCTGAGCTTCCTTAATCCGGTAAGGTCCTGATTCGGCTTATGGCGCCTCATTACCCGCATGGCGGCAAGAACCTGCTCTGTAGCGGCTTTGCTGCCGATACCGGTAAACGTCGTCATCACCGATGCCCCGTTAAAACGCTGCAGATAGCTGACCGCTATGGCCGTCGCACAATAATATGTATCCTCCGGATAAAGAATCGGTGCAATCTTTACCAGCGTTTCCATGGCACTTTCATAAATCCGCCCGCTTTCAAAGGTCAGTAAATCATCCAGGCCAGTCAGCCGGAATCTCCGCTCCGGATCTTCCGCGGGAATCATATTTAATTCTACCAGTTCATTAATCTGGTAGTTACGGATATATCTCCCTCTCCCACTGCAGTATGTAGAAATGATATATTGAACGCCCGGGTACTCCTTATAATCTGCCGGAACTCCCGCCTGCTCCAGATATCCTGTCATTCCTTCCGGCATTCTTCCTTGCAACAGTTCATACATTTCAGGAGAAACCGCCGCCGCATCAATGCCGATTTCCAGCAGCAGTTCCAAAAAGCACTGCGCCTGAGCCGCCGTAACCATGCCGCCATCCAACATTGTCAGCGTAGCATCGATAATCCTTACCATACGGTTTCCCCCCTTCGAAAATTTATATTATTAAATCTTTCACCGGATTCCCGCCTTCAAAATGTTCGTCGAAGATTCGTTCCACATCATCTGTTGTCACATTGCCATACCAGACTCCTTCCGGATAAACAACAACAATCGGTCCTTTGTCACAAATTCCAAAGCATCCGGTATTGTTAAGAACCACCTCACCGGAAAGATCTCTGTCCTCTATTTCCTGCATAAAGGCCTGCACAAGATCCACGCTTCCTTTCTGGAAACAGAACCCCTTCTGGGTTCCGTTAATTCTGCAGCTCGTGCAGATAAATACATGATATTTCGGCTGTACCATCTTGTTCCTCCTTCTCTTATATGCCGGATACTGCTTTTCTCACCGCATCCTCGATCACATCGTAGGTATTGATTGCCAAGATTCCCTTCTGCTCCAGCTTCTGCCTCGGCCCTGCACCGATACGCAGAGCGATAACGCCATGGCAGCCATCCAATGTTGTAATGATCTTCTGCATATTATCTTCTTTCTCTCCACATTCCTCCACACTATTGCAATACTGCTCCACGCTCCTCCTTCCGATGAAACGAACCTCTCCATCCACATAATCATAGATATAGAATTCCTTTGCATGGCCGAAATGAGTATCCACGATCATACCGCTTTTGGATGCCACCGCAAATCGTACCGGCGCCTCTGTCAGGATAGTCTCCTTCACCGGATTCACTGCGCCGCTCAAGTCGATGGACTGGTCGTTATCCAGTGTCCCCACGGCATCCGCCCTGCAGTGCTGGCAGTGATACATCTGAGGCATGATCGTTTCGCAATCCTTACGAATCTCCTGAATCCGTTTCAAAGGAATCGGCTCCAGACGTTCGAACGTGCTCCCTTCTACCGGAATCAACTGCATGATATTGGTAATGTAACACCCCAAATCCTTTACGGTCCTCACAATCTCGGGAATATGCATTTCATTAATTCCCCGAATCGTTACAATATTGATTTTGACAATGATGCGGCTTTCCACCAGCATACGGATTCCTGCCAGCTGGTTGGACACCATGATTGCCCCGGCTGCATCTTCTTCATAACTCTGTCCCATAAACCGGATGTACTTGTATATCTGGCCGCTGATATGAGGGTCTACCGCATTCAATGTAACCGTCACATGAGATATGCCAAGTTCTGCAATCTCCTTCGCATGCATCGGGAGCATCAGCCCGTTTGTTGAGAGGCAGAAGGTTACCTCCGGGTCATATTTGCGGATCAGACGGAAGGTTTCACTCACTTCTTCCCAATTGGCCAGAGCATCCCCAGGCCCCGCAATACCTGCTACAGTTAAGTTAGGCATCTTTTCTTTCACCAGACGGTACCGCTCAAGTGCTTCTATGGGATTCAGGATTTGAGATGTAACCCCCGGCCGGCTCTCATTCTGACAGTCAAATTTTCTCACGCAATAATTGCATTGCACATTACAGGCCGGTGCTACCGGAAGATGAATTCTGGCATATTTATGTGCGCCGCAATTGTAGCATGGATGTTCCATTGTCTTTTTCTGCATAATATCCCGCTTGGATTCTGTTTCATCAGAAGACTCAGCGCTTTCCTCATCAATGAGGGAGCCTTTGTAATACGTATCATAAAGCTGTTCCCTGAATGTTGTCTCCGTCGTATCAATCAATGTATTGGTGATTTCGTCCAGATATTCCATGCTGCCTTCATATCCCAGCATCCTGAGCCGCTGCCCTCCTACATGATCATGAATAGGAAATCCACGGCGGACGAGCGGCAGCCCTTCTTCCCCGGCGATCCTTCTTCCGTCGGAATTCCCTGCCATTATATTGGCATGGAACCTTTTTGCCATTTGCTCAATATCTTTAAAATCCGCCTGATCCACAACGGTATAATCTTCCGAGAAATACATATCCGCCAGCTTTTTCAGTTCCGGGAGCAGAAGCGTCTTCAATTCCGGACAGGCAGCTCCGCAGGCGCATACCACCGGCATGACACCACTCTCGCACATCAGGCGGACCGTGGAAAGTATCAGGTCCGGTTCACCGAATACCACCGCGCGCCCTGCCGAATTATATTTGTGGGAATCGATCATTGCATCAAGGTATCTGCCCCGCTCCGCTTTGATTTCATCCGGAACCGGCATGCCTGCAAGCTCGGACAAGACATGAAAAAATGCATCCGTGTCCCGCAGCCCCACCGGCAGATTCAGCTTTTTGCAGGGTATCCCATACTTTTGAAGGAGCAATTCACCCACAGAATGTTTATGTGTCAACCCACTCAGTTCCAGGGTCATCCTGGCACCGCCCATTTTCCGGATCTCCTCCATATCGGTTCCACCCTGGGGAAGCCGTTCATACTCCTTCGCATGAATTCCGTCGAGATTGTCTGAAATATCCGGCAGAAGAATCGGATTCAGTCCGAATATCCGAAACACATGCTTTAAATACCGGATGTCCGCCGGACTTAATGGTGCAGTTATCACATTAATTCTGTCATTCTTTTCTGTCTCCATCGGTATGGATAAAGCAATGGCATACAGCGCTTCAAAATATCCTTCATACTGGCTCCCTCCATATCCCGGCGACGGGCAGGATATGATATGGATATCCCGATATCCCGGATTCTCTTCATAGAACTCATCGATGATTCCCGGCACATCTTCTCCAATCGTCTCGGCCAGACAAGTAGTCATTACGCCGATGACATCCGGATGATACAGTTCAATCAGATTTTTCAGACCTTTTTTTAAATTTGAATTCCCACCGTATACGGTTCCCTGTTCTGTCAGGGAGGAAGAGGCAATATCCACCGGCTCATTGTAATGGGTCGCCATATGGCGCCGTATGTAAGTCGCACATCCCTGGGAACCATGCAGGATCGTCATACATTTTTTTATTCCGTAAAATGCGGTTGCACTCCCCATGGGCATACACATTTTACATGGATTAACGTTCATATTTACAAGTGGTTTTACTTCACTTTTCATATCCCTTCCACCTTTCCGCTGCCAGTTTTTCAAAGGACTTTCATATATTCCCAAACCGGATTATTTATACTGCGGTCGATCTCCCGCGTAAAGTTATAAACCCCTTCGAATCCTGCCAGAGGATGTTTCCTCTCGTGGTTGTGATCACAAAATGCCACTCCCAGCTTATAAGCCAGCGGGCGTTCTTTGACACCTCCTACCAGGATATCCGCACCCTTTTCCTTCATAAATGTCTCAAGTTCCGCCGGGTTGGCATCATCCAGGATAACCGTATCCTGATCCACCAGACTTTCGATAACCTCATATTCCTCTTTTTTTCCCGTCTGAGTTCCTACCAGTACCGTCCGTATTCCCACTACGGCAAACTGGCGGATGAGGGAAATGGCCTTAAATCCGCCGCCCACATAGATTGCCGCCTTTTTCCCTTTTAAACGCTTTGTATATTTGTCGAGAAAACTTTGCAGCTTCTCAGTTTCTTCCATACAGAACATTACCGCTTTCTCTTTTGCTGCCTCATCTCCAAGCGCTTCCGCCACCCGAACCAAGGAAGCTGTTGTATCCGCTACGCCAAAGAAACTGACTTTCATATAAGGAATTCCAAATTCTTCTTCCATCCGCTGGGCCAGATAGACACTGGAACCGGCGCACTGAACAATATTTAAGGAAGCCTGGGGTGCCTTCCTCATATCATCATAGCTGGCATCCCCGGTAAATCCACAAATTACCTCTATTCCAATCTTCTTAAAATAATTCTTAATGATCCACATCTCTCCTGCAAGATTAAAATCTCCCAGGATATTGATAGTTCCATGTTTTTTCTCCGTCTTGTGAGGACGCAGGACTTCCATAATCGCATCGCACGCCATCCGGTAACCGGTGGATTTGCTGCCGGAAAAGCCCGGGGATTTGACCGGAATCACCGGAATCTCATATTGTGCGGACTTCGTCCGGCATACTGCATCCACATCATCCCCGATTACGCCGACAATACAAGTTGCATATATAAAAATCAGCTTTGCCGACCGGTGGACGTTCATCAGTTCATCTACCGCAGCTTCCAGCTTTCTTACTCCTCCAAAGATGATATCTGTCTCCTGTAAATCCGTAGAAAAACTGTTTCTATAGATATCCTCTCCGCTGGTAAGGGACCCCCGGATATCCCATGTATAGCTGGAACAGCCGATGGGACCATGTATAATATGGTACGCATCCGTAATGGGATTTAATACCACCCGGGCGCCGCAGTAAACACAGGCTCTTTGGGATACCGCGCCTGATACACTGTCACTGTCACAGCAGATTCCACTTCCCGGCCCGCTGCAGTCATCTTTAAACAAAATAGATCCTTTTCTGGCATCCAGTATATTTCCCATGCAACCGCTCCTCTCTCATACAGCAATAGGGAGGGGACCTCCCTCCCAGGTGCTATGCAGTTGTACTACCATAAGCCTACATTACGACATCAAAATCCTCATCCAGCGCATCCCGGTCCTGCCGCTCCATCAGGGCATCCACAATTTTTTCCACATACCGTATTCCACCGGCATAACCGACAGTAGCCTGGATGGGATTTCCGTACCGGTCAAGCACCGGAAATCCCATTCTGACCATGGGAATGTCTTCCGCTTTTGCAATCTGCTTGCCATAACTGAATCCCAGAAGCATATCCACTCCCTCATTTTTAATCAATTGGTGCAGATGGAATAAGTCTGTGTCGGCTTTTACCACATATTCCGACTCATCCACTCCATACTGATTCATCAGCGCTGTAATCTCTTTTACCCAGCTTTCTTTGGGGGTACCGGTAATGACGTATTTAGGGCTCATGCTAAGTTCCAGACAAAGTGACGTAAATGCATAAACGATATCCGGATCTCCATAAATGGCCACCTTTTTCTTATAGGTATACTGATGGGAATCCAGCATCAAGTCGATCAAGCGTCCTCTTTCATCTTCCAGCTCCTTTGGCACCTCCCGCTTGGTAACCTTTCTAAGCTCTGTCACATAGCGATCTGTCAGCGCCACTCCTACAGGAAGAGGAATATTAACATAAGGCGTACCAAACTGCCGTTTCATATAATCCGACGGTTCCTGGCTGCAGTAGGTTCCCATGGAAATCAGCTTCTCACAGTCGCCCAGAGCTTCCAAATCTGCCAGCGGCGTTCCGGCATGCGGATGAAAATAATCATTTTTTCCATCCATGGGATGATCAAGCGTCCCGTCGTGATCAGGAAAATAAATATAATCAACTCCCATCAGGGCTGCAATTCTTTTTATTTCCCGATCATCCCCCGGATTGACCCATCCTGGAAAAATAGCAGTTTTTCCATTGGGCGTGCCAGTCTTTTTAGTAAGATATTTCATGAAGCCGATCACCATGTTGGAGAATCCCTGAATGTGGGAGCCTTCATAGGATGGCGTACTGGCAAATAATACTTTCTTATCATCCGGAATCTCCATATCCAGGATATAAGAACCTACATCATCGCCGATGGTCTCTGACAAGCAGGTGGTATGTATGGCAATGATATCCGGATTATAGATATCAAAAATATTTTTCACTGCCGTATTAATATTGCTTCTTCCTCCGAACACAGAAGCCCCCTCTGTAAAGGAACTGGAAGATGCCAGAGCCGGCTCTTTAAAATGACGGCTGAGTACCGTTCTGTGGTAAGAACAGCATCCCTGGGAACCATGTGAGTGGGGCATACAGTTTTCCACACCCAAAGCACAGAACATAGCTCCCACCGGCTCACAGGTCTTACATGGATTTATGGTGATATGACGTTTCTCTATAATCTCTTTTGGCGTTAATTCAAGCACTATTTTCCACCTCCTAAGCTTCCTTCCAGCATCGGTGCTGTCTTCCATGGGGGACTTACCAGCGCCCATGCATTGGTATACAGGCTCATGGTTATATCTCTGCCAAAAATAACAGCTCCCCGGAATCCCGCATAAGGGCCGGAATAATCATAGGAATGCATCTGCCTGGATACAACTCCGCCATGCTGGATTGCATATTTGTCTTTGATGCCGGAAAAGAAAATATCAGGCTTATATTTCTCAATCAGCTGGTCGGTTTCAAACATATTGTAATCATCCACTACTATGTGACCTTTCTTCATGTCCTTGATCATACCGCCATAGGTATCCAGCTCAACTCCGTCTGCACGCATTCCGGCCAGTTCCTCCTCCGTATAGCGGTCCGTATATCCTTCTTCCCTCTCTACGGTGATTTCCTCGATGTTCTTGGAATCGGCATCCGCTTTGATCTGCGGAATAATCTCACGGCCTTCATAGTCATCCCTATGTGCAAACTCATATCCTGCGATGGTAGTATCTATCCCGAAATCTTTTAGCAGAAGCTGGTAATGATGAGATCTGGAACCTCCAACGAAGATACCGGCTGTCTTGCCCTTCAGTTTGGACTTATAATATTCCATATCTTCCTGAATCTCTGCCAGTTCCTCTGCAATCACTTCCTCTGTCCGCTTCGTCAGCTCCGGATCCTTGAAATATTCAGCCATCATACGAAGTGACTTGCAGGTGGCTCCTACACCGATGAAGTTTACTTTCAACCAGTCGATGCCGTATTTAGTCTTCATCATTTCTGCGATATAATTAATGGAACGGTGGCACATGACCAGGTTCAAATCTGCCAAATGGGCATTTTTCATAGTTTCGTAGGAACCGTCTCCGGTAAATACCGATACCACCTCATACCCTATTTTCTTCAAAACCCGCTCCTGCTCCCAGCCATCACCGCCGATATTATATTCGCCCAGGATGTTAATGCTGTACTTCGTTCTTGGAGCTTTTTCACCTTTTCCAATAACATAGCGCATCAGTCCGTTGTTCGCGATATGATGTCCTGCCGACTGGGAAACACCTTTATAACCTTCACAGGAATATCCCACTGCCGTTATCCCATATTTTTCTTCCACCCGGCGTGCAACCGCCTGCACATCATCTCCAATCAACCCAATGGGACAGGTGGAGCAGATAAAGATACATTTGGGACTGAACATCTGCATGATTTCATCAATTCCTGCCTCCAGCTTCTTTTCTCCGCCGAATACGATATCCGGCGCCCTCATGTCGGTGCAGAAGGAATACGGTACAAAGTTGGGTTCTCCCTCATAGGAAGACCTCGCTTTATTTCTCCTGGTACCCCACGAATAAAAAGCGCATCCGATAGGTCCATGGGTAATAACGACGGCATCCTTCATCGGTCCGACGACCACCCCTTTGCAGCCTGCATAGCAGCAACCTCTGGCGGTTACAATGCCGGGAATTGCGCGGGTGTTGGCCGCAATCTCATCCGGAGCATCACCAAGTTCCAGTTGGGTGATATGATTCTTTCTATTTTTGAATACCCGCACCGAGTATTTATCTAATAATTGGTCTCTTTCTTTTGCCATGATTTCGCCTCCTAATAAGCTTCTACCGTCTTTTCGCCGCTTCTGACCGTATATGCTTCATTAATCGGAAGAACAAATATTTTTCCGTCTCCCGGATTACCCGTTTGATTGGCCTTAATCAGGATCTCTACAGCTTTTGGTGCTTCACTGTCTTCCATGATCAATGTAATACATCTCTTTGGAATCAACCGGAATGCCTCTGTCAAATGTTCTCCCGACATATTAAGAGGCAGCTCTCCGCTCTGCATCACGATCGACAATAACTCGGGATCGATACTTTTTTTGCCTCTCCCAAGTACCGGTCTACAGGTGAATGCCGGAAAACCGCCTTCCGCCAAAGCCTTTTTCGTCGCATTCACTTTGTTTGTACGGATAAACGCCATTACTTCCTTCATCGCTTTCCTCCTCTTTCCTGAAATACAACCTCAAAGTCCCTGTTTTCCGCTGCTGATGGTATAGGCATCTTCTACCGGGGAGATAAAGATACGTCCATCACCAAAATTGCCTTCGCCAGTCTTTGCCGTTCTTAAAATCACCTTGACCAGATCATCCTTATCTTCATCATTACAGAAAAACAACAGCATTTCTTTCGGAATTTCATCATAATAGATTTCTCCGACCTGGATTCCTTTCTGCTTGCCGCGCCCATATACATCCATTTTTGTCACCGCCTGAAATCCTGCCTCTGCCGCTTCTTTCATTACATACCCTGACTTTTCAGGTCTTACGATCGCTCTTACTAATAACATAGCCATTCTCCTTCCTGCAGGAACTTAGTCCATTACACCATATTCCATCAGAATCTCTTCCAGTTCTTCGATCTTCATGGGATTTGGAATCACAAACATCTCATTGTTGTCAACCTTTCGGGCCAGCTGCCGGTATTCATCTGCCTGCGGCTCCTCCGGAGAGAAATCGATTACAGTTTGTTTGCGGATTTCCGCTCTTTGCACTGCATTATCACGGGGCACAAAATGAATCATCTGTGTCCCTATCTTCGCGGCTACTGCCTGGACTAAATCCTCCTCTCTGTCTACCTTTCTGGAATTACAGATCAGACCGCCCAGCCGGACGCCTCCGCTTTTTGCATATTTGGCGATACCTTTGGAAATATTGTTGGCTGCATAAAGAGCCATCATCTCGCCCGAACATACAATGTAGATTTCCTGAGCTTTGCCTTCACGAATCGGCATTGCAAAACCACCGCACACAACGTCACCGAGGACATCGTAAAACACATAGTCAAGATCATCGGTATAAGCTCCCAGCTGCTCCAATAAGTTTATGGAAGTGATGATACCGCGTCCCGCACAGCCAACTCCTGGCTCCGGACCGCCTGACTCCACGCCTTTGATTCCGCCGTATCCTTCCTTCATAACCGCTTCAAGTTCAATATCATCTCCTTCGTCACGAAGGGTATCAAGAACCGTTTTCTGTGCCAGACCTCCCAGCACCAGTCTGGTCGAGTCCGCCTTCGGGTCACATCCCACAATCATGATGTGTTTTCCCATCTCCGCGAGCCCTGCCGTCAGATTCTGTGTTGTTGTTGATTTTCCAATTCCGCCTTTTCCATAGATAGCAACCTGTCTCATAGCGCATCCTCCTTTAGAATAAAAAAGAGGCAGCGAGCAGATAAATATCTGCGCTACCTCTTCGTAACAATATTTCTTCCCTGAAGCTTCGTCGACTACTTAGGTTGTATTAACTATATTGTTTTTCCCTTTTAAATTCAATATTGCACAATAAACAAAAAAATTTCTTATTTGAGTCTTGTTTTCACTATTTTTTAACAGCAACAAGCTGTTTTCTGACGATTTCGGCGTAGAAAGACCCTCTTCTAATTGAGCAAAAGAAGCGCATCTTCCGGGAACTGAATATAAAAAGGAAATCGTACCGGTTTCTCTTCTTTTCCCTTGAAAACCGGCTTATCCTGCAGCCACCATATATCGATATTCTTGCTCCCAGCCGCATTGCTGAACAGAAACTGACGCGTAAACGGAGTCTCTGCATAGCCGGTCTGTTTCACCCGCATGACGTTCATTGTATCGGTTTCCGGTTCTTTCCACAACGGAAACAAGTTGTGGGCACGTATTCCAATATAGCGAATATCATCTTTAATTGTTTCACGGGTATGAAGATGGATCTCCCAGTCAATCGCATACAGTTCATAATCACTCACCTTACGGATAGCGGAAATGTTCTTGCATCCGGTCAGCCTGGCTGCCTCCATATACTGAGGTTTATAAAAGATATCACCGGTCTTTCCCGCTAATATACGTTTCCCCTCTGCCATCACCATCGTATCTGTACATAGCTTGTATATCTCGTCTCTGGAATGGGAAACCATGATCACATCACCCGAATATTCCTGAATTACCTCCATCATCTCAAACTGCAGGGCATCCTTCAGGAATCCATCCAATGCAGAAAATGGTTCGTCCAGCAGGATAATCTCCGGATGGTAGAGCAGCATCCTTGCCAGCGCTACCCTCTGCTGCTGCCCGCCCGAAAGCTGCGACGGGTAACGCTTTTCCAATCCTTCCAGATGGAAGCGCTTTAACTGCTCCCGGATTTTCGTCCCCCGGTCTTTCTTTTTTCCTCCCATTACAATGGATAAGTTTTCTTCCACTGTCATAGTAGGAAACAGCGCATAATTCTGGAACAGATAACCAATCCGCCGCTCCTGAGCAGACAGGTTGATGTTCTTTTCCGAATCAAATAGTACCCTGCCATTTAGCACTATCCTTCCGCTATCCGGTTTCTCAATTCCTGCGATACATTTCAGCGTCATGCTTTTTCCGCATCCGGATGCTCCCAGAATCCCCAGACAGCTTCCATTGGTTTCAACTTCTGCATCCAGAGCAAATCCCGGAAAAGTCTTTTTTATCTCTGCCTGCAATGCCATATTACATCCACCTGTTCATATTCTTTATCCCTTTACCGGAGATATAGTTAATCAATGTCACGACCAAAAATGACAAGATGACAATCACACATACCCACAACCCGGCCACGTCCCAGTTACCGGCAGCAACTTCCGATGCTATTGCTACGGATACTGTCCTTGTCTTTCCCAGGATATTTCCAGCCAGCATAGCCGTAGCTCCATATTCCCCGATAGACCTTGCAAATGCCAGAACCGTCCCTGAGGCCAGACCCGGGCCTGCGATAGGAACTATCACCTTCCAGAATATGGTGCTCTCGGTAAGTCCCAGTGTGCGTCCCGCATAAATCATATTAATATCCACCTGCTCGAATGCCGCCCTTGCATTCCGATACATCAGCGGAAATGCGATCACAAACGCCGCAATCACACAGCCCGGCCAGGTCTGTACCATCTTGATGTCAAAGTTCGTATACAGAAAAGAACCAAACGGCCGTCTTAAGCTGAATATCAAAAGCAGGAAAAAACCGGCCACCGTAGGCGGCAGCACCAACGGTAATGTCAGAATGCCATCCAGGACGGCCTTTGCGGTGCTGTTTACCTTCATAATCAGCCTGGCAGCCCCAATTCCCATTAAAAATGCAAGAATCGTTGATACGATGCCGGTCTTGAGGGAAATAAAAAGGGGACTCCAATCTATGGTCCGTACAAGTTCCAACATGATTTTCACCCCCTTTACTCGTTTCATCTTATATTTTTACTCAGTAACTATAAAACCGGCTTCTTCAAACAAAGTCAAAGGCATTTCATCTGTAATCAGATAGGTCTTAAATTCATCTGCGGCCTTTATCTGTGCATCATCAGCTTCTCCATTCTTTACCAGGCCGATCGGATAAACTGCCGGTTCTACCTGACTGTCATCTGCTTCTGCGATGATCTCTACCTTATCGGCCATGGATGCCGCATCGGTAGCATATACGACGCCAACTTCATTACTCCCCTCTGCCACTGCGGTAAGCACTGCCGTTACATTAGCTCCTTCATTGATTTCCATGGCCATCACCTGATCCAGTATCCCTATATTAGTAAACAACTGGCGGGCATACTGGCCGACCGGCACATCCTCTCCGGCCAGTGCAAGGCTGGATGCTTCCGTGATATTATCAAATCCGGTCACTTTTGTCTCCATGCCGGAAGGCTTGATCAGCACAATCTTATTGGTAAGCAAATCTGTTATGGAACCGTCCACCAGATAGCCGCCTTCCTCCAGCGCCTGCATCTGCTTAGTCGCCGCTGAGAAGAATACATCACACTCTGCCCCTTCTTCAATCTGCTTCTGTAAAGTCCCCGAGCTGTCCGCATTGTAAATGATGGTTACACCCGGATGATCTGCCTCATAATTTTCTTTTATTTTCTCCATCGTATTTTTTAAGCTTGCGGCAATAAACGCATAGATTTCCACATCTTCGCCCGATGCCTCTGTACTGGTATCTTCTTCTGTTAAAGACTCCTCCCCGGAGCTGGATTCTGCTTCCGTAACGGGGACTTCCTCAACGGTCTCTGCTTCCGTTACAGACCCGTCCGCAATGGTCTCTGCCTCTGTTACCGTGGTCGTCCCGGATCCAGATGCACCGCATCCAGTTACCAGAGCTGCTGTCATTACCATTGTCATCCAAAGTGCCATTGTTTTTCTTCTCATAATTTCTCTCCTCCTATTTTTATTGTTTATATATAACAGTTTGCCTGTATGGCCTTGATGAAGGTTTTCCAGATTTCTATTCTATATCTGTTGGGGATTTGTGAAGGGATAAATATAAGAAATGGAGCAAATCCCCTACAAATATAGGATATTGCCCCATTGCAAAACAAAATGGAAAAAGATTTATTAGTATGAAAAATGATTGCATTTAATTTTAAGACACATTCTATTCCCTTATCGCTTTCTTGTCAATAAAAAGTATTACACTTTCCAAAAAAAATAATCCCGAACCCATAAGGCTCAAGATTATCCCCAAATCATAAATCACCAAATATACTCGTACTTCCCATAGAATAAAAACAGCTCAGTGCCTTTATCATAGCCTCCACGTCCCGGCTGCCCGCCGTCTCATATGCAGAGTGCATAGCAAGCTGCGCAAAACCGATATCCACCGTGCTGACCGGCACCTGCGCCACCGAAATATTCCCGAGCGTAGAGCCGCCCGCTATATCGGAGCGGTTGGCATAGGTTTGAAAGGGAACTTCCGCACGTTTGCAAATATCCTTCATCACCGCCGCCGAAACCGCATCGGTCGTATACTTCTGGCTTCCGTGATACTTAATGACAATACCGCCGTTTAAATAAGGCCGGTTGGTTGGATCCGCTTTTTCCGGATGGTTTGGATGCACTCCGTGGGCATTGTCTGCAGATATCATAAAGCTATCTGCCGTCAGCCTGCAATAGTCGCTCTGGGTCAGGGACAGCGCTTCGCATATTCGCAATAAGGTATCCTGAAGGAAGGTAGACGCCGCGCCCTGCCTCGTCATGCTTCCCACTTCTTCGTTATCGAATACGATCATAAGATTGATATATTCCTCCGGCTTCGAATCGAGCAGCGCCTGCAAGGATGCATAGACGCACTCCAAATCATCCAGTCTGGGGGCAGCGATGAATTCTCCCTCAGCACCTAAGATTCTACCCTCTTCTCTATTATACAAAAACAGATCGCTGCTCAAAATATCCTCCGCCTTCACCCCTGCCGCCTCGGCAATCAGGCTCTGGAAGGAACTCCTGCTCCCTATCCCTCCATACAGCGGAAGCATATCTGTCTGCGCGTTGTACTCCATGCCCTTATTTATATCCCGGTTCATGTGAATTGCCACGTTGGGAATGATGAGCAGGTCTCTGTCCACTGCTACCGTCCGACTGATCAGCCTGCCGTTTTCCGATACCACTATCCTTCCGGCAACGGAGAGAGGGCGGTCCAGCCAAGTCCCCATGATCATCCCGCCGTAGGGCTCTGTATTCAGTTTTATATATTGTTCCTCCACCGTGATCTCCGGCGTTTCTTTTATCTTAAAGCAGGGAGAATCGCTGTGAGAGGCTATCATATGAAAGCCCTTTATCTCCTTCTCCGGTAACCGGAAGGCGATGAGCGCGGAATCATTTCTGTTTACATAATATTTTCCACCTGCCGATAGCTTCCACTTTTCATTTTCACTGATCGAGAGGTAACCATTCTTCTTTAATTGTTCTTGCACATTTTCCACCGCATGAAAGCAGGTAGGGCTTTCTTCGATGAATTTCAGCATTTTATGCACGACATCTGCATTCTTGTTAATTTTATCCATTATGACGCTTCCCTATGTTTCCTCATTCTTTTATTTTCAGAGCTTCACACTTTATACTTCCGTAACAAGTCCCTTTTCCATCAGGAATACCGGATCATAAGACAACTTTGCTTTCCGTAGTCCTTCGTCGCCCGTATCCTCTTCTCTATTAATATATCGATATTCCTGTGCCTCATTCAGCACGAACTGCTGATTAATAATAGGATAAGCTCCCTGAATATCGGCAAACGCTTTTTCGATATGAACTACAAACATATCCTTACCACAAGGCTCTCCTAACGAAAATGCAACCACCCGTCCGCCTGCCCGGATAAGTCCGCCCTTTAGCATCAGCGCTTCTCTTTCTTTAAGCGCATGCAGCGTCACGCAGAATTCGTTGTGCATTGGGCCTTTTTCCTCGCATCCGTTCTGGATTCTCCATTCTTTAGCCATAGCGATACACTCTTCCACGTTTTCATCCGTAATATGCTCATAGGTCCAGTCCGGATAAGCTTCCTTAAATCGGTTGATGTGATTACGCTTTCCGTGAAGCTTTTTTCCTGCAAGAGAAATCAGGCGCTCCGATTCGTAGACATAATCCGCAGTATCCCTATTGTACTCCACCTTGAATCTTCCAGGATATAGTTTATCTAATTTCTCAAACTGCGAAGGCGATACCAGATGCAGTTTGAAGGGTTTGTTCTTCTCTTTAAAATATTCAGTAAGAACGTCGATCACCTTCCCAAGGTCTCCTTTACCGAGCGGACAGCTTATGGATACCTCCGCCTCGTCGGAAATAAATACGAGCATATCCTCCACTACCGCATAGCGTATATTATAAAAAGGCGACCACAACAGATTGTTCGCAAAGGTGAATTCGCAGTTTCTTACCGGCTCCATATCATAATAGCTTTGAATAATCTCTTCATCTTCCGTTCCTATCTTTTTCCAATTAATTTCAATCATAACTTCCTCTTTCACCAGATTCTTATCCGTCGTAATTATTTTCGCTTTTTCCCCTAACAGTATACAACTAATATAATTTTTTTACACCCTAATCTAACTTTCTTAAGTCAAAATTTACTATTTTTTTATAAATCACTGTCGCCATCAGCAGCAAGGCTATCGCTACTACACCCATTAATACATGGTATGCGGCCCCGTTTACAAAAAATGCCGGCACTACTCCTGCTATAACAACTATAAATTCCAGCACCATTCCCACAAGTATCGCTGTCCCCTGCTTAACCACCGATGTCTCGTTATCCCAATGGAACTGAGGGAACTTTATATTTATTGCCATGCCCATCACCGAAGCCAAGACACAATACATAAGAGGGATTACAAGCATCCACACCGAACTCATTCCCTGATATCCTAACGCCGTCACACATAACACAGCCGTGACAGTACAGCTTGGAATGGCTAAAGTGAGATTTACAAGTATTTTACTGTCGAGTATCACTTTCGTGCTTACCGGAAGAGATTTCGGAATCCACCACTGTTTTCCTTCCAGAGACAGAGCGCTGATAGTGGTAGTCCCCAGCATTCCCATCAGGGCCAGTATGAAGGGCAGTATTTTTTCCGCTATATCCCGTGCTGCCTCTGCAACTTCCATCGCATTCATCACTTTGTCTCTTCCGACAAACAAGAGGGTAACGCCCAACAGGAGCATCATGATATATCCGATTGCTGTATTCATGACATAAATAGACGATGAAAAATACCTCTTCATTTCTTTTATATACATCGCTCCTATCGGACTCCTTCTATATTGCTTGCCCAGCACATAGTTCTTTCTCGCTGCATGAGTAATAAGCGCCGCGCATATGGATGCATATTTCCACTGCACCACACCCGCAAACACCGCAAAAATTCCTATGGAAACTGTTGCAAATCCTGCAAACGAGGCGGGGCTTCCGGTCACAATGGCCTCCGTATATAATTCGGCAAGGGGATATAAATTGTTTATCTGAGAACTAAGAAGCGATGTGAAATCCGTCATCTGCTGCGCCGTAATCTCTCCTGACTGAAACGCCGGATAGAAGGATAATAACAGAACACCGATTATTAACGCCATAGAAGTCACAATCGTCAAAGCGTTCCTGTGCTTCATTCTGGCGGCCACTGCCGTTACCGCTGCTCCGATCATAGACGCTATCGTCAGAGGAACGAGAGGCACTAGAAATATACTGATCACATATATGATATAAAATGCCGCCGATGCGTTTACAAAGACTCCATAGACAATTCCTGCCGGAAGCATTGCCAGTACTGCCAGCACCAGATTTCCTGCATACATATTCAAAAACCGACTTATAACGATCGCCATAGGGCTTATCGGAAGAGAAATGAGCATTTCATAATTCTTGATCTGAAACAGCATGCTCCCCGCCTTAAATATGGTAAACACCAGAATTAAAATACTGGTTATGGACAACAGATATGCCGGAACAATCTGCGGCAGTCCTAAAAAACACAGCCCATAGGCTCCTCCGCTCATATAAATGGCAATTATAGCACCGAGAAAAATATAGGTTCCCAAGAGAAAATATAAGCTGTGCCGCTTCTTTTTGTCCTTCGAATGCAATGCTTCATTGATATCCATATATTGCAGAAGCTGTATTTTAAGCAGCTTCACGATCTGCATAACGACAGCACTACTGTTTCTTAACTGCATCCCCTCCATGCCTTACCACCTCCATAAATACATCCTCCAGCGACTTCCCTTGTGTAAGCTCCTCGGTCCGCCCTGCCGCAATCAGCTTTCCTTCTTTAATGATCGCAATCTTATTGCACAGCTTCTCCGCCACATCGAGTACATGAGTAGAAAAAAATATGGCACTTCCCTCCTCGCAAAGCTCCCGCATATATCCTTTCAGCAAAACGCTGGCCTGCGGATCCAAACCGACGAAAGGCTCATCCAGGATTAACAGCGCAGGCTTATGGATGAGCGCTGAAATGATAGCGAGTTTCTGCTTCATTCCATGGGAATAGGATGCAATCAAATCGCCCAGACTCGATGTCATCTCAAATGCATCTGCATATTTTTCGATTCTCTCTTTTCTCGTTTCTGCGTCTATCCCGAAAATATCGCCTATGAAACTCAGATATTGAATTCCGGTAAGATGCTCATATAAATCCGGATTATCCGGAATATATGCCATTTTTTGTTTACATAATATCGGTTCCTTTACTACAGAATGCCCATCAACCAGTATCTCGCCCTCTTCAAAATCGATAATTCCTGCTACCGCCTTAATTGTCGTGGTTTTACCGGCGCCGTTATGGCCGATAAATCCATAAATATCGCCCTGTTCGATTTCAAGGTTCAAGCCGGATACAGCCTTTTTACCGCCTTTGTAAGTTTTGGTCAGATTTTTTATGCTCAACATTCTTCCATCACCTCTTCCTAATCGTCTTCATCCTCTTCACACGGAGAAGAGATAAAAGTAAATCTCCTGACATTCCTCCCTTTTTTTGCCGTATTGCAAAGGTAGGGCGTTATCGCTTCTCCTATTTTTTCCATAACCTCCATGAACTCTTCATCTGTCAAAAGAAGTGTGGAGGTAGAAAGTGACAACAAATCTTTGACCGGATCCGCTGTTTCCTCGGAAAAGTATTTTCCAAAGGAAGTCATCAAAGACATAAGCGATGACTGAATTAAGTGCTCTACACTGTCTTTGCTGAATTCACAAGGCTTTCCGCCTTTCATCGCATACGTTCTCTCTACGGTTCCTCTTATCTTCTTCTCTTCCACTACCGTAATGCAATCCGCTTCATACAGCAGCTTAATATGCCGGTATAAGCTCGCCTGCGGAATATCGCTCATCTCCTCCATTATCTGCGAAGGTGTCCCTGACCCATGAATGAGCAGATATTGGATAATCCTGAGCCGTATCGGATTCTGTTATTCCAGTGATTTCATTCGATATTTTCACGATAAATTCTTTCATCTCATTCAGCGGCAACCACTGAAAATCCCCTTCCTGCAGTTCCGGCCCGCGCTGCCTCGATTGCAGCATTCAAAGCAAGCAGATTCGACTGTTTTGAAATGGATTGTATGCTGCTGATTACAGATCCTGCTTCATTAATCGCATCTTTTGTCATGTTCGATAACTCTTCTATTCCTGCTAAATGTTCAGAAAACACATGAGTATTGGCCGATATCTCTTCAATACTTGCACTAATCTCTTCCAGCGCGGCAAACATGCCTTCCGAAGCTTCTGACAGCATCAGTTCATTTTCTATATTCCTCGCTACGGCCAGAGCTCCTATCACTTCTCCATTATCGTCAATTATTGGTCTCCCAATCCCTCGGAATGTAACACCAAACACTTCTTTAGGCACAATGTCATTCATCGTTTTCTTATTATGAATAACATCATAAATAGGTTCATCCGGTCTGATTAAATCTCCTCTTCTAACTTTGGCGTCTACCGTTTTTCCCGGATAGTATTCTATGCACTTTTCAGTGTCGGTTAAGTACAAAGCAATATCCAGCTCTTCCTGCAATACCTCCTTCATTATGAATAATAGCTTGTGAAATACTTCCATTTTTTCTTGGGTGTTCATTATATGTCCTCCTTGGTTATCAGTCTTTGGAATGCTCAGCATAAATATTTATATTATCATTGATTTGTTATGTAATAAGAAACCCGAAATTACCGCGGCATCTGCTTCTTTTTGCCGGAATAATCCGAAGTGCTCACCTTATACACGCATACGCTATTCACCTGCGCTTCGTTGAATTCCACGTCTCTATCCGCCTGATGCTTCATCAGCAGGGAAAGAGCCTTGCATTTTTCCTTAGTATCCTCGATAAACTCCACGGTACCCATGCCTATGATACTGGAAAAGTAATAGCCGCAGTTACAAGGTGATTCTGCATGAATGGGCATTCCTTCACTGGCTATATCGAAGCATATACTGCTGTTTTTATGCAGGATATCCAGCTTTTTACCTTCCTTTGCACTATGAAAATACAAAGTCAGCTTGTCCGCATCCAGTTCGTAACCGAAGTTCAATGGAACCACATACGGCTTCCCATCGTCTACCATAGCCAGATGGCAGGTTTTACACGCTTTTATTATTTCTTCTATCGTTTCCGTATCCGTTACTTCCCTGTCTTTTCTTCTCATAACTTTATCCTCCTTATGTTTTGAATCTGGATATTGAATCGCTTAGCTCCTCCGCTAACATTTTCTAACTTTTATGTCATACCTTTGGACACACAGCACATGCCGTAGGCGTTGCCGCACAGCCTCCAAGAGCGCTTTCTCTAAGCTCAAAAGGAAGACTTCTGCCCACATGATACATCGCCTGTACCATCTCGTCGAAGGGAATGAACTGCTCGATTCCCGCCAGCGCCTGCTCCGCATTCAGCAGAGCATTGGCAGCACCGATGGAGTTTCTGTTCTGACATGGGCTTTCCACCAGACCGCCAATTGGATCACATACCAGTCCCAAGAGGTTGGATAACGCCCCTGTCGCCGCACTTAAAGCCTGTTCAGGCGTTCCTCCCATCATCTCTACCGCTGCTGCCGCAGCCATTGCCGATGCAGAACCGACCTCTGCCTGGCATCCCGCCTGTGCACCCGCCACAGAAGCATTACGCATGAGCAGATATCCCACTGCCCCCGCCGTATAAAGGCCGTTCATTACATTTTCGTCAGGAAGCCCCAACTCCTCCTGAAGCGCCAGCAAAACCCCCGGAAGAACGCCGGAGGAACCTGCCGTGGGAGCTGCTACGATAACTCCCATGGAGGCATTAACCTCCAAAACCGCCATGGCGTAGGTCATCGCCTTGGACACCATCCCGCCGCAGATAGATTTTCCCTCCGCCCGCAGTTTGTCCAGCTTTTTCGCTTCACCGCCGATAAGTCCGCCCATGGAGGTTGTTTCGTTTTCCAAAGGTTCATTCGCTGAGCATCTCATAATGTCAAGCGACTTCGACATCTTACTATCTGTTTCCTGCTCCGAAATTCCCTGCAACTCCATTTCCCTTTGCTTCATAATCCGTGAAATAGGCAGATTCGTCTGCCCGCATAACTCCAACAATTCTTTACCGCTTCGAAAGTCCATTTCTTTTTTCCTCTATATAATAGTTATCGTTGCTATTCAGACCTGCACTAACATCACATCGGATACGTAGGGATTTTCTTTAATGCATTCCAAGGCTTCCTCCGGTATCCTTTCGTCCGATTCCACTACCGTATAAGCTGCCGCACCCTTTTCTTCCCGAAACAATCGCATGAAAGCAATGTTTACACCGCGGTCACTCAGACTCTTCGTAATATGCGCCGCCACGCCCTGCTTGTCGCTCTGGCTCACGATGAGAGTGCTGTATTCTCCAGTGAATTCCACATCCACCCGGTTTAACCGGACAATTTTTACTTTTCCTCCGCCAAGGGATACTCCCCGTACGAACAGCCTCTTTCCATCCCCACCCGCTATGTGCATATCCGCCGTATTAGGATGTACATCGTCTTCTTCGGAAATGGAAAAGGAATATTCGATCCCCGCCGCCTTCGCCATGGCGAAGGAATCCCTGATTCTTAAATCGTCGGTTTCATATCCTAAGATTCCTCCAAGAAGAGCCCTGTCGGTTCCATGTCCTCTATAGGTTCTTGCAAAGGAGCCATATAGAGTAAAATCCACTTTTTTTATCGTCCCCTGAAACATTTTCCGCGCCAAAAGTGCCATGGATGCCGCGCCTGCCGTATGGGAACTGGAAGGTCCCACCATGTTCGGTCCGATTACCTCAAATACGCTGATTCCCGTCATATCTTTTCCTCTTCTTCCGACTATTTTTTTCCATTTCTAATCGCTTCCAGAAAGCGTTCACCATATTTTCTATATTTAAACTCTCCCACACCGGATACTGTCAGCATTTCTTCCTCTGTCTGGGGCCTGACCACGCACATATGACTGAGCGTCTTGTCCGAAAATACGATATAAGGCGGCACCTTCTCCTCTCTGGCAATTTCCGAGCGGAGCGCACGCAGCCCTTCGAACAGCGTCTCCTCTCTTCCGGTAAGTTCCCCTCCGGGAAATGCACCCTTTCCGCTTCCTTTGCTTTTTGATACCTTTGCCGGATGTTCCTCTTCCTTCGGCATCTTCATAACGACGATATCTTCTCCCGCAAGCACCGCATTTCCTTTCTCCGTCAGCTTCACGATGGCATACTCATCGCTCGTCGCCTTCAAATATTCACTTAAGAACAGATAATTCAATACCTGCCGCAGCTTAAATACCGGTACCTTCGCCAGCTCGCCGTAATAGGAGTTGTGATTCATCCCATAACCGCGTATCTTCGCCGTATTCGCCCCATGCACCGTATCTATAATAACTCCGCTTCCATATCTTTGTCCGCATGTCTTCACACATCCGATCAGCACCTTCGCAATATCGGTTACTTCCGTTTTCTCGAACTTGCTCAGGCAATTGGAACAATTGCCGCAATAGTTCTCTTTATATTCCCCAAAATAGCGTAAAATATAATCTCTCAGACACTCGTTGGTAAAGCAGTAATAGGTTATCTTTCTAAGCCTCTCCCTGTCCCGCTCCATAACCACGTCACGAGCCGCCTCATCCAGCGCTTCATTGTCTTGATTATGATCGATAAAAAACTGGTTAGTCACCACGTCCTGCCCTCCATAAAGCAGGATACACTCCGCCGCCTCTCCGTCTCTTCCCGCTCTTCCGGCTTCCTGATAATAGCTTTCCATATTTTTCGGCATATTATAATGAATTACATAGCGGACGTCAGACTTATCGATTCCCATTCCAAAAGCGTTGGTAGCTACCATGATTTCTTTTCTTCCGTAGATAAATTCTTCCTGCCCCGCCTTTCTTTCCCCATCCGAAAGTCCCGCATGATATTTCGCTACGGAAAATCCGTCGCCGCGAAGCCTTTCGAAGACCTCCTCCACCATTTTTCTTGTGAGGCAATATATAATGCCGCTTTGCGCAGGATGAAGATCCAAATAGTTCTTCATGGACGCATACTTATCCTTCGGGGACTGTACCGCGAAATAAAGATTGGGCCGGTCGAAGCCTGTCGTGACTATCAGGGGGTCTTGAAGCGCCAGAAGATAAATGATATCCTCCCGCACCTCCTTAGTCGCCGTAGCGGTAAAAGCGCTGACTACCGGGCGGGACGGTAATTTGTTTATGAATTCCACTATTTTCAAATAGCCGGGCCTGAAATCCTGCCCCCATTGGGACACGCAGTGAGCCTCATCCACCACGACCATTGAAATCTGCACATTCAGGGCAAAATTCAAAAAGCTTTCCGTCACCAGGCGTTCAGGAGCTACATAGATAATCTGATACCTGCCGTTTTTGGCATATTCCAACGCTTTAAAATATTGCCCCGAGGTCAGCGAACTGTTTAAAAATGCAGCATGGACTCCTGCCTGATTCAATCCCTCCACCTGATCCTTCATTAGCGAAATCAACGGCGACACCACCAGCGTAATTCCTTCCATGATAAGCGCGGGCACTTGAAAGCATATAGATTTCCCCGCCCCCGTAGGCATCACTCCAAAGGTATCCTTCCCCTCCAGGATGCTGTCCACCAGTTCCTTCTGCCCTTCTCGGAAGGTATCATATCCGAAATATTGCTTTAAAATTTTTTCTGCTGTTTCCATGTAGTTCCTCTGCTTTAATCTATCTTGTTTTACTCGCTTTACATAACCTGCTTATTTTTAATATCGGAGGTGTTTTGCTGCAAATATCCTGCAATATCTCTGTTAAGGGATTTGCTCTTTATCGTTATAAACAGCTCTTCGACCGCTGCCAGACTGGAAATTCCGCATAGTATAATTGCCGTCGCTTCCATTCCTGCCAAATAATATAACACCGGAAATGCGAACAGAAAAAAACCCGCCACCTTATTTAATACCGTATGTAAAAAAGCTGCCGTATGATATTTCGCGAAACCTATTAAGAGGCTGATCAGACGCAAAAGAGCAATCGCTCCAATCCAAACCGCTATCCATAATTTCCACGGAAAAAAGGGAATAAAAATAATAAGCATTACCGAAAGAAAAATGAAATCGGCTAAGCTGTCAAGCATAGCTCCTGCCGCAGTTGTATTCCCTGTTTTTCTTGCAATAAAGCCATCCAGCATATCGCTCAATCCGCACAAAAAATAAAGAACAAAAAAATAAACAGTCAGTGGTTCTAAAAAGCATAAGCAAATAGTTCCCACAATCCTAAAAATCGTCATTACGTTTGCTAAATTCTTAATGTATATCACCTATCTCTCATTATACTGCGTCGTATCGAATACCGGCAGAGTGTAAGCCTCCTGGCCGCTCCTCTTATTCCGGATTCCAACACTTTATATTTTTCATGCTTTTTCTAGTATATCACTCAAGACACATGGTTGAACATCACAAATATTAATAAAATCTTCCTGAATCTTCCGTCCGCTCTATGTACATTCCCTATAATGCCATAGTCAAATAAAGATAAATGTAGTAAACTATCTATAAAGCGGCAATACATTGCAATTCATACCATTTACGAAAACAATAATCAAGAGGCGGGGGAAAGGTCGAGAGAAAAGAGCTTTCAACTATTGATTTCCTGTCCGGCAAAGCAGGTGCGCGTCGCAACGCGCAGATGGGGATAAAAATGAAAGAAATCGTGATTTTTACAATGGGGACCAGAGGGGATGTCCAACCGTATATTTATCTCGCGAAAGAGCTGTTAAAAGAAGGATTTAAACCTGTTCTCGGCACCCATCCCTGCTGGAGAGACCTCGTATCGGAAACCGGTCTTGAGTTCGTTCCCATAGGCCCCGATATCGACATCGAATATGAGGCGGCCGTAATTCGCGGAAAAACCAAAAGTCCTGTACTCAGCATGTTAAAAACAATGCAGTTTGTCTTTCGCATTATCCAGAATTCTTCAAGCGATATTTATGACGCCTGCAAGGGAAAGGATCTTGTAATAATTTCTCACAGCCATATGGGGGCGGCTGAGGCTGAAGCCTTAAAAATAAAAACCATAGACGTCACCTTGCAGACCGAAATGCTTCCCAGGGAAAATACGGACCCAACGTTAAAAGACAAGGTGCTCGGTGCCCTCATCAATCCACAGGTAGTCAAACCCTACAACAAGATCAGAAAACTATATGACCTGCCTCCCATCAAATCCATGGACCAAATGATGTCAAAGGAACTCAATCTGATACCCATCAGCCGTTATATAGCGGAGCCAAACCCCAATTGGGCGAAGAAGAATGCCGTCGTCGGCTATTGGTTTGCCCCCGAGGATAATTATCAGCCTTCTAAGGAATTAGAATCCTTTTTAAGTGAAGGAATCAAGCCGATCATACTCTCGCTGGGAGCCATGTCCTTCGAAAGCAGGCAGGAGAAAGAAAAGCTTGACATCTTTGTCAAGGCCTTCGAGCAAACCGGAATGCGCGCTATTATACAAGGCTTTAATAAAACACTTATCGATTATGAGCTCCCCGAATCGATGATTCGAGCCGGCTCTGTCCCCCATAGCTGGCTGTTCAAGCAAGGCTGCTGTGTAATACACCACTGTGGCTTCGGTACGTCGGCCTCTTCAATGATCTATGGCATTCCTTCGATTCCTGTTCCTCACGTACTGGACCAATTCGCATTCGCTGAACATATCTACCGTCTGAAGGCAGGAGTAAAGCCAATAAAAGCAAAGGAACTCAGCACAAACAGATTAATAGAGGCTATTGATGAATTAAATGCAGATTATGCACAAATATACCAAAATGTAACGGATTTATCCAGAAAAATGAAAGCAGAGAACGGATTAGAAAAGTCGGTGCAGCTCATACGAAACATTATTTAAACTTGTCATTACTGCCTCCATGGACGGCACTTCTGCGTCCATCCCTGATTTACCCAAAAGTCTCTATCCGTGGGATTCCATGCTGAATCGGGGGAGGATTGCATCTTTCTAAAAATTCCAAATATAATTCTTCCCCGCAGGCTTGGCCGGGGACGCGCAGCTCTTCTCCTTACCGCCTTCGCGATTTTTTCTGCCTTCTTTGTGATCAGCTTCATTCTCTCGGGCTTAAACGCTTCTCCCGGCGCTGTATAACAGGCAAGCCCTAATGTATACACCTTCGGTACACACATCCATTTGAGTTGTCTCGCCATTGACCTTACCGTGCCCCTTGGCGGCGCTCCTGCGGAAGATGATACTACAATGCCCACCTTGGTAAACATGGACCCGTGAGGTCTATGTGATGCCCAACGGTAAGCCAGATGGTCCATGAGATTTTTCATGGAACCGCTCATTTCCATCACATAGTTCGGACTGTCCAACACAATGATATCCGCCCACTCCACAGCCAGAGCGATTGGCTGTACCTTATCGGCAGAAGGACAGAAAGATTCTCCCTTTAGAAAACAATTGAAACACCCGCAGCAAAAATCCGGCCCGTCCTTCGGAAGAAAAAATTCCCGTATCTCATCTTTGTCTGTAATAAGAAGGTTAAGTACCGTCTGCGTCATCGTATAGGTCACACCCTTATGCCCTTGACCATGAATCACCGTTATCTTCATTGCTTATCCTCCTTCTTTCCATAAAGCCTTCGGAACTGTCTGATATGCTGCACCAGCATCTCCATCACTTCGGATTCCCTCTCCGGATGACTGTCGCATAAAACCAAGAGCAAATACATCGGCGCATAGAAATGCAGTGCCATCACATTCGGATTCTCCGGAATAAATACTCCCGCCTGTATCAGCAGGCTAAAAAGCATTCCCTGATAGGAAAGCGGTTCATCCACATATTGTTTAACAAAAAGAGCACCTAACTCTTCATTATGAAACTGCTCCACAGTGAGCATTCTCCGGAAAAGCCCGGCATATTCATCGTGCAGGAAATAGGAAAATAATTCTTTTCCCATTTCAATCAGCCGTTCCTCATCAATGCCGATATATAATCCCATATCCTTATCGGGCTTCACTCCATTCATTTGCATGGAAGCCGCCTGACCTTCATAGCGGGAACTCATTTCCTCCAAAATAGCATCAAAAATATCCTGCTTACTCTTATAGTGCTTATAAAGCGACGGCGCTTTAATACCCACTGCCTCCGCAATCTGCGCCACACTGACCGCTTCATATCCCTTTCTGGCAAATAACTTGAGTGCCTCGCTCATAATCTTTTTTTTGGTCGACTGTTCTTCCACCGCTCAACCTCCTTTAAGCTAATATGCGTTAGCCTAATTATAGGCTAACGCATATTAGCTGTCAAGAGACTTCTTTATTATCGCATACATGACCGCACTATAAATATTGCCCTTCTTATAAACGCTATTTTGAAGTACCCCTTCTTTCACAAATCCCCCCTTCTCCAACACTTTGCATGAAGCCACATTATGCAAAAAAGGTCTGGCATATACTCTGTAAATATCGAAATCAGAAAATAAAGTGCTTACGAAGCCCGCAATTACCCTTGTCATAATCCCCTTTCCCCGTTCCTCTTTCCTAATCCAATATGCTATTTCAGCATTCTTACAATGCATGCCAGTTTCAAAAAAGGCAGCTATGCATCCGCACACCCTTCCATTAACCATGATTGCCCTGTAGCATGCCTTCTTATCATCACTTTCTACAAAAGACGCCACCGCCTGTCTGCATTCTTCCTCCGTATGAGGAAAATCATCGCTCATATTATCATATAGATCCTTATCCTTAGAATACTGAAAAAAATCCCCATAATATTCCTCTTTCCACTTTACCAACTCCACTTCCATACTCTCCTCCATTATCCCTTCGCCATGATTCTCTTCCTCAAATCAACCTCCATGATGTAAATCTGACAAGGATTGCTTTCATCCCAAAGCGACGGAAAACACTCTAACTCCTTAAATCCCAGGCTCTCATAAAAGGAGTTCGTCCTGTCATAAGACTCGTAACAGCCCTTTCGTACTGTCTTTACCTGCAAAAAAGAGTACTCCTTCATCCCTGCATAAGAATACAGCTCCCCAAACAGCCGCTTCCCTATCCCCCTCCCCTGAAGCCCTTCCAACACTCCCATAACATAAATCTCAGCCGTATGCCGGCTGGTCCCCTTCATAGCAATAAACCCAACTGCCTCTCCGTCCGCGAATTCCGCCCAAAAAGGCATGCTCCTAACACCCTTCACATATTCGCAGACACTCTCGGGCACCCCGAACCACTCCGGCAGACTCTTCAGTACAAAATCCGCAATTCGCCCCTTTTCTTCTTCCTTCTGTATGAACTTAACCATCCCGTTCCTCCCTGTACCTGTCCAAAATCTCGGCGGCAATCCCCACTAACTCAACACAAGGCCGCTTCTTATAATATTCTGCCGTCCGTACTTCCGGAACCGGCTTATCCTTTCCGGCTCCCAATCCAAGCAGCTCCCGGCATACAATAGAATGATTCTTTTCACCGAATTCTTTCGCCAGGAACTGTATTCTCTCATAATGCTCCGTCTTCGCTTTCTGGTCCTTAGGGTCCGCATATCCATACAGCATTCCTGCCGCCATGAACATCCCCGTCACAGCGCCGCATACCTCCCTCAGTCTTCCCATACCTCCGCCAAAAGAGGAACTGATTCTAAGCACCGCCTCCTTATCCATATCATAACAGTCACTAAATGCCAAAAATACCGACTGCGAACAATTATAACCTTCTTTAAAATATTCCATCGCTAACTGCGAATGTGTTTTTATACTCTCTTGTTCTATTTCGCTCATTTTTCCTCATTCCTGTTAGATTTATCGCTTTTGATTTTACAAAACCCCCGCCCGGCGTTCCACTTATGCGCCGGTTCGGAGGTTTACATAAAATATCAGCTATTTAGAAATCAACTTCTTTCCCGTAGTAAATGCATGTAAAGAGCTTCTCCATGGTTGCCGGATCGATTGCTCTCGGATTCGAACCCGTACATGCATCACCCACCGCATTTTCCGAAATCGCTGTAATTTTTTCCTTGAATTCCTCTTCTACGATGCCGAATTCTTTTAAGGTATTCGGTATCTGCATCTGATTGTTAAGCTCTACGATTCTTTCGCACAATCCCTTAATCGCTTCCTCCTGCGTTCCTTCTATTCCGATAGAAGCCGCAATTTCGGCATAACGCTTCGCCGCCTCTTCATTTTTCGCATTATATTTAATAACATACGGAAGATACATCGCATTTGCTAATCCGTGAGTAATATGTCCGGTGGAGAAAGCCGCTCCCGTCTTGTGAGCCATGGAATGCACTATGCCTAAGAGGGCATTCGAGAATGCCATTCCCGCAAGACACTGTCCGTAATGCATCAGCTCCTTGGAATCTCTATCTCCGGCGTAGCTCTTCGTCAAATCGCTGTCCACAATCTGGATAGCCTTGATAGCGAGGGGGTCCGTAAACGGAGTATGAAGGGTAGAAACATATGCTTCGATCGCATGTGTCAGCGCATCCATTCCCGTATAAGCTATCAAGCTCTGGGGCATCGTCTCCGCCAAAACGGGGTCAACGATAGCGATATCTGGAGTTATATTAAAATCAGCAAGAGGATATTTAATTCCCTTCGCATAGTCTGTGATAACGGAAAATGCGGTTACTTCCGTAGCCGTCCCGGAGGTGGAAGGAATCGCTATGAATTTTGCTTTCGTTCTCAATGCAGGAAAACTAAAAGGAGTGATCAAATCTTCAAAAGTCGTCTCGGGATATTCATAAAACGCCCACATCGCCTTAGCCGCATCGATGGGAGAACCTCCGCCCATGGAAACGATCCAGTCCGGTTCGAACTCTCTCATCGCCGCTGCACCCTTCATAACCGTTTCTACAGAAGGATCCGGCTCAACGCCTTCAAACAGAAGGGTTTCAATCCCTGCTTCCTTTAAATAACCGACAGCTTTATCCAAAAAACCAAAGCGCTTCATGGAGCTTCCGCCTACAACTACGATAGCCTTTTTTCCCTTTAAGGTCTTCAAAACCTCCAATGAATCTCTTCCGTAATAGATATCTCTCGGTAAAGTAAATCTGTTCATTTGCTATTCCTCCTTAACTAAATTTGATAAATACTTGTTTGTTGTTATCCGTTGATTCAAGTATATCAAATCCAAGAAAAATAACAAGTCCAAATGCCTCCAAAAGTCCTTTCTATAGAAGAAGTTCTGCCTGTCTGTAAGCCTCCTGTGCCTGTTCTTTCTCCTGAAGCATTTCATGGCAGCGCCCGATATAATTAAGCGCCAGAAAACTTCCTGCTCCGGCCAGAATCAAATATCTTACATCATCTTCTCCAAGAATAAGGCAGTGCCTGAAGGTGTTCTTCGCCTCCTTATATTCTCCGAGTGCAAACTGCGCCATGCCCTTATAATAATAAAGGTCGACATAATCGGGATAAAGCTCGATTGCCTTTTCTATACTCTGCGATACGGTTTCATAATCTTCCGCTGCAAGCAGAATATCGTATTTCAGCTTATACACAATTGCCGGCGGCAGGATTTCCTCTTTAAGGAAACACAGAATCGCCAGATTGACAAGGCCATAAGCCTCCGCATAAGCCTTTGTATGATAATATTCCACAGCAAGATGATATTGGACCCACGCATTTTCCGGCTGCTCTTCCCTTTCCTTAAGAAGCAGCTTCATGTTCCTGTCATTTTTATGCTCGATTTCTTCATTCATATACCCATAATGAAAAATCTTGATTTCATCATATTCCTCTTCCGAAATCCTTTCGACTATGTTATCCCCGATAAGCCTCTCATGTACTTTTCCCGAAAAATGCATCCCTGTATTGTTTCGGAACAAACGGCATGCGCTGTTCCTGTAAGCCCGGCTCTTATCCGCCGGCTGTTCACCGTAATAATGAAGCATTTTTAATGATATGAGGTCTTTTTTCTCATCCCGAAGCCGCTTCTTAAACGTCTTTTTATCTCTGATCTGCAGTTCCTCATCGGCATCCAGCCACATAATCCAATCGCTGGAAGCCTTTTCTACTGCAAAATTGCGGGCTGCCGCAAAATCATCCTCCCACGCGAAATCGTAAAGCTTCGTTTTGTATTTTTTACAAACAGTCTTCGTCCTGTCTTCGGAGCCGGTATCCACCACGATGATTTCATCCACCAGCTTCGTAGCACTTTTCAGACACCTTTCGATATTCTTCTCCTCATTTCGTACTATCATGCATAAACTTATGGTAGACATTTATTATTACCTTCTTCCATGTACTCTGTTAACCATTTTATGCATCGTTTCGAAGGATTGTGACTTTTGACCTTTCGGGAGAAGGTTTTTATGTCACAAAATGACAATTAACTACATAAAATATAATATGCAGGAACCATCATATACTCACGTGGAGAAAAATAAATGATAACCATAAGTCTTTGTATGATTGTAAAAAATGAAGAAAAAGTATTGGAAAGATGCTTGAACTCAGTAAAAGACCTCGTCGACGAAATTATTATCGCCGACACAGGTTCCACTGATCGCACAAAAGAGATCGCCGGACGTTTTACAAAGAATATCTACGATTTTCCGTGGATTGACGACTTTTCTGCCGCGCGGAATTTCGCATACGACAAAGCGACAAAGGAGTATATTCTTTGGCTGGATGCTGATGATATCATACTCCCTGAAGATGCCGTCAAATTTAGAAAACTTAAAAAAACACTGTCTAGCGATATCGACATCGTCATGATGCTGTATAATATAGGCTTCGACGCTCAGGGCAAGGTCACCTTTTCCTATTACAGGGAAAGGCTTTCCAAAAATATCCCCCGCTTCAGATGGAGCGAACCCGTTCACGAATGCCTGCAGCTTGGCGGAAATATCATAAACTCCGATATTGGCATCACACATGCCAAGCCGCCCGGCGCAAGAAGCTCCAGAAACCTTGAAATATACGAAAACCTTTTGTCTAAGGGAACCAAGCTCTCTCCCCGAGGAACATACTATTATGCCAGAGAATTAAAAGACAACGGCCGTTTCGAAGATGCTATCGACGCCTTTGAACAATTTCTGGACTCGGGACTGGGTTGGGTAGAGGACAATATTGCAGCATGCGGAGAATTGGCAAAATGCTACCGGGAACAGGGCGACAGCAAACGAGCCTTCCGTGCCATGCTGCGGAGCTTTCAATACGACACGCCACGCGGAGAATTGTGCTGTCAAATCGGATATCATTTTAAAGAGCAGAAGGAATACAGGAAAGCCGCCTTTTGGTTCAACCTGGTTCTGACGCTGGAAAATCCGCAGAGTTCATGGGGCTTTCACCAAGCGGATTTCTGGGGGTATATTCCCTGCATCGAATGTGTCGTATGTTACGACCACTTAGGCAAACATGAGAAAGCGGAACGCTATAATGACATGGCGGCCGCCTTTAAACCAGATTCACCTTCAGTTCTTTACAATAAGGAATATTTTAAAAATAGAAAAAAAACAGATACTTCTTCACCATCAGAAGGGAGGATATAAAATGTCACAACCAACATTTCCGGAAATCAGTCCTGAAATAACTCGCGATAGCGCTTTGAACATGATTCTTGCTTCCATCGCTATGGAGGAGCTGGGTCTCAGTCATATCATCAATGCAGAGGGCGAAAAGCTCCAATATGTCTTGGGGACCTTACCGAATCAAACAGATGGCAGCCCCCTCGACCCTGTCAGCGTAGAACATCTTCTAGCCATAAATGAAAGCATTAAATGCCTCTTAGACAGCATTATGCAGAATCAAATCTTTCTGAAAGATAAATTGGAAAAGGTACTCAATTCATGCAAAGGTCCTTGCGGCCCCACAGGTGCTACCGGACCTACCGGGGCTACCGGACCTACCGGCGCTACCGGCGCCACCGGGGCTACCGGACCTACCGGCGCTCCTGGCGGATCAACCGGGGCTACCGGGCCTACCGGACCTACGGGACCTACTGGTGCTACTGGCGCTACCGGCGCTACTGGCGCTACTGGTGCTACCGGGGCTACCGGCGCTACTGGCGCTACCGGATCATCCGGGGCTCTCGCAGTAGCAGCATTCGAGACGGAGGCTGGCACTTGGTGGAATAGAAATTGCCCGCTACAACTTACAACTTTTATTAAGAACCGCGACATTGTTCTTTCCAGAGATGGAACGAGCATTTTACTCAAAGATAGCGGCAATTACCTCATAAGCTTCACCATCAACGTAACCGTAAACAATCGTTGCAACGGAACTATTGGCATCGCACTACGATCCACTTCCTGCAAGGATACGGAAACTATATTTACGTGCTGTACTCCTATTACCCGCATCGGTTCACCCATTACAGTGTCCACAGGCACTATTATCGTACCGGTAGACCGTTATGAAGATACACGGATATCGCTCGAGCTGCTCTCACCTAACTGTGTTCAGGTAGATAGCTGTTTTGTCAGCATAGTAAGAGCATAATCTTAATATTTCAGCTACTAATAACTGCGGCTCTGCCAATTTTAAAAAGGCAGAGCCACTTTTTTAGTGAAGCTGCCTTTTGATAAACCTGGAGAAAGGTTCTCCGTCTGAATAGATTAAAAAGTATGCCGTGTATTTGAAACGCTCAGCCCTCGAAAGATGTATTTTGACACTGATCCGGAGATTGGAACGTGGCGTGAATCATAGACGGCGTAATTAGAGGCGGGAAATCTTGTAACGCCGTTAAATTCAATGGGAAGTCCTGCCGAGGTATAAAAACTCATGCTGTCCTGTAAGTGAAAATGCAGATGCGGCTCTGAGGTGTTCCCTGAATTACCGCAATAAGCAACGCACTGTCCGCGCTTTACGGTATCACCCGGTTTTACACGAATACTTCCGGGCTGCAAATGAGCCAGAAGTCCATATTCCTTATCGGCGTGACGAATGAGGATATAGTTACCCCTTATATCTCGCGCGGAACAATCGGCCTGACCATGCCCCAATAGAAGACTGTCGGGATATTTGTCCCGAACCTCGACCACCTCTCCCTCTGCCGGAGATAAAACTTCTTTGCCGTAGCAATAATAGTCCGCAAGCTTTGTACGTTCACCGGAAAAACTATGCCCTTCTTCATCAAGTATGATAAAATCATAAGCATATCTTTGTGTTTGAATTCCCCATGAATGGGAATGTTTTTTGTCGATGCCGCCGTTGACTGCTGTCCATGCTCCTCGAAAGGGCAGGGAATATCCCACTTTGCATTGATAATTTTCTGCATTGGGCATATGAAAGCCGTACCTGAAGGGCGCCGCCAGCATTCCCCATACCTGTTTCAGCGATTGCAGGAATACCGGAAGATTATAAAAAATGCCCACAAATCCAAAGAGCCAGAACAACCATAGGAAATTCAGCAGTCTATGATCCAAAAACAGACTCAGCAAGCCTAAAAGTCCTAAATATTTAATTTTCTCACAAAATAAGATGAAGCGTTTCAAGTATTTTCCTCCTCACTAAAGGAAAATAATTCCTCAACCGTACAGGAAAATACCCTGGCAATATCCATCGCAAGCTTCAATGATGGGTTATACCTGCCTTTTTCCAGGTTAATGATCGTTTCCCTGCGTACCCCTGCCAGAGCTGCCAGTTCGTCCTGCGTCAAGTTCTGCTTTGCCCTGTATTCACGCATTTTTGTCTTCAATGCCATATTTAATCCTCCCATTGCTCTTTCATTTCAAGAACCAAAAGTGCGATGGTGAAACAAAACACGGAGACGACATAGCAGGATGCCAGCACCATATTGCTTGATAAAATTCCCAGTTTATTGAATTTCATAAGATGCCTCCCATAGTGGTATATTTATAACATTATGTTATAAATATACCACTATGTTAACCATTTGTCAACGAACCTTGATATTACTCACAATCTAAAATGCATGCCAATCCCTCCATTTAAAAATGGCTGCCCGGAATTGGCATGCTGCTATTTTAGCCTTTCATACTAATTGCCTTTTCTGCTTTTAACGCAAGATTTTCTGCTGTCAATCCATACTTTACCATTAACTCATCCGCCTTTCCGGAATGTCCGAACACATCCTCCACCCCGTGACGGATTACCGGTACCGGATATTCCGAGGTCACAGCTTCTGCTACTGCCGCCCCCAGTCCCCCCACAATATTATGTTCTTCCGAAGTAACGATAGCCCTCGTCTTTCTGGCCGCCATCATGACAATTTCTTTATCGAATGGCTTTATGGTATGCATATCGATTACCATGGCATGGATTCCCTTGTCCTCCAGAATCCTTGCCGCCATTAATGCTATCTGAACCATTTGGCCGGTTGCAATAATAGAAACATCTCCGCCGTCTTTTAATACAACACCTTTCCCCAATTCAAATCTATAATCAGAGATATGTCCGGTAATGTTTTCAACACCGGAACGACCAAGTCTCAAATAGCATGGACCGTCAAAATGAAGCATTGCTTTAACAGCTTCTTCTGTTTCGTTCGCATCGCAAGGGCAGATAACTGTCATACCGGGAATAGTCCTCATTAAACTTAAGTCTTCGATACATTGATGGGTCGCCCCGTCCTCTCCTACCGACAATCCGGCATGTGTTCCGATGACCTTAACATTCAGTCCGGGATAGCATACAGAATTACGGATCTGATCATATCCTCTTCCGGCGGCAAACATGGCAAACGTGTGACAAACAGCCGTTTTACCCGTTGCGGCAACTCCCGCGGACATTCCTATCATATTGGCTTCTGCTATACCTGCATTAAAAAACCTGTCCGGATATTTTTCCGCAAAGTAGCAGGACATTGTACAAATGGTCAGGTCCGCGTCGAACACTACGATATCCTCTCTGTCTCCGCACTTACATAAAGCCCGTCCATACGCTTCTCTGGTAGCAATAATTTCACTCATATCTATGCCTCCCACTCTGCAATATACTCATTTAATTCTTCAAACGCCCTGCCGTACTGTTCTTCATCCGGTGTCTTTCCATGCCAGCCCGGATTATTCTCCATGAAAGAAACTCCCCGGCCCTTTACCGTCTTTGCAATAATAACTGAAGGCATATCTTTGCATTGCTTTGCCGCATCAATTGCATTCGCCAGTTGTTCCGGGTCGTGACCATCAGCCTTAAGTACATTCCACTTAAAGGCCTTTAATTTTTCATCAATAGGATAAGGAGACATCACTTCCTCAATGGTACCGTCAATTTGCAGGTTATTATTATCTATGATGGCAATCAGATGGTCCAGCTTATAATTCCCGGCAGCCATAAAAGCCTCCCAAATCTGCCCCTCCTGCAACTCACCATCTCCAATGACCGTATAGACGTAATAATCCTTATGATATACCTTGCCTGAAACTGCCATTCCTACCGCTGCCGAGAATCCTTGCCCCAGAGATCCGGCCGACATATCCACTCCGGGAATTTTAGTCATCTCGACATGTCCGGATAAATTGCTGTTAATACTTCTGAAGTTCTTCAGCTCACTTTCCGGAAAGAAACCTTTTAGTGCCAGAGCCGCATACATTGCCGGCGTACAATGTCCTTTAGAAAGTACAAAACGGTCTCGATCAGGATCTTTAGGATTTTGGGGATCAACCCTCATTTTATCGAAATAAAGAACTGCTAAAATATCCGCCAGGGAAAAGGATCCTCCTATATGTCCGGAACCTGCTGCCTGCACAGCTTCCAATCCCTTTTCACGGATTTTCATACCAAGCCGCAATAATTGTCTTTTTCTTCCTTCTTCCAATTCACATTTTCCTCAATTCTATTCTAATCTTTTATAAATATCATAAACCTATATGTTAGTCCTTCATTATATGGTAAACATATTGCACTGCCTGTTTATCTGCTTACTTCAAGGCCGCATCGTACTCCTCCTGCGTAAGTGCACCCTGCTCCATATAATATTCAATGTATTTATCCACATTTTCCTGTGTAATTAAAATAGTTTCAATCGTTTCTTCTATAACCTCTTCTTCACCGGTTAATAGTTTATGCGCAGCATCCAGATTCTTTTGCGCCAATTCTGTCGTATCCTGCATTACGGTTGCCGTTTGGGTTCCCAGTTTGATTCTTAAAAGAGCATCGGGATTCGCATCAACTGCATAATACTGCGTTTCTGAAAAGGTAGGATCATCTTTTACCACTTCATAGCAGGCCTTAGCGAGGTCATCGCCGATTGTAAGACAAACGTCGATCTTACCGTAAGCCTGCACCCAGTCTTCCATTGTCTCCATAAAGGTTGCCGAATCGGCTTTGGTACAGATTTTCTGGGCCAGAATCTCGCAATCCGTCCTCTCTGCCACAAAAATATCATTGTATGCCTGTAAGCGGCTTTCCGTGTGCAAATTACCGGGGTTGCATGACATGATCACTACCCTTGCATTTTCAGGAGCATTTTCAACTGCCAGATTTGCAATTACTTTTCCTTGTTCATAAGGATCTGCATCAATCCATGATGCGCCTTCAATGTCACGTATTCCAGCATTCGTAGTAATTACCTTTACTCCTGCTTCCACTGCGGATTTTACATAGGGAGTCTGGGAATCGCTGTCATTGGGCTGAACAATAATGCAGTCATAGCCGGCGGCAACAGCCTGCTCGATGATTTGGTTTTCCTTATCGCTGTCGGCCTGTGCATCCTGAATATCAAAATCAAATTCATCCGCATAGGTATCATCTGCGTACTGCTGAAAAGCGGTTGCTAAACGCGCAGCAAAAGTATCTGCTCTATTCCTGCACACAAACAGTACTTTATATTTTCCTTCCTCTTTTGCAGCTTCAGCTTCCTCCGTTCCTCCCCCCGCCAAACTGGAGACGGCACCACATCCCGCCATTGTCAGCATCATGCTCATAACAATTGTCACTACCGTTAGTTTTTTTAATACCTTTCTCATAATTTCCCTTCCTTTCTGAATCAGCTTTTAGTAAATGTTTTTTTATTTTTAAAGTAGATATCCCAAATAACAGCTCCCCCAATTATGATTCCCCTTACCACCTGCTGGAGATATGAATCAATTCCTATCAGATTCATAATGTTATTCAAAAAACCTACTATAAAAGCACCAATTACAGTTCCCACCGCGGATCCGACTCCGCCGGAAAAACTGGTTCCTCCCACGATCGTCGCTATCATGGCATCGAATTCATAGCTTTGTGCACCATTTGGCATAGCGCTGTTTACGCGTGAAAGGTATATTGTTGCTGCTACACCGGTCAAAATGCCGTTTAGCGTATAAGTTTTTAATTTAACTGCCTTTACATTGATACCGGAACCATTTGCCGCCGCTTCATTGCCGCCTACTGCATAAATAGAACGCCCTAATTTTGTTTGCTTTGTTATGTAAATAGTAATAAGAAACAGAATAAGCATTATGTAAATACTATTGGGAATCCCAAAAGTACTTCCCTGCCCTACCGCCGCAAGATCCGGTCCGACCCCCGACATGTTCTGGCCCTTTGTAATATATAGTGCCAGTCCCCTTGAAATCAATTGCATTGCCAAAGTTGCTATAAAGGGAGGCGTATTAAAATTTGTCACCATTAATCCGCTGACCAGGTTGCAGACGACGGCTACCGTTATCGCGGCCGCAAATGCAACAAAAACATTTGGCAGTCTTATATAAACAATAAGAGATACAACACTTGCCAAAGCCAGATTGGAGCCTGCCGCAAGATCGAGACAGCCGGCAGAGATAAGAAGCATTGCGCCTAATGCCAATAAAATATAAACAGACTGCTGCTTAACAACATTCAGTAAATTGGGTACTGTTAAAAAATTTTCATTTGCAAAGCTGCATACGGTAATCATTATAATTAAAATAAGAAACAGACTGTATTTGGATATATACTTTGAAATATCCCATACTTTTTTTTCTTTACTCATCTGAAACCTCCTTGCCTATAAAGCGAGTATTTATGATACTGCAAAGTTCATGATAGCTTCCTGTGTAAACAATTCCCCGTTTTCCAGACATCCTGTTATTTCTCCTTCCTTCATAACGTAGATACGGTCACACATTCCTATCAGCTCCGGCAATTCGGAAGATATCATGACGATGCCCTTACCGCTCCTGGCAAATGAAGTTATCAATTCATAGATTTCCTTTTTGGCACCTACATCGATGCCTCGCGTGGGTTCATCCAGTATAAGAACCTCGCTGTCACAAAGCATCCATTTTGCCAGTATGACCTTCTGCTGATTCCCGCCGCTTAAGTTTTCTATCGGAGTTTTCAAATCTGGTGTTTTAACCCTTACTTTTTGGAATACTCCGGCGATATCGTCAGTTTCTTTCGCTTTGTGATTATAGCCTTTATAGAAATATTTCTTCAGGACCGCCAAAGAGGCATTTTCCATAACACTTCGGACCGGAACGATTCCAAATCTGCGTCTGTCCTCGGTAACCATGGCTATCCCTGCCGCAATCGCTTCGCGTACATTCCTGAAGTACACCCTTTCCCCCCTCAAATAAATATCGCCTTTATCGTATTTATCCAGGCCGAAAAGCGAATTCATGGTCTCCGTCCTTCCGGCTCCCACCAGTCCGGCAAACCCGACAATTTCACCTTTGTTAACATGAAAACTGATATCATGGAATATGTTCTGTTTCGATAAGTTTTCCACCCGAAGCAGTTCATCCGTTATTTCTACTTTTTCTTTCGGATATTGGTTTTCTAATTTTCTGCCTACCATTAATTCGATTACTTCATCTATGTTAGTATCATCTTTCTGCAAGGTAGCAACGCTTCTTCCGTCCCTCAATATAGTTATTTCATCCGCAATCCGGAAAATCTCATCCATTTTATGCGATATGTAAATAATACTCATGCCGCGGGAACGCAAAGCTTCTATTTTGTCTATCAGGAACTCCACATCTTTATTCGAGATGGAAGACGTTGGCTCATCCATAATTAAGATTTCTGCATTGAAGGAAATGGCTTTTAATATTTCTACCATCTGAATATTGGAAACACTCATAGAACGCATCAATGTATTAGGTTTATATGGCAGTCCCTCATTTTCAAGCAGCCTCACGGTTTCTTTACGAATCGCCTTCCAATCCATAAAAGCCCCTTTTTTAATCCATCTGCCCAGGAATAAATTTTCTTCCAGCGTCATATCGGGCACAAAAGATAGCTCCTGAAAAATCATGGATATCCCATAATTTCTGGCATCCACCGGAGAATTGATTCTGGCAGACCGGCCATCAATCATTATCTCTCCCTTGTCCGGCTGGTATATTCCATACAGAACTTTCATTAAAGTAGATTTTCCAGCACCATTTTCTCCGCATATCACGTGTACCGTTCCTTTTTTCAATTTAAAACTAACATCATCCAATGCTTTAACTCCCGGAAATGATTTATATACGTTTCTTAATTCCATCTTGATGTTATCTTCCATTTTAATGACCTCGCCTTTCTCACACTATATTCCATCAGCTTCTGATATTAAAAACGGATAACACCCTTTACCACATTTTCTGCATCTTTTATGACCGTATCGAATGCCAGCTTCGAATCCTTGAATTCGAACTCATGTGTAACGATCTGCTTTACATCAATGGACTTCGTGCTTAAAGCAGCAATGGCTACCGGGTACGAATTCCTGTAACGGAATACAGATTTTATTGTTAATTCCTTGATCATGACCTCAGCAAAATTATAAGATACCTTGCTTTCGGAGGCTTGCCCTACTAACACAATAGTTCCTCCCCGTTTAGCCAGGAACGGTGTCTGCGCTATCGTGACGATGGAACCTGCCGTTTCAAATACTACATCTGCCCCCTGACCGCTAAAAATCTCTTTGATCTTGTCTTCCACATTATCTTTTTTCGCATTGATAGTATGTGTAGCTCCCAGTTTCCTGGCAAACTCGAGACGCTTATCGTACAAATCCACTACAACGATCTGGGCCGCACCTCTTGCTTTACATGCCAGCAGCGTAACAAGGCCGATACATCCTGTTCCCAGAATAATGACACTCTGCCCCAGCTTCACATCTCCCATTCCGGCAGCATGCAGTCCGACGGAAAGAGGTTCTACTAATGCTCCCTCCATAGTCGAAACATTGTCCGGCAGCTTAAAGCACAAATCGGCCGGATGCACAACATATTCCTGCAGTGCTCCGGATACCGGAGGGTCTGCAAAAAACACCATTTCAGGACACAGGTTATATAATCCGGATTTACAAAAGATACATTTTCCGCAGGCAATTCCGGGCTCCAGCGCTACTCTGTCTCCCACTTGCAGCTGTGTCACGTTTTCACCCAGTTCCGTTACAATTCCGGACACTTCATGCCCGAGAACGATATCATCTTCCAAAATATGATCTCCGATTCTGCCGTCCTTATAAAAATGAACATCTGATCCGCAAATACCGCAATATTCAATCTTGATCAGTACCTGCCCGGGCTCCGGCTTCGGTCGCATCGCTTCTTTCATTTCCATTTTCTGTATGCCTGTTGTTATCATTGCTTTCATTAGATTGCCTCCTTAATTATAATACTTTTTAAATCTATTTTAAAATGTATCTTCATTATAGTTATTGCACAACAATTTGTCAACAACAATGTATATATTCGTCGGTATTACATAAATTTTACATTCAAGTTTGTGCATATTGTTTAAATTGCAAAAAAATAACCCCCAAACATGTAAAACTAAACAAACACGTTTTGGGGTATTTTTATTGAAAATATTTAATCAAAATATCAAGTTTGCCATCGCTCCGCTATATCTGTTTCCTGAACTCTTCAATGAAAATAGAGGCGGCACCTATTGCCGGCGCTTCATATTTAAGCTTTGACGCCCTTATGAAATCAGCATTTTTAACATGAGTATCTATTTTTTTTACTCTTTCTTTCAAGTCTTCCAGATACTTTCCGATGTGTATGCCTACATAGCCGCCAATGATGATATCACTGTCAAAAACCATATAAAGATTGTGAACCGCAATCGCTAAATTATCCAGATAGCCGTCCCATATCCTCACATATTTATCTTCCCCCTCTTCCACCTTTTTGAAGAACAGTTCCAGATTCCCCTCTGTTTCGTCAGATAATATGGCAGAAGAACAATATATGTCCACACAGCCCTTTCTTCCGCAGTAACAAGCAGGTCCGTCCGCCATTAATGTCATGTGCCCGAATTCTCCCCCTCTTTGATTTTGCCCGTAAAACAACTGTCTGTTGATCATAATAGAACCACCAACGGTTTGGCTCAATGAAAAATATATGACATCATCCACATCTTCCAGCAGATTTGCTTCCGCACGCCCTCCGCTGTTGGCATCATTGGTCAAGAGTATGGGAAAAGAGAAATGCCCGCTTAATATATGATGGAAATCAGCATCTATTTTCATCTTTTCATAGGAAGCATATATAACCTCACCCGATTTGTCTATAATAGCGGGCAGAGAAATACCCATACCTAATATACTGTCATAAGCAACGCCGCTGTCATATATGACTTTCTCTATTTCATCTTTTAAAACAGTATATGACGTGTCATTATCATAAAAGATTTTAAATTTCTTCCTTACGGATATTATGCTTTGTTCCGCCAAATCAACCATTACTATGTTGATATGATTGGCAGTAATATCTACTCCCAGTGCTGTCTTTGCAGCCTTGATACAGGAATACCGCTTTGCCTTTCTTCCTCCCGTGGAATCAAACACGCCTTCTTCCGTGACCAATCCTTTCTCTTCCAGATCCATAAGGCCCTGAGCAACAGTAGGCACACTAAGATGCAAAGCCTCAGCAATATCCAATTTAGAGACAATATCCTTTTTGAGTATGTACCGAAAAATAGTATTCCGATTCATTCTTTTTACTTCCATGTTAGTCTTCGCCATACATGTCCCTCCTTTTTATCAATTCATTGTCTCAGATTTCCATACACTGAGTTTTTTTAGAACAGCATTGCCCTCCGGGCCGAAATAATCCGTCAATATCCGATATTCCCGATAGATCTGATCATATTTAATCACGTTATCTGCAATTGGAAAATAAATCTTTTCTTTGGTCCTGCTCATTGCCGCTACGGCTTCTTCAATAGTATCGTAGCCTCCTTCGCCGGCACCGGCAGCAACCGCCGCGTATATGGCGGAACCCAAAGCCGCCGTCTGGCTGCTCGCCGCAACTCCGATCGGGATGCCCAGAACATCCGCATAAATTTGCATAAAGAATGGATTTTTACCTGCGATTCCTCCGCTCGCTGTTATTTCATCTATTTCTATGCCCGTTTCCTTCATCGTTTCTACAATCATTCTCGTTCCATAAGCTGTACTTTCTATAAGCGCTCTGTATATCTCTTCCGGTTTAGTTTTCATAGATATACCAATCAGCGTTCCGGATAGCTCACCGTCCACATGAGGGGTTTTATTTCCATTCCACCAATCCAAAGCGATCAGTCCGCTTCCTCCCGCTTTATAGGAACCGGCTAACATCGATAAATACTCGTGGATTGTCACTTCGTTCCTATCGGCTGCAAGAAAGTATTCCGCAGGAACGCTGTTTTGAATAAACCACTGCAGCATATCCCCGACCGCAGCCAATCCGGATTCCAAGGCATAATAATCCGGTATGATCCCGCCCTTGTACGTTCCGCAGATTCCCTTACCGGAAAATGGTTTATCGCTGAGTGCGATTATCACGCTGGAGGTTCCCACCACAAGCATCATTTGTCCCTTGCGGTAAATTCCGCTTCCGGGCACCCCGGCATGAGAATCAATCATACTTGCTCCAACCGGTGTTCCTGCCAACAATCCTAAATGTTCAGCCCATATATCTGATAAATTTCCGATACACTTACCTATAGGACAAACCTCTTCGCCCAGCTTATCTTTTACTACATGCTCCAGCTTACTATCAAGCAGCGCAAATATCTCACTTTCCGGATATCCTTTTTCAGGCAGCCACCATGCTTTGTAACCTGCCATCGATCCGCTTCTCTTTTTGGAATTGGTAATTACTCTTGTCAGCCAATCGCCTGCCTCTAATATTTCATCTGCTTTTTCATATATTTCATAATCTTCCCTGATAATTTCCATTATTTTGGGGACCAGTAATTCAGGAGATACTTTTCCGGCGAATCTTTCCTTATCAGATTCGTGATAGTCTTTCAGAATATCATTAATAATATCCGCATCAGTCTGCGCTCCGTGATGCTTCCACAGCTTCGCATATGCGTGAGGCCTATGCTCATATTCCTTTTTCATACAAAGAGGAACCGCATTTTCATCTATTGGAAGTATGGTACAAGACGTAAAGTCCATGGATATTCCAATAATCTCGTCTTTATTAATTCCACTTTTTTTCATTACATTTTTAACAGTTTCCTTCATCACATCCAAATAATCCTGGGGATGCTGCAACGCATAATTCCCTTTTAATCCGGTTACCTTATCCGGTAAATAATCCGCCATGACCTTATGAGCATATTCCTTTACATCATCCGCAAGAACATCCCCGTTTTCACAGCTTACCAAAACTGCCCTCCCCGATAAGGTTCCAAAGTCCAAACCAATTACATATCTATCTTCCATAGCCAACCCCACTTTTTAAAACTATTTTTATATGTGTATTAATAAGTAGAGTTTATAATATTTAATACGTATAGTCAAGTTTAATATCCCCTGAAATCCCCACAATCTGATTTTAATTTACAGAAACATACCGGTTATTCTCTATATAGAACCTCCACAGATAGTCCTTCGCCTCCCCGGCATAATCTATGCCTACCCGTTTGGAATGCACGATCCGGATGTCCTGCGTTTCTCCTTCCTCCACATACAGTACATCCCCGCACAGATCCGCACCGTTTTGTCCTCTATCGATGGAAAGCGCCGCACAAAGCTTGCCGGGGCCGTTAGTCAGCGCTTTTTCCTGGCTCCGGCTCAATTCGGCATACCCTTTCTTAAATCTGCTCCTGGCCATAGCATCCAGCCCGTCTATAGGCTCTGCCGCCCTGATGAGCACAGCCTGAGGAATTCCTTCCTCTCTCGTAACTATATTGAAACAGTTGTGCATGCCATATACAAAAAACACATAGGAAAATCCGGGACCGCCATACATGACCTCAACCCGGGGTGTCCTTCTGCCTCCATAGGAATGGGCTGCTTTATCCAAGACTCCCATATACCCTTCTGTCTCTACTATTTTGGCCGCAATTCTCTGTCCGTCCACCTCATGCACAATAATCTTCCCAAGAAGCTCCTTAGCCACAACTATGGAATCTCTGTTATAAAACTCTCTGTCCAGCTTTTTCATCATATTCTTCTCCATTTTAAATCCGAAAATGTACGCTATATATTATACCCCATCTTCCACCCGCAAACCAGTACCATGCAGGGAATATCCGCATATCATATAAAAGAATGAAAAGCCGCTTCACCCGGAGGAAATATGGAATTTAGAGAAAGCCGTACTTATAGAAATTTACTCAGAGTCTATGAAGAAGAATTGATGTTCAGCGCCAGATTCGCGCTATACGGAGAAATAGCCCAGACGGACGGCTACATCACGATCTCCAGGCTCTACGATACCCTTTCCGGTCAGGATCTCGAGCATGCGCGCATTTGGCTGCGAGCTATCTATGAGGGCGGTCTTCCCAGTACCGCATCCAACCTCATCGAATCCGCAAATGCGGAAAATGCCATAGCCGGAAATCAGTATCAGGAATATGTGCAGATAGCAAGGGAAGAGGGCTTCGACCATATCGCCGCCCTGTTCGCAGGAGTAGCCAACATCGATTACAATCATGCCAACCTGCTCCAACAGCAGTACGATGACGTCATTTCCAATGAAGTTTTCTGTAAGCCCGAAGAAATCGTATGGGTCTGCATGCAATGCGGAAATATTATGTCCGGTGTCTGCGCTCCCGAAATCTGCCCGGTCTGCGGCTTCCCGCAAGGTTATTACAGGCCGATAAACAGCTGCCCTTATTAAATCACTTAAACATACTGTAAATGCATTCTAACAGCGAAAGCGCCAATACAACATTTATGATCCTGTAATGCTTCCGGTAGGCCCGCTGTATCAGCATGCCCATGCCTATCCATGAAGCGGTTGCTATTGTTCCCATGGAAGCGATGAGAAGTCCAAAGAAGAACAGAATAGAAAAAGTATTGCTGTAATCTGTGACATAGCCGGTAAGGGCAGTAATGCCGAATAAGTATATCTTCACATTGACGAGCTGCAGCAAAAATCCTTTAAAAAAGGAGGCGGACTTTTCAGTCTTGCCTTCCTCCGGCCTGCTAAGTGCGATGTGTACGGCAAGCCATAAAATATAGGCTGCTCCGATGTATTTCATCCAGCCCAGAACACTGGGCAGGAAGGTACTGACACCGTAAACAAATATTGAACAGGCGGTCTGCACTACATAATAGCCGGCGAAGATGCCTAAAAATAAGGGACGGCCTTTGCGGAGTCCATAGTTTGTCGTCGTATTGAGCGCCAGTATATTGCCGGGGCCCGGAGTGAAGGCATTAATCACGGCATAAATAAAGAAGTTTCCTAATACATATCCAGACATTTTTTTATTCCTTTCAAGGGGTACCGATTTTTTATTATATCATAGTCCCTGTCTATATTGATAATACTCTTATCCTATCCTCGCCGATAGCTTTAATCTATGACTAAGTCTTAATCTGGAGGTTCCTATAGAAATCTTCATGTTTTTGTGATACACTGCGTTTGGATCTGTATTAAGTGTGTCATCGAAAGGATTGCATATGATTTGTTTAGAAACTGATAGGTTGATTCTGAGGGATTATGCAGAAGAAGACTTCCCTTCCTATTATCGTTTAAAAAGCGATAAGAAAACAATGTATTATCTGCAGGATTTGGAAATGGACAGCGAAACGCTTGCAAGGATTGATTTTGAGAAGGTCTTGACGGATAGCAAAGAGGAGCGGAGACGTTTCTATTTTTTTCATGTGGAATTAAAGGAGAGTCATGAACCGGTGGGAAGTGCCGGATATACGGTTACTGAATTTACTCCCGTGGGCCAGCTTGTACATGCGGGATATTTCAGTTTTCCGGAATTCTGGAGCAACGGGTATATAACGGAAGCTTTTTCCAGGATTATCGAATTCGCTTTTGCCGAAAATGATGTGTACAGAATCACGACCGGATGCCTGCAGGAAAATTCCCCTTCGGAGCGGGTGATGCAAAAGTGCGGGCTCATAAAAGAAGCCGAACATTTAAACAGCGAATGGCATGACGGGAAATTGAAAACCCGGGTGGAATACCGTCTGTTGAAAGAAGAATGGCTGGATATCCACTGATGTCCGTTTACAGTCCTATTTCTTCATAAAATCCAGTTTCTTGATATTAGTTGTTATAAGCGCTCCCACAATCCCTATAACCGCCCCTGTAATGAGCCCGGAAATAATAAGAAACGGCAGATAGTATAAAAGTACGCTGCTGTTTATTACCCACATAGCCACCAAAATCTGCCCGGTATTATGGCCGATCCCTCCAAGAATGCTCACTCCGGTCATGGAAAAGCGCTTCCACCGCTTTGCTGCCACCATGAGGAGCCAGCTCAGCATACCTCCCGCGAAACTGAACATCATAGTGGAGAGATTTCCGAAGGTAAAGCCTACCAGAACGATTCGAATCATGGACAGCACAAAAGCCTGCCTCGGCCCCATGGTAAATAAGGCGGTAATTACCACCAGATTCGCCAGTCCGATCTTGATGCCCGGAATCGGCACCGGAATCGGTATGATACTCTCTATGTAACTTAAAATAAAGGCCAATGCGATCAGCATACCATAGGTTGCCACGTTTCTAGTCTTCATGTGTACTCCTCATCATTTAGCGATTATATCCACATCGCCCTTCTCTCCATCCTGAATCTCCACAGAAACTCCATGTGGCAGGCATATAATGGACTCATGGTCGTAGTGGATGCTTCTATGGGCCACGCAGATTTTGTCAGGACAGTTAGCTTCCGTCATCGTCGCCTCTCCGCCCTTGATTTCCAGAACGTTATAATCTCCCTGTTCATCTCCTATCGTCAGCGTAGTATCCTCATCCAAGGGCAGAGTCTTATATACCTCGCCGCCTATAGTGACTACTACCATCGCCCCTTCTTTCCTCGTAACATTTATAAAAATCACTGCCGCCAGAGCAATTATAAGAATCACTCCGGCGAGGATCAAATCGTTTTTCTTTATCATAGACTACACCATTCCACTTCAATTACCTTTCAGCCTTCGTTTTCATATCAATAATTAATATACCATATATTTAATCTTTGATCATCGCCTGAAAACCGCTGCTGTACTTCATGCTCTGGTCGGGAAACACCCATAGCGCCTCCACACCATCCAGTCCTTCTATCAGCTTGCTTCCTTCTTCATAGGGTACGTTGAACACCGCCGTCGAAAGCGCATCCGCCATTCCCGAATCCGGACAGATGATGGAAACGGATACGAAATATTCCGTCGGCATCAGCGTCTTGGGGTCAATAATATGGTGGTACTGCTTCCCGTCCACTACGTAGTAACGCTCATAAATGCCGCTGGTCACAAGGGAATATCCCGATAGATTCAACACGTAAAGCGTCTTTTCATCACTGGATAGATCCGGATTCTGGATTCCTACACTCCAGGGAATCTCTTTGCCGTTATCGTCAAGCTTATTTCCGAAGGTCCTGACATTTCCCCCTACAGAAATCATCCCGTTCTCAAATCCCGCCTCCTGTACGAAAAGCGCTGCTCTCTCCACCGCATAGCCCTTGGCGATAGCCCCTACATCCAGACTCATTTCAGGATCCTTCAGGTAAACGGTGGATGCCTCCTCGTCGATGATCATATCGTCAATGTCGATATGCTGGTTTCTCTCCTTCAGCTCTTCATAATCGGGAAGTGTCGCTTTCTCCGGATCATCCAAACCTGCGGTACGGTGATCATGCCATAGAGAGAGCACTGAGCCGAAGGCCACATTTATCTCTCCGTCGCTCTTCTTATGCCATTCTCTTGAAAACAAAAGGAGATCTATGATCTTTTGATCCACCTTTACCGGCTTTATACCAGCATTATCATTGATCGTTTTTATATTGTTTATGCCTTCGTAATCGTTATAAATATCATACAGCTCGTTGTATACCTTCAGTTCATCATATATCATCTGACTGTATTTCGTAAATTCCTCTTCATTCTTCGCATATCCCACGATCACGCTTGCTGTGTCGAACAACTCCAAAAAGCTGGACTCATAGCGCTTTTGTCCACCAAACGAGCACGCCGGCAGCATCGATATCATCATCATTCCCAATAGGAATGCCGTAATTTTCACCTTCAACTTATCTACCTCTTATACCATATGAAAGGAGGATGCACTATTTTATTGAAAAATAATACATCCCCCCGTAAATTATTTCAAGTCCATTATTATTTCGCGTTTGATGCAGCCTTTTCAACTACTGAGATAAAAGGACCTACATGTACGGTTACGGAGCTTATAAGATCAGCGTCCGCCGCAAGGCCTTCACCATCAACAGCGATTCCGCTTACTTCAGATGCAGTCTTTCCGATTACGTAAGAAGAGAAACTATCTGCCTGCTCGAACCACTCTTTACCGATAGAAGAAGCAGACTTCATTCCGTAAGCATCGCCAAGTTCCTGCTTAGTAGAAACTGCAGCAGCTAAATCGGAAGTAATTGCTCCGGTAGTATCGAAATTAACATTGCCCTGAGAAGCATCTACATAGCTGCTTGTGATTTTGCCGCTATCATCTGTCGTTACAACAGCGTACATGGAGTAAGCCTGAGCAAGACCTTCTGCATCAGCAGCTGCATCTGTGGAGCTGGACATCTGTGTAGTAGTACCTAAGCCAAGCTTATCCGTGCTCTTTGCACCCAAATCTTTTGCATTCGCTACTGCCTTCTCAACTGCAGAAATGAAATCGCCTACATGAACCGTTACGGAAGAAGTCAAATCCGCATCCGTAGGTACGCCTTCTTCATTTACTGCAACGCCTTTAACTTCATCTACGGTCTTTCCAACTGTATATGCAGCGAAAGCGTCTGCCTGCTCATTCCATTCTTTACCGATAGAAGAAGCTGCAGCCATACCATAATTAGCACCGAGCTCTTGTTTTGTCTGGAAAGTTGTGGAAGGATCTGTTATAAGCTTACCTTCTGCCGAGAAATTAATTTTTGTCTGAGCTGCGTCAATTTTACAAGCCAGAATCTTACCGTCTGTTCCAACGAGTACGGCTGCGATAATGGAATCCACTTCTGCTAATCCGTCTTCTTCGCCTGCCGGTGTCGATTTTGCGATAGATGTCGCAACTCCAAGGCCGGTTTTTGCTGCTTCTGCTTTTGCACCGCCACATGCGGTAAGTGTTCCTGCTACTAAAGTCATGCAGAGTAACAAAGCTACTACTTTTTTCATATTTTACCTCCATTGTTATGCCGTCTACGCGGCTGTTTCTTTTATTTCAATCCGGACTATCCGGACGAATAACATAATTATGTGTTACATGATCCTGTCGAGAATCACCGATAAAAAAACTGCCAGGGTGCTTCCACCCATAATTAAAATGAAATTCACAATACTGATGCCAAAAGTCGTGGCCTTTTCCTGCTTCTCAAAAAACCTATTGATGTTTTTCTGCACGGGCACGATTGTAAGAAGGGAAATCAGAACCACCGGAGAAAGGATTCCGAATACCACCAATAGAATCGTGGAAACGTAAGTCATATAATACAGTCCGGCAAAAAGCGGCAGTGCTATCTTCTTCCCAATGTAATAAGGCAGCGTATACCTCTTTACCGCAACATCCTTCTCTAAATCACAGATGTTGTTTGCCAGCATCACATTTGCCGTTGCCGCAAAGGGCGTAATCGAAAAAAGAAACAACGTCAGCACAGGAACCACATGCACGGATAAAGATACAGTCTCAAAGTTCAGACTGTAGGTCATGAATGTTCCCTCCGGCATGTTGATGTACATCAATATAAAAGGGATTACTACTCCGTAAAAGAAACCGGATACCACCTCTCCCAGGGGCATTCTTGAAATAGGCAGAGGCCCATAGGTGTAAAGCACTCCGCAGATAAAACAAATACCGCCGATAACGAGAATTACCAAATCGGTACTATATGCAAGATATAGACCGAAAGCAGTACTGATTCCAAACAGCGCATAAATAATCAGGAGCGCATTCTTTCTTTCAAAGGGAAGTACCTGGCCGTTATCCTTGGAGTCGATGTAATTATTGATTGCCGTGGTCGTCAGGTCAAAGAAAAACATTCCCACAAAAAATACGAAAGTCTCTCTCCACTGCATATCCTGCCTCTGATATAAAAGAAATCCTATCGTCAGCATAAATGTAAATGTGCTCGTAATCTTCGTTCTAATTTCTATATAATCAAAAAATTTTGCAAGCAATTGTTCCTCTCCGTACCTACCTTATCCGACCGTGTGTGACCTTGTCAAACGATGGTATATTTACGCCTTGACTCCTGCAGCTTTTTTTACAATCGCGGCCATCTTCTCGCGCTTTTCCTCGGTCACATCCAGCTTGTCAATATACCGCTTTGCCTTTTTATAATACCGCTCGATCATCTCTCTGGTATAATCCAGACCGCCGGCTTCTTCCACCGCCCGGTTGATGTCTGCTCTGACGATTTCGCCTGCCTCAGCCTTCTTCCTGAAATCAGGCCGCTTTTCCAAAGCGCGAATCAGAGGAAGGGTAACGACACCCTGCTCGTAATCGGACTGAACAGGCTTTTTAGCCTCTTCTATGGTCTTATCGAAATCCAGACAATCATCCCTTAGCTGAAAAATCAAGCCGGTGTAATTTCCGATTTTCTTATATTTATTGATCTCCTCCGCAGCACTGCCGCCTAAGACGGCTCCCGCGAAGAAAGATGCCTCAAAGAGCGCAGCCGTCTTACCGGATATGATTTTTATATAGTCGAATACTGTCAGATCCAGATTCCTATTATTAATGTGCTGCAACAGTTCACCCAGACACAGCCTGCTTATATAGTCAGGCAAATCGATGTCCGTATATTCTTTTCTGTCGGGAATAGCCGAGAGCATTTTAAGCGCAAGGCTCAGAAGGTAATCCCCGCAAATGACAGCGGTACGTTTCCCATATCTTTTCTGAAGGGTCTCCTGACCTCTCCGCAAGTCTGCGTTATCAATAATATCATCATGGACAAGGGACGCCAGATGAACGATTTCGATTGCCGCTGCTGCGTGCACTGCCCCCGGAGCAATTTTTCCTTCTCCGTCTCCGGCACAGATCAGTACGGAGACCGCACGAATCATTTTCCCCTGAGAAGCGGATAAATGAGCCAAATACTCGTTGATTATGCGGGGTGATCGGGTCAGGGCCTTCTGAATCTCTTCTTTTACAAGCTCATAGGCTTCCTCGTATGCTAATTTCTCCATCGCTTCACCCATATCTTTTCTAATCCTGATACAGATACAGTTTCCGGATCAACGGTATTTTCTTCCAAAGCTTCTTCAGAGCCGGCATCGCATAGTAATCGAGTCCCAGCGTCCTTCCTGCTCCGATCAGCACGGCAATACCGGCAAAAATCATCCAGAAGGTTCCCAGATACAAGCCCGTAGTACATACGAACATGAACTGTAATACCAAAGAAACTGCCGCAGCGGGAGAAGTAAAGAGTCCGCCCATCAGCGCAAGACCAATTAAAATTTCGGCTATAACGATAAAAATCTGCATCGCCATCTGTACCCAGTTATAAGGAAGAATCCACGTATCCACGAACCAGTTCATAAGCGGCACATTCAGTTTGAATGCCAAATCGCTCAACGTCGAGGAGGCAAGATCCGTCCCGCTGACAAATATCATTCGGAAAAGTCCTAAAATATTCCAGTTGAGTATCACATGTCCCGCGGAAACAGCCGTTGCTGCTGCTGCACCCGTCGCCGCACTTACGGCATCCGCTGCTGCTGCCATTGTGCCCGTCGCTGCGCTTACCGTATCGGCTGCCGCCGCTGCTCCTGCCGCCGCATTAGTTGCCGAACTTACCGCATCTGCCGCTGCCGCACTGCCGGGATTCAATATGCTCTCATACCATGCACTTGCGCCGCCGAAAAAGCCCTGAAGCTTCGGTTCCTTGAACCAGCCCTCTAACACCTTCATAATCCCTTCGAACAACCATACGGCACCGAGCCAGAATCGTAAAGGAACGAGGAGGAAACTGGGCGTTCTGTTAGAGAAGTGTCCGCCCACAAAGCTTCTGCAGTTGCGTATCGTGAAAAATTCATGTTTTATATAGCTGAATATCTTATTCCATCCCAACACCTGAATGAAATAAACGATATTGATAAAATGCTTCGCAAACATGGCAAGGAACGACGGAAGGCTGAAGAAATGTCCCGGAAGTCCTACATGAGCCGCTCCGTAACGTCCTCCTACACAGACCATTACACCGTGAAAAGCAGGCTTATATTCTTCCATCTCATCTTTTTGCGTAAGCGCGCTGACGATGTTATGAGCCGCCGTATCTGCGCTCTGCTCCGCGTTTTCTACCATCTGGGGAACGGACACCTCTTGTCCTTCGGGAACGAAATACATGTTATCGCCTACCACATATACCGATTCGTCCTTGGTGGAGCGCAAGTATTTATCTACCGGTATGCGTCCGCCTCTTTGCTTTTCCAAAGCGTCTGCCGAAGCTGCCGCTATGGTGCTACTCTGGATTCCTGCACCCCAGATCACCGTTCCTATTTTTTTCGTGACATCCTGACCACCGCATTTGTACTCGATAGAATCCTCTGTGACACGGGTCACGCTGGAATTCATGCAAAGCTCGATGCCCATTTTATTCATTCTTTTAGCAACTTTAGCGGATAACTTTTCAGGAAGGTTCGGGATCGGCCTGCTCAAACCATCCACGTTTATCATGGTCACTTCATCTTTGTCAATTTCATATTTCTCACAGAGGATAGGAACATATTCTGCGAGCTCTCCTATCATCTCTACGCCCGTAAAACCCGCACCGATGACATAGAATGTCAGCAGCCGCTTTCTCTCTTCCGGGTCTCTCTCTGCCGCCGCCTTGCGGAAGGAATTGAGGATATGGTCTTTCAACAATATAGCGTCTTCATAAGACCAGAGCTTGAAGGTAAACTCTTCAGCCCCGGGAACTCCGTAAAACGTCGGTTTGGAACCGGACGCTATTACCAGATAATCATATTCATAAGAGGCTTCTTCGCCTTTTACCGTCTTCGCCGCAAAATCTACTTCCGTTACGGTGTCCAGCTTCACATTCACTTTTCTTCCTGCGAACACCTTCTTCAAGCTGATTTTGATACTATCTTCATCCACTCTGCCCGCCGCTACCTCGTGCAGCTCTGTAAGCATGGTGTGAAAGGGATTCCTGTCGATAATGGTAATTTCCACATCTCCCTGTTTTTTAAGTCTCTTTGCGAGCTTCTTCGCTGTCAGGATGCCGGCATAGCCTGCCCCTATAATTACTACTTTCTTCATCGCTTCTTCTCCTTGGGTATCCAGTAGGTCGATATCCAGACTCCTTTTCATCCATTAATTAATAACGTGAAATGCCGTGAAATTTTTAACAAATCAGATTACAATGACCAAATTGCAGCAATTGTGTTATAAAAATCTAATTGTTTGCAAAACATTTCATTTTCTTGTATAATAAACATAGACATAAAAATGCATCATCTATATATAATAAAGGATAGAATCCGGATTCACAAGAAGGTACTTTAAAGTACCTTAGTATCATTTAGTATACCATCCCTTGACAGGAAAATATACCTTATTTATATACTTTATTTCATTATAATCATGCTTTATATCCAAATATTGGGAAAGTCGAAAGGTGTTGACATATTCATGGATGCAAACGAAAAAAAACACGAGAACTGTTTTATGCGAGAAACCTGCTTAAAGGACGATTTATGTCCCATGGTTCTCGCTTACAAGTTGCTTTCCGGCAAACGAAAAATTATGATTTTATGGTTCCTTAGCAACAAGGTACTGCGCTACAACGAAATCTTAAAGCGCATGCCCGACGTGACCCAGAAGATGCTCACCAAGCAGCTTCGGAGCCTGGAGGACGACCACCTGATCATGAGGCATGTATATCCTACCGTTCCTCCGAAGGTCGAATATGAAATTACGGATATCGGGAAGCGCATCGTTCCTATTCTGGAACTTATGCACCACTTCGGCGCTTCGTATATAGAAACCTTCCGGGACGAGCTGAACGCCCGCAAGAATGCCGAACAACCCCCCGAAATCTGCAACTAATCCAATTAAATAAATCAAACAGCTAAATACTGCCCGAGCGCCGCATATATGGCAGCGCGCAGGCAGTTTCTTTTCCCAATTTATTCTATCTCAATAAAGCCTATAGCTTATATTCCATCAAAATAACTTCCGGCTTATCCGCATTCGTCTCCTGAATCTTTTCCCAGTTCTTTACAAACTCCAATAATGCATCAATAGTTGCCATCTCTTTTAAATGTTCGTAATTTTTGTAAAAGCCGAAGGTCTCCTTCTTAGCGTTGGATATAAGCGAATAATCGGAAAGCTGTGCGATGGGCGACTGTCTGTAGCCCGTAATCGCAATTACCTTAAGCCCTTTCTCCTTACCCATTTCCACACCTTGAATCACCTGCTTCGATCTTCCCGACTGGGAAATCGCTATGATAATATCGTCCTTTGTGGCGAGATTCACCTGGTTCAAAAAATATTCCGGAGAAATCCCGTAACTGCATTTCACTCCTAATCTTCCCAGCCGGAATCCCATATAGAGAGCTAACGGAGTCGTATTACCCACCGCTATGATATGAACCTCTCCGCAGGTCTTGATCAGATTCACACATTCCATCACTTCATGTTCGTCCATATTCTCGCCGATGGCTATCATGGTATTGGCATAGTCCTGAAAGACTCTTCCTACCGCATTTCCTTCGTTCTGCACGCCTTCGCTGTTTTTCTCATCATCTCTTCCCACATCCTTGGCCAGCATAAGGCGGAACTGATAGTAACCCTTATAGCCCAAATGGGAACACATTCTGACTACCGTCGCGTCACTGACTCCGCTTACCTTTGCCAGTTCGGAAACCGTAGCATTTACCGTTTCTTGCGGGTTTTCCAAGACATAATCCGCCACTTTTCTCTCAGCGGAAAAAATCTTTTCGTAATTATCCCTTATTACATCCAATACAGGTCTATCTAACATCGCTTTTATCCCCTTTCTGGTTGTCTTTTCTATTTTGCCTCTTTTTCCCTTTATTTTCAAGCTTTTCTCGCAAATATATTATTTTTTCGAAGACCTAGCAGCATAACTAAGAGCGCCACCGAAAAAGAAATGGCTCCTGCTGCCGCAGCCTCTATTAAATTGCCTGGATCCTTGTCGCTTTGAAATATCAAAATAGAGAACACCGTGGGAAACGCGTAGACGTATGTATGAATCGTCACAAGCCCCTGATAAATCCCTCCTGCTGCGCCTCCTGCTACCGCCGCCAGCAAAGCGACTTTGTCTGTCAGGCAGATGCCATATAAGACCGGCTCTGTGGTTCCTGTAAAAAATACGGTAATCAGTACAGCCAGCACCGAGCTTCTCTTCTCTTTTTCCTTGCGCTTTAACATCGTAACGAGAGCGATTGCAGTAAGTGACATGGTAAGCATAAAGTAACCGACCATAAAACCGCTCTCTTCACCGAAAGCTCCCAAATCCTGAATAATCAGGCTGACAAACACCCAGTGAGCTCCTACCATAATCTGCAACGGAGCGGTGGCCCCGAATATTGCCCATGCCAGAACCGGGATGTTAACCTGAAGCCACGAGATTCCCGTAAGCGCACTCTGGCTGATCATATCCACCACTGGCCCTACTACAAGCATTCCCGCAAGCGCCGTGATCAGTATGAGCAAAAAGCGTAGGAATATATCTCTAAGTACGCCCTTTAGCCGCCTTTCCAGCGCCCTCTCAAACACGCTCATCAAATAAATCAAAACAATGATAGGAAATACCGTATATGCATAGGACATCCGATAAACCGGAATTCCCATGAAGAGCACGCCGTTTTCCTGCTCCATCAACCTGATAAAGCTTGGAAGCAGCAGCGTTCCTGCCGCCGCCATGGCGCTGACCACATCCGCCTCGAAATGCCTCGCCGCCGTATAAGCCACGATAAGAGGCAGAAAATAAAAGGGTGCATTGCCGATGGATTCCAGAATCACTTTCGTATCCGGGAATACCTCTATCAGCGGAGTGTAGCCCAGAAGCAGCGTAGCCAGCTTCAGCAGCCCTCCTGCCACCAGCACCGGTATCACGGGCAGCATACAGGAGGATATATGGTAAAGCATTCTATCTAAATAATTTTTCTTTTTCTTTTGTTTTTTATCTTTTTTCATAAGCATTCATTGCCTGACGGATCAGTTTATCAAAATCATCCGCCTGCCATGCGGCACGTCCGGTAAAAAGACCGTCGACAGAGGGTTGGACAATCATCTCCTCCGCATTTCCCGGATTCACGCTTCCGCCGTATAAAACAGGAATCTCTGCACTCCTTCTTCCAAACAGCTCTTCCAGACAGCTCTTGATCACCTTGTGCATCTCTTCGGCATACTCTGCCGAAGCCGGAATGCCGTTTACTCCGATGGACCACACCGGTTCGTAAGCTACCTTAATTTTGTCCGCCTGATCACTTGAAACTCCATGAAAACCTACCTTGAGCTGGGTACGAAGGACCTCCGGACTGATGCCGTATTCTTTTTCTTCCAGAGTCTCTCCGATACACAAAAGAGTATTGAAACCATGAGCCAAAGAGGCCTTCACCTTAAGGTTCTCTTCTCTGTCTTTTTCACCGAATACATGCCGTCTCTCGGAATGACCGATCATGACCATATCCAGCGCCAACTCCTTTAGCATAAGAGGTGAGATCTCTCCCGTAAACTGTCCCTGATCTTCCCAGCACATATTTTGCGCGCCCAGCTTGATAAAGCTGCGGTCAACGGAGGTAACGGCCGCACTTAACGAAGTATACGACGGGATGACAAAAAGCTCTATCTCATCTCTGCTTATATCCTTTGTATTTTCCACCAGTTTCTTAAGATATGACACTGTTTCTTCGATGGTCTTGTACATTTTCAGATTGGTTCCAAAATATAATTTCTTATCCATTTTACCTTATGCTCCCTTCCTCGTTCCTACCGGCCTTCTATTTCCTGGCCAGATAGGACTGCTCAACTTCCATAATCCTGTCCACCTTCGGTTTGGAACCACCGCCTGCAAAATCACATTTCAGCCAGATATCCACCAAGTATTTTGCCAGCTCTACACCGATGACACGCTCGCCCATGCACATGATCTGTGCGTCATTGCTTTTTCTGGAACGCTCTGTGGAGAATGGATCATGGCATACCGCCGCCCTGATTCCGGGTACCTTATTCGCCGTAATCGCCATCCCGATTCCCGTGCCGCATACGAGGATTCCTCTTTCGTATTTGCCGTCAGCTACTGCCTCGGCAACGCTCTTTGCCACATCCGGATAAAGCACTACTTCTCCTTTGTTCGCGCCGAAATCATCGTATTCCACTCCTATTTTTTCTAAATGATTCATAATCTCTACTTTCAAAGCATATGCCGCTTCATCGCATCCAATCGCTATTTTCATCTTCCATTTCCTTCCTTTTTATTAAAATTTTCATTTTTGTTCCGCGCGCATCTGCGCATCCTGCCCGTAGGGCTTTTCTCTTATAGGAGCTCCTTCCTATAAGAGAAACAAGAGGAGCCGGACTATCCATCCAAACTCCTCCCTTCATTACAAACTCAATATTTTAATCAGCACTTTTCGGAAAATTATAATTTGTTATTGCAAATATTCATCTACGTTATCTTTTGTAACGAGTACAAAAGGAATAACCGGTGCGGAATCAAAGTCTTCGCCATTGATTAACGCTGTAATAACATTGATACCAGCAGCAACCTGACCAACGCCGTCCTGAAGTACGGTAGCGCCTAAGTCGCCGTCTTTAATCATCTGTAACGGGTTCTGGTTTCCATCTACACCTACGCAGATGATGTCGCTTCTGCCTGCATCGTTAGCTGCACGCTGTGCTGCGGATGACATATCGTCATTATCGCAGATAACTGCTACTAATTCATCACCATACTGTGCAATAGCGTCTGTCGTAGCGTTTGCTGCTTTGTCACCGGACCACTGTGTATCGGGCTCGCCTACCATTTCGAACTGAGGATTAGCAGCCATAACTTCTGCAAGGCCTGCTCCACGGTCGATCTGTGCAGAGTTTCCAAGGATACCTGTGCAGTGGATATATTTTCCGCCGTCAGGAACATTCTGAACAACCCAGTCACCAAGCATCTTGCCTGCTTCTACGTCATTGGAACCGCAGTAAGCAATCGCTCTTTCATCTGTGCTTGTCGTCTTTGAATTAACAACGATAACGTTAATACCTGCATCTGCAAGCTTTGTTATCGCAGGATCGGATGCTTCTGACTCAGCCGGAAGGACAATAACTGCATCACAGCCTTTTGTAATACATTCGTCAGCACGGTCGATCTGCTTGTTAGGGTCTGTTTCACCATCGAGGATTCCGGTCCAGTCATCGATAACACCGTCGCTCTTCAGCTGGTTCAATGTCTTTTCTGCATACTCATTGATCGGTGCGTGGAAAGGGTCTGTTAAGTTCTTGGAGATATATCCCACAATTACTTTACCATCGCCGTTCACATCAGCGCCTGCAGCAACTTCTGCTACTGCATCTTCTGCTGTTGTTTCGGTATCTGCTGCTTCTGTCGTTTCCTCTGTTGTCGTTTCTGCCGGAGCTGCGGGCTCAGCTGTTTCTGTCTTGGTGCTGCCGCATGCCATCAGGCCGAAGGTCATTGTGATTGCCATCGTGATTGCTAATACTTTTTTCATCATAATAAATATTTCCTCCTTTTTCTTATGAATCCACCAGTGCTAATTAAATATTGTAATACTTTCGGGTATTGCATTTTCTGCGAGTGTAATCCACCCATTCATAAAGAGATACCTAAAAGTTATCACCTAGATTGATTTTTTGTGTCGGTAAAATATTACCCCTTATCGGTTCCTTTTATTCATTACCATATCGAGCAGTACGGCGCCAATGATAACGCAGCCTTTTACGATCGATTGATAATAGGAAGACACGCCGATCAGGTTCATGCCGTTGTAGATAAAACCGATGATGAAGATACCCATAAGTACTCCGGGAATCGTCGCTATACCGCCGGCGAAGGATGTACCTCCGAGTACGCAGGCCGCAACCGCATCCGTCTCATAACCTACACCGATATTGGACTGTGCGGAGCCTGTCTTCGCGGTAAAGATAATTGCCGCAACGCCCGCCAAAAATCCGCTGACCGTATATACACCGATCTTTGTCCAGAATTCACTGACGCCGGAAGCGATTGCAGCGTTCACGTTGCCGCCTACCGCGAAAATATAACGTCCGAACTTGGTCCAGTGAAGCAAAAGATACATAATTATCGAAATTACAATTAAGATAACGATTGGAATCGGCATTCCTAAAAACTTATCGGAATAAATGCCTTTGAAGGCATCGCTCGTAAGGGAAATCGCTTTACCGCCGCTGATAACCTGAGACAAACCACGGATAATCAACTGTGTGGATAAGGTTACAACGAAAGGGAACATGTTAAATTTAGCGATTAAAAAGCCGTTCAAAAAACCGAAAAATGTAGCTACTAAAAGCGCAACTCCACACGCCGTCCAAACGTTCATTCCACTGTTGGTAATCGTAACGCCCAGCACGCAGCTCGTCAGAGCTAATTGGGCGCCGACCGCCAGGTCGATACCACCGGTCGTGATTGCAAGACACATACCATAGGAAATCATACCGTTAATGGCTACCTGAGTAGCTACGTTCATAAAGTTCTTGGAAGTAGCGAATGTCGGCTCCATAATACCGATCACTACCATCATCAGAAGCAGAACGAGACCGATTCCGTACTTTCCCATGAACATTCTTAAATTATCGTTATTCATACTCTTTGCTTTGATTTTTCCTATCATTTTTTCTATCCTCCTCTATTTACCGCCGAAAGCCTTGGCTAAAATAACTTCTTCCGTCGCTGATGAATTTAAGATTTCCTCTCTGGTAACCGCTCCGTTTATCGTTCCTTCATGGTAAACGAGGATACGGTCACTCATACCCATAATCTCCGGTAATTCCGAAGAAATCATTATAATCGCCATGCCTTTGGCAGCAAACTGGCACATAAGAGAATGGATTTCTGATTTCGCTCCGACATCCACACCTCTGGTAGGCTCATCCAAAATAAGAAGCTTGGGATTTGCCATAATCCATTTTGCAATTACTACTTTCTGCTGATTTCCACCGCTTAATGAAAAAGCATCGTGCTCTATGCTGGCTGCTTTTACGGTGAGCTGCTTTGCAACTTCTTCGCATTCCTTTATCTCCCGCCTTTGATTGATCAAAAGACCTTTCTGCTTTTTGGGCAGATTAGGCAGGGAAATGTTTTCCCTCAAGGAACGCAGCAGGCATAAACCGTAATTTTTTCTATCCTCATTTACCATACAAATTCCTTTGTTAATGGCTGAGCGAGGATTTTTATTCTTGATTTCCTTGCCTTCCAGATACATCTTACCGCTGTCTATAGGATCCAGTCCGAATATGGCTCTCATCGTCTCGCTTCGTCCTGAGCCTACCAGTCCCGAAATTCCCACTATTTCTCCTGCATGTACCTCGAAGTTAATATCCTTAAAGCCTTTTCCGCTCAAGTTTTCCGCTTTGAATACGACATCACCGATCTTGCAGTCCACCTTCGGAAATACATTCTCCACCTTGCGTCCTACCATCTTTGAGATTAGTTCATCTCTGGATATTTCAGACAGAGGAGCGGATGTAATATACATTCCGTCTCGGAATACCGATACGGTATCACATATCTTGAAAATTTCTTCCATACGGTGTGAAATATAGATAATCGCCACACCCTTCGCCTTTAGTTCCCTGATAACACGGAACAAGTGATCCGTCTCTTCACTGTCCAGAGAGGATGTAGGCTCGTCCATGATAATCATTCTCGCATCCGAAGATACCGCTTTGATGATCTCAACCATCTGAACCTGCGCCAGCGTCAGTTCCTTAATTAATGTCTTAGGCCCGTAAGGGAAATCAAACTGCTTTAATATTTCTCCCGCTCTTTCGTTCTGTTTCTTCTTATTGAGAAAAAACTTACCTACAGTATCCTCTCTCTTAAGGAAGATACTGTCCGCGATGGACAGATACGGCTCCGGATTCAATTCCTGATGAATCATCGCAATTCCTGCGTTAATAGCGTCTACCGGCCCTTTCACCTGATAGGGCTGCCCTTCGAAGGTAACGGTTCCCTTGTCCTGCTTATGAAGACCGATTACAATTTTCATGAGCGTAGATTTACCTGCACCATTTTCTCCCATCAGAGCATGTACCTCTCCTGGTTTCACGTGCAGCTGAACATCTTTAAGCGCCTGTGTTCCTCCGAACGCCTTGCTGATACCTTCGCATTGTAAAATATACTCATTCTTACCGTCTGTGTTCTTTTCCAACGCTTTCACCTCCATTTTTCATTCAAACAAGTTTTCTTTTTCAATTCTTCTCCCCAGCAGAGTGACCTTTTCCAACACATGGCCGCTCGTCTTATATATCTCTTTGAACAATCCGTAATATTCTTCATAAATACGGTGTCTGGCAGCGTCTGGGATTACCTCCATATCTTTGTAACGGACGGTTCTTTTGCATCCTTCCTCTATATCCTTAAAGACTCCGGCTCCTACTCCTGCCGCAATCGCTGCACCTAGACTAGCTTGTTCCTCAGTCTCCATGACCCTTAAGGGTATGTTATAAATATCTGCCTGCATCTGTAACCACGGAGCACTTCTCGCACCTCCTCCGGAGGCTACCATATAATCCTTGGTCTTAAGTCCCAGTTCACCGCACAGCTCGATACACTGCATCAGCGCGTAGGAAACCCCTTCCATCACAGCTCTTGTCAGCTCTATCGGTCCCGTATTGATATTTACTCCTACGAATTCGCCGCTGATATCGGGATTCAAGTGAGGGGTTCTCTCTCCATTCAAATAAGGAAGAAATATGACGCCGTTGCTTCCCGGCACTACCTGACTCACCGCTTCATCTATTTTTTTATAATCTGTCTGTCCTAATAACTTGTTGCACCATTTCAAAGATATTCCGGCATTCATGATGGCTCCCATGGTAATCCATCTGCCTTTTTTATAACCACAGAAAGTATTGGTGGAAAGCTTAGGGTTTAAAATCGGTATGTCGCTTTGGAAAGACACCTGTCCGCTGGTTCCTATATTTACGGAAGAGCCCCCTGCGAATGTAATGCCGTTTCCAATTCCCTGCATTACCTGATCTCCGCCGCCTGCTGCTACTATCGTTTTCACAGACAGTCCTGTTTGTCTTGCGGCCTCCTCGCTTATTCTTCCCACCGCCTCGTCGGTATTAAGGCAAGGCGGAAAAATCTCTATTGGAACAGAAAAAATATCCAAAATATCCTTCGACCAGCTTCCATTTCTGATATCAAAAGCGAGCGTCGCAGAGGCATCCGAATAATCGGACGTAATTTCCCCGGTAAGCTTAAATTTTATATAATCCTTAGGGAGACACACGTAACGCACCTGCTTATAATTCTCAGGCTCGTTTTCCCTTACCCATAATAAGGATGGGAGCAGGAACCCCGAATAAATCGGGTTCATGACAAGTTCCTTCAGTCTCGTTTCTCCAAGAGTTTCCTTCATGTATTTCACCTGCCTGGAGGATCTTGCATCACAATGAAGTATGGCAGGACGTATGATTTCCTTTTTTCCGTCCAGCATAACAGCTCCATGCATTTGTCCCGAAAAGCTTACTCCGGCTATTTCCTCCGGTTTTACACCGCTCTTTGGAATAGCTTCCCGTATAGCCGAAACGCAGGCCTCCCACCAATGTCTAGGGTCGTGCTCCGCATATCCGTTATAAGGAGAGGAGAATTGGTAATCTCTTGCATAGACTGCCTTTACCGCACCTTTTTCATCTATTATCAATACTTTCAGACTGGAGGTTCCTAGATCAATTCCCATTAAATATGACACTGTGCATTCCTCCTCGCCGTCTCTATTTTCTTTGAATAAAGCAGGTGTGTACGCCTGCAGTAAACGTATCGCCCAAGCCTATCGTATACTTGGGATGCTCCAAGTATCTGGAAGGCACCACCTTGATCGTACGCTCCGAATCCTGCTGCATAGCTGCTTCGGCAAACTGAAGTCCTCTTTGGCTGAGAGCCAGCAATAAAGTTTCTTCGCATTCCTGCGGATTCCCGTATCTGCCGATTCTCGCTCTCGTAGCCGACATGATATTTCCCATGGTCAGACCTCTTTCAATATCCACGCCCTTAAGCTCATCGCCGTAATACATCGCGTAATCTTTCGTATGCAGAACAATTCCCTTGACCGGATACTTGGAAAGAATTACTTCCAACCCCTTTAATACATCTTCTATCGTCTCAATATCTATTTCGTATCCGAACCGCTTTGCCTGCTGCTCCAGTTCTTCTTCGTTCATTCCGATGATATGAGCATATTTGCCAAATGTGTCCGAGGCCTGCTCCTTTACCTTAGGGTTCATATAAAAGGCGCCTTCAAAATAAATCACCGTCTCCGGATGTCTCTTGCGCATCGTCTCCAAATGAGGATTGAGCTCCTGCAGACGCTTCTCCATGATTGCTAAATCTATAATCGCATCAAAGCCGGATATTAAATAGGAAGAAGGTGACTGCTCCGCTTCGTTCCAATAATCCAGAAATTCTGTCTTAATAGGAACTTCCTTGTGTACCGTATCGTAGAAAAGTATCAAACGGTTGGACAGCGGTATTTCTATTTCCCGTCCTAAAATTCGTATTCTATCGCCCTTGTTGAACTGGAGAATAAAATGGTACACCGGCTCCTCCATGGACGTTCCCTTCATGATAGGCACTTTTTTATTTCCTTCGATGATCGTCGTTCCTTCATGATCCATCATCTCCGATACTTTCCTGCAAGCATCCGTCAAATGAACGTTAACAGGAAATCCCATCGTTCCTATGGCTGCTGCTGCCTGTGCGCAGGTGCCTCCCAGGGCAAATTCGGATACAAACATTTCCTTCAAATAATCGCACACCGCGATATCTGTAATGTCAAAGTTGCCGCCCAGTCCCTGCATCAGATAAAAACTGCTGATACGGGCAAAGTCTTCTAATGTATCCATGACGTCACCTTCTTTGACATAAGGCTCTTCTTTTAAATAAGTATCCAATATTTCATTGTATATTTTCGAATCCCAGACCAACACCACATCTAAGTTGCTCGTATATGCGAATACAGGTGCTTTTCCCTCTTTTTTGCTGTATGCTGCAAGGGATGTACTTTCTTCGAGGTATTGCCGGTATTTGTCTACATATGACATCTTTCAAACACATCCTTCTATCTGATAATTCTTTACCGTCCGGACGGAATATATACTGCTTTTTCCGCTCCATTTTTCATGTCATTTTTCGCGTTTCACTTTTATTAAGAATTTAATAGAAGTATACATATAATCTAGAGTTTTGTCAATATCTTTCATGAAAAAATATATTTTTTCATGAAAGTTTTTATGATTGTTGTATGCTTTATACATTTCCCATCGTGTTTTTTCCGCTTTTTCGAATCGTTTTTTGTTTATTTTGTACACATTTAAAAATAAGTCGATTTTGGATGAAAAAAAGAGAATGGATGAAATTAAAATCCAGACTCTTTTCTTCAATAATTATTCTTACTTTATTTATGCTTTATTCATAATTTGTTCTTTTTTTATTCATATTTTGCCCTGGAACTATTCCTGCGCCTGCAAATACCTGTGCATCGCTTCGAATATGATCATTACAGATGTCGCTCCGGCATCCTGAAATCCGATGGCACGCTCCATTAAGGATTTTGCTCTGCCGAATTTCGCCACCATATCCTTTGTGGCTTCCACTCCACCGGCTGCCGCCATAGCCGCATCACCCATAAGGAGGGTCAGATCTTCCTTGTCCGCTCTTTCAAGAGCTGCTGCTGCAGGTTCTAAAGCATCCACCATTGTTTTATCGCCGATTTCCGCTTTTCCGCGAAGCTTGATTGTTTTGACAGCGTTGCTCATCATCTTAGAGAACAGCTCCCCGTCTAACTCCGTCGCCGGTTCCAAATCCTTAATACCGCCAAGGAACATCGAACCGAATATAACGCCGGACGCACCGCCCATTGAATTGAGCATCTGCAGTCCCGTGGTTTTGAATACATCGTTAATCGTCGCCAAATCATCTCTTGCCAAAAGTGCGGCTTTTGCTTTTTCCATGCCGCCGGACATACCTATTCCATGGTCGCCGTCTCCGATCTTACTGTCTACCTCTGTGAGGTATTCTTTATTATCGATAATCGCATCGCAGGCAGCTATAACCATTTGCTTGCAGGTTCCTACATTAATTCTTTTCATACCAAAGCCTCCCTCGCGTAATAGGGGGAACAACAAGAAGCATCATAATATTTTTTCAATTCATCGTCCAACCTTAAGATCGTAATGGAGAATCCACCCATTTCCTGACAGGTACACCAGCTTTTTATCTCCGCATCATGAACCTTTATTCCCTCACCCTTTAAGCGCTTGTCCAATTCATAATATACTGTATTGAGTTCCACAAGAGTGGTAGAACCTAAGCCGTTTACGAGAACAGCTACTTCGTCGTTAGAATTAAGAGACATTTCCCTCTTCAGCTCATCATACATGCGGTCCACTAATTCGTCCACAGGCTTCATGGTAGTTCTCTCAATTCCGGGCTCCCCGTGCAGTCCCATTCCGAATTCAATTTCATCCTCACCTAATTCGAAGGTTGGCTTGTTAAGTCCGGGAATGGAGCCGGGCGATGTAGCAAGACCGATCGTGTTGATATTGTCTCTCGCCTTCTCGGTCACACGCAGCACTTCTTCTAAGGAAAGGCCGGCATCGCAGGCAGCTCCCGCAACCTTGATCACGTAGATATCACCCGCAATACCTCTGCGGTCTTCGATTCTTTCCTTCGGGGCGGATGCACAATCATCCCACACACGTACATGTGCAGTCTTTATATCCTCAAAGTCGCACATTTCTTCGGCCATATCGAAATTCAGGTTGTCTCCTTCATAATTTCCATAAATAAACAAAACGCCCTTGCCTTCATCTACCGCTTTCGCAGTTTCGGTAATTACCTGCGGATTGGGAGATGCGAATATATTGCCGTTGGCAGACGCGTCCGCCAGCCCTTTTCCTACAAATCCGGAAAACAATGGCTCGTGCCCGCTGCCGCCTCCAATGACCAGAGAAACCTTCCCTTTTCTTCTATTCTTATAGACAAAGCAATTCGTTTCCGGAACAGCCTCGAAATATTTATCGTAGGCAGCCAGAAAGCCTTGTATACTTTGTGTTACAATGTCGCCGCTTCGGTTTAATATTTTTTTCATGTCATCCATCCTCAACTCATATTAAATCATCTTAGACAGTTCGTAGTATTTTACCTTATCATCATCATTAAATAATTTGATTTTATGCTCGCATACTTCCTGCATAGCCTTTACACTTTCCGGATACAGCTCGAAGGGCTCACGTACTTTCTTGTCCTGGAGCGTGATACGAAGTTTCTGATAGAAAGCATCTTTAATATCAGAAGAAATATTTATTTTATTAACGCCGCGTTTTACTGCTTCTGCAATTTCGGAATCTTTATTTCCGGAGCCGCCGTGAAGCACTAGAGGAACAGATACCTTACTCTTGATTTCGGAGAGCAGATCCTGCTTAAGTTCTGGTTTCATTCCTTCAGGATAAATGCCGTGTGCCGTTCCGATAGCGATTGCTAATGTATCGCATCCTGTTTCTTCTACGAAACGAACTGCATCCTCAGGCTTTGTATAGATGATCTCATCGGTGCCGCCTTCCGTATCTCCGTCCGTGGTTCCGATAGTTCCAAGCTCGCCTTCTACCGAAACTCCGAGAGGATGAGCCAGCTCACATACCTGTTTGGTAGCAGCGATGTTCTCTTCGAAGGGAAGATGGGATGCGTCGATCATAACTGAGGTGAAACCTGCGCGAATAGCACGTACGATGGGTTCCCATCCGCTGTGGTCCAAGTGGATACATACCGGCACCTTCGATTTGTTAGCGCGGTCGATGCACATTTGCAGGAAGCTGTCCCCCTGAAATTCCAATTCAGACGGATGAATCGCCAGGATGACCGGTGCCTGCAATTTCTCGCAAGTATCCATTACACCGTTTAAAATCTGGCCTGTACCGATGTTAAATGCAGGTACAGCAAAGTTGTGCTCGTTTGCAACCTTTAATAGCTCATTCATGTTAAGTAACATATTGTTTTTCCTCCTTTGATTTATGCAGCATTGTCATAATCTTTAACAGCACTTTTATAAAGTACTTTTGCAAACATCATACCCCTTGCTTTTCTTTCTGTCAACGCTTTATGAAATTTTTTTTCTCATTTTTTGTTATTTTTCCGTGCATTTTCACTATTTTCATGCTTTTTATCCAAATTTAGTGTTCGAAATGAAATTTTATTTCTTGATTTTTCATTTGTTTAATACTACAATGAGATTACAAAACCTTAGCTGACACATTTCTTTCATATCTTTCCCTAATATTTTTTTATTAAACATAAATACTAATATTAGTTCAACATTAAAATTAAAAACGAAAAGAAAAGTCAGAAATCAAAAAGAGAATAAGGAAAAGGAAAGGAGAGCAATTAAACTATGAGTAAAAACAAATACATCGGACATCCTCTTCAGTTATCCGGTGTGGAGGAATATCGGCTTCTGGGAGGAAAAGGAGACGGTATGCATCTACTTCGCATTCGCAACGGACTGGGAATCGACATGACCGTCTGCGCAGACCGCTGCTGCGACATTTCAGAGCTTTACTTCGACGGTTCGCGGATGAACTATACTTCCCCCTCCGGCTATGTAAGCCCTCAGTATTTTCAGGAGGGACGCGATGGATTTGGCTTCCTGAAATCTTTTAACTGCGGCTTGATCACCACATGCGGACTTCAGAATATCGGCGGTCCCAACGAGGACAACGGCAAGCTTCACGGACTTCATGGCACCATCGGAAATATACCTGCGGATCACATTTATTATGAAACCGACGAGGAGGCCATTCGTATTCACGCAACCATGCGTGACCACACAATTTTCGGTGCAAAGCTGACCCTTACCCGCACCATAACCGTTGGTCTTACAGATAATCTCATCTCCATCGAGGATACCGTAACTAACGAGGGTTCCAGCGAAGAAGCCGTTATGCTTCTCTATCACATAAATGTAGGCTATCCCCTCTTGGACGAGACGACAAAGCTGGAAATCAACTCCGACCAGGTAATCCCGAGAGACGACAGAGCTGCAGAGGATCTCGATACTTGGAATAAGATGTTAAAACCCGTTCCTAATTTCGTGGAACAATGCTATTATCATATGTTCGCGGAGAAAACCGCAAAGGTGAAAGTCAGCAACGAATCCATCGGGAAGGGCTTGGAGTTATCTTTCGACACTTCAGTTTTCCCTGAGTTTACCGAATGGAAAATGATGGGCGAATACGATTACGTCTTAGGTATCGAACCCTGCACCAATAAGCTTGACGGCCGAAATGCCATCGGGGAAAAGAAACAGCTTCAGTATTTAGCACCCGGACAGTCCAAGAAATATGCTGCCGAGCTTCGTTTATTCAGAACCGAGTAAGGCTGATCTGTTACCAATAAATCATATAACATTCAAGGAGGTACTAACAATGAGTAAGGTAAGAAAAGTATTTGAACAAGGAAAAGGAGTTTTTCATCTGGCTCCCACATGGGTTCCCCGCGGCTTCAATGAGCCGGGACATCGTCTGAGATTGCATCCCGACGATTATTATGCTTTCGGCATGGATCGCGGCGGTATCTGTGAGCGTTGGCTGGGTTCCACCACAGTAGCGTTAAACGGCCCCAAGACCGGAGCTACTGAAGGTATGAGCTTCGTCTACGACGATGAAACCGGAGAAAAAATATTATTTAAGGACTGCGTGGATGAACTGGGCGCAGATTTGATCGGCGAAAGCCTTCAGGCAAGATACGGCACATGGCCGACCTTTGCCAAATTATACGACTATGACAAGCCGTTATTCCATCATCTTCACCTGACCGAGGAGATGGCAAACCGCATCGGCATGCATGGCAAGCCGGAGGCTTATTACTTCCCGGTTCAGTACAACTCTTCCTATCTGGGACGTTTCCCGCTGACCTACTTTGGTTTCGATCCGTCCACTACGAAGGAAGAAGTGAAAGAATGTCTGCGTAACTACGATAAGAAGGATACACGTATCACGGAACTTTCCCGCGCTTACCGTATTCAGCTCGGTACCGGCTGGTATACGGCGGCCGGCGTCATTCACGCCCCCGCTTCTCTCGTAACCTTTGAGCCCCAGTGGAACAGCGATGTTAATACCATTATGGAAAATGTCACCATGGGTGAGGTTAACCCTCATAACCTTCTGACTGACTGCCAGCCGGAATCCGAAAAGGACAATATCGACGCTTTATTCAGCCAGATCGACTGGGAAGAAAGCACCCGCTCTGACTACAAGGAAAAATATTTCCGCGCTCCTAAGGTACGCGAAACTAATCAGGAAGGCCTTAGTGAAAAATGGGTGGCTTACGCCAACGAATGGGTAGCTGCAAAAGAAATTACCGTTGCTCCCAAGGCTTCCGTAGTGGTTAAGGACGCTGCTTGTTATACGGCTCTGGTCGTTCAGGGACATGGCACCTTCGGCGCTTATGAATGTGCGGCTCCCGAGCTTCTTAGATTCGAGGATATTTCCGGAGACGAGTTCTTCGTATCCGAAGCAGCTGCAGGCGAGGGTATTACGATTACCAATACCGGCGCTTACGAGCCTCTCGTTATTTTACAGAACTTCGCAAACAACAACAAGGAAGTGCCTGCTGCCGTTTAAAACCAACAAAAAACTCCGGAATTCATAATATTCCGGAGTCAGATTGTTTACTTATAGCTTCTTGGTTTGGAAAAATCAAGAAGCTATTTCAATTTCGCAATAAATTTCTTCAAAAACCTTAATTCAAATCATATACTCAGCCACAAAGCAGGACGAACTCCGCCGCTGTTATCACCTGTTGAAGGATGAATCGTGCTGCTGCTGTAGCGGAAGGTGCCGTTTCCCTGAATGCCTATATTGCCGTCGCCGTGGATATATACGGCTCTTCTATTGTCCCGCCCGGACGACCGAAGCCACCACCACCATACATACCCATCGAATGTCGCTCTTCGCTTGTTGTTGTTTTTATCTTTCCTTTGAAACCAGTATCGTTGTTTAGCGCTGCGGCTTTCAAGGTTTTTACTGCTGTCACCGAAATATTTGCACACCACTTCTTCAATGCTCAGAAGAAATATGTAATCTCGAGTATCTTCTCCGCCTCTTGAACCGTACCACTGATTGTCGTCGTTTTTATTCAATACCGGAATGATTCTTGACTGTTCGGCCGCGGTAAATTTGTTATAAAACTCACCGTTAAGATACTTTCTTAGCAAGCAGTCAGCCCATGTCACATCACCAGCGCAATTATTATAGGGGTGTTGTTCGGTCATGTATTCAGTTATAATTAAAGCCGCATTGCCTTGTATATCAAGAATGCGCCAATGATAACCGCCAAATGGCACGACTGAGCCGATATTAAACTCCCTCATTCTCTTTCCCCTCGAATAATATCACTTCAGATAGCGCCGATGTACCAATTTAGTCTTAGGTGCGGCGCGCCAATGATTAAGCGTAAGACAACCAAAGGAAATAATGCCGGCAGAGAGTTCTGGGGCTGTACAAATTATCCCGCGTATCGCGGAATTAATCAATATATAAAAAGATGTTATTTCCGATTATTAGCACCGTTAAATCACATTATTTATAGGATCGTCAGCGAACTGAACTTCCGATTATCCTTTTATAGGGGGCGCGCTCCAAAGGGATTGCATTCCAAGTGAACATGTTGATACTAAACCAACCGTCAAAAACAGCAACCATACTTTTTAATTAATAAGAGACGGTACACCACAAAAACCTAGCTCAATCGCCGGTTTTGTCTTGCCGTGAAAATCACTTCCGCATGTTACAAAAACACCATGATGCCGGGCTTTCCTCAGAAACCATTGGGCAACTTCAGGAGAATGGTAACTACTATAAACTTCAATCCCGTCAAGGCCTAATGGGATCAGCTGATCGATCTTATCTAAATTTCCGTGCAGGTTAACGCCCGGATGGGCCAATACAGCTTTACCGCTATTGCGGTGAATTATATCAATCACATCCCTCAAATCGGGATATGTCATGCCTACATGGCACGGCTTTCCCTGTGAGCAATAATCCCAATAGAAATTTACATATGGGTTATCGCTTCGTTGACCACCCTCTCTATAAGCCCGTAAAAGAATATTATCAATATATTTTTCATCCTTCAACAGTGCTTCAGCAAAAGCCTCTCCCGTCCAGCTTTCACTCCAATATCCTTCGGCGGTTACCTCCTTCAGATCTTCTTCGGTGAGATAAAAGCCCAACTTGTTTACCAGTCGGAGACTTTCTTTAGAAGTATAAACACACTGTTTTCTTACATTCTGTTCTATGGCTTCAAAATCAGGACTTTTTAGTTTGATATCATACCCAAGAACATGAAAATTGATGTTTTGGTAGGTACAGTCAATTTCTATAGCAGGATAATAGTTTAATTGCGTATTTTTCACTATTTCAATTGCTGACTGAGCCCCTTTTATACAATTATGATCGGCTATCGCCATAATGGAAATACCCGCATCTATACACATTTGAACAAGCTCAGCAGGCGTATATTCTCCATCTGCGCTATAGCAGGAATGAATGTGTAGGTCTGTTCTGCGTAATCCAGTTCCACTCGTATATTCAGATCTGTCACTGTTCATAAGAAAGTATGGACCACATGGTTTGATCATTAAAAATCACCCTTTTCTAAGCTTATCATATTGGCTATTATAATAGTTGTGATAACTTATGTAAAATCAATTGCCGATTACGATAAAAATGCTACGGCCGAGAGGCCTGCTAAAGAGCCACCAGCAAAATCGGAGCAACCGGGAACGGGAGAACAGATGACCCGCCCCTAGCGTAGGCGTTGTATACTATATGTCAAGACTAATTATGTCCTAGAATGTTGATCTTGCGCGCGTCTAGGTGTTATGCAAACTTCGCATTATGTTTACGAGCAAACTATTTATGAAGGATAATTGAATTGATATGGACCATTTCAAATCGTGGGCTCAATAAGCAATTAAGCGACACCTTGTGCGATTCATTAAGGAACAGAGTTACATATTTTCTTACACGGTATCATGATGTGCATAACGCCTATGGACGGGCAGCCATCTACTAGATGGTAAAGTTTCTCGTGAATAGAAATGTATCAAAAGGAGAAAGACATTTCTATTAATAAAACCTACGATAAAGATTATAATTTACTATAATCGGTTGTATAGAGCAGATATTATACTACCAACTCCAATAGGTAAAAGCTGCGCTATTTTATTGTTTAACGTTCTTATACTAAGCAGAACTTCAAATAGAAACCTCCATTGCTTCATTATGACCAAAAATCTCGTCCATCCTTTCCCAGATGAACGAGATTTTTGAGGGTTATAAACCGAACATGCGTCAATTCCCTATTTGTAAATAGTCGTGTCAGTAAGGCTCCATTTGTTCACGATATGCACGGCAAAGTCTGCAAGCTCATTCTCGAAATAAATAGAATTCAGCTTGCCGGAATCGGTATACTTGGCGGTATCCTGCCGGAAGACATAGCCCTGCCGCTCAAAATATGCGCGGGCACGCACAACATTGTTTACGCCAAAGCCGATATGCCCGTTCCAGCCCAAGTACGGCGCTTTCATCGCCTCCACATACTCGCCCGCGAAGAAGGAGCCGTTGCCGGGCTTTACACAAAAGCCCAGCAGCGCCGCAAACGCCTCCGCCGTTTCACGAGCCTTCTCTTCGTTTTCCGTGTTGATGCCGATATGCGCAAGGGAAACCCCAAGCATCAGGCGTACGGCCTCCCGGCATAGCCGCGTGATCTCCTCAAAGCGCCCTTCCTCTATCAGGGCGGACGGAACCATCCAGGAACCGCCGCAGGCAAGGACCTTTTCAAAGCCAAGATACGCGCAAAGATTGTCCGGCCCGATGCCGCCCGTAGGTATGAAGTGCAGCGCCGGGTATGGCACCGATACCGCTTTCAAAAACGGCAGGCCACCCAGCTGCTCCGCAGGAAAGACTTTTACCACATCCAGGCCAAGCTCCAGCGCGCGCTCCATATCCGTGGGAGAGGCGCATCCCGGCGCAATAGGAAGGCCTTTCTTAATGCAGTGCTCCACAACGGCAGGATTGAATCCCGGGCTTACGATGAACCGCGCGCCTGCGTCAATCGCGCGGTCAGCCTGCTCTGTGCTGAGCACGGTGCCCGCGCCCAGCAGCATATTCGGAAGCTCGCGCTCTATTCTGCATATGGCTTCTTCAGCCGCCGCCGTGCGAAACGTTACCTCGGCGCAGGGAAGCCCGCCCCCAAGTAAAGCGCGCGCAAGGGGTACCGCATGCTCCGGATGGTCGATTTTAATCACGGGGACGATTCCAATCTCCCCAAGCTGCTGCAAGATCGTATGCATCCAACTTTACCTTGATGGTTGTTGTGGGATTCCGTGTACTGGGCGGGTATGATATCCTGCCCATCAGAAGGGCCCGGCCGTTTCAGCCGGGCCCTTCTGATTGCCCAGGGACATCGGGGGATTTAGCCCGCAAGGATGTTTTTCATAATGTAGCTTTTTTCCTGGGTCATTTCATCCAACGTCACGCTGACGCCTTCGCGCCCCACGCCGCTCATCTTGTAGCCGCCGAAGGGCTGGTCCAGATGCCGGTAATTGCCGGAGCTGTTGATGACCACACCACCGCATTCGAGTCTGGATGCCACACGCATGGCTTTGCTCATATCCTTCGTCATAACGCCCGCCTGCAGCCCATAGCAGGTATGGTTGGCGATCTCTATGGCCTCCTCCTCGGTCCTGAACGTAATGATCAGGAAGACAGGGCCGAATATCTCCATATCGCCCGCGACGTCCATCTCCAGCGTCACATCATCCAGTATGGTCGGCTCATAATAGGTCCTGTCGTACAGGTTGCCGCCGCAGACGAGCTTTGCTCCCTGCCGTATAGTATGTTCCACCTGCCTGTGGACCTCCTGCGCCGCGCGCTCGCTGATGAGCGAGCCTAGGTCCGTCGTTTCCTCCAGCGGGCTCCCCAGTTTCAGCGCCTTGATCCGCGCAATGACGCCTGTGATAAACGCGTCCTTGACGGTATCCTGTACGATAAAGCGCTTGGGGGAGCAGCAGGTCTGGCCGGCGTTTTGTACCCTGCCCTGCGTGGCGTCGCGTATGGCGTGCTCTAGATCCGCGTCGTCAAACACGATAAAAGGATCGTTGCCGCCCAACTCAAGGAATACGCGCTTGAGCGTTTTTGCGCCGGCTTCCGCAACATGCAGGCCCACCTCCGTACTGCCCGTAAGGCTGATGGCGTTGACCTTGTCGCTTTTGGCCAGCAGTTCGCCCACGACGGAGCCGCTGCCCGTGAGAAGCTGCAGCACGTTGCCCGGTATCCCGCAGGAAAGGCATATCCCGATGATTTTCATCACCGTAAGCGGGTTATCGGACGCCGGCTTTACGATGACCGCATTGCCGGCCGCCAGAGCGGCCGCCACCTTTTGCATGCACAGCTCCACCGGATAGTTGAACGGGGAAATGCACGCCACCACGCCAAGCGGTTCCCTCCGGGTGAATATGATATCCTGCTCCGTACCGATCTGGTAGTCGGTTAGAGTATGTCCGTAGTGATGGCTGGCCTTCTCGGCAAAACCACGCAGTATCTGCGCGCAGACGCGCACCTCGCTCCGCGCCTCGCGGATGATCTTGCCCATTTCGGTGCTGAGCGATATCGCAAGCTCCTCGCGCCTGTGGTCCACTTCGTCCGCGCAAGCCATCATGATACGGGCGCGTTCGTGTACCGGCGTTGCACCCCAGGCAACCTTGCCCCTCTGCGCGGCGCCAATGGCTTCCTGCACGTCCTCAGGGGTGGCGCTGGGAACCTTGTCTATGAATGCAAGCGTAGCAGAGTTCAGCACATCAAATGTACGGCAGTCGCGCGCTTCCACCTGTTTGCCGTCAATGAACATCTTCATCGAGTCACCTCACGATTTGGTTTAGAACAGGGAGTCCGGCTTATAATACTGGTTGATATTCTTGGGGCTGACGCTGACGGGCGTCAGGTACACCAGCTTCTGCACGGCCTCGCCGCTGTTCCATTTTTCAATGGTTTCAAGCACCTTGGTGGCGCACTCCGCGGGATCGTTGCGGCCGGTGGCAAACATCTGGCCGCCTTCCTGAATGAGCCCGTACATGGTCTTGTTGCCGTCCGCCCCGCAGATCACGATATCGGTGCGGCCCATAGCCAGGCATGCTTCCCGCGCGCCCAGCGCCATATCGTCGTTCTCGGCGAATATGCAGTTCATTTCGGGTGCAGCCGTGAGCATGTTTTCAGCAGCCTTCTGGCCATCCGCCTGATTCCAGCCGCCCCAGCCTTGCGTCAAGATTTTTACGTTGGACTCGCCGTTTTTCTCGAGCTGGTACTCCACAATGCCAGCCAGCGTGCCCATTCTGCGCGCCACACCCAAGGTGTTGCCGGTATTGCCGCTAAGCATGCCGATGCGGATCTCCTCGCTGCCGAACTTTTCGGCGATGTCCGCGCCTACCAGCGTTCCCAGCGTATAGTTATCGGACTGGATCATGGAAACGTAATCGGCGCTGGGCGAAATGGAGTTGTCCATGATGAATACCGCAACGCCTGCTTCGGCGCACTTGCGCGTGGCCTCGACAGTTCCCTCCGGATGCACGGGGTTGATCACGACGATCGTGCAGCCCTGGGTAATGAAGTTTTCAACATTGGCAAGTTCCTGGTTGGTATCGCCGTTGGCGTCCGCAGTGATGCATTCAATGCCCTTTGACGCGCAAAGCATTTTGAAGGTCTCTTCCTGGGCGGAGAAGTATGCGCCGTTAAGGGTCTGCATGGTCAGGCCGATCTTTTGCTCGGTCAGGGGTTTGTTGGCCGCAGGCGCGGGCGCTGAAGGCGCATCGGTGGCGGCAGCAGGCGGGTTGGACGCGGGCGCAGCCGCCGGTTCCGCAGGCGTCTCACCCGTGGAGACTCCCGCGCAGGATGTAGTGAGGGCGCAAATCAGAAACGCAACCAGAAGAACAGAGAATACTTTTTTCATTAGTCTTTCCCCCTTGTTTTCATAGTTGGATGGCATGCAGTTGCGCGTACCCTGTTCCCTCAAGTAGTGCTTTGAAGGGCCAGCGTACGATATGTGGCAAACCCGCGGCACTACTCGCAGGTTTACGCCGGGTTAAGACGCACCGCTGTGCGGAAATAAAATTCCTTTGAATACCCGCGGAATCAGTTCTTTTCGCCCCTGCCCTGCAGCAGCACGGCCGCGATAATGATAACGCCCTTGATGACCTGCTGCGGGTAGGGGGCCACCTTCATCAGCGCCATGATGTTGCCGATCAGTCCTAAAATCAGCACGCCCATCAGCGTATTGATCGCGGTCCCCTTGCCGCCTGAAAGGCTCGCCCCGCCGATCACGCAGGCCGCGATGGCATCGAGCTCCAGCCCCTGGCTTACCCTTGCGTCGCCTACGCCGGTGCGGGATTCTATGATGCCGCCAAACATGCACAGGGCGGCGGAAATAACGTATACCGACATGATGTAATAGTTCGTGCGTATCCCTGAAAGCCGCACGGCGGTTTCATTGCTGCCGATCGCCTGAATCAGGCGGCCGTAGACGGTATATTTCAAAAGGAGCGCGATCAGTATGAATAAAAGGAGGGCGAGTATGACCGAGAAAGGAACCGAGTACCATGAGCCCTTGTTGAAAATATTGACGACCGTGTTGGTTATGGGTATGGTCTTGGCGTGGGAGATCATGTAGGCAACGCCGCGCGCCGCCGTCATGGTTGCGAGCGTGACAACAAAGGGCGCGATCTTCTGAAAAGCGACCAGGTACCCGGCAAGAAGGCCGAACGCCATCGCAAGCAGCAGCGTAATTAGGAGGGCAATCGGCAGGCTCATCGCCTGCTTTGCCCGGTCGTCCAGCAAAGTCGCAAACAGGACGCTGGAGAACGCCGCAATGGAACCTACGGAAAGATCGATCCCGCCCGTCAGGATGACAAGCAGCATGCCGAGGCTTACCAATATGGTGCCGGAATTCTGCCGCAGCAGGTTGAATATATTCTGCAATGTCAGGAAGTTTTCAGATAAAAAGCTGGAAGCGATCACCAGTATCAAGCATACGGCCACCGGCAGATAGGTCCTAAGCATATCGCCCGTTTTGCGGGCGGCCGTTTTGCTATTGAGCTTGTTCATTCTGTTTGCCTCCAACAACGAGTTTCATGATATTCAGTTCGGACAGTTCCGCTTTTTCAAGCTCGCCCTTCTTTTCACCTTTATCCACTACGACGACTCTGTCGCACATGCCCAAGATTTCGTTCAGTTCCGAAGAGATCATCAAAATACCCGCCTTTTTCGCCACCAGCTCGTTCATGATGGAATAGATCTCCACTTTGGCGCCAACATCCACCCCGCGCGTGGGTTCGTCCATAATGATGATGTTTGCGTCCGTATTGAACCACTTCGCAATGACGACCTTTTGCTGGTTTCCGCCGCTCAGGTTCTGTACCAGATTGTCTATGCTGTTTGTCTTTACATTCAGCTTCGCCACCAGTTCGGTTACCAGTGCGCTTTCCTTTTTGCGGTCGATAATATCCAGCGGGCCCTTTACTTTTTTAATGGCAGGCATCGTGGCGTTCCATTTGATGGGCATATTCAGTACCAGCCCTTGTTCCTTACGGTTTTCCGGAATCAGGGCGATGCCGTTACGTTTTCCCTGGTAGGGGGAGCGGCTATGCGCCTCCCGCTTGCCGATAAAAACCTTGCCGCCTTTTGTTGGATCGGCTCCATAAATGGCGCGCGCGATTTCCGTGCGCCCGCTGCCCACCAGCCCAAAGATACCCAATATTTCCCCCTGATGCAGGGTGAAGCTGATATCCCGGAACACATTGCCGGTGAGCCGCTCCACCCTTAAAAGCTCTTCCCCCTGCCCCACACTGCGTACAGGATACATGGTGGAGAGCTTGCGGCCTATCATCAGTTCCACAATATCGTCCACCCGAAAGCTTGCGATGGGGCCGCCGCCCGTCACCTCGCCGTCGCGCATGACGGTAACGGAATCCGCTATGGAAAAGACCTCTTCCAGCCGGTGGGAGATGTATACGACGCTGACTCCGCTTTCCTTGAGACTGTTGAGGGTAGAAAACAGCTTTTCCGTTTCGTTTGGGGTCAGCACGGCGGTCGGTTCATCCAGTATGAGGATATTCGCATTGGAAGAGAGTACCTTGGCAATCTCCACGACCTGCTTGTATGCGACGCTCAGATCCTTGACAAGGCTCTTTACGTCGATATCAAAGCCAAGCTTCTCCATTATCCTGGCCGCGTCCGCAAACAGGCGCTTCCAATGTACGATGCCTCGCTTTCCGATTCTGTCTATAAAAATGTTCTCGGCGACCGTCAGATCCCCCGCGAGCTCAAATTCCTGGTAGACGGTGCCGATGCCCAGTTCCTTGCCCCGCCAGGGCGTTCCGATTGTAATGGACATACCGCCGATCATGATCTCTCCCGCATCCAGCGTATAGGCGCCGGAGAGTATTTTCATAAGGGTGGATTTTCCCGCGCCGTTTTCACCGACCAGCGCGTGGATTTCACCCGGGCACAGCAGAAAATCAACCCCTCTGAGCGCCTTCACGCCCGCAAAGGATTTTTTAATTCCAAGCATCTTTACCCGGTACTCTTCGTTCAATTGGATATCCTCCGCCAAATGAAATGGAATAAGGCGTTCCTGTGAGACAGGTGATCAGCAATTATGTGAATATCAGTATGACTGAATTATAAAATAGGATGAATCCTGCGTAAAGTACGCACATTTATGTAACCGATACTTACATTTGTGTAACCGGGCGGCTTACGGGCCGGAATAAGGGCATAAAAAAAACGGTGCATAAAAGCACCGTATATATAAAAGAATCAACGCTTGTCCGGCTTTTACGCATTGAGTTTCTGCTGGCGGTTTTTTTGCGCCAAATCCGCGTAGTAAGCCATGTTGACCTTTCCCCAGTCGAACATCAGATCTACAATGGGCAGCAGCGTCATGCCGCGCTCGGTCATGAAGTATTCCACCTTAGGGGGATTTTCTTCATAAATGGTCCGGTCGATGATGCCGTCCTGCTCCAGTTCTCTTAGCTGCTTGGTCAGTATTCTGTTGCTGATATTCTTGAACAGACGGAAGAGCCTGCCGAAACGATGAGGTCCTTCATGCCCGAGATGCCACAAAATAACGATTTTCCATTTCCCGCTAAGGAGCGAAAGGGTCAATTCCTTTTCGCAGTTAAACTCACCGTTGAGCAGGCGCCTCTGCAGATCTTCTCTGAGCGTGACAACCATATTGAATTCCCCTTCCTTTTCCATCCGAACAGTAAAACATGCACACAAGACGGGCATTTATTTTCCTTTATTATAGCTCTGTTGGCATATGTTTGCAATCTGGATGCTCGATCGATTATGGTTTTAGCATTGAGGTAAATCAAGACCACTCGTATTACTATGGGCTAAGAGGAAGATGCGACCCATATCTCCATTACTCTAGCTTCGCATTATATACTCATAAACCAAGTGATTATTCAAATCTCGCATTATGTTTATCCCTTCCCCTACTATTTGGCGACAATCCAAATAGTTATCCGAACTTCGCATTATGTTTATTCGCTCAAAAGATCCCCGCCTTTCTCAAAATCGATGTATTATCAATAACAGGATATACTTAGTATGCAATACCATCCACGCCATGCAGCTCCTAACCGGGCTTCGTGGAATGCGGGTGGACTTTGCTGTTCTTCCTCCCTCTTTGTGGTATAATCCTCTCTGAGGTGAGATAGTGGAAATTCAGGTTAAATCAAATCGCGTCTTTGTAGAGGACGCAAACGGCAATACCATGGCTGAGATCACGTTCCCGTCATTATCGGATACCCGTGTGAATTTTGATCACACATTTATTAGCCCATCTTTGCCGGGCAAAAGTATGTTGGCGACACTCATGCGGGCTGCCGTGGCCCAAATACAATCCCAAAACCTTCAGGCAACAGCAACATGTCCTATGGCAATCAACTGGTTTGAAGAACATCCGGAGTTTGCCCGTGCATTGAACGTATGGTAACTCCGTCCGGTCTGGCAGCATAGAAACCTAAAATTTATCGAAAAACTTTGTTGAGTTGGCTTAATAACGCGCAGATAAAGTGGATAACTGAAAAGGGGGATTGCTATGCGTTCGGAAAAAGAAATGCTTGATCTAATAATAAATACCGCGGTCGATGACTGCCGTATCCGTGTAGCATATCTGGAAGGTTCGCGTTCTAATCCCAATGTACCGAAGGATATTTTTCAGGATTATGATGTTGTGTATGTTGTAACGGAGACCAAATCATTCAGAGACGATAAAGACTGGATTAGCCGTTTTGGCGAACGCTTGTATATGCAATATCCGGAGGATAATGTATATTACTCGTCTGATGTTGATAATTGTTATGGGTGGTTAATTCAATTTGCTGATGGAAACAGGCTGGATTTGCATGTATGCACATGGGAAAATGCGCGAAGTAATCTTGAATTGTACAGAACTTTGGTAGATAAAGATAATCTTATGCCAGAAAAGCAAATGTTATCTGACGAAAAATATTGGGTTAAGAAGCCAACACAGGAACAATTTCATTGTACCTGTAGCGAATTTTGGTGGTGCTTAAACAATATCGCTAAAGGCTTATGGCGTGAAGAAATCCCGTATGCTATGGACATGATGGATTTTCAGATAAGGCCCATGCTTAGGCGGCTGTTGGAATGGATGATCGGGATTGAAAACAATTTTTCTGTAAGCGTGGGTAAATCCGCAAAATACATGAGCAAGTATGTTTCAAAAAAGATTTATCAGAAGTATCTTAGGACATATTCAGTAGCGCAAATAAATGCCATCTGGGATGCCGTTTTTACCATGTGTGATTTATTCGGGGAAATCGCTATTCAAGTGAGTAAAGAATTGCACTTTTCATATGACTCGATTGAGGCCGATAATAGCAAAGAGTACCTTAAGCATATCAGAGCTTTGCCGCCCGATGCAGATGCAATTTATTAGAATGAGAGTTTTGTTTTGATATGCTTCGGGAGCTTTTGTAAAATATTTTCCATAATCGGCTTATAGGAGAAAGTATATGAGAGACACACTGCAAAACCGCTGCGAACTGTTCGTGGAAAACAGGGATATCATTAAGTCCGCTTTCGGATGGGAGAATTCCTACCTGTATCCGCTGTGCGCAAGTCTCTATGCCGTTCAAAACAGAGCAGCGGATGCAGCGGCTATGAAAGAAAGCAGGGAACTGCTTAAAGGCAGAACGGGCATCTTCTCCAATTTTCGGGGCGCCTCCAAAATGGCAAGCGTGACGATGCTGGCGCTGTCTCCTGACCCGGAGGATATGCTGGACCGGATGCTGCGTGTGTACACAAAGCTGAAGGA
>JAEYJO010000025.1 GCA_023408815.1 Bacillota bacterium | reverse complement strand
CTCCTGCTCCGAATTCCAATATATAAGAAGTTCTAATTCTCAGTCTATTCGCGCCAAACATACCAGAAAACAAAAAACTCGCTGCGCTCAAACAGTTTTGTTTTCTGGTATGGCTCAAATATCCAGAAAAAGAACTTCTAAATATTTACATAGGAGCAGTCGTACTTTTTGTTTTGGTCATATTGACCAGAATGTATTCATAAAGGACCTTTTGACACCCTAATCCTTATAGGAAAGTACATCCTATAAGATAAAAGCCCTTCGGACAGGATGCGCAGCTGCGCGCGCGGAACAAATACTTTGTTATATAGAGAAAGTTATACCGTAATCGGAAGAACTGTGATAAAATGGTTGCTGTGAAAGAATCTGATGTAAGCTTTGAAAGGAGAATAACGATAGAATGATTGCAGCAAAATATAAAGACATGCTAGGCGCAAAATCCGTTATCAGAGAGTTGTCCGAATATGCCACGTCCAGAGGCAGGGAAATCGGTTATGAGAATGTGTTCGATTACAGCCTCGGCAACCCTTCTGTACCTGCGCCGGAGAAGTTTAAGCAGGCGATGGTAGATTTGCTCGAAAAGTGCGACCCGATGGCTCTTCACGGATACAGTCCCAGCCTCGGAATCACCTCCGTGAAGGAAAAGGTTGCGGAGTCCCTGAATAAGAGATTTAACATGAGCTATACATATAAACATATATTTATGACGGCCGGAGCAGCAGGGGCCATCTCCCATGCGGTCCGCGCCGTCACGGTGCCCGGAGACGAGGTGCTGACCTTCGCGCCGTTTTTTCCGGAATATCATCCTTATATCGATTTGAGCGGTGCCGTGCTCAAGGTGGTGCCCCCGAATACGGAGACCTTCCAGATCAATTTTGAGCGTTTTGAGGAGATGCTTAATGAAAAGGTAATGGCAGTTCTGGTTAACACACCCAATAACCCTTCCGGCATTGTCTATACGAAAGAGACCTTGGAGAAGCTTGCGGAAACTATGACGAAGAAATCTGAAGAATATGGTCATGATATTTATCTGATTTCCGATGAGCCATATAGGGAAATCGTATTTGCGGGAGTGGAGGATATCTACGTATCCAAGGTATATGCTAACACCATTAGCTGTTATTCCTATTCCAAGTCGCTGTCTATTCCCGGCGAGAGAATCGGATATATCGCGGTAAATCCTGCATGCAGGGACGCGGAGACCATCGTCAATATGTGCGGTCAGATTTCCAGAGGGATCGGACATAACTGTCCGTCCTCTATTGTGCAGCTTGCGGTGGCAGAGGTTCTTTACGAGACCTCTGACTTATCCGTATATGAAACGAATATGAATCTTCTATATAAAGAGCTTACAGATCTCGGATTCACCTGTGTGAAGCCGGGCGGTACCTTCTACATTTTCCCGAAAGCGCTGGAAGAGGATGCGAAGATTTTCTGTCAGAAGGCGAAGAACTATGATTTAATTCTGGTTCCGGGCGACAGTTTCGGATGCCCGGGATATTTCCGTATGGCATATTGTATCGACACGGAGAAGGTGGAACGTTCTTTGGCGGCCCTTCGAAAATTCGTGGAAGCAGAGTATCGTTAAACTGTTATAAAAGGAAGGAGTACTATTATGTTTCAGGCTGGTCTTGTTTTGGAAGGCGGCGGCATGAAGGGAATTTATACTGCCGGAGTATTAGATTTTTTTCTCGATGAAGAAATGGAATTTTCCTCTTGTTACGGGGTATCGGCAGGGGCCTGTCATCTATGCAGTTTTCTGTCGAAACAGAAGAAGCGGGGATATCGTGTAGGGGTGAATTATCTGGATAATAAGAGGTACTGCAGTCCTTACAGCCTTTTCACAACAGGGGATTTGTTCGGAACAGATATGTGCTATGATCTGATACCGAATTATCTGGACCCTTATGATTATGATACCTTTAATAAATATGAAGGTAAGGCCTATGCGGTGGTGACTAATATCAGGACGGGAGAGGCGGAGTACATACAGCTTCAGGATATGCACAGAGATATTCAGGCAGTACGGGCTTCCAGTTCTATGCCTCTCGTATCCCGTAATGTGAAGATCGGGGAGGAGATGTATCTGGACGGAGGCGTTGCGGATTCCATTCCTATAAAAAAATCTATTTCCGACGGAAATGAGAAAAATGTGGTAATACTTACTAAGGAGACGGGCTATCATAGAAAGCCTTCCTCCAGTCTTTCGCTCGTAAAAGCCCGCTATGTCAAGTATCCCAGGGTATATGAGCTAATGAAGGAAAGACATAGAGAATACAACGATACCTTGAGCTATCTGGAGGAACAGGAAAAAGAAGGAAATGCTTTCGTGATCCGCCCGAAGAGGATAAGCGAAGTAGGAAGAGTGGAGAAAGATGCGCAGAAGCTGAAAGCTCTGTACGAGGAAGGCTACAAGGATGCACAGGAAAGCTATGCGGACCTTCTGGAGTATTTATCGTAAAGAATGAAGAAATAAAATGAAAGCTTTCGTTATATATTAATATATGATGAAACAGATGGACGGCAGATGAAAAAGGCTGCACGTCAGTCGGAGGAGGTCTGATAATGATAGAAATTTTGAAGGCGGTGCTGTTCGGCATCGTGGAAGGTATTACGGAATGGCTGCCCATCAGCAGCACAGGGCATATGATTCTGCTGAACGAATTCGTTTCGCTGGATGTATCGCCCGAGTTCTGGAAGATGTTTTTGGTAGTCATACAGCTTGGGGCAATTCTGGCAGTGGTGATTCTGTTCTGGGATAAGATATTCCCTTTCGACTTGAAAAAAGAACCCCATATTAAAAAGGATATTTTTACTCTCTGGTTTAAAATACTGGTTGCCTGCGTACCGGCGGCAATTGTGGGAGTTTTGTTCGACGACTTGTTCGACGAGCTTTTTTATAATTATACATGCGTGGCAATTGCGCTCATCGTGTTCGGTATTCTGTTTATCGTAATCGAGAATAGGAACATAAGTAAGAACGAAACGCCGAAGATTACAGATCTTTCGCAGCTCACTTACAAAGCTGCGGCTATCATCGGTATCTGGCAGCTGATTGCGGCGATATTTCCGGGAACCTCGCGTTCAGGAGCAACGATTATAGGAGCTTTACTTCTGGGCGTATCCAGAACGATAGCGGCAGAATTCACCTTTTTCCTCGCTATTCCGGTAATGTTCGGGGCCAGCCTGTTAAAGCTTGTGAAGTTCGGATTGGTATTCACTACGGCGGAGTGGACAATTCTGGCGGTCGGTATGATTGTAGCCTTCGTGGTGTCCGTTATCGTGATCCGCTTTTTCATGGGATATATAAGAAAACATGACTTTAAGATATTCGGATGGTATAGAATTGTGCTGGGAATCCTTGTTCTGGCTTACTTTATGATCTTCGCCCGCGCTTAGTTCACTTGTTTGCTGCGCTACCTTGTTAAAGAGTTGACAAGACAGTTGAATTACGGTAAACTTTTATAGATGGGATTGGGAAAATGTGGTATTTGGATTGTATTTGTGAGATCGATATCGTTTGAAATTCGGCAAAATCGAAGTTCGGCGTAATCGAATGTGAAAGGAGAAAAACCTATGACAGAAACGAAGAAGACATCAACCGTTAAATCTACTGTAAGTACGGAGACCGCAGGAACTGCTGCAACAGTTGCGACATCAAAGAAAGAACCGGCGAAGAAGGAAGAGACAAAGGCGACAAAGGCAGCAAATACGGCAGCTAAGAAGGAGGCAGTTAAGCCTGCCGCAAAGAAAACCCCTGTTAAGAAGGAAACGAAAGCGGCTAAGAAGACTACGGCAAAAGCGTCAGCAAAGAATAAGGACGTAAAACAAGTGATAAGCCTGCAATTTGGCGGAAAGTCCTATAGCATAGAGGACCTTACGAAAATAGCAGAGGATGTATGGAAATACGATTTACATAAGAGTGACGAAGCTTACAAGTCATTGGAGCTTTATGTGAAACCGGAAGAAAGCATCGCATATTACGTGTTTAACGGCGATATTTCAGGAAACTTCTTTATTTAATACATTATTTGTTATGATACCAGGGTCAAAAGGCCATGCGTTTGAAAACTAACTGCACCGTTCTAAATGCCTTACTTTGCAGTTTTCAGACACATTCTGGTAGGATTTTTATATATGAACAGAAAATTCCGCTTGGAATCTTCTGTTCATATTTTTTTTATAAATAATTTTGAAGTTATCTGTTGACATTGTATAGGGTAAGTGATATTTTATGGTAAGAAGGTATTAGCACTCCAAGATGTTGAGTGCTAACAAAAAGCAAAGGGTCTCCATATTTTATAAAAAGTATGGTTATAAAGATGGGAGGATGATGAAGTGCAGCTTGATGAAAGAAAAATAAAGATTATGCAGGCCATTATCCGCAACTATCTTGAGACCGGAGAACCGGTAGGCAGCAGAACAATTTCTAAATATACGGATATGAATCTGAGTTCTGCTACTATAAGAAATGAAATGGCAGATTTGGAGGAGCTTGGATACATTATCCAGCCTCACACCTCCGCAGGAAGGATTCCCTCCGACAAGGGCTACCGATTATATGTAGATCAGATGATGGAGGAGAAAGAACGGGAGGTGGAAGAGCTGAAAGGCATTTTGCTGGAAAAAGAAGATAAAATGGATCATCTTTTGAAGCAGGTGGCGAAGGTTCTCGCACAGAATACAAATTATGCCACGATGATTTCGGCACCTCAGTACCATCGTAACAAGCTGAAATTCATACAGTTATCCCGTGTGGATTCCCATCAGCTTTTGGTGGTTACCGTTGTAGAGGGCAATGTAATAAAAAATAGCATGCTCCAGATAGAGGAGGAACTGGACAGCGAATCACTTCTGAAATTAAATATCCTTCTCAACACCCACTTGAATGGACTTACCCTGGAAGAAATAAATCTGAACATGATAACGGCAATGAAACAGCAGGCGGGTATACACAGCACGATTATCGGAGAGGTTATCGATGCTATAGCGGAATCGATCAAAGCGGATGAGGACTTGGAGATATATACAAGCGGAGCAAACAACATATTCAGGTATCCCGAGCTTGCAGACAATCGCAAGGCCAGTGAACTGATTACCGCATTCGAAGAAAAAAAGCTTTTGGAAGAGTTGGTGGAAGAGCGGTTGTCGGATGAAAATAATACCGGCATTCAGATATATATCGGCGACGAGACGCCGGTACAGTCTATGAAGGACTGCAGCGTCGTAACGGCTACCTATGAGCTGGAAGAGGGAATGAAAGGAACCATTGGAATCATCGGACCGAAGCGTATGGATTACGATAAGGTAGTGGGAACGTTAAAGACGCTGATGCACCAGTTGGATGATTTATATAAGAAGCGGGAATAAACAAAAGAAATAAAAGTAGGAAAGAAAGGAATAAATGAAGTGGCAGAGCAGAAAGATATAAACGATCAGGATATTCAGGATGTATTGAACAAGGAAGATCCGGCAGATAAGAAAATCATAATTGACGGCGAGGAAGCGGAAGCTAAGGAAATCCTGCCGGAGGATATCTCTTTGGAAGGTCAGGGAGAGACGCAGGCCGAAGAGGCTGAAGGTGCGCCGGAAGAAGACGGCGAAGAATATGAAGAAAACGCCGGCAAAAGTTTTTTCAAAAAGAAGGATAAGAAGCAGGAAGTCCTAAAACAAAAAGTGGATGAGCTTGAGGACAAGGTAAGACGCCAAATGGCGGAATTCGACAATTTCAGAAAGCGGACGGATAAGGAAAAGACGGTGATGTTCGAGACCGGAGCCAGAAGCATTATAGAGAAAATACTTCCGGTGGTGGATAACTTCGAAAGAGGTCTGGCGACTATTCCCGAGGAAGAGAAAGGAAGCGGCTTCTCGGAAGGAATGCAGATGATTTACAAGCAGCTCATGACAGAACTCGACAGCTTGGGAGTAAAGCCCATAGAAGCGATAGGTCAGGAATTCAATCCGGATTATCACAATGCGGTAATGCAGGTGGAGAGCGAGGAATATGAATCAGGAATCATCGCGCAGGAGCTATTAAAAGGCTATATGTACAGAGATACGGTAGTAAGACACAGCATGGTAGCTGTTGTAAGCTGAGCGACAGACAGCGATTAAATTAGCGAGCAAATCAATTGAACAATATATTTTAGGAGGGCTTAATCATGAGCAAAATTATAGGTATTGACTTAGGAACAACAAATAGCTGCGTGGCAGTTATGGAAGGCGGTAAACCTACCGTTATCGCGAATACAGAAGGCGCAAGAACAACACCGTCTGTTGTGGCTTTTACAAAGACTGGAGAAAGACTTGTAGGTGAGCCTGCAAAGCGTCAGGCAGTGACTAATGCGGAGAAGACAATCGCTTCCATTAAAAGGCAGATGGGTACCGACAAAGGCTGCACCATTGACGATAAGAAATATTCTCCTCAGCAGATTTCGGCGATGATTCTTCAGAAATTAAAAGCGGATGCGGAGAGCTATCTCGGAGAGACGGTTACGGAAGCGGTTATTACCGTTCCTGCTTACTTCAACGACGCACAGCGTCAGGCAACAAAGGATGCCGGTAAGATTGCGGGTCTCGATGTGAAGCGTATCATCAACGAGCCTACGGCAGCAGCGCTTGCATATGGGCTGGATAACGAAAAAGAACAGAAAATTATGGTATATGATTTGGGCGGCGGTACCTTCGACGTTTCCATCATTGAAATCGGCGACGGTGTTATTGAGGTTCTCGCTACAAACGGAGATACCCGCCTTGGCGGCGATGACTTCGACCAGAAAGTAATCGACTGGATGCTGGCGGAGTTCAAAAAGCAGGAAGGCGTTGATCTGTCGAATGATAAGATGGCGCTTCAGAGATTAAAGGAAGCTGCGGAAAAGGCGAAGAAGGAATTGTCCTCTGCAACAACCACAAATATTAACCTTCCGTTCATTACGGCTACGGCAGAAGGCCCGAAACATTTCGATATGAACCTGACGAGAGCAAAATTCGATGAGCTGACACACGATCTCGTAGAGAGAACGGCTCTTCCTGTTCAGAATGCGATGAAGGATGCCGGACTTACTAATTCTGAGATTGGCAAAGTGCTTTTGGTTGGTGGTTCCACACGTATACCGGCAGTTCAGGAGAAGGTAAAACAGCTTACCGGACAGGAACCTAATAAGAGCCTTAACCCGGATGAGTGCGTTGCTTTGGGCGCTTCTATTCAGGGCGGCAAGCTTGCAGGGGATGCAGGCGCAGGTGAGATCCTTCTTCTCGACGTTACTCCTCTTTCTCTTTCTATTGAGACAATGGGCGGGGTTGCAACGAGATTGATCGAGAGAAATACCACCATTCCTACAAAGAAGAGCCAGATTTTCTCTACGGCAGCAGACAATCAGACGGCAGTAGACATCAACGTCGTTCAGGGTGAAAGACAGTTTGCCAAGGATAACAAATCTCTCGGACAATTCAGACTGGACGGTATCCCGCCGGCAATGCGCGGAATTCCGCAGATCGAGGTTACCTTCGATATCGATGCCAACGGTATCGTAAATGTATCCGCTAAGGATTTGGGAACAGGAAAAGAGCAGCACATAACCATTACAGCAGGCTCCAACATGTCCGATACCGACATAGATAAAGCGATAAAGGAAGCGGCGGAGTACGAAGCGCAGGATAAGAAGAAAAAAGAAGCTATCGACACGAGAAATGAAGCAGATTCCTTCGTATTCCAGACAGAAAAAGCTTTGGCAGATGTAGGCGACAAGATCGATGCATCCGCAAAGAGTACGGTAGAAGCCGACCTCGAAGCTTTGAAGGCAGTTCTTGAGAGAACGAAGGATCAGGAAATGTCCGACAGCGACATCGATGAGATGAAAGCTGCAAAGGAGAAGCTTATGACAGATGCGCAGGCATTGTTCGCAAAGGTTTACGAGCAGGCACAGGGAGCAGCGGGTCCTGATATGAACATGAATGCAGATGCGGATTCCGCTCCGGCTGATGATGTGGTAGACGGAGATTACCGAGAAGTATAAATATAAAATAAGCGATATGGAGGAACGACCTCCGGATAAAATATGAAGTTCTCCTTATAAGAGGGAATCCTCTGATAAGAGGAACTTCATATCTTGCTTAAAAATTTAATATTTTAAAGGATATATATTTGATGCAATAAAGATGAAATTGTTATATACTTAGAACGATATGTCTAAGAAAGTTGATTTATTCATATTTTTTATAAGTAAATCTTTAAAGCGATAAAGAGGAGTTAGTTATGGCAGAGCAAAAACGAGACTACTACGAAGTTCTCGGAGTAGATAAAAATGCAGATGAAGCTGCGGTAAAAAAAGCATATCGAGTTTTGGCTAAGAAGTATCATCCCGATATGAACCCAGGTGATAAAGAGGCAGAAAAGAAGTTTAAAGAGGCTTCGGAGGCATATGCTGTACTTAGCGACCCGGAGAAGAAACGTCAATACGACCAATACGGCCATGCGGCATTTGAAGGCGGCGCAGGCGGCTTCGGCGGATTTGATTTTAACAGTGCTGATTTCGGGGACATTTTCGGAGATATTTTCGGAGATTTCTTCGGCGGCGGTCGCCGAGGGAGAGCGAACAGCGGACCTATGAAAGGCGCGAACATACGAACCAGCGTACGCATCACCTTTGAAGAAGCCGTATTTGGCGTGGAAAAGGAAGTGGAGCTTACGCTCAAGGATGAATGTACCACTTGCCACGGAAGCGGTGCAAAGCCGGGAACCAGCTCGGAGACTTGCCCCAAGTGCGGCGGTAAGGGCCAGGTGGTATTTACCCAGCAATCTTTCTTCGGAACGGTAAGAAACGTGCAGACTTGTCCGGATTGTAACGGAACCGGCAAGGTGGTCAAAGAGAAATGTGCCGATTGTCACGGAAGCGGTTATATTGCCAACAGAAAGAAGATCAAGATATCCATTCCTGCCGGTATCGATAATGGTCAGAGTGTGCGTATCAGGGATAAGGGCGAGCCGGGAACCAATGGCGGACCGAGAGGAGATCTTCTCGCCGAGGTTGTAGTTGGAAGACATCCCATATTCCAGCGCCAGGAGTACAATATATATTCTACTGTGCCGATGTCATTTCCGGTCGCCGCGATAGGCGGCGAAATTGTCATCGATACGGTGGACGGCAAGGTCATCTATGATGTGAAGGCCGGAACCCAGACAGACACGAAGATTCGTTTGAAAGGGAAAGGAGTACCGTCGCTTCGTAACAAGGAAGTTCGGGGAGATCACTATGTAACCTTGGTAGTCCAAGTACCCGATAAGCTTTCTAACGAGGCGAAGGAGCTGCTGAAGCAGTTCGACACGGAAACCGGAAATACGCTCCGTTCGACACAGAATAACAGTCCAGAGCCGGAAGAAGTAAAGGATAAGAAAAAGAAGTTCTGGAAATAAATTTATGGTTGTTAAAAGCCGGGCGGATGTATGAGTCAATCATCATCCGCCCGGTTCTTCGATCAGAAGCATTCCGCCCCTGAAAAGTTTTATTCATATTCTACAAATTCCCCATATTCCTGCCAAATATTACAGATCCAGGTTTTCCCTTGATTGAAGACGATCTCATTGTCATCCTTATCATAGAACTTGGCGGGGGTATTATCGCCGTCATAGCGTTTCCAGGTTCCCTCGATGATTTTTCCGTTTGTGAAAATAAGTGCATCGCCTTCTCCGTGCACTCCGAAGGCAAGATAATCCTTCTCATCCCGTACCTCGCCGTGACAATATTGAAGTACTACGTTGGATACGGCGAGCTGCTCTTTATTGTATTCGTCAATTTGTTCCTTATCATCCTGAAAACGGTAGTAGAGCTCATCCGAGGCATTGTATTTAAAGTACGGATTGTATGCGCCGTAACCGCCGGCATTGTTTTCCTTTCCGCCGGGATAGATGAGAGTTACATCTTCATTTTCGGCGTATTCAGCGAGATTATCATCAGCAATAAAGGTAAATTGAGGAACATAATCTTCGTCGTACCGAGTCTCGTATTCATGGCGTTCTATGGCTTTATTTAAGCCGTCAATGAACAGATAGCCGGTAAACTCGGTGGCATAGCCGGGTCTGCTGATTCTGCCGAATGCCTCATCGGAGGGATTGTGAATGCCCTCTACCGCAGCGCTTATATTTTGTACCGTATCTCTGTTGATGAGCTCCTCCACATAGGGTCTCGCAAGGCCCCAGTTACAATAAATCGCTTCATAGCCCATAGCAACATAGATATAATAATCGCGGCTGCTGCGAATAGGACCGATATGGTCCAGCTCGTCGTAATCTTCAAAGATAGCCATCAATCTGGTGATGCGTCCCTCTACGGGAGCCTCATAAATGATACTCGCCTGCGAAAGGCCGTATTGAGGCATTGCCTGAGCGTTGTTAGGTATCATGACAGCCAGCGGGCGTCTGGTAGCGATCTTCTCATCGACCCATTGACCGGTGAGATAACTCTGCATCTCGCCGTTTACCACTTTTCTGTCTTCGATAACAGGAAGTCCTTCTTCCTCGGGTGCGACATCTTCCGATTCCGTCACAGCTTCCGGTTCTGCCGGGGCTTCGTTCACTTCGCCCAAAGGTAATTCATCCGCCTCATTTTTACCGCAAGCCGTAAAAACAAGAGGAATACATAAAAAAAGAGCATAAAATAAACATTTGTGATTTTTCTTCATTTGAACGATTCCTTTGAATTTTTATTTTAATATGTAGATATTAAAACTATTATATAATACCGTAAGGATGCTTGTCTATTGCTGAAACACTTAGTTTTTTGTAAATTATTGTCAGCTGTTTTGAGCAGGACAATTCATACCTTTATAAAAATCAGAAAAAGTGTTATGATAGCTTAGTCCGGCACAAGCAGTTTCCGGACACCCTGCAGATGCTGGAAAAGCGGCTGTTGCGGCGGATAATGGATTGTGTCAGCAATGCTATAATATAGCATTGCTAAAATGCGGCATAGAAAAAGATTGCGGAAAGGCATGGATGATAATATGAGATGGACGAAATTCAGAATTAAAACATTGGCGGAAGCAGAAGATATCATTATAAGCGCTTTGTATGACATTGGCTTAGAGGGTGCGCAGATAGAGGACAAGGTACCGCTTACGGCGGCGGAGAAGGAGCAGATGTTCGTGGATATCCTTCCGGAATTGCAAGAAGACGACGGAGTGGCATATCTAAGCTTTTTTGTGGAGGAAAACGAAGACGGGACTTTAAAGGTAAACGGAGAGAATACGACGGCGGAGGAGATTCTTAAATCGGTGGAAAACGAGCTCGGGGATCTGCGTCTGTTTATGGAAATCGGTGATGGTACGGTAGTAGTGGACAGAACGGAGGATATTGACTGGATCAATAACTGGAAGCAATATTTCCATCAGTTCTATATCGACGACGTGCTCGTTATACCGTCGTGGGAAGAAGTAAAGGATGAGGATAAGGACAAAATGATTCTCCACATCGACCCCGGAACGGCGTTTGGAACAGGAATGCACGAGACCACACAGCTTTGTATCCGTCAGCTTAAGAAATATATTACGCCGGAAACGAAGCTTCTGGATGTGGGGACGGGAAGCGGTATTCTTGCCATCCTGGCACTTATGTTCGGCGCAGGCGAGGCGGTAGGGACCGATTTGGATCCCTGTGCCATAGAGGCTACCAGAGAAAATATAGAGGCGAACGGTATATTACCTGAAAAATTTTCCGTAATGATAGGAAATATTATTACGGAAAAAGAAGTGCAGGACAAAGTCGGATATGAGTGCTATGATATTGTGGTTGCAAATATTCTGGCGGACGTGCTCGTGCCGCTGACTCCGGTCATCGTAAATCAGCTTAAGCCGGGCGGGATCTATATTACATCAGGGATCATAGACGATAAGGAGAAGACGGTAACGGAGGCGGTAGAAGCAGCAGGTCTCCATGTCCTGGAGGTTACCTATCAGGGTGAATGGGTGTCGGTAACCGCGCAAAAATAGATAAACCGGAAAGGCATGGTTTTCATATGTATAGTTTTTTTGTAAACTCCTCCCAAATACAAGGGAATACGATATATATAACAGGAAGCGACGTGAAACATATTAAAAATGTTCTGCGCATGAAGGTGGGAGAAGAGCTTTCCGTGCGAAATGGTGTGGATGAAAAGGAATACCGCTGCGCAGTTGAGGCGCTGGAGGAAGAACAGATCGTATGCAGTCTCCGTTTCGTGAAAGAGGAAGGTGTGGAACTCTCTTCTAAGGTATACCTTTTTCAGGGACTTCCTAAAGCGGATAAAATGGAGCTCATTATACAAAAGGCAGTAGAGCTTGGCATCTGGGAGGTGATTCCCGTATCTGCCAAACGCGCGGTGGTGAAGCTGGATGAAAAGAAAGCGAAAATAAAAAGAGAACGCTGGCAGGCAATTGCTGAGTCGGCGGCGAAGCAGAGCAAAAGGAGTATTGTCCCTCAGGTTAAAGAGGTTATGACGATGAAGGAGGCCATACGCTATGCTGCGGATATGGAGATACGCCTCATACCTTATGAACTGGCGGAAGGGATGCAAAAAACCAAGGACATCATTTCCTCGCTTAAAAGAGAACAGTCCATAGCCATATTTATCGGACCCGAAGGAGGCTTTGAGGAAAGCGAGATAAAGGAAGCGGCGGAAAGCGGAATTGTGCCCGTCACCATGGGAAAGCGCATCCTTCGGACAGAGACCGCAGGGCTTACCATGCTCGCGTGGATAATGTACCAATTGGAGGAATAGGCATATAGTATAAGTATAAAGCCGAATTTATAGGCTTTAGCATATAATAGAATAGTACGTGAGGAGATAGCAGACATTATGGAAGTTTATTTAGATAATTCGGCTACGACAAGATGCTTTGACGATGTGGCGGCCTTGATGACGCAAGTGATGTGCAGGGACTATGGAAATCCGTCCAGCCTGCACTTAAAGGGAGTACAGGCGGAAACTTACATCCGGTATGCCAAAGAAACCATTGCGAAAGCCTTGAAGGTGAATGAAAAGGAAATCTACTTTACCTCAGGAGGAACGGAATCCGACAACATTGCCCTTATTGGAAGCGCTCTTGCTAACCATAGGGCGGGCAGACGCTTGATAACCACGGAGGTAGAGCACCCCGGAATTATGCAGGCGATGAAACATTTGGAGGAACAGGGTTTTCACGTGACCTATCTGCCGGTGGATGAAAATGGAATTATAAGCTTGGAGGATTTGCGCAGAGCGATGACGAAAGATACGATACTCGTATCTATCATGCACACGAATAATGAGATTGGTGCATTACAGCCGATAGAGGAGGCGGGAGCTCTCATTAAGAAAGTAAATCCGGGTGCGCTGTTCCATGTAGATGCAGTTCAGGGTTTCGGCAAGTTCCGCATTTATCCCAAGAAGATGAATATCGATATGCTTTCCGCCAGCGGACATAAAATTCATGGTCCGAAAGGCGTAGGATTTTTATATATTCAGGAAAACGTCAAAATAAAACCGATTATTTTCGGAGGCGGACAGCAGAACGGCATTCGCTCTGGGACGGAGAACGTACCGGGAATCGCAGGTCTTGGAAAGGCTGTGGAAACGATTTATACCGACTTGGAAGCGGAAGTGAATATGCTGTATAGTCTTAAGCAGCTATTCGTAGACGGAATTACGAAGCTGGAAAATGTTACCGTGAACGGATTGACGGGAGGGGATAGTGCTCCCCATGTTGTCAGCGTATCGGTAAGAGGGATCAGAAGTGAGGTTCTTTTGCATGCGTTAGAGGACAGGGGAATCTACGTGTCGGCAGGAAGCGCATGTTCGGCACGCAAGCCACAACCTTCAGCAACGCTGAAAGCCATCGGATTGGAAAAGGAATTGATGGAATCAACTTTACGTTTCAGCTTTTCGGTCTTTACAACTGCGGAGGAAATCGATTATACTTTACAAGCGATGTATGATATAATACCGATGCTTCGTAAATATACGAGACGTTAATCGTGTGGATATTGGACCCGCGGCATAATGGCCGCGGGCAGGATATAAACTGAAAATAAAGCCCCGATCTGCAGGGGGCTACAGAAATGAATAATGAACATTCATGGAGGAATACTTATGTTTACAGCTTTTTTAATAAAATATGCTGAAATAGGTGTAAAAGGAAAAAACCGCTATATTTTTGAAGACGCTCTCGTGCAGCAGATAAAATACGCGGTAAAGCGGTGCGAAGGAGAGTTTAAGGTCTATCGCACAGAGGGAAGGATCTATGTAGAAGCCTTATCTGATTTCGACTTCGATGAAGTAGTGGACAACCTAAAGACGGTATTTGGAATTTCCGGCATATGCCCCGTCGTCTATGTGGAAGACGAGGGTTTTGAAAAGCTGGGCAAGGATATATTAAAATACATCGGGGAAGTATACCCGGAGAAGGATAAAACCTTTAAGGTATGTGCCAGAAGAGCGAGGAAGAACTATCCCCTGACCTCAATGGAAATCAACAGTGAAATGGGCGGTATTATTCTGGATAACTGCCCTGAAATGCGGGTGGACGTGCATAAACCCGACATTATGCTGCACATCGAAATCAGGGAAAAAATATACATTTATTCTGAAATTATTCCCGGGCCCGGCGGAATGCCCGTAGGAACGGGAGGAAAAGCGATGCTTCTTTTATCGGGCGGTATTGACTCTCCGGTAGCCGGTTATATGATTGCGAAGCGCGGCGTGAAAATCGACGCGGTATATTTCCATGCACCTCCGTATACGAGTGAAAGGGCTAAGCAGAAGGTAGTGGATTTGGCAAAACTTGTTTCCCGCTATACCGGTCCCATATATTTGCATGTCATCAATTTCACGGATATTCAGCTTTATATTTATGAAAAATGCCCTCATGAAGAGCTTACGATTATCATGCGCCGCTACATGATGCGCATTGCAGAAAAAATCGCGCAGGAAACGGGATGTTTGGGGCTGATTACCGGTGAGAGCATCGGACAAGTCGCTTCTCAGACGATGCAGAGCCTTGCGGCGACCAACGAAGTGTGTACGATGCCGGTATACAGGCCGCTCATTGGATTCGACAAGATGGAAATCGTAGAAATATCGGAGAAAATCAATACTTATGAGACCTCTATACTCCCCTACGAGGATTGCTGTACGATTTTTGTGGCAAAGCATCCGGTAACTAAACCGAATCTAAATATTATAAAGAAACATGAAGAAAATCTGGAAGAGAAAATCGACGAGATGGTGGATACTGCGCTTAAAAATGATGAACTGATTATTGTACGGTAGAAATAAAACTCATTTCTAATAATAAAATTATTAAAAAAGCATTCGGATTAATTTCCGAATGCTCTTCATTACTTTTTCACATTAGCTTATGTAATGAATAATTGCCAGGTTTAATACCCGCAATTATTAGATCATGTAAGGCTTCAATGCATTAAGAACTTCTTCTGCATTGTCTTCTGCGTGAATGTTCAGGTCGATCGGTTTTGACAGATCCAAGCTGAAGATGCCCATAATGGACTTTGCATCTATAACGTATCTGCCGGATACTAAATCAAAATCATAGTCGAATTTCGTGATATCATTTACAAAAGATTTTACCTTATCAATAGAATTTAAAGAAATCTGAACTGTTTTCATTGGTTTCTACCTCCTTGATGTTTTCATACCTTCTGTTTATTATACTAACGGGTGAATCGGTAAAAGTCAATGCTAAAACAATACAAAAAAAGTGAGGAATAATATGAAAAGTGTAGCATTACATAACCTGGGCTGTAAAGTCAACGGATATGAGATGGACGTAATGCAACAAATGTTACAAGAAAAAGGATATAAAATTGTACCATTTGATGAATGGGCGGATATATATATCGTAAATACGTGTACAGTTACCAATATTGCAGATCGAAAAAGCAGGCAAATGCTCCATAAAGCGCGTAAATTAAATCCTGAGGCTGTAGTTGTCGCAGCGGGCTGTTACGTGCAAACTGGGAAGGAAGACGTGCTGAAGGACGTGGGCGTAGACTTGGCAATCGGGAATAATAAGAAAAAAGAGCTGATTTCCATTCTGGAAAAATTCATGGAAGAGAGCGGCGAAAAAGCAAACGAAAAAACGAATGCCTGCGTCAAGACTCTTGACGACACAACGATAATTGATATAGGAAATACAAAAGAATTCGAAAATATGCGGCTCAAAGAAACTTCCGGGAATACCCGTGCCTATATTAAAATCCAGGACGGATGTAATCAATTCTGCTCCTACTGTATTATTCCTTATGCCAGGGGCAGGGTAAGAAGCAGAAAAGAAGAAGATATACTGGAGGAGATAAACGGGCTCGCCGCAAGGGGATATAAAGAGGTGGTTCTGACTGGGATTCATATCAGTTCCTATGGAACTGATTTCGGTGGACCGGCACTGCTTTCGCTCATAGAGAGCATCCATGGAGTGGAAGGAATCGAAAGAATCCGTTTGGGCTCGCTGGAACCCGGAATCATTACGCAGGAGTTTGCTGCCAGACTAAGGACACTTCCTAAGTTTTGTCCGCATTTCCATTTGTCCCTTCAAAGCGGCTGCGATCAAACTCTTAAAAGAATGAATAGAAAATATACCGCAGGGGAATACTACGAAAAAGTGGAGCTGTTGCGCGCAGTATTTGATCATCCGGCCATTACTACGGACGTCATTGTTGGCTTTCCCGGGGAAACGCAGGAAGAATTCGATATTACGAGAGACTATCTGAAGAAAATAAAGATTTATGAAATGCACATTTTTAAATATTCCAAGAGAAAAGGTACCCGTGCGGCAGAGATGAAGGAACAGGTGCCGGATGAAGAAAAGACAAGAAGAAGCAATCTTTTGCTTTCCATGGAAAAGGAATATTCTAAGGATTATAGAACCGGCTACATAGGAAAAGAAGTAGAGGTGCTGTTCGAGGAAGAAAAAGTGATAGACGGAATATGCTATCAGACGGGACATACAGGGCAATATGTAAAGGTAGCTAAGCGGGGAGAGGACTCTTTGTCCAATCAATTGAGAACAGGAAAGGTCACAGGCTTTCTGCAGGAGGACATGCTGCTCATTGAGTAAAGGTCACTCAGTTGAGTAAAGAACACTCATTTGAGTAAAGAAAGTGGAGAATCAACCGATAAATGAAGTAGACAATCATTAAATTAATGTAAATTGATTGAATTTTCTGAACGAATAGAGTAATATGGTGGTTAGAAAGAGTTAACTGGCGACAATAGATAAGGGCGTGATTATATGCAGGATTTTGGAAACACACAATTTTTTAGCGTGGAGACCGAGCCGGAGACGGGCGTAGAAGTCGTCTTGGCCACGGTATATGAAGCATTGACGGAAAAGGGATATAATCCGGTAAATCAAATCGTAGGATATATTATGTCCGGGGACCCCACATATATTACAAGCCATAAAAGTGCGAGAAGCCTTATCATGAAAGTAGAAAGAGACGAATTGGTAGAAGAGCTGCTTACGAAATATATTGAGGCGAAACACTGGAAAAATAATTAAAGAACTTTTGTGGAAGGATATAAAAGGGTGAATCCATGCGTATTATGGGCTTGGATTTCGGGTCAAAAACGGTAGGAGTGGCAATCAGTGACGCTTTGCTTCTCACTGCTCAGGGCATTGAAATCATAGAGAGAAAAGAAGAGAATAAATTGCGTAGGACCTTGGCTCGCTTAGAAGAGCTGATTGAAGGATACGAAGTAGAAGAAATCGTGGTAGGGCTTCCTAAGAATATGAACGATACGCTCGGTGTACGGGCAGAGCTTACCATGGATTTCAAAGACATGCTGGAACGCAGAACAGGGCTGCCCGTCAGGATGTGGGACGAGAGGCTTACTACTGTTGCGGCGGACAGAGCGATGAAGGAGGCCGGAATACGGCGGGAGCATAGGAAGGAGCATGTGGATAGAATTGCCGCGTGCTTTATATTGCAAGGGTATTTGGATTACCGTAAGAACGAGGAGAACATTTAGTGGATAAGATAATCTTTAAACCGGAGAACGAGGAGCCGGTTGAATTTTATGTGTTGGAACAGACGAAGATAGGAGGCTGTCAATATATTCTTGTGACAGAACAGGAAGAGGGAGACAGTGAAGCATTGATTTTGAAAGATATCTCCGCACCGGAGGAGCCCGAGGCGATTTATGAAATCGTGGAGGATGATACGGAGCTTAACGCCGTTGCGGCAGTTTTTGAAAATATACTGGAGGATATTGAGCTTTCCTGATTGAAAAATAAGGGAAGGAAACCGAGGGCGGAAAATTGTCTTAGGACAGCTGTAAAGGGGATAGTAACTGTGAAGGTACTAAGTAAGGTACTGGACAGTTACGAGGGATGATAATAAATGGCAGTGGACAGAGAACAGTTTAAACAATTATTGAAGGATAAAGGTTTAAAGGTTACTACCCAGAGGCTTCTAGTATTGGAAGCTCTTGCCGCATGCCCCGACAGACATCTTGCCGCGGAGGAAATTTATGAAATGGTAAAAGCAGACTATCCCGAGATAGGGCTTGCTACTGTTTATAGAACGATACAGATACTTTTAGAGCTGCATTTAATCGATCGTATCAATTTGGACGACGGTTTTGTTCGTTATGAAATCGGAAATGTGGGAATGGGTACGGCAAAACACCATCACCATCATTTGATTTGCATGAATTGTGGTAAAGTGAATTCCTTCGAGGACGACTTATTGGAGGAATTGGAAGAAAAGATTACAAGGACGACCGGATTCCATGTGATAGATCATGAAGTAAAACTCTACGGGTACTGTGCAGAATGTGGAGGAAAAATTGATTGAAGAAAAGTGAAAATGTAAATGTTTCCAAGCTAAAGATAATTCCGTTAGGAGGCTTGGAGCAGATTGGTATGAATATTACTGCCTTCGAATATGAAGACAGTATTGTTGTGGTGGACTGCGGTCTTTCGTTCCCGGATGACGATATGCTGGGAATTGATCTGGTAATACCGGATACCACCTATCTGAAGGATAATATCGATAAAGTAAAAGGCTTTATGATTACCCATGGGCATGAGGACCATATCGGCGCGCTGCCTTATGTACTGCGTGAAATTAACGTTCCTATCTATGCGACAAAGCTGACCATGGGTATTATAGAAAATAAGCTAAAGGAGCATAACCTCGTTGGAAACACCAAAAGAAAAGTCGTTAAATTTGGCCAATCCATCAATTTGGGACAGTTCCGTATAGAATTTATCAAAACAAACCATAGCATTGTAGATGCCGCTGCACTTGCTATTTATTCTCCTGCGGGAATCGTAGTGCATACGGGAGACTTTAAAGTGGACTATACTCCGGTATTCGGAGATGCTATCGATTTGCAGAGATTTGCAGAAATCGGGAAAAAAGGTGTTCTGGCTCTGATGTGTGACAGCACCAACGCGGAGCGTCCGGGATTTACCCAGTCCGAAAAAACTGTGGGAAAAACCTTCGATACGATTTTTACGGAGCATATGGATACGCGTATTATTATTGCTACCTTTGCCTCTAACGTAGACCGCGTACAGCAGATTATTAATTCTGCATATAAATTCGGCAGAAAAGTTGTGGTGGAAGGCCGAAGTATGGTAAATATCATCGATACGGCGACCACTCTCGGCTATTTGGATATTCCGGATAAGACGCTGATCGATATCGAACAGCTTAAGAATTACCCTGCCGAGAAGACGGTTATCATTACTACCGGAAGTCAGGGAGAAAGCATGGCGGCGCTGAGCCGGATGGCGGGAAACATTCATAAGAAGATATCTATCTGCCCCGGCGATACGGTTATCTTCTCTTCCAACCCGATTCCGGGAAATGAGAAGGCAGTCACTAACGTTATCAACGAGCTTCTTGTAAAAGGAGCCGATGTAATTTTTCAGGATGTTCATGTATCGGGACATGCCTGCAGGGAAGAAATCAAGCTTATTTACACCTTGGTACATCCTAAATATGCAATTCCCGTTCATGGTGAATATAAACATTTGAAGGCTCAGGCTAAGATCGCAAACGAACTTGGCATTCCTAAGGAAAATATATTTATCCTGCGTTCCGGCGATGTGCTGGAAATGGATAAGGATGAAGCAAAGGTAAGCGGAAAGGTTCCGGTAGGAGAAGTCCTTGTAGACGGATTGGGCGTCGGAGACGTAGGAAATATCGTGTTGAGAGACCGCCAGCATCTTGCCGAGGACGGCATTCTCATCGTCGTTTTAGCATTGGATCAACATTCAGACCAGCTGGTATCAGGCCCGGATATCGTTTCGAGAGGATTCGTATATGTGCGGGAATCGGACCAGTTAATGGAAGAGGCCAGGCATGTAGTGGATGATGCGGTTCACGGCTGTCTGGACAGAGGAGTCAGCGATTGGGGGAAAATCAAGTCCAATATTAAGGATTCCCTTAGCGATTACGTTTGGAAAAAGACGAAGCGCAGGCCGATGATCCTTCCGATTATTATGGAAGTTTAAGTATGGAGTGTGAGAAAAAATGACAGATAACAGTATACAGGACGCAGTGATGGAGTTCGTGGGTTCAGTCAGAAAATCAGCGGAATACTGTGAATATGTTATGCAGCTCAATAAGATAAAGATGCAGCCGGAGCTGTATTTGAAGGTCAACGAGTTCAGACGTAAGAATTTTATGTTTCAGAACGAGGAGGAAGCGGAAGATCTTTTGGAGCGCATGGAGGAATTGGATAAGGAGTATGAAAGTCTTAGGGAGATTCCTTTAGTGTTTGATTTTTTGGCGGCGGAGACCTCCTTTTGCAGAATGATGCAGGAGGCCACCGAGCTGATAGTAAAAGAGTTGGATTTTCAATAAGATTTTGGTAAGATGGCGGTTGCGGATTTCGCAGCTGCCTGAGTTGCGGAGATGTTTGAAAGGAGCATAGTTATAAATATGAATACCAAACAATTGATAGGGACTGTATTTGATACGGTATTAAAGATAGTCATTATAATAGTGGTGGTTATGTTCACTTATAAATATGCGACGGATGCTTATAACTTTGGATATCGCATTTTTACGGAAGCGCCGGTAGCGGAAGAGGGGAATGCGAAGGTTATCAGCATAGCTATTACGGAGGAAGCCGGTACCATGGATATCGGAGAGGTACTGGAGGAGAAAGGCTTGATTAATGATGCGAAAGTGTTCTATGTGCAGGAGTTGATTTCTGAGTATCATGGAGAGCTTAAGCCGGGAATTTATGAGTTGAGCAGCGATATGACGGTTAAGGAAATGATGGAAATCATGTCCGCTGAGGATGAAGAGAGTGGAGCGGAAGAAGTTTCATCGGGGTCTGTGACTGCTGAGGAAGATTCAAGTGCAGGAACAGAGGATGGCGGAGCGGAAAGTTCGGGGACGCCGGAAGATGATACAGGTGCGGAGTAAGTGCGGAAATGATTACGGATGAAAGAATCAGCGCCTTTATTGACTCTTTTGACAGAGGAAATACGGAGCTTTTGAATGAAATAGAGGATGAGTGCAAGAGGACCAATGTGCCGGTAATCCGTACACAGATGCAGAGCCTGCTTCGGTTGCTTTTGGCGATGAACAGGCCGCAGAGTATTCTGGAGGTAGGAACGGCAATAGGGTTTTCGGCACTTCTTATGAGTGAATATGCACCGGAAGGCTGTAGGATAACGACTATAGAAAAATATGAGAAGAGGATTCCTATAGCGAAAGAAAATTTTAAGAGGGCAGGCCGGGAAGATACCATTACGTTACTGGAGGGTGATGCCACTGAAATTCTGCAAGAGCTTCAAGGATGCTATGATTTTATTTTTATGGATGCGGCGAAGGGACAGTATATTCATTTTCTGCCAGATATATTACGGTTGTTGAAAACGGGCGGGCTGTTGGTATCCGACAACGTTTTGCAGGATGGAGACATTATCGAGTCTCGATTCGCGGTAACGAGGAGAGATAGAACGATTCATTCCAGAATGCGGGAATACCTTTATGAACTGAAACATAACGAACAGCTTGAAACGGTGATTTTGCAAGTGGGGGACGGTGTTACCGTAAGTGTGAAATTATAAATCTGATTAGGGTGTCAAAAGGACTTTTGACACCCTGATCAGATATATGTGATGAGCAATATTTTATGAAGAAAGTGCCGTGCAAAATGTATTGCGTATGGCACATGGAGAAAGGAATGATCATTTAATGAAAAAACCAGAGCTTTTGATTCCCGCAGGGAGTCTGGAAGTGCTGAAAACAGCGGTTGCCTATGGGGCGGACGCCGTATATATCGGCGGGGAGGCTTTCGGGCTTCGCGCCAAAGCGAAGAACTTCAGTATGGAGGACATGGCGGAAGGAATAGAGTTTGCCCATGCTCATAGGGCAAAGGTCCATGTGACGGCCAATATACTGGCACATAATGAGGATTTAGATGGTGTAAGAGAATATTTTTATGAGCTTAAGAAGATAAGACCGGACGCACTCATCATTGCGGATCCGGGCATTTTTATGATGGCGAGGGAGACCTGCCCTGAGATAGATATTCATGTTTCCACGCAGGCTAACAATACGAATTATGAAACTTTCAAATTCTGGTATGCGCAGGGGGCGAAGCGTGTCGTTTCAGCGAGAGAACTTTCCCTGGCTGAGATAAGAGAGATAAGAGGCAAGGTTCCGGCGGAACTGGAAATAGAAAGTTTTATTCATGGGGCGATGTGCATTTCTTATTCCGGCAGATGTCTGCTCAGCAGTTATTTTACGGGCAGAGATGCTAACCGGGGAGCCTGTACCCATCCGTGCCGCTGGAAATATTCAGTGGTGGAGGAAAAAAGACCGGGAGAATATATGCCGGTATATGAGAATGAAAGAGGCACTTATATTTTTAACTCCAAGGATTTGTGTATGATAGAGCATATTCCCGAAATGATAGAAGCGGGTATCGACAGCTTTAAGATAGAAGGAAGAATGAAAACAGCGCTCTATGTGGCGACGGTGGCGAGGACATACCGGAAAGCAATTGACGATTATCTGGAATCAAAGGAAAAATATCTTGCCAATATGGAATGGTATAAGGCGGAAATCGCCAAATGTACTTACCGTCAGTTTACCACTGCTTTTTATTTCGGTAAGCCGGATGAAAATACTCAGATTTATGATTCCAATACGTATGTGAATGAATATATCTATTTAGGAACGGTAGAGGAAGTGGACGAGAAGGGCCTCGTCCGCATCACGCAGCGCAACAAATTCTGCGTGGGAGATGTCATTGAGATCATGAAGCCGAATGGCACCAATATGCCCGTCACGGTATTGTCCCTTACTACGCAGGAGGGAGAAGCTGTGGAGAGCGCTCCTCATCCGAAGCAGGTGCTATACGCAGAGCTGACGGACAAGGCGGAGAAAGACGATATTCTTAGGATAGAAGTGCCGAAGGAAGAAAAGGACCGGCCGTAAAAAGGTTACTGTTCGCACAGTAGCTTAACACTTGCTGTTAAGCTACGTAAGAACGTGATTCAAGAGATGATTTCTGCTTCGCGGAGCGAATTTACATGTAGAAATCATGCGTTGCTGAGAACGGAGTGAACAGTAATGTAAAAGGCCGGTCATAAAAAGGGATTACCCCGCAATTTTTGCATATTGTACAATGTGAACAGTAAACCGGCGGAAAATAACTTGTTTTTTTCAATATTTAATAAAATTAAAAATAAGGGGTTGCAATTTTGCATACAATAGAGTATCTTATAGAAAACGGAGGGAAACCTTCAGGTATAAGGTATCTTGAACGAGGATGTTCCATGTGTTTTTTTGGAGCATTTTTTTTTATACCATAGAGACCTTGTTATGTCGCAGTCGGTGAGCGGCGAACTATGATAAGACGAAAGGGAGCAAAAAAATGAGCGAAGTTTTTAATGTGGAAAAGATTTTTGCAAAAAATGTATTTACTCTCGGTAAAATGAAAGAACGTTTACCTAAAAATGTGTTCAAAGAAGTAAAGAAGGTTATGGATCAGGGCGGCGAGCTTTCTCTCGCGGCGGCAGATGTTGTAGCTAAGGCTATGAAAGACTGGGCGGTGGAGAATGGCGCTACACACTATACACATTGGTTTCAGCCGCTTACGGGCATTACCGCTGAAAAGCACGACTCTTTTGTGGCACATCCGGATGAAGAGGGCAGAATGCTTATGGAATTCTCCGGAAAAGAACTGATCAAAGGAGAGCCGGATGCATCTTCTTTCCCTTCTGGAGGACTTCGTTCGACCTTCGAAGCCAGAGGCTATACTGCATGGGATATTACATCTCCTGCTTTCTTAAAGGAAGCGGCAACGGGAGTGATTCTTTGTATTCCTACGGCATTTTGCTCCTACAAGGGAGAGGCTCTGGATAAGAAAACCCCTCTTTTGAGGTCCATGGAAGCGGTCAGCGAACAGGCTCTTCGTATTGTCAGACTTTTCGGAAATACAGAAGCGAAAAGGGTGGTTGCAAGCGTAGGCGCGGAACAGGAATATTTCCTTGTGGATAAAGATAAATATTTGGATAGACCCGATCTTATATTTGCGGGACGTACTTTATTCGGTGCACCGGCTCCTAAGGGACAGGAGATGGAAGATCACTATTTCGGTGTAATCAGAGAGCGCATAGGCGCGTACATGAAGGATTTGAATGAAGAGCTTTGGAAGCTTGGCGTTACGGCCAAGACCCAGCACAACGAAGTTGCACCTGCACAGCACGAGCTGGCTCCCGTTTATGAAACTGCCAATATTGCGGTAGACCATAATCAGATTGTTATGGAGACTATGAAGAGAGTGGCGATTCACCATGACCTCAGATGTCTGCTCCATGAGAAGCCTTTTGCGGGAGTGAACGGATCCGGTAAGCATAACAACTGGTCTCTCGGCACGGATAACGGCGTGAATATGCTTGATCCCGGTGATACGCCCAACGAGAACATTCAGTTCTTATTGGTGCTGGCTTGTATTATGAAGGCTGTGGACACTCACGGAGATTTGCTTCGTCAGAGCGCATCTGATGTGGGAAATGACCATAGACTTGGCGCTAATGAAGCGCCTCCGGCAATCATTTCCATTTTCCTTGGAGAGCAGCTTGAGGATGTGGTAAAACAGCTTGTAGAGACGGGCATCGCGGAAACATGCAAGGAAGGCGGCGTATTGAAGACGGGCGTATCCTCTCTTCCCGATCTTGTAAAGGATGCTACCGACAGAAATAGAACGTCACCCTTCGCGTTTACAGGAAATAAGTTTGAGTTCCGCATGGTAGGCTCTGCTGATTCCATCGCCAGCCCGAACACCACCCTGAATGCGATTGTGGCAGAGGTATTCTGTGAAGCGGCGGACATATTGGAGAAGGCTGATGATTTCGATTTGGCGGTACATGATTTAATAAAAGAATACATGAACAAGCACCAGAGAATTATCTTCAACGGCGACGGATACTCCGAGGAGTGGGTAAAAGAAGCAGAAAGAAGAGGGCTTCCTAACATTAAGAGCATGGTGGAAGCTGTAGATACTCTGACCACGGATAAGTCCGTGAAGCTGTTTGAAAAGTTCGGTATCTTCACAAAGGCAGAATTGGAATCCAGAGAAGAGGTTCTCTATGAAACGTATGCGAAGACGATTAATATCGAGGCTCTTACCATGATCGATATGGCTTCCAAGCAGATTATTCCGGCAGTTATGAAATACACGAAGTCTCTTGCGGATACTGTGATTGCAGTAAAAGAAGCCGGTGCGGACGTATCTGTTCAGTCTGAGCTGCTAGGCAGCATCTCTAAGAAGCTGGTTGAAATGAAAACGGCGTTAGTGAAGCTTGAAGGAATTGAAGAGCAGGCCAGCGCTATGCCGGAGGGCAAGGAGCAGGCATTCTTCTATAAGGATCAGGTGGTTGAGGCTATGGAAGTCTTAAGAGCACCTGCGGATGAGCTGGAGAGGCTTGTGGATAAAGAGATTTGGCCTATTCCTACCTATGCAGACTTGATTTTTGAGGTATAATGACCGAATGGGGAAGGTTAAACAATAAATGAAAAAGAGGCTGGCCGATGTCTTTTGAGCATTGGCCGGTTTCTTATTGCTCTTCCATTCTCTGCTTTATGGACGATAAAACTATCGGGTTTTAAAGCTTTTGTATTCTCTCCGAATGGTGGGTATAAGATGCTTGGTTTCTGCCTGTTTTGTTCTGAAAAAATAGAGCTAATAAAGTCAATGAGCAAATACAAAATAAAACTACAAAAAATTCAAAATAGGTCTTGCAATATGAAAATGATTCGTGTATAATACCAAAATGTAGCGTGTAAATAACGCGCTGGTAAATAGCATAGGGCTATCGCCAAACGGTAAGGCAACGGACTCTGACTCCGTCATCTCAAGGTTCGAATCCTTGTAGCCCTGGTGGAAGAACTCAGCTGAGACAATCAGTTGAGTTTTTTTGTGCCCGGAAATATAGGAAATATGCGGGTTCTGCGAAATCCATAATGGTGAGGCTTGCTTTGATGGTAAAATTTTCAAATATTTAGTTTACGTCTTTTTACGGGTATTTCATGCTTTTTTCGAATGGATAGGTCAATTTATAGGTCAATTTGAAATTGGGAAAATGCCAGTATTTAAGGGGTAAAGGAGGGATAAGAAAGGAATAAGGAATATCATTTGGAGAAAGCGGATGGGAAATGAATGCCATTCAGAGGTGCTATTTGGGCTCATAAAGATGATGAAGTTATAATCCTCAAATTCACATAGCAGGAAGCGCTTAGGGGCGAATTAAGGGGAAATAGGGAGGAAAAATGTACAGTCCTGTATGTTAGGGAAGGCTATTAAGAAGAAATGAAGAAAAGACAAGTATATATATGCCAGATACGACCGCTATTTTAAAGACTGTTTATAGCTTTAAAACAGTAGACTTGATTGATACTTAGGATATTTTATAGGTTATATAAAAATTACAGGGTTTTTAATTTTGATATACTAAATATATTATTTTTAATCAAAGAATGATATTATTAGATTTAAAGGGGAATATTCACAGTAAAAGAATTTCTGTTACTATAGTTAGTATTTCTTATATTGATTCCCTTATATGGTAGTGCATCTGAAGCCATTTCACTTCAAAAAAAACTAATATATTACTAGTACTACACTGCGTTAATCATATATACGGTTTTGCATTGTGGGCTGTAGCGGTATCCTGAACTTATGTGTTGAAAGAGAATCTTATATGTTTTGATGTACATAGCTTTGTAGCGATTGGGGATTTAAAAGGAGCAAATGTGACATTGATCATATTGTGAAAGGAAAATTCATGAAAGTAATCTTTCTTGATATTGATGGAGTGCTTAATTCTGCTACGTTTATGAAGCAGAATCCGAATATGTTGATTGATGAACAACGGGTTATATTATTATCCAAATTAGTTCATCAGACAAATGCAAAAGTTGTCTTGCATTCCGGCTGGAGATTCCGGTTTGATAATCTAATGCAACCTCAAACGGATGAAGCAAAATACTTATGTAAGTTACTGCATAAGCATAATATCTATCTCTATGATAAGACACCTGACCTAAGTACTCCGGAGATAAGAAAAACTCAAAAATTCAGTTTAGTAAAGGCTAAGGAAATAATGACTTGGCTGGGGTGTCATGGAGACGTCAATGCGTTTGTCGTTTTGGAAGACTTAGATTTAGATAATCTCCTTGTGAGAGCGCACCAAATTAAGACGAATAATCTCGCAAGCGGACTATCGGAGAATGATATAGAAAGTGCAAGTAATATACTAAATTCGTTATTTCTATAGTTTGAACCAATAGAAGTTTTGAATCGCTTTTAATTAATATGATCATTAAAAATTTGATATGGACATCGATTTTAATCGAGTAAAAGAATATCTAAGAAAAAGATATTATGAAAATAAGAATATGAGTTCTTGGCTTCCTCAAAGATTCAATGACTTAGTATATTGCTTAGATGCTTCAATATACAGATAAATCTGGTGGAATTGCATCTTGAGATTTTATTTATCTATGGGAAGATAATAATTAAATCGTCGCTTGTAACTTGCCGGATGGGGATACAATTTATATGAGTATAAAGAAAGCTGTGAGAAATTTATAAAAAGATGCGGAGCGGAAACTTTGGACGGACGTATATAATGTTTTTTCGTCGGATCTTATTTGTCGGCAAGTTATAAAGAAGGAGAGCGCGATATCGATATTGCTATATACTGAAGGATTTCAACGTGTATAAAAAATATATTTTATCTCAATATTTACTGACGTGAAAAGATAAGGGTGGTATGAAGGCTCTTATTTAGTTTTAGAGTGAAATAATAAATAGGTCATATATAAAATAACAAGATTGAAAACTATGTTTGGTTTCAACCTTGTTATTTTCATTGATCTAAGATTCTGCTTTTTGATTCATATTTTCAACAAGTTCTCGAACAATTTTAATTTGATGAGGAGTCAGATGATTCACATCTATAGATACGGAGCTATTGTCAGAATATGTTCTGCCTAAAATGTAATCGGTAGATGTATGGTAAATATCAGCAAGAGCCACCAGTTTATCAATGCTCGGTTTACGCTCTTGCTTTTCGTATGCACTTATTAAGGCGGATGTAACTCCGATTTGTCTTGCAACAGAACTTTGAGAAAGATGGTTTTGTTCGCGTAATTTAATTAGCCGTGTAGCCATTGATTTTTCCATAAGTATCAACTCCTTTTAGCTTAAAGTATATAGTGGACACATAAAATAGAGGTTGATTTTATATTCAACTAAAAGTTGAATATAAAGTATGAATATGATAATATAAAGTTGTTAATAAATATGTGTTTTATTAGATTCCACTTGGGAGGAAAAGGAAATGGGAAAAGAAAATAGAGAGAAAACTGTTACAGTAACATCAAAGGATGGATTTCTTAATGCTGTAAAAGCACAATATGGAGAAATAGTCATTAAAGGTTCGTTTGCACAAGAAATAGGAGCAATTTTGAGAAAATATAATATGGGAAATAAAGTATCTAACTTGGGAGTTGTTATTGGACTTTTTTTATGGCCGTTTCTTTTTGTCGGAATAGGAGGAAAAATATTGACTCGGCAGCTAAAACAGTATGATATTTCAGAGGTAAAAGAAGATGAAGTTATAGTCAAAAGAAAGAAGTAAATGTCATAGAGGTATTTGCCAGTAGAAATCATATCTTAATATTTAAAGAAAATCTATAAAGTTTGTTAGGTATTAATTGAAGTAACGAGATTTAACTGCCTTCAATATTGTTTTTCCGTTCTTTTAATTATTTTACGATTTTCTTCTTATATCTGATGATAAATTTAGATCTTTATTACATAACAAAATATAGAATGTAATTGCTCCGAAATTGATGGCTGGGTAAAAGACGATAATATTTTTATCAAGAATAACGAGCAAGAAAAAAAATATACAATTAAATAATATAACCAATACAAACGGGATCCGATGGAATTTTCCCATGGGACTCTATTCATGTAAAAGGAGAGTATAAACGTGATGACTGAAGAAAATAAAAATAGTTCTGATTTGGATGTTGTAAATAAAAAAGAGGAAACAAAAGATAGACCATTTTGGAAATCATTTATTGCAATATTTGGAGTAAAAGATGAAACCACAGATAAAATAGGTGATATTGCTTCAGGGATAAAGAAAATATGGAAAGTCATTGTAGCTGTCTGTGGTGTTATTTTATTAATCATGATGTTTACCGGTAAATTTGATCAGGCAGCATATGATATGGGTATAGCTGGAAAGCTAGACAGCATTAGTCATGATTACACGGTAAATCAGTATGATACAGATTCTTCGCCCGAAGGCGATACAATCTATGGTACGGAAGAGGAGAGAAACTTTTTATTGGAATATGGTGTTGATTTAGGAATCTTTCAATCGGAAGCTCATATTATGTTCGTCTATGAATGCGCTAAGGGATTATATGATCAAGGTATATGTACTGCAGAAGATGCAAGAATTTTTTGCGAAAATAATGATTATGACTATAGGGAAAATCCGGAGTTATATGAAAATTACCAATACGATGCGTTTATCGTAATGGCAGCTTCATATGATACACAGGTTACTTATAGAATAGCCGAAAGATTTGGAACTAATACAGATGCAATTCCAAGTCTGATAATGACAGCGGTTGATGAGCTGAAATTGGCAGTTGTATGCGGAACTTCAGCAAACATAGATGGCTGGGAAGCAACAGTTGAAACTTTAGGTTTTCTTTCAGCAGGAATTGCATC
>JAEYJO010000058.1 GCA_023408815.1 Bacillota bacterium | reverse complement strand
TTTAGGTTGCATCCTTTCGGATGCCGTTCTCTGAATTTTCATTCATGCTGCTGCATGTTCCCTTTCGGGCCATGCGCTCATTTAAGAATTTTCAGGGTTGCATTACTGTTTATTTGTCAAGGTTCATATCAGGCAATTTTCTTTGAAAAATTACCAACCGCATAAATAACAAACGCGGTACGGAGAAGGAGGGATTTGAACCCTCGCGCCGCTATTAACGACCTGCACCCTTTCCAGGGGTGTCCCTTCAGCCATCTTGGGTACTTCTCCAAATAAAAGCTGATGTTGCATAAGATGATGTTGATTCTCTCTTGCTTCTTAATGCTGTTTATAATGTTATCGGCTTATTGACAACATGTTCGGCGGAGAAGGTATCTCCAGCGGAGAGGGTGGGATTCGAACCCACGCGCCCTTGCGGACAAACGGTTTTCAAGACCGCCTCGTTATGACCACTTCGATACCTCTCCATGTTCGTGCACCGCTCAGCAGCGCAAGAATCATTCTAGCAAAAAAGGGGGGCTATGTCAACAACTTTTCTAAACTTTTTTTAAAAGTTTTTTTTACTCCATTTTAGAATACTATTTACCGACTTTATCCAAAAATGCTTCCGCTATTTTTAAGTCCTCAGGAGTTGTGATTTTTATATTTTCATAGCTGCCTTCCACAAGCTTTACTTTTGTATCGGTAAAGGTCTCCATAACCATCGCATCATCCGTAATCCTTATTCCCTCTGCCAGAAGGCGCTTCTCGTCCCGAATCAAAATGCTATAGGCTTCTTTTATTAAAGGAAAGGAAAACACTTGCGGCGTCTGTACCGTCCATACGAAATCTCGTTTCGGTGTCGTAGAGGCGAAGCCGTTTTCATCCACTAATTTAACGGTATCTTTGGACGGCATACCTATGACACATGCGTCATATTTAATAACACTTGCGTAAGCTCGCTCTAAAATTTCTGCCGTTACAAAAGGTCTGGCTCCGTCGTGAATGAAAATATAGCTGCATTCATCTGCTGCTTCTATTCCGGCAAAGACGGAATGGTACCTTTCCCTGCCGCCTGCTGTTATGCGGGAAACCTTATCAAAACCGTATTTTTCCACAATTTCTTTTTTACAATATTCAATATCGCTTTCTGCCGTTACCAGTATGATTTCATCTATGAAGCTCTCCTGAAATACCTTCAGGGAATAATAAAGTACCGGCTTATCATCGATAAAAAGATATTGTTTCGGCACGTCGCTGTTCATTCGCTTTCCCTGCCCCGCCGATAATACGACTGCTGCACACTTCGTCTTCAATATTAATCCCTCTCGTCAAATCTTCTCACCCAATTTCAGGTTAGGTACCGCGTTCAAATCATAGCCGTGCCTGATTCCCCTTATATAATCATAATAACCAGCCACACCTATCATTGCCGCATTATCCGTACAGAATATAGGCGATGGAGCGTAAAAGGCAATTCCTCTTTTTTCACATTCCTTCTCCAACGCTCCTCTGAGAGCGCTGTTGGAGGCCACTCCACCCGCGATGGCAAATTTATCATATCCATACTCCTTGACTGCAGCAAGGGAATGCTCTACCAGCACGTCTATGACCGCTTTCTGGAAGGAGGCCGCCACATCCGGTATATTTACCTCTTCTCCCTTCATTTCGCAGGAATTCAGATAGTTCAATACCGCTGACTTTAATCCACTGAAGCTGAAATCGTACTCCGCTCCCTCCACCTTCGCACGTGGAAAACGAATCGCTTCCGGATTGCCTTCCCTTGCAGCCTTGTCAATTTTGGGCCCGCCCGGGTACCCAAGGCCTATGGCCCGGGCCACTTTATCGAAGGCTTCTCCTGCGGCATCATCTCTCGTGCGCCCTATGATTTCGTATTCGCCATAAGACTTCACGACTACCAGATGGGAATGCCCGCCGGATACGACCAGGCAGATAAAAGGCGGTTCTAACTCCTTATTTTCAATGAAGTTCGCACTGATATGACCCTCAATATGATGTACTCCAATTAACGGGATTCCTGACGCGAAGCTGATGGCTTTTGCCGCCGATACGCCTACCAGAAGCGCACCTACAAGCCCTGGCCCGTACGTAACGGCTATCGCATCTATATCCGTCAGTTCCGCCCCTGACTCCGAAAGCGCCTGTTCAATCACCTGATTGATCTTCTCGATGTGCTTGCGCGATGCGATTTCAGGCACGACTCCGCCATATACCGTGTGAAGCGCTATCTGGGAATAGATAACGTTGGAGCGAACCTCCCTCCCATTTTTTACAACGGAAGCTGCCGTTTCATCGCAGGAGCTTTCGATCGCCAGAATTAATACATCCTTATCGCTTTTTATTTTATTGCTCATTTTAAAAACCATGTCCTTTATCATCAATTATCAGCCAAAGTCCAGCCATATATTTTCCAGTGGCCTGTTTCATCCTTTCGAAGCAGGAACTTCTCATTAGTGTTCATTACGGCCGTTCCCTTCCGAATACCGTACACGCAGTACAAACTGGCCCATTCATAGCCGTCCTCAGTATAGTATTCCACATCCGTACTCGAAGAGGTGGAATAGCTGGAAATGACGAACCCGTTTTCCTTCATGGAAGCGATTTCAACTTTCAGATTTTCTATGTACTCTTCCTCCGTCTGATTGCCTATCAGCTCCTCGTCATAGAGCTTTTGAATCTGCATCGCCAGTGCGTAAACATCTTCTTCCGAATTCTCTTCATTATAAAAACACTGGGTGATCTCGCTGTAATATTTCACCACCTCTTTGGGTGACGGCGGATATTTCTTTTCGAAATCGTATTGAAGCATCTGTCCGGTCTTCGTAACCTTATCGCTTTCCTTCGCCTTCTCCCGATCCGCCTTGGCAGACACATAATAATAAAAACTTGCCAGAAGTGCTAAGAGAATGATACCTATTATTATCGTCTTACCTATGCTTTTTTGTCCATTGCTCTTTTTATTATCAGGCTTTCCCATGTACACCTTCCTCATTCAGGCTCTAATCCTCTTCGAACATAAGCTCTATGGTCTTGCCATCCTTGCCGGCGACGGCCCTTGGGAAAATCTTTCTTACGGCATCCATAAATTCCTCCGCCCGCACGAGAGAAGGACTGTAATGGGTCAGCCACATCTGCCCTACATTCGCTTCCTTAGCCAGTTCGGCTGCCTCATAAAAGGTCATATGCTTATATTCTTTCGCCTTTTCTTTTTTATCCGGTTCTCCGTACATCCCTTCACAGATAAAAAGGTCGGCACCCACCGCATTTCGAACAATACTTTCTGTAGGTCTGGTATCCGTACAATAAGTTACTTTGAGTCCCTTTCTTGCACTGCCTAATACCATATCGGGAGTATAGGTTTGTCCCTCCACTTCCACGCATTCTCCTTTTTGCAGGCGATTCCAATACCTTCTGTCTATGTTAAGTCCCATCGCTTTTTCCAGCTGAAACTTTCCGATGCGTTCGATTACAATGCTGTATCCATAGCATATCACATTGTGATTGACACGAAAAGCTTCTATCCGAAAGCCATCCAGATCGATGCTCTGTTCCGGCTCCGTCAGCTCCATACATTCTATTTCAAAAGGCAGTTCCGGCGCAATTACCCGCAGCGCCGACACTACGCGGGTCAATCCTTTCGGCCCCACTAAAAGAAGCGGCTCTGTCCGTTCCGCATTTCCCATAGTGAGAAGCATTCCCGGCAGTCCGCTGATATGATCCGCATGATAGTGGGTAAAACAGATAATGTCGATAGGCTTAGGGCTCCAGCCCTTTTCCTTCATAGCAATCTGCGTTCCTTCCCCGCAATCAATCAATATACTCTTTCCATTATACCTTACCATTAAGGAAGTCAGCCATCTATGAGGAAGCGGCATCATTCCTCCTGTTCCTAATAAACAAACATCTAACATGAATACTCCTATCCTGACACCTCGTTCAGAATCGGAGCAACGATTTTCCAGACAGTGCAATTAATGAGTAATGAGAGCGAGGCACTCAATAGACACTCATAAAAATTCCTTAATATCTGTACAATCCACCGGTATTCTGAACTTGGCAATCATCGCATCGTAACAGTCTTCGCACAAATCGAAGCTGTGATTTTGCCCGTCCTTTTTGCTGAAATATCCAAAAGAAGTGTTGATTTCCAAGCAGCCTTCTTTTAAAATTCCATTTTCTACCAATAATTCTTTTTTACAATGATTACAAATAACGGCCGAAAGCTCCGTCTTTTTATCATCCAGATATTTACGCATAGTCTCATCCTCCCAAGATGTACTAAATCCATCGTTCTATATCTGTAATTATACATGAATCCATAGAGCAAAAACAGTGGTAATTGTTTCGCACTCTTCCTATCTTTTCCACATAATCAGTGCATCTTCTTTCGGTTTTTCGTAAAAATTTTTTCGAATGCCTTCGCTTTCAAAGCCAAACTTATTATACAAGCAAATGGCAGGTTCATTTCCTGCTCTGACCTCCAATGTGAACGCTTTGATACCATGCTTTTTGCCCTCATTTAATGCTTTCTCCAGGAGCATTTCAGCTATGCCTTGTTTCCTTCGGCTTTTGTCCACCACCACATTAGTGATTTCTCCTTCTCCGGCGATATTCTTAAGTCCGCAAATTCCTATGACTGATTCATCCTCCTCAGCCACAAAATAATAGGCATAGTTCAAATGTATCGTCTCTAAAAAAGACTTTTGTGACCATGGCTCGGAAAAATTATCTTTTTCCAATTCCTCCGCGCGGAGTGTATCTTTTTCTTCCATTCGTCTTACTGTAATCAATCCAGGAACCCCTCTTGCTTATTCGCCATTTACGATTTTCATTTTTTCATTTTTATTTTCTTTTTCACTTCGCTCCCTCTCAGCCTGAGACAGGCGAAGATAGATAGGAGCATGATCCTTGGGGTCCACGCTTTTACCAGCTTTATAATAATTGCCGCCAAGCGCCGCTACTGACGCAGCCCGCTGCCTGTTTAAATGTGCCGGTGCAAAGTGATAAGGAACCTTCATATGAAGTTTAAGCCTTTCTCTGAATACGGGTACGCCGTCTCCCAAAAATATGATTTCCCTTCCAAAATGGTTCAGCCTTTCGGCAATTTCCTCAATCCCCACCGCACATTGAGGATCCACCTCTTCCAACCGGTATCCGTCTTTCTCCAAATCCTCGTTTTTTACAAATTCGTAAACTCCCGTATATACCTGCCCCCTTCTGGCATCCATAATCGGGCAGATATATTCTCTTGTTCCATACAGATTGTACGCCAGACCTTCTAAGGTAGGAATTTCGATAATCGGTATGCCAAGGGCGAGCCCCAAACCCTTTGCCGTAGCCGAACCGATTCTAAGTCCGGTAAAGGAACCTGGTCCTGCGGCAAGAGCCACCGCATCCAGAGAAGACATATCCAAATCTATCATTTTTTTTATTTCATCCAGCATTGGCAAAAGCGTCTGTGAATGAGTCTTTTTGTATTGAATGTCATATTCCGCAATCAGGTCGTCGTCCTCTACTATTGCGACGGAGGCCACAAGCCCTGAACTGTCCAAAGCTAATATTTTCATTGTATGCTTCTTTCTTTTTCTTCTATTGTAATCAAACGATAATCCAGGCCTTTCTGTAAATCTTTACTTATCGTAATCTCTTTATAGCGCTCCGGCAATATCTCTTCAATAAGGTTCGCCCATTCTATAAAACATATGCCGTCACCGTAAAAATAATCCTCATAGCCGATTTCATCCATTTCTTCCACATCGCCGATACGATAGACATCGAAATGATAAAAGGGAAGCCTGCCTTCTTCATATACCTGCAGAATAGTGAAGGTCGGACTGTTTACAGGCTCTTGTATCCCCAGTCCCTTCGCGACTCCTTGGGTAAAAACGGTCTTGCCTGCCCCCAAATCACCAATCAAGGTATAGATTGCCCCCGGCCTCGCCGTTTCTCCTATCTGCTGCCCAAGAGCAAAGGTCTCCTTCGCACTGAACGAATCCACTTTCATCTAAATACCCCTGCACCTTCCTATTACTTAAAAAGACACCTGCTATGGCAGGTGCCTTACCATTCATTATTTTATTATACCCAAAATCTCTTAAAGTGCAAGCCCTTATCCTATCTCCGTTATTCGTGGCGCAGCGCTTCTATAGGGCTTAACTTCGCCGCCTTTCTCGCCGGATAGATTCCGAAGAAAATACCTACTGCCGAGGAGAATATGGTCGCTCCCAGAATTGTAGATACTTGAGTTTTCGCTGTTACTCCGGCAATCGCGCAAACCACGTTCGCTCCAAGTATTCCTAACATGATACCGATCAAACCTCCCATTAGCGTGATAATTCCCGCTTCTGCCAAAAATTGAAGAAGAATGGAACCGGTTCTCGCACCCAGGGCTTTTCTTATACCGATTTCTCTCGTACGTTCTGTTACGGATACCAACATGATATTCATAACTCCGATACCGCCTACCAGAAGTGAAATTGCCGCCACGAAGGAAATAAATAAGGTTATGATGCTTAGAATGCTGTCGAACTGTGCACTTACATCCGTAAAACTCTGTACTAAAATCTGGCTTTCGCCGCGCACATTGTACTTATTTTCCAATATGTTCACCGCTTCCTTCGCTATATCAGAGGAATATTCCGAGCCATCCGCTATAATATAGAACTGCTCGAAATCTTCTATCCAATAGCCGAAATTATAGCCTAACACTGTCAGCGGAACCTCTACCTGAATGGAGGGTTCACCCATCATCATATTTACAAGGCTGGAGGCATTATCCTGTCTGATTCCCACAATGGTAAGCTCCTGTGTAATTCCATACAGTGTCACGTCGAAGCTCATTCCTATAACATCCGTCGTACCAAATAGAGCAATTGCGCTGTTCTCCGTTATGACGCACACTTTATTTCCGCCTTCCGCGTCCCCCCTGGAAAAATACTTTCCCTTGACTATCGGGTCGGAAGAAGCGTACTGTAAACCTTCATTCCCTCCTGAAAGGGTGGCGTCGAAATCTCCCTTAGGTCCTTCCGCCGTTCCATAAGCGTTGTAGCTGGCTGTTACCGCCTTTACATGAGCCACCTCGTTCATGATCAAGTCGAAATCATCCTGAGTGAAAGCGACCGTCGTTTCCTTCTTCGAACTGTCCACATAAACCGCGATCTGTCCGCCTCCTATGCTTTCCAGTTCCTCATTTACCTGCCCTCTTACTCCGTTACCGATGGCCATGACCATGATAACCGAAGAGATACCTATGATAATACCGAGCATCGTAAGGAAAGAGCGGCCTTTATTGCTCTTGATATTCATGAGAGCAATCTTAACATATTCCAATACCTGTGTCATCTTCGCTCTCCTTTATTGTTGCGGTACCGCTGATACTGCCATTCCCTCTGTAATTCCCGAAGACACCTCGGTCATCACCTGTGCGCCTTCCTGCAGGCCTTCCGTAATTTCTATATTCATTCCATCCGAAATACCCGTGGTTACAGGTTTTCTAACGACAAAGCCGTTCTCTACCGCATATACGAAATCTCCGTCTACGTCCGTGTTCACCGCACCGGCGGGAACGATCAAAGTCTGCTCCACCTTCGCCGTATTGACTGCAATCTTGGCCTCTACTCCGAGGAATATCTTTTCATCGGGATTCAGAATCTTTATGTCTGCACTTACTACTGCAGCGCCGCTGGTGTTCTTCGTCGCCATCTTATTGATCTTGCTCACTTCACCATCGTATTTGCTGCCTGCAATGGTAACTACTGCCTTCTGTCCTGCGGAGAGCTTTTCCAGATCATATTTCGTCACTTCTATATTTACTTTTACATCATCCGTGCTTTCCAGTTTGAATAACTGCGTACCTACGGCAGGTGTCGCACCTTCTACCACGTTCATCTCGGTTACAACCCCGTTAAATTCCGCCAATACACCGTTCTCAACCTCATTAATGGAATCCAGCGTGGTCTGGGAACTGATGCTCTGTATCTCTGTATTAGCCTCAATCTCCTCTTTACCGCCCTCATTCAGCTTCGTACCGTCCGCCGAAAGCTTCTGGGATTTCATCTCGGATTTGTACTCTTTGCAGTTATTGAGCATCTCCGTATATTTGGTAATTTCATCCTGCCAAGCACGAATGTCCTTATTATTGGTCTGCTCGTAATTGTTGGTCTGGACAAGCTTCTGAAGATTCTCATATTCGTCGGAATCCGGCTTGTCGGCCCAATCGATGAGCGATATTTGAAGCAGAGAGCCTTCATAAGCCAGAGCGGCTTTCTTATCATCCACTTTTTTCTGAAGCTCCTTGATATAATTATCGATGTCGGTAATCTGCTGCTCCAATACATCGAGGTTCACATTCGCTTCGCCCAAATCGCCAAGGCTTTCATTGTTCTTTTGCATGGAATTGTTATAGCTTCCTTCATTGGCCTGCAGCTTAAGCTCCGTTGTCTTCTTCTCGTTGGTAAGTGCTGTTTCATCGTATGTAATGATCGGCTCGCCCTTCTGTACGGTTCCTCCCGCCACAACATTAATCTCGCCAACCTTCACGCTGATAGGGGTAAAGTAAGTCTTCGTCTCCCCGGAAGTTACTGTTCCGCTGGTGCTCAACATCTGTTCGATGTCACCCTTGGATACCTGCGCCGTGTACACTACAGGCTTTGTATTTGCTGCCGCAATATTTGATATAACGATAAAAAGTATGAAAACACCCGCAACGCCGCCCAGGATGCTTCGCTTAATTATTTTCTTCTTTTTTGCCGCATCCATAGGAGTCTTATTTTTCTTCTTTGCAGCCACATTCATTGAAGGCCTATTTTCGGTCTTCTCCTCCTCATTCATAGGAGCCTTTTCTTCAATCTTCTCCTCCTCATTCATGGGAGTTATTTTTTCGGTCTTCTCCTCCGCATCCATGAGAGTCTTTTTTTCAGTCTTCTCCACGTCCTTGGGAGTCTTATTTTTCTTCTTCTCTGTCTTATCTGATTTCTTCTGTTCTTTTTCCTGCTTCTTAGTCAAGTCCTTATTTTCTTCCAGCTTCATTGTTATAACATTCTCCCTCTTCTTAATTCTCTCTATGCATGTTTCTTGCCCAACGAGTGTTTTCTGCTCAATGAGTGTACTTTACTCATTTTCCTCCGCAGAATCATGAACAATCGATCCGTCCATTATTTTTATAACGCGTTCTGCCTGCGCCGCAATATCGTTATCATGAGTAATCAGGATTATCGTGCGCCCTTCTGCATGAAGGCCTTTCAGAATCTCCATAATCTCCTTACTGGAAGCGGAATCCAGGTTACCGGTAGGCTCATCGGCCAGCACCACCGGAGGCGCCTGAGCAATCGCTCTCGCTATGGCTACCCTCTGCTGCTGTCCGCCGGACATCTCCGAAGGCTTGTGCGTCTTACGATTCTCCAACCCTACCTTCTGAAGCGCAGTCTCCGACATTCTCGTCCTTTCTTTCTTGGATACTCCTCTATAAATCAGCGGCAGCTCCACGTTCTCTATTGCTGTTAAATTCTGTATTAGATTAAATCCTTGAAAAATAAAGCCGATTTCTTTATTTCTGATATCGGAAAGCTCGTCGTCGCTCAAATGCGATACATCCTGATCATGCAAAAAATAACTTCCGCTGGTAGGTATATCCAGACACCCCAGCATATTCATCAACGTAGATTTTCCCGAGCCCGACTGCCCGATAATTGCAACAAACTCATTCTCGTTGATGGTCAGATTCACATGGTCAAGTGCTCTTACTTCATTCTCTCCAGGATTATACACCTTACACATATCCCGAATGTCAACCAATGCACTCATTCATTACCCTCCTGCAAAAACACAGTTTTGTATTACTGTATTACTCGTCTAATACAATAATCTATTTTATACTATTTGTCAACTATAATTTACCTTTTAATTATAATTTATATTTTCAATAATACCACACCAATAACCTTAAATTTTTCTAAACATTCATATACAAAGCCCCCCGTCGTTTCTTATTCATTAATATATAACGAAACAACGGGGGACTTTTCTTCAATTATTTTATTACATGATACCAGGGACAAAAGGTCATATATTTCATGCTGCATGAAAAAACATGACTTTTTGTCCCGAAAACATGAGAAAGCAGCCCGTACAGGGTGGATTTTAAATGTTTTTAGGATTGTGGAAGCACAAAGTACGTAACAATCCGTAAGTATCATTATATTTTCGTTGCTTTTTTTATTTCAGTCTTCCTATGACCTTCCTTTAAAATAGGACTGAGTTTTTTATAAATAAGTACCGTCACCGCAGATACACTGGCTCCCTTTATGATATTCAATGGCGCTACTGCAAATATCACGAGGGTGGTAACGCTGTTAATAGCAGGATTTACCACTGTTCCCATCTGTACGATGGCATCTAACGGCATTCCGTATAGCTGTGCGAATTTGGGAAGCAGATAAATAGCGTTGAACGCCGTACCAAAAATCGTCATACATATGGTACCTGTTACGGAACCGATAAGCGCCATTTTCTTCGTCTTCCTATGCAGGTAAATGATAGAAGCGGGAAGCACGAAGCTGCATCCGATAATGAAATTAGCAAGTTCTCCCACAAACGCCGTAGTCGTTCCCTTCAATAAAAGCTCCAGCAATATTTTACAGAATTCGATGGTCACTCCCGCCATAGGTCCGAACGCAAAAGCGCCTATCAGTACCGGAATCTCGCTGAAATCCAGCTTATAAAAGCCCGGCGCGAAGAACAGAGGGATTTCCAAAAGCATAAGTATTACGGCGATTGCCGAGAACATACCTATCATAGATACCTTCCGGGTAGAGAAGATGCGTCCCTTATCGCCGCTTTTCTTCATCATCAGCTTTTCATAAGCATAGGCCAGTGCAAACATAATCGCTACAATGCCAAGAAATTCTGCCACAAAAATCAGGTTTTCAGTTACTGCAGTCATTAACTCTTTCATTTCTTCCTCCTAAAATCAGCACAGCTTTCTATTATTAGTCTGCACCGGGTTCGTAGGGAAAATTCTTCCAGCCAAAAATTATCTTCTCAGAACAAAAGTGTGCTCCGCTCACTCTCGCAGCCAAGTACTTTGGCAGCACAGCTTTTGTTCCGCGCGCGGCTGTTTTTATGTGATAGGAGTACTTTCCTATGACATAAAAAACCCCGAATCGTAATGACTCGGGGTAATGATCTGTAATATCCATTCTCATAACGATAAATCGTTATTCGATATGCTTCTTACATTTCTTCTCTCATCCAGACTTTACTGTCGGTTTTGGAATTGCACCAAATCAACCGCTTCGATATTTATCAAAACGGGTCGCGGACTATTACCGCCGGTAGGGAATGACGAACTGTCTCGTTTCACCCAACCCCGAAGAATTTTCTCTCTTTAATTGTTCCTTATTCATCATATGTCCGAAGCTTGTCTTTGTCAAGGTATTATTTATTACTCTTATTGATTTTCATCGTTAAAGAAATCCGTTTCTTGGGAACGTCTACGGAAATCACCTGAACATCCACCACATCTCCGACGCTTACTGCCTCTAACGGATGCTTGATAAATCTGTCCGTGATCTGGGAAATGTGTACAAGTCCGTCCTGATGTACGCCGATGTCCACGAAAATACCAAAATCAATAACGTTGCGCACTGTTCCTTTTAAAACCATGCCGGGTTTCAAATCCTTCATATCCAGCACGTCATGTCTCAAAATAGGTGCGGGCATGTTCTCACGGGGATCTCTTGCCGGTTTTTCCAGCTCCTTCAAAATATCCGTCAGCGTAATTTCGCCGATGCCAAGCTCCTGTGCTGTCTTTTTCTTGTCCTTCACCTTTTTCTCCAGGGAGCTGATGCTGTGCGAGTTCTCTTCTGTCACAGTTTTACCGGGAGATTCCTGAAGAGCCACGCCGCCCATCGCTGCCGCAAGGGCTTTTCCCATGGCGGTATCGGTGTTTCGGATCACTACCTTATTCTGCTTCGGCTGTCTTTCCTGCTTTGGCGCTACCGTTTTCGCCTTCCCTTTTTCAGAACCCGCTTTCTTCTGGGCTTCCTTCACATCCTCCATCGTAAGCCCCAACTTACCCAAAAGCTTCATCGCCGCTTCATATGACTCGGGATGCACGCTGGTAGCGTCCAGTGGGTTCACACCATCTAAAATACGCATGAAACCCGCACACTGTTCATAGGCTTTCGGCCCCAGCTTGGCCACCTTCAAAAGCTGCTTTCTGTTGGTAAAACGCCCGTTATTCTCTCTATAATCTACGATGTTCTTAGCGATTACCTTGGTAATTCCGGAAATGTATTCCAGCAAAGAAGCCGAAGCAGTATTTAAGTCTACGCCTACCTTGTTTACACAATCCTCTACGACTCCGCTTAAAGCATCGCTTAGCTTCTTCTGATTCATATCGTGCTGATACTGTCCTACTCCGATCGATTTAGGATCGATTTTTACCAGCTCGGCAAGAGGGTCCTGCAGCCTTCGCGCAATAGATGCCGAGCTTCTTTGTCCTACGTCGAAATTAGGAAACTCCTCCGTGGCAAGCTTGCTGGCAGAATACACGGAAGCCCCTGCCTCGTTGACAATAACATACTGTACCGGGGTGTCCAGTTCCTTGATCAATTCCACGATTATCTGCTCCGACTCTCTGGATGCGGTACCATTACCTACTGAAATCAAAGATATTCCATATTTCTTAATGAGCCGCTTCAGCTCCTTCTTCGATTCCTCTACCTTGTTCTGAGGCGCCGTGGGGTAAATGACTTTGGTCTCAAGCACTTTTCCTGTCTCGTCCACTACCGCCAGCTTACAGCCGGTACGAAAGGCCGGATCCCAGCCAAGCACTACCTTTCCTATAATAGGAGGCTGCATGAGAAGCTGTTCCAGATTCTTCCCGAATACGGAAATTGCTCCGTCCTCCGCCTTTTCCGTAAGATCATTTCTTATCTCCCTTTCGATCGCCGGAGCGATCAGACGGCGGTAGCTGTCCTCGATGACCTCTATAAGAACCGGCTTCGTAACCGGATTGTCCGAGGTAATGACCTTCTTCGCCAGAAATAGTAAGATACGCTCTTCGGGCGCCGCCACCTTCACCGTAAGCACCTTTTCGCTCTCACCACGATTTAGGGCGAGGATGCGATGGCCCGCCGCTTTCTTAAGAGGTTCCTCGTAATCGTAATACATTTCATATACGCTTTCCGCTTTTTTATCTTTGGCGGCACTGATAATGACGCCCTCTTCTATCGTAATATTGCGAATATAAATGCGGTAATCTGCTTCATCGGAAATGCTCTCCGCGATAATGTCTTTAGCTCCTTGTATCGCTTCCGAAACATTCTTCACTTCTTTTTCTTCATTCACGTACTTGGCAGCTTCCTCCTCCAAAGAGCTTTCGCCATTCTGGGCAAGAATCCATTTCGCCAGCTCCTCGAGGCCTTTTTCCTTCGCTACGCTGGCCCGTGTCTTCCTCTTGGGACGGTAAGGGCGATATAGGTCTTCCACCACCACAAGGGTCTCTGCCGCAAGAATCTTCTCCTTCAACTCCTCCGTCAGCTTGCCTTGTTCCTCTATACTTCCGATTACCTGTTCTTTCTTTTCTTCCAGATTGCGCAGATATACAAGTCTTTCATACAGATCGCGAAGCACCTCGTCGTTAAGGGAACCGGTTACCTCCTTACGGTACCGGGATATGAAAGGAATGGTATTCCCTTCGTCGATTAATTTCACGGCAGCTTCCACCTGCCATTTTTCCACCTTAAGTTCATCTTTCAATTTTAGAATAATATCCATAGCTTGCTCCATTCAAAGGTAAAATGTTTATTTATTATTTATTATAGATGATAAAGTGCGTTATTTTCAAGATTGTATTATCAATTATTAAGTGTTACAATAACAATGTATATTTAGGAGGTTTTTCTATGGACTTTAATAATTCCAATCAGGGACACGCTCCCCAAGGATATCCTTATAGACCGCCGGTTAGGCAGGCGGGCGACAGTTTCGCCGGAGCAGCATTGTTTCTCGGTGCTATTTCTATTGTAACGGCATTTATGATGACGGTATATTTCCCTTTTATTTTCGGAAGCCTTGCCATTTTATTCGCCATTTTATCCAAGGGCAGGGCAGCAAGACTTGCAAAATATGCCAAGGCAGGCATTATCTGCGGAGTTGTCGGTCTCGCTGTAAATGTAGCTGTAATAGTTAGTTCCTTTGTCTTCATATTGAACAATCCCGATATTCTGACGAGGACCGCAAGGCAGTATGACAAGATGTATGAGCAGATTTATGGAATAGACTCGGAGGATGTGTTTGGCGACTCTCTGGAGAATATAGTAGGAGATTTTATCGACGGATTTAATAATTGAAAGGGGCTCAATTATGATGGGGATAAATTCGATCAGCGGAACTTCTAATATTTATGGTATAAAAGTATATGGTGCGGATGAGAGCGGCCCGGGTGTGATTTTGAATTCCGGAGAATCTCAGGTCAAATCGCTCGGGCGGAAATCTTCGCCTGCAGAATGTGATACCTGCAAGAACCGGAAATATCAGGATGGTTCCGACGAAATGGTTTCTTTTAAAAGCGCTGCACATATTTCTCCCGGAGCAGCCGCTTCTGCGGTGCGTTCCCACGAGCAGGAACATGTGTCCAACGCTTATAAGGACGCTGCACAAAATAACGGAAAAGTTGTTTCCGCTAATGTTTCCATACATACTTCCGTCTGCCCTGAGTGCGGGCGCAGCTATGTATCGGGAGGCACTACCTCTACGCAGATTAAATATTATAATGAAGAGAACCCTTACCAGCAGGATTTAAAGTCCACGGATGCTATGAAGTACCGGGGCATGAACGTAAATCTTGCAGGGTGAAAGCCTATCAGGCTTAGTCCAATATCAGGCTTAGCAAAATACCAGATTTAGAATTGGAGACTTAATCTATGAACAATTACAAATCTTCTGCCGAATTGAAAGCCATGGCAAAAGAACAGCTATTTGGAAAATATACTACCGCGGTGGGAGCTTTTGTGACCGTATCTGCGATCACTTTAGTTATGTCAACCATTCCGGTTTTCATGATACCTCACGGCTCTATCGTTTATACCGTGATTTACTACCTGGTTTCTTTCATCATCAGCTTATTTTTAGGACTGTTCGCCTCAGGCCAGGCTTTCTTTTATTTGAAGATCGCATGCGAACAGCCGGTTACCGTGGGAGATGTTTTTTTCGGATTTCGTTTGCATCCGGATAAATCCATACTCATCCAGTTCATACTTAGTCTGGCTTCCTACTTATGCACGGCACCGGCCGCAATTTTTCAGTATCTTTATTTAAACGGCAGCAACGCCGTCATGCTGCTTCTCATGTCGGTTTCATTGATTGCCGGATGCGTTGTCTTGATCTTTGTAAGCCTGTTGCTTTCTCAAGCATTTTATCTGCTTCAGGATTTCCCCGATTATTCGGCAAGGGAGCTCCTGAAGATGAGTTGTCATATGATGAAGGGGCATAAGGGGCGGCTATTCTATATAGAGCTGAGCTTTCTTCCTTTGCTTTTACTCGGACTTCTTTCCTGCTGTATCGCATATCTATGGATCATCCCATATATGAACGCCACCTTGGCAAACTTTTATATGGACTTAGTTAAAAATCAACCGAAGGAACAATAATAAAAAAGAGGGGATCGCAATTACTGAGCGATGTCCTCTTTTTTTATGTAACAGTATCTTTTAAAACTCTTTCCAAATTCATTACAACATTTCATAACGTACATATATGTTTTGTACATTTTATCTTGCGTTTCTATAAGTTCCGGTGTTATAATACGTGACAACTTATTATACAAACGATGAAAATAAAGGAGGATACTATTATGAAAAGCTTAAAACTAAAGATGCTTCTAGTTTTGTTGCCAATTATTTTGTTGGCATTAGCAGTAATTTCCGGAATCGGTTACTTTTTCGCCAGGCAGGTGATTCAGAAGAACATGGACGAGATATTATCGGAAACTGCTTATTCCAGTGCCAATAAAATAGAAGGCTGGTTGAATGTACAATTACAGATTATTAACAGCAGTAAGACTACCCTGGAGGAGATGGGCCTGTCTTCTGCGGATGAATTATCCTATCTCTCTGCAATTTTAGAAAGCAATCCCAACTTCTCCGATGTTTATATCGGTACAAAGGATGGTGTAATGATCGATGGATCCGGCTGGACACCCCCGGCAGATTATGATCCAAGACAACGTGATTGGTACACGCTCGGAAATGATGCTGAAACGGCTGGCTTCACCGATCCCTATCTCGACCTGGTAACGAATAAATTGGTGGTATCCAGCAGCGTCCTCCTCAATGATACCTCCGGAAACTTTCGCGGTGTTCTTGCCAGTGATATCAGTTTAGAGAATATCACGGAGTTTGTAAAGCAAATCACTTATGGTGAGACCGGATATGCTTATCTTGTTAACAATATAGATGGTACTATTCTTGCACATCAGGATGACAGTATTATCAGCAAAAAGATAAGTGAATTAGAAGGCAGCGGCCTGAGTGAACTTGAGAACAAAATCTCCAGCGGCGGATCAGAATCATCTGTCTATACCATAGGCGGCAAGAAATTAATCGCATATTTTGCCCCAGTACCCGGCACTCACTGGTCTGTGATAATTGCCGTATCTGAACAGGAAATTATGAAAAGCCTCAATCAATTATTGATAAACATTCTGATTACATTTGTTTTCGCTCTTCTTGTGATTGGAATTTCTATTGAACGTGCAACACATCAGATTGTTAAGCCGATTCGTTCCCTCGATTCTTCCATCCGCACTATTGCCGGAGGAGATTTCACTCAGGAAATAACGAAGGCGAATCTCCTTCGGAAGGATGAAATAGGAATCATATCTGTTGGTATTCAGCAAATGCAGGTCGCCCTCCGAAATCTGATCAACCAGGTTAAGACGGAATCCAAATATATCGAAAGTGATGTCGATCAGGTAGTAAACAATGTCGGCATTCTATATGATAATATCGGGGATGTTTCTGCCACCACCGAAGAATTATCTGCCGGTATGGAGGAGACTGCTGCATCTTCGGAAGAAATGTCTGCGACCGCTCAGGAAATCGAACATACTGCACAGCAGATAGCAACACGCTCTCAGGAGGGGGCAACTGAAGCGGAAGCGATTAACCGGAGAGCAAATCAGACCAAAGATAATGTCATCGCTTCCACTCGAAAGGCAAAAGAGGCATTAACTAATACCCAGCAAAATTTGCAAGATGCCCTGAATGCTACTAAGGTTGTTAAGGAAATCGATATTCTTTCCGAATCCATTATGCAGATTACCGCGCAGACGAATCTTCTCGCTTTAAACGCCTCCATAGAAGCAGCCAGAGCCGGTGAAGCAGGAAAAGGCTTTTCGGTTGTTGCAGAAGAAATCCGGGTTCTGGCAGAACAGTCCAAGAATGCTGTTCTAAAGATCCAGGAAACTACCTCCAGGGTAACAGGCTCTGTTGACCGCCTGTCTGAATGCGCACAAGATGTATTATCCTATATTTCTACGGATGTTGTTAATGATTATGCCGTATTGCTGGAGGTTGCAGAACACTACAGTAAGGATGCCAAATACGTGGATGAACTGGTATCAGAATTTTATTCCAGTTCCAGTGTGCTGTTATCCGCTATCCAAAACATCATAAGTGCAATCGACGGTGTTGCTATCGCTGCAAATGAAGGCGCCAAAGGGACTACAGACATTGCAAACCGGGTTTCCGATACCACTCAAAAAGCCAGTGAAGTGCAGGAAATTGTAGAAAAGACAAAAAAGAGTACTTACAGACTAATAGAAGAAATTGCAAAGTTCCAGGTATAATTCATAAATATTAAACGAGAGGTCAGCAGGTGATTTTTCCACTTACTGACCTCTCATCGTTTGAATGACTGACTCTCAGGAGTCCGTTTTTATTGTTCTGTATTTTTCTTTCCCGTGCTTATCCATTTCAGATATGCATTGATGAAAGGATCCAAAGCACCGTCTAACACACCGTCCGCATTGCCGGATTCTTCCTCCGTCCTATGGTCCTTTACCATCGTATAGGGCTGCAGCACGTAAGAACGTATTTGATTTCCCCATCCGATTTCTTTTACCTCGCCGCGAATACCGGAAAGCTTCTCCGCATTTTCTTCCTGTCTCAGCATATACAGCTTCGCTTTCAGCATCTGCATCGCCTTATCCTTGTTTTGGAATTGGGAGCGTTCATTTTGACACTGTACCACAATTCCGGTGGGAAGATGCGTGATACGGATTGCCGAGGAGGTCTTATTGATATGCTGACCACCCGCTCCGCTGCTTCGATAGGTGTCGATGCGAAGGTCGTCGTCATTGATTTCAATATCCATATCGTCTTCTATATCCGGCATTACATCCAGCGATACGAAAGAGGTCTGTCTCTTTCCCTGCGCGTTGAAGGGAGAGATTCTCACCAGGCGGTGAACGCCCTTCTCCGATTTCAAATAGCCATAAGCATTCTCTCCGTTGACCTGAAAGGTTACGGATTTGATTCCGGCCTCATCACCGTCCAGATAATCCAATACGTCGATAGTGAACCCTCTTCGTTCCGCCCATCTGGTATACATTCGGTAGAGCATACCGCACCAATCGCAGCTCTCCGTTCCGCCGGCACCTGCATTAAGCTTTAAAATGGCGTTGTTTTTGTCATATTCGCCCGACAGAAGGGTATTGATGCGGATCAATTCGAAGGTTTCTATAAAGGAATTCAGTTCGCTGCGGATTTCCGCAGCCATCTCCTGGTCCTCTTCCTCATAGCCCATTTCAATCAGCGCGCCAATGTCCTCGTACTGGCCCTTCAGACCGTTTATCGTATCCACTATATCCTTTAGACTTTTCAGTTCCTTCATCTTGCGGTTGGAAATATCGGGTTCATCCCAAAATCCCGGAGCCTCCATTTCCCTTTCCAGCTCTTCGATTCGCCTTTGCTTATTATCTAAGTCAAAGTGAATCCCTCACTTCCGCAAGCGGACTTTCATATGTCTGCAATTCTAATTTCATCTGATCCAATTCTACCACTTAACGTTCACCACACTTTCTATAATTTCTGCCGCTTTTATCAAACGGCGATTTACTTGCGCCCGCAGCACTGCTTATACTTCTTGCCGCTTCCGCAAGGGCAGGGATCGTTGGGATATACCTTAGCCGTCTCGCGTTTTACGGGGCCCTTCTGCAAGGTATCGTCCTTATTCGTTCCCGTTACTTTCGCAACCTGTTCTCTCTCTACCTTCTGCTCGATTCTTACATGGAACAGCAGGCGGACTGTTTCTTCCTTAATATTCTGCGCCATCTCATCGAACATCTCGTATCCGTTGAGCTTATATTCCACAAGAGGATCTCTCTGTGCGTAAGCCTGCAATCCTACTCCCTGGCGAAGCTGTTCCATATCATCGATATGATCCATCCATTTTCTATCGATTACTTTCAGTAAAATCACGCGCTCGATTTCACGCATCGCTTCGGGATTGGGGAATTCTGTTTCCTTGCTTTCATATAATTTTACCGCTTCTTCCTTAAGCTGCTGCTTTAGGCTGTTCTTCTTCGGCTTTAATACCCTTCCCGTATTGACCGGACGAAGGGGTATCGTAGGCAGAAGCAAGGCGTTTAACTCTGCAAAATTCCAATCGCCGATATCTGCGTCGTCGCTGATACTGATGTCTACAGCATTTTCCGCGATATCGGTAATCATCTTGAAAATGGCGTCGCGCATGCTCTGTCCGCTTAATACCTGACGTCTCTCTTCGTATATGATTTCTCTCTGTTCGTTCATAACCTGATCGTATTCCAACAGGTTCTTTCTGATACCGAAGTTATTGTTCTCTATCTTCTTCTGTGCGGATTCTATCGCTTTTGTCAAAGACTTATGCTCAATTTCCTGATTCTCCGGAATTCCGAGAGCATTGAACATGCTAATCAGTCTTTCAGAGCCGAATAACCTCATCAATTCATCATCCAGTGAAATGTAGAACTTGGATTCACCCGGATCTCCCTGACGGCCGGAACGGCCGCGAAGCTGATTATCGATACGTCTCGATTCATGGCGCTCCGTACCTACGATCTTAAGGCCGCCTGCTGCCCGCGCTTCATCGTCCAGTTTAATATCCGTACCACGTCCTGCCATGTTGGTGGCAATGGTAACCGCTCCGTGCACACCTGCATCCGCAACGATTTCCGCTTCCAGCTCGTGGAACTTGGCATTCAGCACTTTATGGGTAATTCCGCGTTTGGTCAGCATCTTGCTTAATTCTTCCGAAGCTTCGATGGTAATTGTTCCGACCAATACCGGCTGTCCCTTCTCATGAGCTGCTGCCACCGCTTCTACGATGGCGTGCAGCTTCTCTTTTCTCGTCTTGTATACGGCGTCCTGCAAATCCTGCCTGATTATCGGACTATTCGTCGGGATCTCAATAACATCCATTCCGTAAATATCGCGGAACTCCTTTTCCTCCGTCAATGCAGTACCCGTCATACCCGCTTTCTTCTCGAACTTATTGAAGAAATTCTGGAAGGTTATGGTAGCAAGGGTCTTACTTTCTCTCTTGACCTTTACATGCTCCTTCGCCTCAATAGCCTGATGCAGACCGTCCGAATAACGTCTTCCTGCCATAATACGTCCTGTAAATTCATCTACAATCAAGACCTGATCGTCCTTTACCACATAATCCTGATCTCTGAACATAAGGTTATGTGCTCTGAGGGCGAGGTTAATGTTATGCTGGATTTCCAGATTGTCCGGATCAGCAAGATTTTCTATCTGAAAGAATCGTTCCACCTTGGCAACACCTTCTGCCGTCAGGTTAACAATCTTGTCCTTCTCATTGACGATGAAGTCTCCCGTCTCTTCTCGCTCCACACCCATAATGGCGTCCATCTTCGTAAGGTCCGCCATATCCTCACCGCGGGTGAGCTGTCTTGCAAGGACATCACATGCCTCGTACAACTTGGTGGACTTGCCGCTCTGACCGGAAATAATGAGAGGCGTTCTCGCTTCATCGACGAGAACGGAGTCCACCTCGTCGATAATTGCGTAGTGCAGATCACGAAGTACGAGCTGTTCTTTATATATAACCATGTTATCTCTTAAGTAATCGAAGCCGAGCTCGTTGTTCGTCACATACGTAATATCACAGTTATAAGCCTCCCTGCGTTCCTCGGGCTTCATATCGTTCAAAACAACACCGACCTTAAGTCCTAAAAATTCGTGTACCTGTCCCATCCACTCAGCATCGCGCTTCGCCAGATAGTCGTTGACGGTTACCACATGTACGCCTTTTCCCGCCAGAGCCTCTAAATAAGCCGGCAAAGTGGAGACCAGAGTCTTACCTTCACCGGTCTTCATCTCAGCAATACGTCCCTGATGCAGGATCATACCACCGATAAGCTGTACGCGGTAATGCTCCATATTAAGTACTCTCTTCGCTGCTTCTCTGACAGTGGCAAAAGCTTCCGGCAGAAGGTCGTCTAACGTCTCTCCGTCTTGTAAACGCTTTTTGTACTCTTTTGTCTTTTCTCTCAGTTGTTCATCAGACAACTCTCTCATAGAGGGTCTTAAATCCTCGATCTTATCTGCAATGCTTTCTATTCTCTTTAATTCCCTCTCACTGTGAGTTCCAAAAACCTTATTAACAATATTCATAGTCAAACTCCCATACTATCCGGCACTCAAAACAGGGTACCTTAATATTTATTTCAAAAAAATCCACTGTTTATTGTAACAGATTTAAAACTCATATTCAACTATTGTATCTGTTAATAGTTTATAAACTTTTTATTACGTCACTGTTCACTCCGTTCTCAGCAACGCATGATTTCTGTATGCAAATTCACTCTGCAAGGCAGAAATCATCTCTTGAGTCACATTTTTACGCAGCTTAACAGCAAGTGTTAAGCTACTGCATGAACAGTAACTTTATGACTCATCCAGTTGTTTACGTATCAGCCTTGTCAAGCTGCAGGTTTTATCCAGTCCATATTCCCAGTACATCATTCCGTACATATTCTTTTCCTTCACGTATTCGGCTTTGTATTGCAGCGCGCGTTCGTCTTCATAGGATACGAACTGATTACCATTGTACAAATAGGCAGCTTTCGCTTCGTCGTCCCACATCTTCGTATAGTTCTTCGCTCCGGTTTCCAAATATTTCACTATGGTGTCATAGGAGTGGGTATGCCCGCCTTTCTCTGCCGGACTTCCAGGCTTCGAATTCCGAACACCCTTCCACTCCCGGCTATAGAAAGCGGCTCCCATTACCAGCTTTTCATAAGGTACACCGGCGGATACAAAAAGGCGGACTGCTGCGTCGCTGCTGGGTCCTTCTCCTGCACCGGAATATAAGCCTGCATGGTGTCCTGTCACACTATCCCACTCACCGTACAAGTCATAGGTCATAAGCTGCACGTAATCTAAAATATCCGCAACTTCTTTCATCTGTGTATGTTCCACATAGAAGCCCAGCGCCCCTGCGGCAATGGAAAGAATTTTATATTCTGTAAAAGCGTCCAGTCTGCTTCTCAGCGCTTTCAGCATCAGGGTGAAGTTCTCCTTATCCCCGGGAATCGCGCGGATCCCCGCTTTATCGGAACAAGGATACTCCCAGTCGATATCGATTCCGTCGAACCCGTATTCCTCCGTAAGACGTGCCGCAGACTCGGCAAATTTCGCCCGCCCTTCCTGCGTTTCTGCGGCCTGAGAAAATCCATCTGCTGCCCAGCCGCCTACGGACAGTACGATCTTAAGCTTCGGATTTATCTCTTTTAGCCTTGCAATATCTCTCTTTCCATTCTTTTCCTTCCAGTAAACCTCTCCGTTCTTAATTAATCCAAAGGCTATGTTCACTCCATCCAGCACTGTGATGTCCTCAGCCGTCATATCTCCCAAACTCCTTGTAAAGCAGTATCCAAATAATTTTTTATTTTTCATCTTTTCTCTCCTCCGGTTTCTAAATGTTTATTTGGGTTGCCGCGAAACTCTCTGTATCTCTTTATTTATATATCTATATTTAAAATTTATATATATCTATATTTAAAAGTCAATGTATTATCTTGGCACTTTTTGTATTTCTTCCTGTTTACGTGCCTTGACCTTAAACATAAGAAGTGTTATTATTTTAACGATTAGATATGTCTTAGATAAATTAAAATATGAGGTGTGAACAAATGAGCAAAACTTTTGATGAGTTAATCTCCAGAGTAACTGAAATTCCTATGAAGAAAGTCTCTGTAGCAGTTGCGCAGGACTCCGCTGTATTAGAAGCGGTAAGGGCTGCGAAGGACAGAAAGATCGCAGACGCCATCTTAGTAGGAAATGAGGCTAAAATTAAGGATGTTGCAAAAGCGTCGGGAATTAATATCGATGATTTCGAGCTGGTGCATGTGGAAGACGATATCGAAGCTTCCCTGACCGCGGTAAAGCTGGTTCATGACGGCAAAGCCGACATGTATATGAAGGGTTTGATCGACACGAAGAATTTCTTAAAGAGCGTGCTGGATAAAGAGGTCGGCCTTCGTACCGGCAAAGCCTTATCGCATGTATGTGTATTCGACGTGGAAGGAATCGATCACCTGCTGTTTTTGACGGACGTGGCTTTCATTCCTTATCCTACCTTGGAGGACAAAGTAAGTATTATCAACAATACGTTGGAAATTACCAAAGCGTGCGGCATAGAATGTCCTAAAGTGGCTCCTCTGGCTGCAGTTGAAGTGGTAAATCCCAAAATGCCGGTTACTGTGGAGGCCGCGGAACTGACTCAGATGAACAAGGACGGTAAAATTACCGGCTGTATCGTTGACGGTCCTCTTTCTCTGGACCTGGCTATCGACGCGGAGGCTGCAAAGCATAAGGGCGCCACTGACAGGCAGATTCAAGGCGATGCCGATATTCTGCTTTTCCCCGACATCCATGCAGGCAATCTCGTATATAAAGCGATGGTTCATACTGCAAACCTTAAGAACGGCAATATATTAACGGGTACAAAAGCACCGGTCATCCTAACCTCACGTTCCGATTCCATGGAAGTAAAGGTAAACTCTCTGGCTCTCGGTGCCGTCGTTGCGGAATTTCTAAAATAATACTTAATTGAATCGATTATAAAATAAGGAGACTAGATTATGTCAATAAAGAGTTTAATTATCAATCCCGGCTCTACCTCCACGAAAATCGGTGTGTTTGAAGACGAAACACTGCTTTTCGAGGAAACGTTAAGACACACTACGGAAGAAATCGCGCAGTATTCATCTATCGTAGACCAGAAAGACTTTAGGAAAAAAATAATTCTCGACTTGATGGAAAAGAAAAACTTCGATATGAAGTCATTAAAAGTCATCGTAGGGCGGGGCGGTATGTTAAAGCCGATACCCAGCGGTACGTATGCGGTAACTGACGAGCTGTTACACGATCTTATGATCGGTAAGCAAGGCCAGCACGCTTCCAATCTGGGCGGTATTCTCGCAAGGGAAATCGGCGATTCTCTGGGCCTTCCCTCTTATATCGTAGACCCCGTAGTGGTAGACGAACTCATGCCTATCGCCAGATATTCCGGTGTCCCTGAGCTTCCCCGTACCAGCGTATTCCATGCGCTGAACCAGAAAGCGGTAGCAAAGCGTTATGCCAAGGAAACAGGAACGTCCTACGATTCCCTGAACCTTATCGTGGTACATATGGGCGGGGGCGTTTCCGTAGGTGCACATGAAAAAGGAAAGGTAATCGACATTTTCAATGCCCTCGACGGAGACGGTGCTTTTTCACCGGAAAGAGCTGGGGCGGTACCTCCCGGTGCTCTCATTAAAATGTGTTTCTCAGGGAAATATACGGAAAAGGAAGTATATAAGAAACTCGTCGGCGGCGGCGGATTCAACGCCTATCTTGGCACTAACGATATGCGGAATGTAGAAGCCATCGTACAGAACGGTGACAAAGAAGCTGCTTTGATCCGCGATGCGTTCATCCTTCAGGTTGCCAAGGACATCGGTTCTATGGCTTGTGTTCTGAAAGGTAAAGTGGATCAGATCATTATGACCGGTGGCGTCGCATATAACAAAGGAGTAACCGATGATCTGACCGAAAGGGCAGGCTTCATCGCTCCCGTTACTATCTATCCCGGAGAAGACGAGCTTCTGGCTCTCACTCAAGGCGCTCTGCGCGTAATGAACGGTGAAGAAACGGTGATGGAATATTAAATATGTGATAGATAACAGCAGTGTCCTTACCCGAACTGCTGTTATTTTTATGTAATAGGTCTGCCGCCCTGTTTTATTCCGAATTTTTCCCGCATGGAAAGAAGCCTGTCGACTCGTTGCTCATCCAGTCTATTTTGTTTCCCCAGAATCTTGTCGGTAATCAAAAGTACTTTTGCATAGTATTCCATGGACTCCAAACGATAGTATGCGGAAAACGCGTCTTCCGCCCACGTTACGGCTCCATGATTCGCCAGAAGTACTCCGTTGTGTGTGTGACAGTAAGGAGCTATCGCCTCCGGCACCTCGCTGGTGCCAAGTTCGGCATAAGGGGCTATCGTCTCCCAGCGTAATTATCGCCTCTGCCAGTACCGGCGCATCCAGCGGAACTCCCGCGATAGCAAAACATGTACAAATGGGGGGATGTGCATGGCAGACTGAGAGAATATCAGGGTTCTCCCTGTAAGCGCGAAGATGCATTTTCAATTCGGAAGAGGGCCTGTTCGTTCCCTCAAGAACATTTCCGTCAAGATCTACCTTCACAAGCATCTTTTTCTTCATGAATCCCTTGGAAACTCCCGTAGGCGTCGCCCATACTTCGTTGTCTCCCGTTTTTACAGAGATGTTACCGTCGTTAGCCGCTACGAAACCGCGCACATACATCCGCTGTCCGATTTCAATCATCGACTTTTTGGCCTGCTTTTCCGTCATATATGTCATATGTCTCGCCCTTCTTTTCCCTTTTTTTCAAAAATCTCCTGCAAAGACTGCGTGAAAGGAGCTCTTGCAATGCCGTATTCGGTAACGATGGCGGTAATCAGCTCATGGTCGGTCACATCAAAAGCAGGATTGAATACCTTTACCCCTTCCGGGGCCACCCTCTCCTTATACCACATTTCTGTCACTTCCTCCGCCGGGCGCTGTTCGATATGAATGTCATCTCCCGTCTTCGTATTTCTGTCGATAGTCGAAGTCGGTGCACAGACATAAAAAGGAACATTGTAGCGCTTCGCAACGGCCGCCACAACGGAGGTTCCTATTTTATTTGCAACATCCCCATTCGCAGCCACCCTGTCACAGCCTACAAAAACGGCGTTTATCCATCCGTTTCGCATAACGGCTGCCGACATGTTGTCGCAGATAAGAGTCACATTTACACCCGAGGATTGAAGCTCATAAGCGGTCAGTCTCGCTCCCTGCAAAAGTGGTCTCGTTTCGTCGGCAAATACATGAAAATTATAGCCCCTTTCCTGCCCGAGATAAATGGGTGCGGTTGCGGTACCGTATTTGCTCGTCGCCAATTGTCCGGCGTTGCAGTGCGTCAGTATGCCGTCTCCCGGCTTTACAAGACTAAGGCCGTATTCCCCTAATTTTTTACATACCCATGTATCTTCTTCTTTAATGGCTATCGCTTCGTCCCGCAGCCTATCCTTTATCTCCGCCACCGGCAATTCTTCATTTGCCCTGCACACCTGCTCCATGCGGTTAAGTGCCCAAGACAAATTAACAGCCGTAGGTCTGGAGGAATTCAGATATTCCTTCTGTTTCATAACTTTCTTGTAAAAAACGGCGTAGTCCTCCGTATCGATTCCTTTCGCCAGTATGTAAATACCGAAAGCAGCTGCCACACCGATTGCAGGTGCTCCGCGAACCTTCAATAAATAAATCGCATCCCATATTTCCTCTGCCGTCTTTAAATGAATCAGCTGCGTCCGGCCGGGAAGCAGTGTCTGATCGATAATTACCACGGAAGATTCGTCGTCTTCCAAAGCAACTGTTTCATATTCCATAATATTCTTCTTATCAGTCATCCGTCTATTCTCTCTCTTTTTTGCTCCGTTATATGCTCATACTGGACGTATGCGGACCGAAAGTAACGCAGCAGGAACAAAAATTTGTCCTTATCCGACCGTATGTGACCTTGTCAAACGGTGGTAATATCTGCATACTGTGCATGAGCCGCCTTTAACAGGTCCGCCGGCGACAGCTCCATTTGGGAACCCAATCTTCCGCCGCTGACAATTACCTTCTCTAATCTTTCCGCAGATATATCTACCTTCGTTACATATTGCTTCTTCATTCCGATTGCCGTACAGCCTCCTCTGATATAACCTGTCACATCGACTATATCCTTTACATGGATCATCTGCACCGACTTTTCCCCTGCCGCTTTAGCTGCCTTCTTCAGATCCAGCTCTTTTGCAATAGGGATGACAAATACAAAATAGTTCTTACCGGACCCCAACGTCACTAACGTTTTATAAACCTTCTCATAAGGAAGTCCCAGCATATCTGCTACTTGCAGTCCGTCGATGAATTCCTCACATTCGTACGTATAATGTGTGTATTCTATCTTATTTTTCTCCAGAATACGCATCGCATTCGTCTTAATATCTTTATTTTTTGCCACAATTTCACCTTCTTCTTTAAGTCTACTACCTTTGTACCATTCTTTTTCTTCCTTGTAAACCGTGAAATTGATTCAAGAGATGATTTCTGCTTCGAGGAGCGAACCTGCATGCAGAAATCATGCGTTACCGAAAACGGAGTGAGCAGTAACGGATACCCTCAACATATTATTGACCATATTCCGGTGAGTTGATATACTTATGACAAATATTCTAAAGAATAAAATTGGAGGTATCACATCATTATGTTCAAAAGAAAAGGTTCTTGCTCAGAAATGCTTCGTGTTTCTGAATATGTAGAAAATACCATGAACGGCATAGATACAGCGCCTTGTCCGCAAAGCACCTATCCATTGCACAGCACTATTATAAACCACTTTGACAAGCTGCTGGAAAATGAGCGCCGCATGTCCGATGCTGCTAAGCAGGTATTGGAAATTGCTACCTCCATCAGTTCTTTCGATGTAGAAATGACATTTATGTCAGATGAACTGCTCCACTTTGCTAAGGAGCTGGCTGACTTAAGCGAATCCAACCTCGCCATTGTGGAGGAGACTACCTCCGCGATGAACGAAGTAAACAATACCATCGACGATACTGCCCATACGTTAGAGCGCCTTTCGGAAGAATCCTCTTCTCTGTCCGCTAAAAATAACGAAAGCACTCAGATACTCCAAGAAGTAAGCTCGTTAAAGGAAAATGTAATTCAGGATACCAATGACATGAACGAAAAGATCACTCAGCTGGTAACTCTCGCAGACGAAGTGGAAAAAATAGTAGTGAGTGTTCAGAGTATTGCCAATCAGACTAACCTGCTCGCATTAAACGCTGCTATTGAAGCCGCCAGAGCGGGAGAACATGGCAAAGGCTTCGCTGTCGTTGCGGACGAAGTGCGCACGCTGGCAGACGATACTAAGCAGAATTTGAGCGGCATGCAGAAATTTGTATCCGAAATTCACAGCGCTGCCAAGGATGGAAAGCTCAGCATCGAGCGCACCCTCTCCTCCACAACTCAGATGGATGAAAAAATTGATCTGGTCTCCCAGACGGTCAGCAGCAATATCGATATGCTGAACGGTGTTGTTCTAAGCGTATCGGATATCAATAAGTCCATGCAGGGCATAAAATACTCTGCTGCAAATATCAACAAGGCCATGGAGACCTCCAGCAAAAATGCAGAGATGCTCGCAATAATGACACAGAGTATTCATAACGATGCGGATGAAAGCGTTTCCTTCTCGAAAAACATTTCCGCAATCGACGATAAGCTCTCGCTTGTCTCCGCCAAGTTATATGAAGGTCTGCGCAGCGGAAGACACGCGATTACCAACGAAGATTTCCACAGTGCCATTACTAAAGCGAAAAAGGCGCATGAAAATTGGGTGGCAAAGCTTGCGGGCATGGCGGAAAACATGAAAGTGGTCCCATTACAGACCAATTCCAAGAAATGCGAATTCGGACATTTTTATCATACAATACAGGTGGATCATCCTGCCATTTTGGAAGATTGGGAAAAAATCGCTCCTATTCACAAAGACTTGCACGATGCGGGCGAAAAGATTATAAGGCTCATCCGAAACGGCGAAGAACAAGAAGCCAAACAACTTCTTTTGCACGCAGAGGATGACTCGAAGAAGGTTGTCGCTTTGCTCGATACCATCGACAAGACCGTTGATGATTTAATGAAGAAGAATGTAAAAATCTTTTCTTAATTGATTCATACTACCGCTATGAACAGCTTTGCCGTCAGATATCCGATTGCCCCACATCCGGGAAATGTAAGAACCCATGTAACGATCATCCGTTCCACGACTTCTTTGTTCACGCTGGATATATCCTGCGCCGCACCCACTCCCATCATCGATGTGGTTTTTATGTGAGTGGTAGAAACGGGTATGCCGGATAAACTTGCAAAAAATAAGCATATCGCTCCCGCGATATCTGACGCGAAGCCCTGCGGCTTTTCTAATTTCACCATATCGTTTCCTACCGTTCTTATAATCCGCTTCCCGCCTATTGCAGTTCCTGCTGCCATTATCCCGCTGCATAGGATCATCATCCAAAAAGGTATCTCAAAGTCTGTGCCTCCTGCGCTTTTGCCTGCAAGACAAATTCCCAGCATGAAAACTGCCATGAACTTCTGCCCATCCTGCGCACCGTGCATAAATGCCATCGCCGCCGCACCGGCCGTCTGGGCCTTAACGAAGGTTTTCTCTTTCCACCGTCCAGCCGCCCACAGACTTACCGCTTTACCGCATACATATCCCATGCCTAAACCGCATATTACAGAAAGCAGCAAGCCATACAGCACCTTCGCCCATTCCGCTCCGCTGATACCCGTTACACCGTTATGTAAAGCGATGGCCGCCCCCGATATCCCTGCAATCAGCGCATGGCTTTCGCTGGTAGGTATGCCGAAGCACCACGCCGCCGACGCCCACAGCACAATAGCAGTCATAGCCGCACAAAGAGCTGCTAACGCCAGCTTCGTATCTGCCCCAAAGTCCGCAATATGATAAATAGTTAAGGCCACTTTGGAATTGAACATAGTCATAAAAAGCATTCCCGCAAAGTTAAATACTGCTGCCATTCGTATGGCACTTTCCAAGTCCATCGACTTTGTTGAAACGCAAGTAACGATAGCATTGGGTGCGTCTGTCCATCCATTCACTAATATAACACCTGTTATTAATAGCATTGTTATTCGTAATATTGGATTTTGCAAGAATTGTTCCAAAAAATCGTGAAATAATATGGTCATTTCCCTACCTTTTATACTTTCTCAAAGATAATTTTGCATTAAATCCTTCATAATGCCTCCTTCTCTAATGTTTCTTCACAACAGATTCACTGTTGTCTATTCCACATCGTAAGGTCCTAACCCACTATTAATATAATAAAAAAATAAAAGGATTATGTCATCAATCGATGGTACCGCAAAAAACCGATGCGGCATACATCATATGACACCGCATCGGTTCTCGTTATTATTTCATCACTGTTTATTACTGATTTAATAATCTTTTACTGCATTTATTTATTAGCTGCAAGATCTGCTCTCAATCTCTCCGTAAGTGCAGGAACGATTTTGTTCAAATCTCCGACAATACCGTAATCAGCTACGTCGAAGATAGGAGCTGTATCATCCTTGTTAATAGCGATGATAACATCGGATTCTTCCATACCTGCTAAATGCTGAATCGCTCCGGAAATACCGATCGCGAAGTACAGATTAGGGCGAACGGTCTTACCAGTCTGACCTACCTGAAGATCCTTCGGCTTCCATCCTGAATCAACAGCCGCACGGGAACAGCTTACTGTAGCGCCCAGTACATCTGCGAGATCTTCCAATAGCTTGAAGTTCTCACCGCTGCAAACGCCGCGGCCGCCGGAAACAAGGATTTTCGCATCCATGATGTCTTCCGTCTCAGCAACAGATTTTACTATATCGAGGATTTCAACATATTTATCGTTGGGTGTAAATCCTGGGTTAAACTCTTCAACAACAGCTTTTGCGCTTTCATCTTTACGAGCCTTCTGCATAACGCCGGGGCGAACCGTTGCCATCTGAGGACGGAATTCCGGACATGCAATCGTAGCGATGGTATTTCCGCCGAATGCAGGACGTGTCATGAGAAGCTGGTTGTGCAGCTGCTCTCTTCCCGGGATAGGGTTGATCGGGAAATCGCCGACTTCAAGTCTCGTACAGTCTGCCGTAAGTCCGGTATGCACTCTTGCGGATACACGGGGACCGAGATCGCGTCCGATTGCGGTAGCACCTACTAAGAAAATTTCCGGTTTATATTTCTCGATAACAGAAGCCAGCGCATGTGTGTAAGGCTCTGTTCTGTATTCCTTCAGCTCGGGATCATCCACAAGAATAACCTTATCCGCGCCATACGCTGCGAGCTCGTCCGCCAGCGCTTTCACACCGCTTCCTACTAAAACAGCCGTAACTTCAGTTCCTAAATCTTTTGCAAGCTCTTTGCCCTTGCCGACCAATTCCAAAGCGATACCGCTAAGCTCGTTATCTACCTGCTGTGCAAAGACAAATACTCCTTTATATTCTGCTATATTCATTCTTATTCACCACGCTTTTCCTTTGATTTATTAAATGATGTGTTTCTCTTTTAATCTTTCCATGATGTAGTCTACCGATTCCGTAGGATCAAGAGCAACCTTCGCTCCCACACCCTTTCTCACTCTGTCAGATGCTCTGGCGATCTGTGTGGGTGAACCCTTGAGTCCGAGGTTGGAATCCTCCACATCCACCAGGTTACTTCTTCCCCATACGGTAATCTCTGCATCGTAAGCATCGAAGATTCCGCCCGGAGTCATGTAACGAGGCTCATTCAGCTCCGCAAGAGCTGTAATCAGGCAAGGCATTTTAGCCTTTAATACGTGATATCTGTCATCGTACTGGCGTTCTACCACTACGCTGTCGCCTTCTATCTTAATATCCTGCGCATAAGAGATTACCGGAATTCCCAAGTGCTCGGAAATCTGCGGTCCTACTTGTGCGGTATCGCCGTCGATAGCCTGACGGCCAGTGATAATCAAATCATATTCCAAATTGCGGATTGCTCCGGCAAGTGTCTGGGAGGTCGCCCATGTGTCCGCACCGCCGAGAACTCTGTCCGTTACGAGAACTCCCTTATCAGCACCCATAGCGATCGCTTCGCGAAGCACTTCTTCTGCCTTGGGAAGACCCATGGTAATTGCGGTTACTTCCGCACCATACTGATCCTTTATTCTAAGAGCCGCTTCAAGTCCTGCCTTATCATCAGGATTCATGATGGTAAGCATAGCACCTCTGTCCAGCGTTCCATCGGGATTGAATTTAACGCCGCCCTTTGTATCGGGTACCTGTTTAATACAAACAACAATTTTCATTGTATTTTCACTCCTTATGTTTTCATTCATTTTCATTTGCTTAATTCACTATTTCAATATCGCGCCGGAAATTACCATTCTCTGAACTTCAGAAGTTCCTTCGTAAATCTCGGTAATCTTAGCATCGCGCATCATACGCTCTACATCATACTCTCTCGTGTAACCGTAACCGCCGTGAAGCTGTACGGCCTTGGTCGTAACTTCCATAGCAACTTCCGCTGCGTACAATTTCGCTTTTGCAGCTTCTACGGAATAATTTTTCTGAGTCTCTTTTGCTTTAGCAGCCTTATAAACGAGCAGCTGAGCAGCTTCCGTCTTCGTAGCCATGTCGGCAAGCTGGAACTGTGTATTCTGGAAAGCGGCGATCGCTCTGCCGAACTGTTTTCTTTCCTTTACATAGTCGATCGTTCTTTCCAAAGCACCTTCTGCGAGACCGAGTGCCTGAGCAGCAATACCGATACGTCCGCCGTCCAGCGTATGCATAGCGATACCGAAGCCCTTTCCTTCTGCACCTAACAGGTTTTCCTTAGGAATTCTGCAATCCGTGAAAATCAATTCATAAGTAGATGAGCCACGGATACCCATTTTCTTTTCCTTCGTACCGAAGGAGAAACCGGGAGTTCCTTTTTCCACGATGAAAGCGGAAATGATTTTCTTGCTTCTGCCCTTCGCATCGGTGGAAACGCTCGTTACTGCAATGATAATATAAATATCAGCTTCTTTACCGTTGGTAATGAAGATCTTGGAACCATTAAGCACCCACTCGTCGCCGTCGAGAACAGCTTTTGTCTGCTGTCCCTGCGCATCGGTACCGGCGCCGGGCTCTGTCAGACCGAAAGCACCTAATTTCTCGCCCTTTGCAAGAGCCGGCAGATATTTCTGCTTCTGCTCTTCCGTACCGTATGTCAGGATAGGGTCGCAGCAAAGAGAGGTGTGTGCGGAAACGATAACGCCTGTAGTTCCGCAAACCTTGGAAAGTTCTTCTACACACATAGCATATGTCAAAATATCGCAGCCCTGACCGCCGTACTCCTTCGGTATCGGAATACCAAGAAAGCCTGCTTTTGCCATTTTTGCAACGGTTTCTCTGGGAAACGTTTCTGTCTCATCTACTTCTTGTGCTAATGGCTTAACTTCTGTTTCAGCGAATTCTTTGAAAAGAGCTCTTGCCATTTCATGTTGTTTACTTAACATAAAATCCATGTTTTTATTTCCTCCATAAAGTTTTAATCATAAAAATTTTTATTATGATATGATCGATCACAATGCGACTTCACAATGCGATTTCATAACACTTGCTATTTATTTGGAATAATCGTAGAAGCCTTTTCCGGTCTTCATACCAAGCTGTCCGCCGCGAACCATCTTCTTGAGAAGCGGGTGAGGACGGTATTTGGAATCGCCGGTCTCGCTCTGAAGAACTTCCATGATGGCGAGCACGATGTCAAGACCAACCAAATCTCCGAGAGCCAAAGGACCCATGGGGTGGTTTGCTCCTAACTTCATTGCGTTGTCAATACCTTCTACGCTGGCAACACCTTCCGCATAGATACCGATTGCTTCATTTATCATCGGAATGAGGATTCTGTTTACAACAAATCCGGCTGCCTCGTTTACCTGTACCGGAGTCTTTCCGATTTCTTCGGAAATTGCTTTGATTTTATCAACTACTTCGTCAGACGTATTAAGGCCTGCGATTACCTCTACGAGCTTCATAACGGGAGCCGGATTGAAGAAGTGCATTCCGATAACCGGTCTGTCCAGTCCTGCGCCGATCTCCGTGATAGAAAGAGAAGATGTATTGGTAGCAAAAATACAATCCTTTTTGCAAATATCCTGAAGCTCCTTGAAGGTCTGTTTCTTAATATCCATAACCTCTAATGCTGCTTCCACTACCAAGTCACAATCTGTACAAATCGTTTTAACGCCCGTTGTGATCTTAGCGAGAATAGAATCTGCGGCAGCCTGCTCCATTTTACCTTTTTCAACGCGTTTCGCAAAACCTTTTGCGATTCTGTTCTTGCCGTTTGCAGCGAATTCTTCGTTGATGTCACAAAGAAATACTTCATATCCTTCTGTCTGGGCAAAAGCCTGTGCAATACCTGCGCCCATTGTTCCAGCACCAATAATACCTACTTTCATCTTAGTTCCTCCTGATTTGTATTTATATAATTTATGTGATCTGCCGCCTTACTCTGTGCGGAAGTCCATCAATACCTAATTAAGTTGCTGCGAGATATTTTACTTGTTAAGGAACTGCTCTACCTTTCTCTTTTCCAGGAAAGCTGTCATTCCTTCCTTCTGATCGAAGGATTCGAAGCAGTCGCCGAATAACTTCTCCTCGATTACGATTGCTTTATCCATATCCACATCCAAGCCGTCGTTAATTGCTTTTTTGCAGTTACGAACAGCTATCGGAGCATTCTTCGCAATACCTGCCGCCATTTTTTCCGCCGCCGGCATCAACTCCTCCTGCGTGTAAACAGCATTTACAAGACCGATTCGAAGCGCTTCATCCGCTTTGATATTTCTTGCCGTATAAATCATCTGCTTCGCCATGCCTGCACCAACCAAACGAGCGAGCCGCTGTGTTCCGCCGAAGCCCGGTGTGATTCCGAGTCCTACTTCCGGCTGTCCGAATACTGCGTTGTCGGAACAGATCCTGATATCACAGCTCATGGAAATCTCACAGCCTCCGCCCAATGCGAATCCGTTAATCGCTGCAATTACAGGAATAGGAAAGGTCTCCAGCTTGCGGAATACGTCGTTTCCTTTTTTGCCGAATGTTTCGCCTTCTGCCTTTGTAAGAGAGCTCATCTCACCGATGTCCGCGCCGGCTACGAAGGACTTCTGCCCTGCACCTGTTAAAATAAGACATCTGACTACATCCAGGTTAACAGCATCCAGGGTTTTGTCCAGTTCGTCAAGAACGGTGCTGTTCAATGCGTTCAAAGCCTTTTCACGGCTGATGGTGATAATACCAACCGCATCTTTCTGTTCATATACGATAAATTCCATCTTCATTACTCCTTTTTTATTTTTATTATAGGTTATGTTGTTACCATTCTCATTTAATACCGCGAGCTGTTTTTTGTGAGTGCAGCAAATCACCTAATTTTTTCATCCGAATACAGTCCGATAAGCAGACCTGAGAGCGTCTTTACATCTCGATTAGCCTGCTTATCTTATTTTTAACTATTAAGCTTACTCTCTCGTTACAACAGTAGCACAACCCATTCCACCGCCGATGCAAAGTGTAGCAAGACCGGTCTTGGCATTCTTCGCTTCCATTTCATGAAGCAGAGTAACCAGGATACGACAGCCGGAAGCTCCTACCGGGTGTCCTAATGCAATAGCTCCTCCGTTAGGATTGAGCTGCTTATCCACATCTATTCCCAAGTCTCTTCCTACCGCTACGGACTGTGCGGCAAAAGCCTCGTTTGCTTCGATAATATCGAAATCTTCTATCTTCAGGCCTGTTTTCGCCATGATTTTCTGAGTTGCGGCAACAGGGCCGATGCCCATAACCTCAGGTCTTACGCCCGCAAGAGCTCCTGCCACGAAGGTTGCCATAGGCTTAACGCCTAATTCTTTTGCTTTTTCTTCGCTCATAACGACAACTGCTGCTGCACCGTCATTGATTCCGGAAGCGTTTCCTGCCGTTACATATCCATCCTTATTGATAGCGCGAAGCTTTGTAAGAGCATCTATCGTAGAGCCTGCACGAGGGCCTTCATCCACTTTGAATTCAACCAGTTCTTTTTTCTTCTTTACCATAACAGGTACGATTTCTTTGTCGAATGCGCCTGCCTTCTGAGCCGCTTCCGCCTTCTGCTGGCTGTTTAACGCAAACTCATCCAATTCTTCTCTCGTGAGTCCCCATTCCGCGCAGATATTGTCCGCTGTCTGAATCATATGGTAGCTGTTGAACGCATCCCAAAGAGCGTCATTTACCATAGTATCCACTAAGGTTCCATTGTTCATTCTATATCCGAAACGTGCCTGAGGAAGTGCGTAAGGAGCCAAAGACATGTTTTCCATACCGCCTGCAACAACGATATCCGCATCTCCTGCCATAATCATCTGTGCCGCCATATTGACGCAGTTAAGTCCTGAACCGCATACTACGTTAATGGTTACCGCGGGAACCTCTACCGGCAATCCTGCTTTAATAGTTGCCTGACGAGCCACATTCTGTCCAAGACCTGCCTGAATAACGCATCCCATATATACCTGATCAACTGCTTCCGGAGCAACTCCTGCTCTGTTTAAAGCTTCTTTAATTACAATTGCACCAAGCTCTGCTGCCGGTGTCGTGCTGAGACTTCCGCCCATAGTTCCTATAGCCGTACGGCAAGCGCCTGCTAAAACTACCTTTTTTCCCATTGTTTCTTCCTCCATACAATATTGTGTCTGCCGAAGCAGAATGAGTGTTGATTGCAATGATTGTTAATTTTTTATCATTACCAGCGTCATTATTATATCATAGGGTTTTTCATTTTGCAACGATAATAACGCCAATCGCTTCCAAGATAAATGAAAAATCACTTGACTTATAAACTGAAACAATTATAATTACAGTATATGTTATGATACCAGGGTCAAAAGGCCATGTGTTTCATGCTTGCATGAAAAAACATGACTTTTGACCCCGACATCATATTATAGTAAGGAGGCCAAGTCATGAACAGTGAATTCGGTATAGCAGTACATGCGCTCGTCTTTCTGAACCGAAAGGCCTGTACCCTGTCCAGCGCAGAGCTTGCCAGGAATGTATGCACCAATCCGGCAAGGATACGCAAAATTATGGTAAGACTTAAGAACGCCGGACTCGTTTCCACAAAAGAAGGGCTGGACGGCGGCTATCATCTGGTGATGAGACCGGAGAATATTTCTCTTTATCAAATCAGCGAAGCTTTGGACTTTAAATTTATCTCCTCTTCGTGGAAAAGCGGAAATGTCGATATGGATTGCCTGATCGCTTCCGGCATGGGGCAAGTGCTGGATAACATCTATGAGGATTTGGATGCTCTCTGCAAGGAGCGCCTAAGAGACATAACGATAAATAATATAGACGATGAAATCTTCGGTGCACTTTCTATAGATAAGCCTTGCGCCCCGAAGCAATAAAAAGAAACCGCAATGCAACTATTACGTTACTGAGAACGGAGTGAACAGTAACACTATTACAGCAAACGGAGGTAATACATGAATTTATCGATTGAAACAAGCATCCCCGCGGCTACTGTATTTATTCAAGGATTAATCAGCTTCTTCTCCCCTTGTGTTCTACCGCTCATACCGCTTTATATCGGTTATTTGTCCGGCGGCGCAAAAACAACGGATGAAGACGGCAATATCCGTTATAAACAGAGTAAAGTAATGCTCAATACCCTATTCTTCGTAATAGGAATCAGCTTTTCCTTCTTCCTGTTAGGGTTGGGTTTCACGACTATCGGACGTTTTTTTCATAATTACCAGACATGGTTTACCCGAATCGGCGGTATTTTAGTTGTCCTCTTCGGGCTTTCCCAGCTCGGCTTCTTCGGCAATCCTATGATGGGAAAAGAGCGGCGCTTTCATTTTCAACCGGACAGTCTGGCCATGAATCCTTTGACCGCCCTCATTATGGGCTTTACCTTCAGCTTTGCATGGACGCCTTGCGTAGGACCCGCTCTCGCCAGCGTACTGATCATGGCTGCATCGTCGGCATCGACAGCTACGGGATTTCTCTTAATCGGAGTTTATACGCTGGGATTTGTCCTGCCGTTTATGGGTGTAGGTATTTTCACCGGCTCCTTATTGGATTTCTTCAAGAAACATAAACAAGTGGTGAAGTATACGACGAAAATCGGAGGTATCCTCATGATCTTTATCGGCGTCATGATGTTTACCGGCTGGATGAATAACTTCAGCAGCTACTTATCCGGCATTACCGGTACCTCCGCAGAAAGCAGTATAAATGCTTCTGACGAAAACGGCGGAAGCGGCGAAGACAGCGACGCTGCAAGCATAGACAGCGATTCGGGAAATGGCGGAAATAATGACACTCCTGTCGCAAATGATGCCGGTACCGTAAATAGCGCTGACACTGATGAGACTGCTGCAGAAAAGGAAACGGATACGTTTCCTGCTCCCGATTTTACACTCACGGATCAGTATGGCAATGTGCACACCCTCTCAGATTACAAGGGCAAAACGGTCTTTCTTAACTTCTGGGCGACCTGGTGTCCTCCCTGCCGCGCGGAAATGCCTGAAATTCAAGAGCTGTATGAAGATTACGGCGAGAATACGGGCGACGTTATTATACTCGGCATCGCTTCCCCGGATGTAGGCCAAGAAGGTTCTGTGGAAGAAATTACCGCTTTTCTTGAAGAAAACGGTTATGAGTATCCGGTAGCTATGGATACCGGTGGCGAGATGGCGTATGCTTATGGAATAAACGCATACCCTACCACCTTTATGATCGACAAGGATGGTAACATCTTCGGCTACGTCTCCGGCCAGCTAACCAAGGATATTATGGTCAGCATTATCGAGCAGACAGTAGACGGCGTGAGAACACAATAAGAACAAACAAAACATATGAATATGCAGCATATGTTCATCTCCACAAATATATTCGGCTCGGCCACAATGCCTTTTCATCAGGCATTCGGTGTCCGAGCCAATTTTATGTCCTTTTTCACAGCCTCCAAAGCCGGAAGCGCATTCCCCTCATAGTCGAACAACCCCTGATTCGCCCATTCGTTGCCGCACGGTCCGGAATCCTGCATATAAACAAGAGATTCCTTCGTCGCCCATCCGCTGCCTTTTACGGGAAGCCATGCCGGTTCCCAATAAAAATAGCCGATTCCCAAACCATCCTCCACTGCCGCTACCTCTTCTATGAATTTCTCCATGAAAAGGGTCTGTCCTTCCTTTGTCGCAGGGTATTCCAGATTCTTCTCAAGCGCCGGCTTTGCCGCCGCGCCCTTTCTTTTCTCCGGAGCAAGCCCTTCATAGGTATCGTAATCCTCCATCGTAAAGGGCTGGGAAACCTCCGCAACGATCATGGGCTTTCCGTACCTTTTGGCAAGCAAATTCATATTATCGATAAGCCCTTTCATCATTCCGTTCCATACGGGATAATAGGACAATCCGATAATCTGGAACTCCTCTCCCCCTTCCCTGAAATGATCGAACCAGTCGCGGCACATCTCGTGATCATCACCATGATCCAAATGCAGCATGATCTGCACATCACTGTCTACCGCCCTTACTCCACGGATTCCGGCATTTACAAAACGTGTGATTTTATCATAGGCAGGTTTTTTTCCGTTAGGCCAGAGAAGCCCGTTTGTAATTTCATTTCCAATCTGAACCATATCAGGAAAAAGCCCGCCTTCCTTCAGCAGCTTCAATGTGCTCTCCGTATGCTCGAATACCGCTTTTTCCAGCTGCTCGTCGTCATAATCTTTCCATGCCTTGGGTTTTATCTGTTTTCCCGGGTCCGCCCAGAAATCGCTGTAGTGGAAATCCAGCAGATATTTAAGCTCTGCTGTCTTGATCTCTTTTATCATCCTTATCGTCGCAGGGAAGTCGTTTCCTCCGCCTCCGTAAGAAATTCCGTCCTCTGAATAAGGATCGACCCAAAGCCTAAGACGTATATAATTCACTCCATACGATTTAAGGACATTGACCAACGTCTGTTCCGTCCCTTTCTTATAGAATCTCCCCCCGAGACGGACTACCTCATCCATGGAAGAAATATCCATGCCATGTATAAATTCTCTCATTATAACTCAATTCCTTCCGTCATTATCCTGTTTCCATCGATACAGCAGATTAGGTCTTCATCAGAATCCGACACACAAAGGCTGCAAGCTCTATCTTCTCCGCCACATCTTCTCCCGTATCCGCATCCTTCCACCGACCAGTAATTTCCACCAATACCTTGTCATCGTTAAAATTCTGAAGGAACACCAGATCCTGTCCTCCCTTTCTGGCAGATACCGTCACTCCATAAGGAAGCTTCTCCGATAACGGATTACCTATTCCCTTTTCCTCCCCGCGTTCCCTATAAAAAAGGTTCAAAAAGTCCTGCGAAATCTCCGCGGCCAAATAGTAGGCCATCCCCTGCCCGAATTCATTCTTTGTCACCGCCGGGAAACCTTTATAATATTCTTTCTCATAGACAGAGAGCACCTGAGCGCCTTCTGAGTAAATTATCTCACACAGTCCTCCCGTAGAGTAATTATTATTATGATAAACAATACAATTTAAAAATTCATCTCCCGGGGCATCGATCTCTTCCTGACGGATTCCCAGCACCTCTTTTAACGGATGCCCTCCCGTGAAACAAAGATCCGTCTCATTCACGATGCCGCTCCAGTAGGTGGTCACATAGCTTCCGCCGTTTCTTACGAATTCCTCCACCCGCCGGGCATACCCCTCCTTATATAAATAGTTAAGCGGTGCGGCTATCAGCTCATAATCCGTCAAGTCATAATCCATATTGATTACATCCACATCTATGCCGGCTTCCCAAAAGGCACGGAAATGCGTTAGAAAGGTCTTTGCATAATCGATATCCAGCCTCGGTCCGGTGGCATCTTCTACTGCCCACCAGTTCTCCCAATCGAAAACGATTGCCGCCTTCGGCTTATTGCAGGTCGCCAGAACCTTTTCGCTTACCTCTTCCAGCCGTCTTCCCACCTCCGTCACGTCACGGAAGGTTCTCGTGTCATCCTTATTTCTATGATCCAAGACGGCACCATGAAATTTTTCAAAAGAGCCTCTTCCTTTTCTCCACTGGAAATACTGTACCGAATTGGAACCATGAGCCACCGCCTGCATGCTGGAAAGCATATGCATCTGCGGCCTCTTGACCGGATTGTAAACTCGCCAGTTAATGCAGGAGGGCGTACTTTCCATAAGTAAGAACGGCTTCTTCTTCATGCTTCGCATCATGCTGTGAACAGCGGCAGTCTTTATCGCCACCGGTACCTCGTCCTTGTTCTTATGCCAAAACGGATAGGAATCCCAGGACACCACATCCATACATTTATGCAGTTCGTAATAATCCAGTGATTTGAAGAAAAACATAAAATTCGTAGTAGCCGGCAGCTTGGAATACTCCCTGATGGAATCGATTTCCCATCTGCAAAAATCCGTCATCTGGCAGGTCACAAAACGCCTCCAGTCCAGATTCAGTCCATGCAGCAAATTTTCTCCGTTCGGCACCGGGCTGTGTATCTGCTCCCAGCTCGTATAAATATGGCTCCAGAAGGTACTCCACCATGCCTTATTCAACTCTTCCAAAGAACCATACTTATCCTTCAGCCATTTGCGGAAGGCAGCGTTGCACTCGTCACAATGACAGCTTCCGTCTCCGAAATTACCGCCCAGCTCATTGGAAATATGCCAAAGCAGAACTGCCGGATGGTTCCCGAACTCCTTCGCCAGCTTCTCATCGATCATTCTTGTCTTTTCCCGCATCTTCGCCGAGGTATAACAGAAATTATGCCTTTTTCCCGGAAGATTCCTTCTTCCGTCTGCCCCCACCTGCATAACCTCCTTATACTTCTCCGTCATCCAGTGAGGCATCGCACCTGTTGGCGTAGCAAGTATGACGGATATTCCGTTTTCATACAGTCTGTCAATAATCTCCTTCAGCCATCCGAAATTGAAATATCCCTCCTCCGGCTCCAGAACAGCCCAGGAGAATACCCCTAAGGTCACGCAATTGACATGCGCCTTCTTCATCAATTCGATATCCTCTTTCAATATCTCAGGGCAATCCAGCCACTGCTCGGGATTGTAGTCTCCTCCATGAAGCATATTCTTAAGTTCCACCGCACGACCTCCGCATTTTATATCAATTTAAAATTCAAATTTGGTAAATCTCTTCATCATATCCTTGTAGCGGAATCTGGCCATCTGGTTTTTCTCTAGCACATCCTCTTCCGTTCCCACATACTGGCATCTGATGCAATAATATTCGTTTTTATCCTTATCATAAAACATATCCAGATCCAAATCCCTCATAAAACAGGAAGGACATCTGTAATTTAATTTACCTTTTCCAGACTGAGCCATGATACAAGTCCCTCTTTCTCTTTCAATTTCGCCGTATATCCCAGCGTGAACATAGGTGAAAATGCATATCCCTCTTTCACATATCCCGTCGCTTCTTTTCTGTCCGTGCGCATGGATACTCCCGTCTCGATCTGTGGCACCGACGCCCGCACCTGAATCGCGTCAGGCATCTCGATTTCCCTGCACTTATATTCATAAGAAATCGTCTCCATACGTTCTTGATTCCTGCAGCTTAGGGTGATTCCCTCCATGGGTTCCGAATATTCCGTAGTTCCGTAACAGGCGACCATATATTCGTTCAGTTCTATCTCCGCACCGGGCTTGCTCATATTCAGTATCTTTCTCTCGAATCTGATTTCCGAACTGCCTTCCTCGAAGGATATGACCGTCTGCAGCTTCACCGTCAGGTCATTGAATTCGATGTCCACCGGGTCAAGTGTAAGAATTCTCACCTTGCCCTCCTCAGAATAATGGGCTTTGGTCCGGCACAGGCACAAATCTACCTCTTCCCCCTGATAGGATAATTTCGCACTTTTTATGGTTCCTTCACCCGCATAGTGAGTAAAATAGCCTGCTCGGTATTTTTCCTGGATAAGGAAGGGGTAGGAGGCATCGGTTACGTGCTTCGTGCCGATACCCACCGGCCACTCCAGCTTCGCCGCATAGGGACGCAGATCCACCAGCGCACCGCCCTGATCCATATTGATACACGCTCTCATATCCGGATCGCAGTACCAGAACAACTGCTTGTCGGAGCCATACAGGATATCTCTCCAAAGGGCACATTCCGGCTCGGTATATGACTTTTTCTGACGGTAATAATCTGCAAATTCCGCCATCGTCATATCCTTCAGTTTCCCTTCTTCCTTCAGCTTTCCGTAATATGCCATTCCGTCGTCATAGCTCTTAACTAACAATTCGTAGGAGGATTCCCACCTTCCCATTTTATTCAGCCAGCCCGGACCTACAAACATCATGTTATAGGAATAGCCGTTGTTGTATTTTTCCAGATCTCTGTATTGGTCGATCAAATTAAACAGATATGGATATTCCCAGGTCTCCGTATCGTAGATCATGCCTCGGAGCACATTCTGCGGATGAGTTCCGAAATTGGATCCATTTCCATCATAGCAGGCAATCAAGTCTCTGGACAAATGAGGAATCGCTACGATACCGCTGTCCTCTTCCTTGTTCGCCGCCGGGGCATGAGTGTTTTGCTTCGACGGAATCCATGGGTTCCAAGGACCACCGTCCATAAACGTATACCACGAATTGTTGCAGGTATGGTACGCCTTCGGACCTTCTTCCCAGCAAGTGGCTACCGCACATTTTACCATGGGATATTGTTCTTTAATATAGTTCGTCAAATCTGCATCCATATAATAGGAGCCGGTAGATTCCGGATAAAAACCGAATACATTATGGAATTTCTCAAAAACATCGTTTATGACCGACTTCTTATCTTCCATGGAAAACATCCATATGCAGAAGTCCTTCGTCTTATATTTTTCGCGGAATTCATTGCAGGGAAGCCCCAATAACGAAAGCGCTATTTCATCTCCGTACTTTTCATGGTGCTCCTTGGCTATCTCCACCGCTTCCTCGTTAAACAATGACGCGTATGTCATATGTATTGTCGTTCTAAGTCCGTATTTATGAGCAGTCTCCTGCTGAAATTTGAAAATATCCAGAGATTCCTTCAAAAGCGATGTCCTTCCGATATCCTCTTCCTTTCCATGGCCGGTCACCTTTTCCGCATATTCCGGTACCATTTCCGGGCGATGTATAATATTTAGAATAAAATTACTCATTACTATAACCTTGTTCCTCTCATATTTTATGCTTTTCTTACTTGTTACTGTTCACTCCGTTCACAGTAACGCATGATTTCTGCATTTAAATTCGCTTCGCGAAGCAGAAATCATCTCTTGAATCATATTCCTACGTAGCTTAACAGCAAGTGTTAAGCTACTGTGTGAACAGTCACCCTTACTTCACTGCTCCGGTGATTCCTTCCGCGAAACTCTTTTGCAGTAGGAAGAAAATGATTACCGTAGGAATCGTGCAAAGCAATACGCCCAGCATAAGCATTCCGTAATCCGTAAAGTAGCCTTCTTTTAAATTCGCCACCAACATAGGCATTGTAATGCTGTCATTATCCTGCATGATCACTTTAGGCCATAGGTAATTATTCCAGGCATTCATGAACGTAATCGTCATCGCAGCCGCATAAGTGGAGCGCATGGTAGGTATAAACATCCGAAAAAATATGGAAATCTCACTCAAACCATCGATTCTCGCAGCCTCAATAATATCGTGAGGAAAAGATCTGGCACTCTGCCTGAACATCATGATCAAGAAAGGGGTGGAAATGGTAGGCAAGACAAAGCCTATTGCAGTATTCAAAAGCTTTGCCTGCGAAAACATCTGGAACAGCGGAATCATGGTCGCCGCAAAGGGAACCATCATAGCTAAAAGGATAATTGCCATTACCGTATCTTTCCCTTTATCATGGTATATTTCGAAGCCGTAGCCGGCAAGAGAGCATACAATGAGGGAAATAACCGTAAGTATGAGCGAATATTGGAAGGAATTGAACATTGCTGTTCCTACCTTCTGAGCAGCGAAAAGGTTTTTCAGATTCTCTATAAAATAAGTACTGGGGATCAAAGTTCCTCTTACTACGTCCACACTTTTGTTGGTGGAAGCCACTACCATCCAGTAAAGCGGAAATATAGATAGTAATGACACTATTGTCAGAAATATATAGGAAAAAGCCATTCTTGCTTTACTAGTCACGCTTATCACCTACTTTCATCTGTATGAAGGCCAGTACCGCTACCAATATCAAAATCATGTACGACATCGCCGCCGCATATCCGAAGTTCGGAACGTACTTAAAGGAAATGTTGTAAATATAGTGTGACATCGTTATGGTTGCATTTGCCGGACCTCCATTGGTTAAGTTCATCGATTCATCGAAAAGCTGCAAGGTACCGTTGGTTGACATAATGGCCGTCAGTAAAATAGTAGGTTTTAACAGAGGAACGGTAATCTTCCGAAAGCTTTGGAATGGCGATGCCCCGTCTATTTTGGCAGCTTCATATACGGAATATTCGATATTCTGTAATCCTGCCAGATAGAATACCATATTATAACCGGTCCACCTCCATACGAGAGCCACGATAATGATAATTTTCGCACTGAAGGGATGGCCCAGGAAATTGTAGCCTGTGTGTAAGATTCCGAGGTTAATCAGAACGTTGTTCACGAATCCATCTACCGCAAACAAGGAGCGGAATATAATCGCATAGGACACCAGCGAAGTCGCACAGGGAAGAAAAATCGCCGTGCGGAAAAACCCCTTAAATTTTAAATCCTTGTTGTTTAACATGGATGCCAGCACCAGTGCCGTGATAAGCATGATCGGCACTTGTATGATAAGATAGAAAAAGTTGTTTTTTAAGGATTGCATAAAGACTGCATCCTTAAACATTCGTGTGTAGTTGGTTATCCCCGTATAGGTCATGTTATTGCCTATACCGGTTTTAAAAGACAAAATAAGCGCCTGGACCATCGGCACGAAACTCATTGCAACAATCAGTACCGCCGCAGGCATAAGGAATGTCCAGCCTGTGAGATTGTGCTTCTGTCCCAAAGTCAGTTTTTTCTTCATTTGCCTCCTCCTCTCTCCGTTAGCTATGCAGCCTCTGTTTAAATATTATTTATAACCAATACCGCTCCGGAAATGATCAGCATAATGATCACTAACATCTTTCCTGTTTTCTCCGGTATGAACTTGGAACTAAGCATTCCTCCTGCCAGCCCAAGCGCCATAAAAGGAATCAGCGAAACGGCTTTTACAAAAATCTCTTTATTAATAATCCCTAAAATTATGTATACAATAATTCGGAACGTATTTTCCACGATAAATACAACGCAGATATTTCCTTTAAAGGAGCTGCTGTCCTTAGTCGTTCTGCTCATATATGCGGCCAATAGAGCGCCGACTCCATATAAACCGCTAAGCAGTCCGGAAAGCGCCCCAATAATGAAGAGCACCAGTTTTGAGGATTTTCTCTGCTTGATTTTATATTCCCGAAACAACATCTCCACTCCGAGACCTATAACGATGATCCCGAAGAATATTTTTATATACTGCGCATCTCCGCTTTTTAAAAAAAGCATTCCGGGAATGCTTCCCAAACATACGAGAAGCGCCGGAAGAAGCCATATTTTATAATCCGTATTCCTCCTTTCCTTCCATGCGATGACAAGATTGGTCGGATACCCTAAAATAAGCTCTACCGGGGTAATATTCACATTGTTGTATCCAAAACCGGTTATGGTAGTGAATACCAGCGTATTCGCAAAGCCGCTTATCCCTTTTACGAAAAAGGCGAGCAGGGCCGCGATTATCATTAAATAGTCCATGATGTAATTGATAGGGAACGACCCGAGGGCCGCTCCCCTTCTTTCTTAAGTTTATTGTCCCATTGCAAAATTTACAGTATCCTGAGCCACCTGAAGCTCACTGGCAACATCCGCGCCGGATACAATATTTGTAATTGCTGTCGCTACGGCATCACGTGCTTCATAGAAATAAACGCCCGTGTTGCAAGCAGGAATCTGTCCCGCAAAATCGATGATTTTCGCATATACTGCTTCTCCTCCGAAGAAATCGTTGGATGCACCGTACATATCGCTGTCGCCTGCCGGCAAGTAGCATGCGATCGCACCTGTATTCAGAATGGATTCATAGAATTCCACGCTTCCACCGAAGGTAGTGCCCATGAAGTCAGCCGCAAGATCTACGTTTTGGCAGTTGGATGTGATTGCCCAGCTGGAACCGCCCTGGTTTGCATAATTGGTAGCTGTCGCTACGTTATCTAATTTAGGCATGTTCGTTATTCCCCAGTTGCCGGCCTGATCGTCAGCCGCCTGAATAGAAGCCATAATCCAGCATCCGGCCATGGTTCCTGCAACCGCTCCGCTGTTAAGAGTTCCGATGTAGGAATCCCAGTCGTTCACTTCTACGAGGACACCGCTCTTGACCAGTTCCGCATAGGTGCTCATAACCTCTTCCAAAATGGCGTTGTCAACCAGCTGCGCGGAACCATCGTCTCCGAAGAAGCTGCCGCCTGCGGACTGAAGCATCATTACGATGATATCGGATTCACCACCCACACAGGAGAGCATTGGTTTTCCGGTTTTCTCAAGAACAACTTTTCCCTTTTCGATGAAATCGGACCATGTGATATTTTCAAAATCAGAAATTGTGTACCCTGCCTGCTCCAGCAAATCTGTTCTGTATGAAGCGATAACCGCACCGTTGTCGAAGGGTACGCCGTAGTTCTTGCCGTCTACCGTGGAAAATCCTACCTTACCTGCTGAGAACTGGCTGTAATCCAACTTACCCGTAAGATCTGTAAATGCATCGGGATAACTGATTACATTCTTCTGAAATGCCGCATCCTGCATTAAGAGAATATCCGGCAGCGTTTCGAGATTTCCTGAGGTGGCCGCCGTGGTCAGCTTCGTCTGAACGTCCTCCCAAGGTGTCTCTACCACTTCCAATACGAAGTTCGGATGATCCTTCTGATAAACCTCAGCCGCTTTGTTCATCGCGTTGATGTTGAATGCCGGATCCCAGCACCATACGGTCAGCTTCTCTTCTCCGGCAGCTCCGGTATCAGCCTGCGCCTCGTCTTCTGCTGTTTCCGCAGCAGAAGCTGCCTCCGTGGTTGTTTCATCGGTTCCTGTGGTCTGGCTCGCCGTCCCGGCACCTCCGCCGCAGCCCGCTAATAGGGAAACCGTTAATGCAGCCGCTAAAACGGTGCTTACTAATTTTTTCTTCATTCTCTTTCCTCCCAAATGATTGTATCAACTGTTATTATTCTTCAGAACGTTGCTCTCGTTTGCGCAATTGCTTGTTCTGAAAATATCATACTAAAATCTCTCATTGTTGTCTATTGACAGAATATACTTTTGTTGCGTTTTATTTTTCATCTATTTGCACATTTTTCGAATCTTTTTCAACCCTTATTTGCGCAATTTTGCGCACCTTATTTTTCGTTCGTGCGCACCTTTGGGACTATGGCATACTATCGATTTCCCATCACTTGGTAGATTCCCTGAAGATGATTTCATAACCTAACAGCGTCCTTACATCCACTTTATTTCCATTGATCAAATCTAACAGAACCTTGCAGGCAACACTGCCGAGTTCGATAGCATCGAACCGGATGGAGGTGACAGAGGGCGTATAATCCTCCAGCACCTCGCTGTCGTAGCAGGAGGCGACTTTTATCTGCCCCGGTACCCGAATGTGCTCGCGGCGTAGCTTGGTAAGAATCCACCGGCACAGCGTATCGTCCATACATAGGATTCCATCTATTTTTTTCATTATAATTTCGTCCACGATTTTCTCCGCTTTCAGCTTATTGTGCACATCCAGGAATACGTAGTCGGGATTTACTCCGATGCGGTTGTCCTCCAGACCTGAGCAATAGCCATTGAATCTGGCATTGGTGACAATATGGCTTCGGTTGTTTCCAATCATCGCAATTTTGCGCATCCCCTTTAAAACCATAGTGGATACCATATCCCGGCAAGCCTCCTCGTGGTCGTTATCTATCTGTACCACTTCCGGATCATCAATGCTTCCTAAGGTCACAAAAGGCATGTTCACTCCCTTTAAATATTTCACAAACACATCATCCACATAGGTTCTCGCCAATACAAAGCCGTCCACCTTCCTGCTGTTCACGATTCGCTCCAGGCTTCCGATATCTCTGTCCCCAGTCATTACAATAATGGTATCATAATCATTGACCATGGCAATTTCTGTTATTCCGATCATACAGCGCTGGAAAAACGGAAGGTCGATGATCCTCCAGTTATTGGGAATGACAAGTGCGATATTATTTGTCCTGCCCTTCTTTTCTTCAGAGGATAGCTCCGAATAGCCGCAGACATTCACCGCATAATCCCGTATCATCTTACGCGTATCTTCTCCGATTCTCCCTTTCCCCGACATGGCGCGGGAGACGGTAGTTCTGGAAACCCCCAGCTTCTTTGCCATTTCTACATAATTTATCTTTTTCTTACCGTCCATAGCACTCCATTCCTACCCCTTACACTTGAAATTCTCCCAACGCTGCTTCTAACTGCTCTACCTGATAAAGCATTTTTTCTGAAAGCATAGAAAGCTCTTCCACGATATGCACCTGGTTCTTCGTCTTTCCATTTGCCGCTGTTATCGATTCAAAGGCCTCCGCTGTCACCTCCGAGATGTGTTCCATCTTATTCACCGATTCTTCCTTTTCCGTGCGCATCCTTTCGATGCTCAGCACAATGGCTTCCACCTTCTTCACCAGGGCCTCCACCTGCCCCTTCATACCATTAAAGGAATCGCGCATGTCCTCTACCGCAATTTCCTGATAGCTAATGACCTCACCCGCATCGTTTGCCGCATTTACCGTACGCACTGTTTCTTCTTTTATCTCATCCACAATGCTTCTGATCTGGCTTGCTGCCGTCAAAGACTGGTCTGCCAGCTTCCTGATAGAATCCGCCACGATGGCAAAGCCCCTTCCCGCCGCACCTGCTCTGGCCGCCTCGATGGCAGCATTTAAGGACAGCAGTGTGGTTTCTTCCGAAATGCTGTCTATAGTATCCACGATGCCGCCTATCAGACCTGATTTCACTCTCAGCTCATCGATGGACTCTATGACTTTTTGAGTTATCGCAGAGGTTTCCTCTGTCTTTTCCTTCAGAATGTGCATTCTGTCGATGCTGTCTCCGATGGCAAAGGTCGTTTCTCCGGCGATTTCCCTGATTTCCATAGTTTCCGTATCTACAATTCCAATATGTTTCGCCAGACTCTCCAGCTTCTCCACGCCGTTCTTCGTATCGCTAGCCTGTTCGAACAGTCCTTGCTCTATCTGACCTATGGCGGCCGATATATAAGCTGCAGATTCCGAAATAGTCTCCGAGGACTTTACAACATTCTGTGCGGACTGCGCTGCCTCAAGGCTCACAGCTTTCACATGACCCATCAGCCCGTTCATACTTTCCAGCATGTGATTCATATGCTTCGCCAGCGTTCCGAACTCATCCTTCCGATTCGTGTGCAGACGAATAGAAATGTCTCCACTGGTAATGATTTCCATCTTATCGATAAAATATTTAATAGCCTGGCTAATTCCCACTGCGATTCCACCGCCTATCAAAAGCGCAATGAGGACGGATGCCAATATGACAAAAAAAGTCAGATACTTGATATCCTCCACCTGTCCCGTAATCTCCGACTCGGGAATCAGCATGCATACCATTGCCCCGGTATCCGCAACTTTGCGGTATAGAAACAAATAATCACTTCCCTCAAGAGACACGTTCTCCATCGTTCCCAGGCTTTCCTCCTCAGCCTTGGCCCGCTCATAGAAATCGGTACCGTAAAAACACGTTTCTCTGCTTCCGTTCCCGGAAATCTCTACTCCATCTCCTGTTACAAAGGCGATTCTGCAACTCTCTCCCATCTGTATTTTGTTCAGGATGTCGGTGACCGCCTGCTTATCGATATCCATGGCGAGAAAGGCATCCTTCCGGTAAAAAGCTTTCACCATGCGAATCGCATAATTATTGCTGTCGACATTTAAAGTTTCGTCAATGATAGAAGGCTTGCCGAACCAGTAATAGGTCTGGGTGTCTTCCAGCAAGGCTTTTCCCTGCTCGGACTGCGTATATTCCGAGAACATATTTAAAGTAGATTTCTTATTCGTAGATAAGGAGGGAACACTATCCGAGAAAAGATAGATACTTTGTAAAAAAGTGTCGGCGGTTACCTTCGTGGTAATCTCCGACTTCTTGTCTGTATAATAAGTGGATTGGTCTGCCTTCTTCGCTGCCATGCCTCCGGTCAGATAATCCGTCACATTGGTATCCGACAAATATACCACCGCCGCACCGCTTACCGTATCGAATCCAAATTCCAGATATTCTCCCAGCATGTCCAGCGATTGCAGGGTAAATGTTTTATAATTCACTTTTATAGCACCAGAAGCAGAGGTGTACGCCGCCACCCCTGCTATAATAATAAATCCTATTAACAAACAGTAAGAACCCGCCAGCTTGAACCGTATGGTCGAGAACAGATTCTTCTTCCATTTATTTCTTACACGTTTAGATTTTACCATATTCCACCTCTTCATGTTATTCGATCATTCCATTAACATGAACAGGCAACTGCGCAAACACCAAATCTAAAATGATAGATTTCAATAATCCTTGGTCGATTCCTTCAGGCGGATCTCATATCCGAACAGATTGTTCGTATTGACCTCCTTGCCCTCCATATAATCGATTAATATTTTCCCGGCATTCCTTCCAAGCTCGCAGGCATCGAAATCGATAGAACTTATTGCGGGTATACGATTCTCCAAAAGGCTGCTGTCATAAAAAGAACCTACCTTTACGTTGTGAGGAACTTCGACATTTTCCTTATTCAGCTTATTAAGCACATAGAGACAAATGGAGTCATCCGTACACAGAAGGCAATCCACCTTCTTTCGAAGCAGTTCTTCTACCGCGATCTCCGCCGCCACATAGTTCTCTACATCCATATAAACCAGACCCTGGTCGGCACTTCTTCCCGCCTGCACCATCGCCTCCTCGTAGCCTGTATAACGGCTCAGATTGACAATAAGCCTTTTATTGCCTCCTATGAGACCTATTTTCTCACAGCCCTTAAGGATCAACATGGAGGTGAACTCCTTGCACGCCGCCTTGTGGTCGTGATCCACGCGCAGAACATTCTCGTCGTCGTAGCTTCCGATCGCAAGAAAGGGAACTTTCTTTCCTTTAAGGAAATCGATGGCCAAATCATCCACATTCGTCCTCGCCAACACGATGCCGTCCGCCTTACGGTTGCCAACAAGATTCTTCAGATGAGAAATGTCGTTCTGGCTGCTGGATGTAACCAGGAGATTATAGCCGAAGGTCTCCGTCACTTCTAAAAGTCCCGTCATACACTGTTGAAAAAAGGGAATCTCCACCACATTACAATCTCCGGGCATCACCCAGCAAATGTTGCGGGTCCTGCCGGAAATCAGTCCATTTGAGCCAATGCCCGGCATATAATTATGCTCCTCAATGTAGTCGAACACTCTTCTTCTCGTAGCCTCACCGATTCTTCCCTTTCCAGAGATGGCTCTGGATACGGTACTCTCGCTGACACCAAGACTTTCCGCCACATCTTTAATTGTTAATTTCTCAGTAACTTCGTCTCTCTTCGCTAAGCCCACACTCTCCGCCACACTGTCTTTCTCATCAATGATGTCAAAAATGCCATATGTTCATATTATCAACTGGCTCCGGCTTCGTCAATGTGCCAATTCACTAAGAAAAGTGTCGATAAATTGGTTAATTTATTGGAGATTCTTACTATTATATTCCGTCACGGCCGGATCCTTCATATCATATACCCGGTACCACTCTTTTGTCTCCGTATTTTTCACAGTCTCCGAGCGATTCTTATATAAAAATCTGGTCAAACTATAGCAATCGATCCATATCTCGTTATTTCCCTCTTTCTGAGACTCGTCAAAAATAAGCTGTAATCCCCAGTGAAGATGGGTTACTTCGATATTGTTCACGTTCTCCTTCGTGCTGTAGCCCGTATGTCCCATGTATCCGATCACCTGTCCGGCAGTAACCACGCTGCCCTCCTCTAACTCCTTGAAATAGGGGAAGTTCTGCCGCAGATGAGCATAGTAATAATATCTCTTCCCATCAAAGCTGCGGATTCCCAGACGCCATCCGCCGTATTGGTTCCAGCCGATAGCTTCCACGTAGCCGGATTCGATGGCAATAATGGGCGTACCCACCTGTCCCATCATGTCATGGCCGAGATGAGGCCTGGAATATCCGTAGCTTCTGGAGGTTCCGAAATCATCATAGTCGTTATAGGCAAAGCCTTTCGCCACGGGAGAAAAGGCTTTTAATCCATAGCACGTCTGCCATTTTACCGTCCCGTCCTCCATCGGCTTTTGTATCTCATACTCCCCTACAAAGCCATCCAGCACAGCGGTATACGCTTCCAAATAATAGGCATAATATTCCATATCCTTCGTCAGTTCTCTCATCGTCGTATCCTTGGACGTAATCTTCTGCGCGGCCTTGCTTATCTCCGATACGCTTCCCTTGGGAAACTTTCCTCCATTCTTAGCTCCCGCATAGGCAAGCAGCTCGATCCAGTTTACATGCACCGCCTCCTTATCCTCCAGATTCTCCTTATACGTGTCCACATCCCACTTATAGGCTTCACACAGGGCCTCGTAAGATATATTGAAATCCACCCATTTAATATACTTTTTTTCCGCGAACACTTCCAGCTCTATCGCCTGATCTTCCTCTTCCGAAAAACCGTCTCTTAAAAATCCTGCTGTCCAGACGATCCCAAAACAACTAAGAAGAATACACTCTATAATTACCGCCCTTTTTATTTTTTTCAGATACTGCATATTTCACCATCCGGTATACCTCATAAAAATATATGAAAAAGAGCGGGGTTCTATTCCCCGCTCCTGCATTACAGCAATTTTTCGTATAGGTAATCCTGCATATTGAAGTAGCTCTGCACTCTTTCATAATTGTCCAGAATGGCAGGAAGCCTCCGCTCGTATTCTTCTTTTGTACATTTCTTTACAACAGCTTCTATATTATCGGTATCCTTTAACGATATTTCTATGATTCCGTCCTTATTAAAATAGCTGTCTATCTTACGCGCTCCAAGGTAAATGGGAATGGTCTGGGCGGCGAAGCAGCTGGTGATTCTCTCCGTAAAAAAATAGTCCGACAGTTCATTTTCAATGGCAAAGGAATAGCGATAGTTCCTCAGGCTGTCATCGATGGACACATATTCGCCTCCGTCAAGAGTTCCCATCACATCCGCCAGCTGGTTTCTTTTACAGCGGCGCGCGATTTCCGCCCGCACTTTATGGAGCTCACACATTTGCTTGTCGGAACAAAGAATGGATATATTTTTATTCTTCTCAGCATACGCATTACAGTGTATGATTTCCGGATTACCCCGCCCATACCACACCTCCGCGCATATCGGGTAATATTTAGCATTTTGCAGCGAATCTAACAGCCTCTCATCATAAGTAAATATAGCATCGAATTCTCGCGCAAGCCCCTTATGCTTCTCGAACATAAGATAGTCCTTTGGAACTATCGCTCTGGATTCTCCCAGCATTCCATACTTTCTTACCGGCTTTCCCATAGTCTCAAGCATGGCACGATGTGTATAAAAGTGCGTGTCCAGTCCCCAGTTATAGCGGTCCCACAGGAAATGCGTTCCTACATTGCCGTATGGATTATGGGCGGTATGCATATCTCTTATAAAAAACAGTTCCATGGGCTGTCCACTCTCATTGAAAATTGGGGGCTGCTTGGAGCTGATACCCGCAGCATAATTATAATACGGCTTATAAATCTTCGAATTCTCCTTTACTGAAACAACCTTATTCCTCACCTTCCGGTATACGCCCATATCCATTCTTCCTCCAAAACAAAAAGGAGCCGTGTCCACCGATGATAGCTCATCCAATTTCACACAGCCCCCTTCAAATCTCAATAATCTTAATATAACAATTCCGCATTTACTAATTTCAAAACCGGATAATCAGGCGCTTTCGCCCCTTACCCATCTATAATTCGGGCTCAATCAGACCATAAGTATTGCCTTTTCTCTTGTATACTACGTTTACCTGATCGGTCTCCGCATTACAGAATACGAAGAAATTATGTCCCAAAAGCTCCATTTGAATACATGCGTCTTCTGGATACATCGGCTTGATGTCAAATTTCTTGGTACGGATGATCTTGATTTCTTCTTCATCCATATAATCCTTCTCTATGAATTCTTGTTTGAAAAAGCTTACAGACTGCTTCTGGTCTACCAGCTTATTCTTGTACTTCTTTAACTGTCTTTCGATAATTTCTTCCACCAGGTCGATAGAAACATACATATCGTTGCTTACCTGCTCCGAGCGAATGATACTTCCTTTTACCGGTATCGTTACCTCTATCTTTTGTCTTTCCTTTTCTACGCTCAACGTTACATGTACTTCGGTCTCCGGATTAAAATATTTCTCCAGTTTACCTATCTTATCCTCTACCGCTGTCCTCAACCCTTCAGTAACATCGATATTCTTACCTGCTATAATAAACTTCATATCACTCATCCCTTTCATTGGATTATTGTACAAGCATTATACCATATTTCAATGACCTTGTGCAACAAATTAGAGATTTTGTTTTGGCTTCAAGACTTTTGTAAAGTCAATACCACTTTCGACATTTTCCGATAAAAAAGACATTTTTATCAGAACTATACAAAACATGCGTTCTAAAGGTTACCATAATTTCCTTCCCTCTTTTATTCCCAAAACATGTGGATAATGTGTATAACTTCGTGTATAACTGCCAAATGCCTATTTTTAGGCACTTTCCTATGTGGATAACATTAAAACTTTATTAAGTATATTTATTTTCTTCATTTCGCTCTTTGTGAATCTTGTACAAGTCGCAACTTGTCAAGATAATTTTGAACTCCCTTCAATTTTCCCCGCCCGGACAGCTCTTGCAATTCGGATAAAGACATTCAAAAAAGCGAATGCCAGAAAGCATCCGCCTGATTTGTTTTATTAATTCTCCGATTAAAAAATCCTTCTAACAGAAAGAGGTGTTCTATAGTTAGCATTGGATACGATGATGCCCGTCTTAGAAGTAGAGGCATGTACAATCTGACCGTTTCCAATATATAAAGCCACATGTCCGGAATAGCATACGAGATCGCCCGGCTGTGCATTTTCCAATCCGTTTACTGCCGATCCCACGCTTCTATCTGCCGACGAGGAATGAGGCAGACCCACGCCGAAGTTCGCATAAACACTCAGAACAAATCCTGAGCAATCTGCTCCGTTCGTAAGGCTCGTTCCACCATATACATATGGATTTCCCACAAATTGAAGTGCATAATCCGCCACGGAACGTCCCATTGCGCTTCCGCCGCTGGAAACATATGTAATCGTCTGCTTCGAAGAGCTCGATTGAGTTGCTCTTGCTGCCGCAGCTTGTGCCGCTTTTCTCTCCGCCTCTTCCTTAGCGAGTCTGGCTGCTTCTTCTTCCTTTGACTCAGCCTTGACGAATTCTGTCGAAAGCGTTATGTAATCCGTAGAAACATAACCATCGCCTTCTTCTATGTTCACCTTTACCCAATCATCCATTTCTTCCGTTACGATCAGTTGATCTTCAATCGGTATGAGTCCAAGTACCGTCGCATCCATTCCGGGCTGCTCACGCACCTTCAGGGTCGTCGTTGTAACCGTCGCAATTCTCGTTCCTACTTCTTTCGCAAGTGTGATGGCATTATCGCCTGTCACACAATATTCACCTTTTACATAACCCGTCACAGAACCGGAATTGATTTGATACCAGCCGTCGGCCTCCGAAATAAAGGTTCCTACCGATTTATCATAAAGCTTTCCAACGATTTCTCCATCCTCGCTCGGACTATTTCTTACATTTACGTAATCATTTACCTTTGCAATAACAAGGCTCTTGAAGCCTTCTTCTTCATCCTTCTTGTCCAGCTTCTTCTCCACGCTCTTCAAAACGCTTTCATCTACGGTAGATGCGTCAACCACCTTCGTTTCTTCAATGGCCTTTTCCGCTGCTTTCGAAGTATCTCCGGAAACAGTCTCTCCACTTTCCGTTACAGATGTTGTATTCGTACTTCCGGCAGAAACAGAAGCTTGCGTGCTGTTATTCGATGTATTTCCCGATACGCCGGCACTATTTGTGCTCTGAGTCTTCGCTTCATCCTTAATATTTTTCAAGGAAGTGGCATTGGAAGCCAAGGTATAATCGATTCCTGCAGACGGCAATACGGAAGAAATTCCTGTCGCCGCGTTTGTCTTTATGTCAATACTTGAAAATGTAAGAACTGCTGTCACTGCACATATTACAATTTTCACGTTCTTATGTCTCATACAAGAAATATCCTCCGTTAATTGTTAACGCTAATATTAAATTTATTACAAATTTATTACATCTGTAAAATAATATAACACCTTTGTAATACTTTGTCAACGTTAGGATACATTTACCAATTTTTTCTTATTCCAAATATGGTGGTTATCACTATCATACAAAATGTGTATACAATAATAAAGCTACTGACAATAACCCGTACATATTCAATGGCAATCATATTCCCTGTAAACTTCGCCATCGGAGTCTCTTTGTCATTATTTTGTAATATCCATCCGTCAAAATCTGCCGGCAGCTTCTCCTTATCGATAAACACCGGTTCCTGCTCCACTTCATCACTCTGGCTGGTAGGCATGTAGATGGCCGAAGGCCTGTCCCAGTTCACCGCGTAGATTCCGCTGGACAGAATTCCGATCAAAATGCTGATTATGGACCACTTTACCGCATTTTTCTTAAGCCCCTCAAGACATGAGGCCATAAATCGTGTTCCCGCTTGTCTGCATCGTACAAAGGCGAGAAGTGATTTCTCCGCTATGCTATAGCCGGACGTAAATAATATTTTTCCTCCCTTCCTCTCTTCCAGCATCTGAAACAGTAAGCTTCCCATGAATATGATGGATATATTTTTGAAGGAAGTGTTGAACAAAAAAGGCTCTGAGGCTCCTGCGACGAGAATGCCTATAATAATTGCCAGCTCCTCTCTTCTATCCTCTTTTATATACCGGCGTATCATGACGAAGTACGCCGCCATAAGAAATGCGAACAAAACAATGCCGTAAAGAAGCAGGCAGCTCACATAAGAACAGTCTATCACATAATTCTTCGGTGCTTCTGCCAAAGAGCTTCCGAATAAAGTGATATCCTGATGAGTCAGAAAATATCTGGATAAATTGAACCGGGTATTAAGTACTTTATTAAAAACATCAAATAGCTTTCCGGTAAAAACTACGGGGCCTGCAATAGAAATCAGCGAGCAAAAAGGCAGCACAAGCTGTATGCAAAAGCTTTCGAATCTGGTAATTCTCTTTCTCGTCACCAAATAGCATCTGGCAATCAAATAAACGCCCGATAGGATAAATCCCGTGTAACTGATGGAATAAAGGAAAATATAGCAGTCACCAATAAACAAAAGTCCGGCGGTTATCCATGTCCATTTTTCCTTGGGCTGAAATACATAGAAAAAGAGCATCATAAAGATAACATATGAAACCTGAAGTACGTTCGGATGAGGAAAACCAAGACTGTAACGCAGTATATGTCCAAGCCCCAGCTTGTCGTGAGCAAGAATCAAATCGTTGCTCAAGCCAAAAAGATGGATGAGTATCAGTCCCCAGAACGTAATGGTCCATATACACAGCCCCAGCTTAAAAACCTTCTTAACGGAGATATTCTTCATTCCAAGCAGAAGCATAAATAAAAAGAGGATTCCTTTTTCTCCTGAATTCAAATAAGCCATGATGCTGAGTATTCCTAACAACGCTGAAACGAAATATTCCGCCGGAGAATATCTGGTAAGAATTACTTTTATCACGAAACAGCCCGCTCCCGTCATAATACCCAGATTAAACAGGAACTGTCCCTCGATCAGTCCGAGTCCCTTTGTGAATAGCATGGAAGAAAAAAACAAATAAAAAAACAGTTCCTCCCAGCTCAGATTCAATTTTTCTTGCAAAGTAATACTCCTGGCATTACCAAGAATGATATTCTTATTGCTATCCTTTAAATTTTCCATCTTAGCGGCATCCTCTTAACCTTCTGTCTATTTATATATTGCTCTTTGTTTTCTTTTTCCTAAGAACCATTTCTATTACTCTTCTTATATAGGATACCAGGGTGTGGAAATCTCCCGATTTAAAGCTGAAAGCTAAAAATGCAACCGTGGCGATAATTACGCTGATAATCCCCTTTACAATAATGCTTCCCAACAGGATATCCATGGAAAAAAACGAAGAAATCTTTAACGATGCCAAAGCGGTAATTCCTAAAACGATCAGGCGAAACAGAAATTTCATATAATAGCCGTAAGGCTTCTCCTTCACATAATATTTATACACCACTACCGTTCTTCCCATAAAGATAAGGAGATGTCCGATTACTGTTCCAAACATGATACCGGTAATCCCTATTATTGGTGCAAGTATAAGGGATACGACCACATTCAAGGCTGCTGCTGCTATCATATAATTTCTATCGGTTTCAAAATGTCCCAGCGTATTTCGAAAATAAGTCATCGGATTGTTGCAGATAGCCACGAATACATTGGCAGACAACATGAATAAGAAGGACAGAGGCAGCTGTAACTCCGTCTTAGCCAGCCAAAAAAGAATAAAGTCCTGACCTGCCACAATCATTCCTGTGGCTGCCACCAGCCCCATGTAAAATCCGGCCAGGTCTAACGCGCCGAAGAAGGATACTCCTTTTTTCTCTTCATCTGCATATACGAGATTGCCTATGCTGGCTTGCAGCGCACTGAATATAGAAATAATAAGTTCCTGGATCTTAGCGGAAATCATACGGTAATTACTCACCATTCCCACCATTCCGATTCCCAGCATACCAGAAATGATAATATCATCAGAACTGCCATATATGGTGCCGGCAATCTTAGTAGCCATCATATTTTTCACATCATGCCACAGGTTAAGTTCCTTAATATCCTCTTTGCTTATCTTCACCTTAGTGATCTCAGGATATTTCTTTCGCGACCACCATGCAATAATCAGATTTGAGATAATATTATTGGCGACAGCAACGAGCAAATAACCGATATAGCTTTGAAATCTAATCAATATGAAAATCTTAAGCGAGGTGGAAATGATACTCATAAGCGTATCTACCGTGGTACAGAAATATATTTTCTGGTGGGTGACGAAAAGTATCCTCCTATACGCCAAAAAATAAGTACATATGGTAACCAGCAGCTGCAAATAATAGATGGTATAAATGAACAGCCTGTCCTCTCCCGCCATCTGCTCCTTCAAAATGAAAGGAAGAAAGAAGCTCGTCACTACACCGGCAACCAGTACGAAGCCTCCCACGATTTTATATATCATCTTATAAATATATAGAAGCTTTCGAATCTGCTGTGTATTATCAGTAGCAATTTCGCTGTACATATGGTAAGTAATGATACTTGCAATTCCCATTTCCGATAACGTAAGGAAGGAGAAGATCGAGGTAAACAATCCGTCGTAGCCCAAATAATCCACGGTAAGAACATTTAAGAAAATACGGCGTGACAGTAGATTGAGCCCCAGCAGCAAAAGTGCGGAGCCCCATATATAAATTAAATTGATTAATGTATTTTTGATTCTCATCCTTATACCCTTACTCTATTCCATATCTTTTCGATTTCCTCGCCCGTTTTATACGCCTGTTTAACGTACCCGGGGATGACTTCCTGCAGATGTTTCCTTATATCCTCTTCATAATCCAACATCCACTGGAAGGCATCGATCAATGCTTCCTCATTTCTAAGCTGCTGTACCGGAAGCACATAATTATCGTAGGTTCCGAATAAATCCTTGGCAATCCCCTTGGCTTTCACAGAATAGCCCGCCACCAACGTAGGAACACAGGAGGAATAAGCCGCAATCGTAGCATGCGTCCTGGCTCCTATGAACATGCGGCATCTGGCAATGTATCCTTTCAGCTCCTCACAAGTTCCATCCTCTATTTTAATTACCCTTTTTGTATCCTCGAATGTGCGATAAAGCTCCTCTATCGGAATCCGGTCATTGTTCCTATCCCATACCACATGGGGAATCAGCGCAATCTGCATATCAGTGGTCCTAATCACGTGCTCTATCAATCTCTTGTAGCTGGATAGAATAATCCCCTCTTTTCCTTCACAGTCCATGACTAACGGGCTGATATTGATTCCCACCGTCTTGCCTTCTAAAAAGCCCTCGGGCAAGGGAAGCCTTTTTTCCTTCAAGGTAAAAGCCGGATCGGGATAGCAAAGGATCTCAGGCGGCACCTCCGTATTTTTATAGTGCGCTACAAGAGCTTCATAGGTGATGGACTCTCTCGCTATAATCATCTTATACTTGGCAAGGTCTTCGTTTATTTCCTTCCTGCTAAGAAGCTCCGGCTCGATGGAACACCCCACCAGCATGGTAGCTGTTCCCGCCCGGTTAAATGCTGTATTCGCTAAAAATAAATCGTTCAGCATCATATCATAGCAATAATTATCGCCTCCGATGGAAATCGCCAAGGGGGAACGCTTTTTCCCAAATACCTCATGATAACGATATAAAATAAAGCTTTCCTTATCTTTCGTTATCTTACGGTATATATAATACAAGACATGGGCCAGCTTGTGATTAGAAAACTTCCTCTCCTGTATCAACTCGCACATCCCATTCACCGAATATTTTTCATCCTCTTTTTTGCTGTTAGTAACCAGCGTCACTTCCGTTTTCAGCATGCGGCAGAGCGTATTGACTATCGCTTCACAGCCGTGGTTTCCGCTTCCTGCATGTGTATAAAAAACAATCTTTTCCCGCACAGTTCTTTCCTTCCTCGTAACCGTTTTGTACCTTCCCGGTTACTGCTTCGCAACACGAGTGTTTTTCAATTTTTTCAGTTCATCACTTCATATAGTCATAGGCCCGTATAAGCATCTGAAAGCAGCCTAACACGAAAAAATTCGGGTGTCTCATCGCAAAGCTGCAAAGCTTTCCCACCGCTTCATTTACCTCTATCGGATAGTCTTTAAGTTTTTCCGCAGTCTGCTCCTCTTTTAAGATTCTACGAATCCTCTTATTATATTCCTTATAGTTTCCTCTTGCCTCATTTTTCAAAACAAGCATCAAAAGATACAAATACTCTCTTTCGCACTGCTCCTTCCTATAAGCTCCCTTTTCCCGCAAAAGCTCTTCCAATACTCTCCTTAAATACCGAATATTCTCATATAGGCCTCGGTTATATTTATGCACAATGGAAGAATCAAGGAAAAGGTAATGGTAATACTCGGCCCCATCCATAATGACAAGTCTGTTACAATCTAAGATGGCAGGAATCGCAATCGTCATATCGTCTCCCATGCGCAACTTAAAATCCCAGTATTTCGTATTGTCAGTCAAAAGTTCTCTGGAAAAAAGCTTCATGCACCGGGACATGGAGACGGTACGATTCTCATGTCCCAGAAGTTCTCCCCATATTTCTTCCGCCAAGCGTCCGCCTTCATAGACGCCAGGCTTCGCACCGTGATGCCCGCCTTTTTTTACGCCATTTTTATCTTCTATGACGAAGTTACAGCAAACAATCTGTTTTTTATCTGCTTCAAGCCGAAGGCTCATCTCATAAAGCATCTCTTCATCCAGCCAGTCGTCGCTGTCACAAAAGCATATATATTCTCCTGCGCTCACCATAAGGCCTTCCAGACAAGCTCTATTAGGCCCTCCATTCTTTACATGGAGACTTCTTATCTCATCATGCCTTTTAGCCAGCTCATCGCATATCCTGCCGCTTGCATCCGCCGACTCGTCGTCTACAAGAATAATCTCTTTATTCTCATAAGTCTGGCTCAATATGCTGTTTACGCACCGCTCCAAATATTTTTCCACATTATAAACCGGAACAATAATGCTGATCTTACGCATCGATTCACTCCATTTTCTACAGAAAATAATTCTGAATACTCGTTATCGCGTTAGCGCCGTCAGCTACAGCCGTGATAATCTGTCTGAGCTTCTTGGTTCTGACATCTCCAGCTGCGAAGATTCCGTCCGTGTGTGTAACGCAGTCCTCATCCGCAACGATATATCCTCTCTCATCGCATTTCACGGCATTCCCGAAGCTTTCCGTATTGGGACGGATTCCTACGGCAATGAATACACCATCTACCACAAGCTCCTTTTTTTCCTCTGTCTTCAGGTCGCGCAGAAGAAGACCCTGCACCTGATCCTCTCCTTTGATTTCCTCCACTACCGTATCCCATATTACTTCCACATTATCAAGACGGCCTAAGCTTTCCTGAAGGATATTAGCCGCCCGAAGTTCATTTCTTCTATGAATCAAATATACCTTCTTGCTGGTTCTCGCCAAGAAAATCGCATCCTCCACCGCTACGTCGCCCCCTCCTACTACCGCCACCGTGCGGTTTCTGAAAAAGGCACCGTCGCAGGTAGCACAGTAGGAGACACCCATACCTGCGAACTCTTCTTCGCCGGGCACACCCAGTTTAGAATAAGAGGCGCCGGTAGCGATTAGAATCGTTCTCGTTTCATAATCTCCCTGACTTGTACTTATGCGATGTATGCGCTTCTTCCTGCAGGCGTCTAAATCGATATTCGCCGCCTTCATATCCTGCATGGGATGTTCGTTACAGCCCGGCGCATCAATACTTTTAATGCCCGTCACCTCTGCTTCCACGAATTCAATCTCCATATTATCCGCATGTTCTCTGAACTTCATGCCCAAATCGAAGCCGTTGATCCCCGGTAATCCCAGATAATTATCCACCTCATAGGTGGTAAGCACCTGACCTCCGCTCATTGTACTCTTTTCCAAAACCAAGGTTTTGAGACCTGCTCTTTTCGCATATATTGCCGCCGACAACCCTGCCGGTCCTGATCCGATAATCACTAAATCGTACATAGTCATCCCTCTATTCTTTCTTATTTCAGCACCATCCGCCGTCCATCGTTATAATCTGCCCCGTCATATATTCGGGTGCCTCGATGATCTGCAGGATGAGTTTCGCTGCTTCCTCCGGCCGACCGAAACGATCTGCCGGTATTTCTTCCGTAAGTACCCTGCGCTCCGCTTCGTCAAAGCACCGGTTCATATCCGTATCGATTACGCCGCAGGCCAACGCATTCACACAAATGCGGCTGGGGGCCAGCTCCTTTGCCAACGCCTTGGTAAAGCTGTTCACTCCGCCTTTGGAGGCGGAATAAGCCACCTCCATGGAAGCGCCCGTGCTTCCCCATACCGAAGATATATTGATGATCCTTCCTGATTTCTTTTTAAGCATAAGCGGGATTGCAAGCTTACAGGTATAAAATACGGAATTCAAATTGGTATCTATTATTTCCTGCCACTTGGAAACTTCCATTTCAGACAAAAGACCGATATAGGAAATGCCCGCATTGTTCACCAATACATCCAAATCGGGAATATGACCGAAAAGACCGTTTACTTCTTCATAGCTCCCCATATTACATATATATGCTGCACAATGAATATTGTAATTTTCTTCCAACTCATCTTTCAGTTCTAATAATTTCTCTTCCGACTGCCTGCATGTCAAGTACAAATCATATCCTGCCTCTGCCAGACTCTTTGCTACGGCACGGCCGATACCGCGGGACGCTCCGCTAACAAGCGCTGCTTTGCCCATATATTATTATACACCTCTCCATTAAATCAGATTCTTAATTCCGTCACATATTCTACGAGCCACTACCGGATTATTCATCGTAAAAATATGTATGCCTTCCACTTCGTTCGAAAGCAGATCCACGATCTGGTCGATGGCATATGCCATTCCCGCATCGAAAAGAGCCTCTTTATTACCGCCGTATTTGTTCAGAATTTTTTCCAGCTTAGGAGGCAGAGAAGCTCCGCACATGGTCACCATCTTCTCTATCTGCGCCTTGTTCGTCACCGGCATGATGCCCGCTTCCACCGGAGCATCGATTCCGGCAATCCGCACCTTCTCTACGAAATCATAAAAAACCCGGTTATCGAAAAACAACTGCGAAACCAGATGTCCGACTCCCGCATCTACCTTTTTCTTAAGATTGCGTATATCGCTTATAGGATCTGCGGCCTCCAGATGGGTCTCGGGATAGCAGGCTCCGCTCACATGAAAATCTCCGTTTTTCTTAATGAACTCCACCAGTTCTCCTGCATATTTAAAATCGTGCCTGGGAGAAACCTCGGGATTAATGTCGCCTCGAAGCGCCAGTATATTCTTAAGCTGCGCTGTCTCAAGCTGCTTAAGAAGAACACGTATTTCTTCTTCGCTGTGATTTATGCACGTTAAGTGTACGAGCGGCTCTATTTTGTATTCTTCCTTTATTTTCTTCGCAAGCTCTACGGTTTTATTTTTGCCGCCGCTCCCTCCCGCTCCGAAAGTCACACTGATAAAATCAGGATTCAGCTTCGCCAGCGTAGAAAGCGTCTCATCGATACTAAGAAGGGCCGCTTCTTTCTTCGGAGGAAATATTTCAAAAGACAGCACGGGTCTTTTTTGTTTGAATAAGTTTTCTATAATCATGCCTTCAGCCTTTCGTACCCGCCATACCCAAGGGGTGTAAACTGTAAACAGACATTTCATCCGTTTCGTTATCTATTCATTATACTTTATATCCATATATTTTTCTACTTCTTAATTCGATTTATCCTTTCCCGGCTCCTCTTTTCCTAATCGGGAAGGGCTCTCACACAGAGGTTTTCTATCTCTTCCTGATACAGCGAAAGCTCTCTTCTATCCACCATAGCCGGCTGTACCCCCTGCCTTGTGGAGCTGATGCCCGCCGCATAGGAGGCGAAGCTGATGGCCTGCCTTATTTCATTGCCTTCGCTTAAGGAAACAGCCAACGCGCTGATAAAGGCATCCGCAGCTCCGGTACTGTCCACCGGATGAAAGCCCGCCGTGGGAACAAAGCCTTGGTATTTCGCATTTTTTAAGTAGCAGCCTCTTTGCCCCAAAGTTATAATTACATTTTTAACACCCTTTTTTATGAATATATCAGCCCGCTCCTCCACCGATGATGCCCGGGGAAGGAGAAGTTCGGCCTCTTTTTCGTTGGGTATGAAATAATCGACATCCTGAAACAAACTTTCCTTCATTCTTTCCACAGCCGAAGGTTTCAGTATGACCGGGACCTTCATTTCCCTGCATTTTTCAATCGTGTATTCTACCGTTTCTTCCGGGATCTCCGAGGTCAAAAGGCAGTATGCAGCACCCTCCAGCAGCCCCTCGTATTGGTTTATCTGACTGCAGTCCAGCTTTGCATTTGCTCCGGGATAGATGACGATGGTGCTGTCTCCGCCCGATGCGACATTAACATAGGCCCTTCCCGTAGAGACCGAATCATCAAAGACGACCCCCTCCGTTTTTACTCCGCTGTTTATCAGGCTGTTATAGATCGTTTTTCCGTCGCTGTCGTTTCCAAGTCTTCCTATCATATAGACAAACCCCTCCAGCTTCCCGGCTCCTACCGCTTGGTTCGCTCCCTTTCCTCCGGGCAGGGATATGATATTCCCCGCCTTAACCGTCTCTCCCACAGTCGGAATACGGTTTACGCCAATCATACAGTCCATGTTCATACTGCCCACCACTACAATTTTTCCGCCCCGCTCATATCCTGACGGCGCTGAGACACTGTTTCTTTCGCATATATGCTGAGAGATCTTCTCTTTAAACTCATGAGCAGACTTTCTGTCCTCCATCATTTGAATCAGTACATCCACTCCCCGCGCACCGATTTCATCCATAGGCACATGGACGGCCGTCAGCTTCGGATATATCTTTTCTGCAAGAGCACTGTCTCTTGTACTGATAACAGACATTTTATTGGGAATTCCGTCTCCCCGCTCCCTGACTTTCTCATAAACGGCATTTCCCATCTCTGCACTGGAGCATACGATAGCTGTCACATCCGCCTTCAGGCACCTGGCAATTCCCTCTTTTTCGATTTCTTCCTCAGTACCCATGAAAATCCATTCCTCATCCGGAGAAACGAACCTTTCCTTATATGCTCCCCGGTATCCCTCCCTTATATCTTCCTCATCCTTTTCCAAAAGGCATGCAATTCTCTCATGCCCCATTTCCAGAAGGTAACTGACCGCAAGGTATCCGGACTCTTTCATGTCGAAATAAAGATCCGCAGCAGCGTTTTTTATTTCGCTCTCTTTATTCATGATGCACACGATGGGTATCTTCACTTCCTCAGGTGGTTCTGTGTCCTGACAAATGGAGATAATGCCGTCCACTCCTTTATTGTTAAATATTTGATAATACTTTTCCGCCTTTTTCTCATCCTGTGCCGTATTGCACAGCATGATGCCATATCCGTTTCTGGAAGCCGCCTTTTCGATGCTGTAAAGCATGTCTTGTACGCCGTATGTATTCTCGGACAGAAGCACACCTATCATGTTCGTCTTGGGTGCCGCACTGTTTATTACCTTGGAGTAAGGAACATACTGGTATTCCTTTATAATTTCCAAAACCTTTTTTCTCGTTTCCACGCTGATATCCGCATCCTTATTGTGTAGAATCTTGGATACGGTAGATGGTGACACACCGCATAAATTGGCAATGTCTTTTATATTCATACGAGGTTCCCCTTTCGTGAGCAAAATTTTTAAATATTATACCACATTTTTCCTGTTACTAACAACGAGCTGTACGTTTCCCCCATTATCCCGATATTAAGCATAAAAAGGCACGAGGTCCTCCTCATGCCTTCCTTCGTCCATTTTATTTGCTCATGCTTTTGAGCACTTCATCCGTTTCCTCTCTGCCAGGAATAGAGGTCTGCGCTCCGTTTCTCGTTACCGCGATGGAGGATGCCGCGTTGGCAAAGGTCACCGCCTCCTTCTGCCCCTTACCTTCCGCAAGCGCTACCACAAAAGCTCCGTTGAAGCAATCGCCTGCTGCTGTCGTATCCACGGAAACCACCTTCCTTGTAGGGAATATCTCCGTCATACTCTCATTCACAAGAAGTGCGCCTCTCTCGCCCAAGGTAACCAGCACATTCTTTACTCCCTTTTGCAGGAGTGCGCCTGCACCTTCAATAAAATCTTCCAACGTCTCCCCGCTCCGTCCGCATAGTTTCATAAGCTCCGTCTCATTAGGCGTAATATAGTCAAGCTTCTCCAGAATTTCGTCAGGAAGAGAGTCCGGCGCCGGCGCGGGATTCAATATAACCGTCTTTCCCAGCTCCTTCGCTCGTTTTACCGCATAGAAAATCGCCTCATAAGGTATCTCCATCTGCAAAATAACATAATCGCAAGCCTTTATCGCATCGTCATGCTCCTGCAGATAAGAGACATCGCATTCCTGATTAGCGCCTGCAACTACGACAATGCTGTTGCTCCCATTCTCGTCCACGTATATACTGGCCGTTCCTGTCTTCTGGATCTTACTTCTCTTAAAACGGCTGGTATCCACTCCATTTTCCGTAAGACTATCCTTTTGTATATCTCCGAATTCGTCTTCTCCCACACAGCCCAGCATCATTACATCTCCAGCCAGCCGCCCGGCCGCACACGCCTGATTGGCACCCTTTCCTCCTGGAATATAATTAAGCTCAGTTCCAAGAACCGTCTCCCCTACAAGAGGCATACGCTTCATCTCGATTACCATATCTACATTCAAGCTTCCGATTATCAATATCTTCTTTTTCATTTCATAAGTCTCCTTCCTCTAAGAGAGGGGCTGTTGAATTGCTGTCCAGTATATAACGAAATATTTTTCCTAAAATATTTTCTCCATATTTTCATATTACATCTTTTTCCACGATTGTCAATATATTTTAGAATATTATTGAGGACTTCACCAGTTACTGTTTACACAGCCATGAAGCAGACTATTTAAAAACTCCTTATCTTATCCGTCCCATCATCTACCGTTTTTTCTATTTTCTTCACAACAATATAATAACTAAAACTATCATTCACCTGCACGCACACTCTATCCCCTACCTTGTGTCCTATAAGCGCCTTCCCTATCGGCGACTCCGTACTAATAAGCCCTTCCAGAGAATTCCCCCTCATAGTCGTCACTATCTTATAAACCTCCAAGGTTCCATCCTCTTCAAACATCACCTCTACCGTATTATTGACCCCAATCTCATCCTCTTTCGATTCATCAGAAATAACCTGTGCAGTCTTTATCATCCTCTCAAGAAAACGAATCCGGCTCTCGTTTTTATTCTTCTCCCGCTTCGCCGCATAATATTCGAAGTTTTCGCTAAGGTCTCCGTGAGCCCTGGCTTCCTTTACCGCCTCCAGCGCTTCCTTGCGGATTATCAATTTCCGGTGTTCAATTTCTTCTTCCATCCTTTTAATATCGTTCAATGTAAGCTGATTGTTCATAATCCTGATTCCTCCCCCATGTTAAGTAAAATAGCGAGCAACGCACCTAAATTTCAGTCCAAAAACCTCATGGAATTCTTCTCCGTATCCAGAACTGCACGACTTCCAACCGGAAGTATTGCATGGTTCTCCCCGTGTCCGAAATCATCACAATAGGCTACCGGAATATCATATTTTTCGCCAAGTCTTCCAAGGCGGTTCAAAAGCTGTTCGGAAAGCGTATCCGAATAATTGCCGAAAAGCACGCCGGAAACATACTCCATAAAACCGCTTTGCTCAATGTAGGCCAGATACGAGCTCACCGCAGCAACGCTGCTGAAAGCTTCAAAGTCCTCCATAAACAAAATATACTTTTTGCTCCGGTCTAACTGTAAATACGGGGTATTTATGGAAAGGGCGAAGTTCCATGTATAACCGCCTATCAATGTTCCTTCTCCAATTCCCTCCTTCAGAGAATACCATTTGCTGTTGCTCACAAAGCAGGAAGCATCCCTTCTCACCAAATGTGAGGAAAACTGTTCGAAGGTATATTCCTTCAGATCCCGGAAATGTCCCGGCGATTGCCCATAATATGTAATCAGACCCGTTTTGGTGTAAATCGCGTTCAAAATGGAGGTACCGTCACTATAGCTCAAAAACAGCTTGGGATTCCTCTTTATAATTTCATAATCTATATAGGGAAGCACTTCAATACTTCCGTAGCCGCCGCCAAAAAAGATCAGCTTAACCTCCGCATCCGCCGCCATCTCATTCAAGTCCTCGGCGCGTTCAGCCTCACTGGCCAAATAGCCATAAGTATCCTTATATAGATTCCTCCCGGTCTTTACCTTAAACCCCTTTGCCTCTATCCCGGAAATAATTTCCGCATAACCCTCCATCGTAGCCACATGGCTGGGAGATATAATACCGATAGTATCTCCCGGCTTCAATTTCTCCGCAAGCATCTCTTTTTCCTCCTTTACCACACAAAGCATTGCCCTATTTTATTTGCTGTTCCTGAAATAGTCTGTCCGTTATTTCCTCATAATCACACAGCCTCGACGTTTTCTTTATCTTTTTTAGATATTTTTCGCCTTCCGGGAACATGCGAATCATGTAAAACCACAGTTCCTTCATCTTGAACAGAAGATTGACGTCACCGGAAAATGACTCTTTATAGTCCGAATACAGCTTGTCGTGAAACTCCTTAATCCGCCATTTATCCACCCCCGGCTCACCCTTTATTCTATCGATGAGCGAAGGATCTCTCAGCACGCCTCTGCCGAGCATCACACTGTTTATCTGGGGGAATTCCCCGCAAAACTGCTGGTAATCCTGTATTGTAACGATATCTCCATTATAGCATAACGGTGTTTTGCTGGTTGAAACCGCATGACCGAACATTTCTTTATTCGGCGTGTTGTTATAATAGTCCGTCTGCAGCCTCGGATGAACGATCAGCTCATGGAGCGGATATTTATTAAATATATGCATCAGCTCATAAAATTCCTCCGCCGACTCCTTTCCGATTCTCGTCTTTACAGAAATTTTTAAATCGGAGGCTGCAAATACCTGTTCCAAAAAGATATCCAGTTCCTCGCGTTTTGCAAGAAATCCTGCACCCTTTCCCTTAGCCACCACAGTTCCTGATGGACAGCCGAGATTCAAATTCACTTCATGATAGCCGTATTCTTCCTTAAGTTCCCTCGCTGCACGGATAAAATGCTCCGCATTGTTTGTAAGAATCTGAGGAACCACATACATTCCCTTGTTGTTTTTTGGCAGAATATCCTTCATTTCCTTCGAGCCTAACCCACGATTCTGGTTCGGTGATAAGAAGGGAGTAAAATATTTATCTATACAAGGAAAAAAGGTGTTGTAGGCATTTCTAAATATATATCCGGTAATTCCCTCCATAGGGGCAAAATAAAAATTCATAATATGCTGAATTATCTCCAATCAAATATTCTAAAATCTATAGCCATTGAATAAATGCAGTCTTATCCTTTCTATTATATCCTGCCTGCTCGTAGAACCTCAGAGTGCTTTCTTCCTTCGCTCCTGTAAGAAGCATCAGTTTATAACAGTTTTCCTTTACGGCCAGGTCTCTCGCATAATTCAGGCAGGCCGTCGCCAGTCCCTTTTTTCTATATGCTGCGTCGGTAATGACGTTTTCAATGAACGCGTACGGCCGCTGATTTATCAATTATAGCATAAAGTTTTTGCAATATATACTATCAAAAATGCATTCACTCTTCTATCGACAGACTTCTGTCCTCCACATGCTTCCGCTCCATTTGATGTCGCAATTTCCGGTTTTCTACCGAATCGAAAATAATGGAAAAGTCATAATCCTCCGGATACAATTCCGTCGCCGCCACATGCAGCTTTATCCGCTTATGGTTGATATAAATTTTCTTATCCTGCAGTTGCACGCGCAGTACGCCCTTTTCATCGGCCGTCTCACAGACGATTCCAATTTTCTTCTCAGGATAAACCATGACACTGTCGCCCAGCCGGAACTGCATAGCATTCGTCTGACGGTTAGCCGGATCCTTCTTCTTACGGATACGCTCTCCTGCCGCTTTCTTCACACTCTCTTGTCCGGTTGGAATATTCAGCTCTTCCAACGGGTTATCGCCATATGCCTCCTTTACTGCTCTTTGCAGCATGGACGCCGGCATGCCCAGTTTACCGGCAATATAGAATGCGCAACTTTCTCCGGCTTCTCCGATTACCATCCGGTACAAAGGCTTCAAACTTTCTTTATCAAAAGTCATTCTGGCATTTACCACCCCCTCCGCTTTATCCGCATATTTTTTTATTTCGGGATAATGCGTTGTGACAAGATACAGGGCGCCGCTTTTCTTCAGCTCCTCCAAAACAGCAACGGCAATTCCCATGCCCTCCGCAGGATCGGTGCCGGAACCCAGTTCGTCCATAATTACAAGGCTGTCCCTGTCCGCTCTCTTCAATATATCCAGAACATTAGTAATATGCGCCGAAAAGGTGGAAAGATTCTCGGAAAGATTCTGACCGTCCCCGATGTCACACAAATAAGCATCATTCATGCAGATATCCGCTTCTTTACAGGTTACATGTAGTCCGCACTGGGCCATCATACAATTTAATGCTACCGTCTTGATCGCCACTGTTTTTCCTCCCGTATTCGGTCCGGTGACCACGATACCGTTTGTACCGTTTCCAATCTCGAATTCCAGCGGGACGTTGATATCCGGATCCATCAGCGGATGCCTTCCTTTTACCAGACGGATTCTTCTTTCGGTATTAATAATAGGCTGCACTCCTTTATACTCAAGGCTGAGCTTTCCTTTTGCGAACATGAAGTCCAATTTTTCTATCGTCTTATTATTCCGCTCCATAATTTCTGCTACACCGGCAAGCATTGCCGTCAGAGAGTATAGAATTCTTCTCACTTCGTTCTCTTCATCTATCTCCAATCCCTGAAGTTCTTCATAATACCGTCCCACCGCAGCCGGCTCCATAAATATGGTATTTCCGGTGGCTGATTTATCTATGACTGCTCCTGCTATTTTCAGCTTATATTCCTTTTTTACAGGAATACAGATATGTCCGTTTCGCATGGTGCTGAAACTGTCCGACATGTATTCCTTATTTGTGCGCATTACATTATCCGCTTTATCACGCATTTTGCTTTCCGTCAGACTTATATCTCTTCTAAGATCTCCCAGCAGCTTCGAGGCATAATCGTCCACCTTTCCGTCACGGATGTTTTTTTGTATTTCTTCTCTGATTCCCTCCAGCGAATCCAGATTTTCCTCATAATAGGGAATGCTCAAATCGTACTGCTTACAACGGTTTAAGTAGTCCTTCAGGCGCTTGACACCAGTCAGTGAAATACCTGCTTTTTCTAGTTGTTCTTCCGTCAGACAACCGCCTTTTTCCGCGATCTGTATCAACTCACCGATGCCCCTTAAAGATGTTAATGGGGGATTCCCCGCTTTCTCCAAAAGCAGCCTCGCCTCAGTTGTCTCCCGCATACTCGCCCTCAGCTCACTTTCCGACATGTATGGCTTCAGAACTTCGATTTCTTCCTTTGCTTTATCCGTGTATGCCAGTTCCATTAGCTTTTCTTTTATTGTATTAAATTCCAATATTTTTTCTGTATTCAACATTTTTATAACCTTGCTCCTTTCAATCTTATCCTTCCTTCGTTTTCCTTTTCCAAAGGCACAGGCCTCATCGGGTTCCCTTATTTGGACAAAAGTGTGCTTATAACACTTTCGCGGCCGAATACTTTGGCTGCACAGCTTTTATCCTGCGCGCAGCTGTACAGCCCGCCCGCACGGAGTGCTTTTATCTTATAGGATGTACTTTCCTGTAAGATAACAAAATGAGCGCCAAAGTATCTGTCTTTAAGACATGCCTCTTCAGCGCTCATAAATAAAACAGCCCATAATAAATAAACTCCGTAAAAATATGTGTAAATAACAACAAAAAAGCACAACGATACCGTTATGCCTTCCAAAGAGTCTAAATAATACAAACGTCTATTTGAAGTGTATGAACTCTTGCCACGCAAGGGTTAAGCATTCAGTAAAGCAGATACACCGGCTCCATTCGCCGATAAAAGGGCAGACCCATAGCGCAATCGCTAATATCTTTCCTTTTCAACTATTTAGTTAGTTGTGTTCTCCAATACCGACTCACGTAACATGAACATACCTCTCTTTTCCTAATAATGATTTAATGCTATCCCATTATTTTATTTTTGTCAATATTTTTTCAGTCTGGTTTATGCATTTATAAAAATAAGTTGACACTTTTATCACTATATAATATATTCCTATATAGGAGTATTATTATGGGATACACAAGGAGGAGGCTGAAGCGGACTTGAGATCGCTCAATTGGAAAAACAACTAACAAGAATCTTGAAGAATTTGAAGGAGGTAAATTAAATGAGTAAAAAATCAATGCCCATATCTAACAATTTCTGCCCGCAAACGTTGTTTCTATATGGTACATATAAGGAGGACGGTACACCGAATTTCGGACTCTTTTGCTGGTTCAGCTTCTACTGGGACAAAGAATTAGGTGTAATGGCATGTATTGGTGGGGAGAAACTTACGAAAGACAGGATCAATGCAACAAAAGTATTTTCTGCAAATCTAGTGACAGAGGAAATGCTGCCTCTTGCGGACTTTTTAGGATCGACTGACGGATACCGTGTGGAGAAAGCGGCTCACACGCCGGAAACAGAAAAAGGGCAGACCCTGAATGTTCCTGTCTTATCATGCAGCCCTGTGGTCTTTGAATTGGAGGTCGTCAACACCATGCAAATGGACGATGGTTCAGTGATGCTATGTAAAATTAGGAATGTTCTCGCCGAAGATTTTCTAACTGATGCGAGCATGAGCGTGGAGGAGCGGATCCAAAAGATCGCACCTATCAGTACTACCTGCTCCACTTATTTTTCATGGAACGGGAAGAGTCTCGGGACATGGGGGACCTGCTTCGATTAACTTTCCATAAAATCTTGCAGCTTATCCGCATACGCCCTCGGATCGCCAAGGCTGCAGCCACAGTGGCCGCGGCCTTCAAACACATCCGTTTTACTTCCGGGTATTTGGGATGCAGCGTACCGTATTTCTGCTTTCATCACTCTGCTTTCTTTGCTGCCGCATATGACAAGGACCTTTGCCGATGTCTGGTGAAGGCCTCCCGGCAGCTCGTAGCTAAAATACGTCCGGTATAAGTTATAGTTGCTGTCCGCGCTTACGGCTTTCACATCTTCGGTAATCTTATCGGCTATCTCCAAAGGCCACCCGCTGTATTTGCATTGAAGTCTGACAAGCCATTTCCATCGATACATTTTCTCCATGGCATCGATTATCCTCCGTGACATCAGCCTTGCCCAAGCCTTCTTAGGGCGGCAGATCCCACTCTCTAAAAATGCCCGCTCCGCTATCCGGGGCCTTGTGCCCAGAATCTCCATCGCTATCTGGCTTCCCAAAGAAGCCCCCGCAATGCAAAATAGCCGGCCGTCCAGATTCTCATCGATATACCGGATAATCTTCTCTGCTTCCTCTCTTGTCGACATATACATGATGGCGTGCTCTTCTCCATGTCCGTCCAGTTCAGGAACAATTATCCGATATTTGTCCTTCATCAGCCTGGCTGCCCGTTCAAACATCCACTTCGAATTACCGCCTCCGTGAATGAGCATAACGACGGGCAGACCCGCAGCCCCATAACAGTAAAATTTCATAAGGTATCAAATCCCTTCCTTTTTCCGTCGTTCAGGTACTCCTTGCAAGCAGTGTGCCTGATACAAGATATTCGTTACCATTCAACCTACGGATTCATAGCAACAATTGATATCACGAATATTTTACCATTATTCCTTAATAAAGTATACATACCATCGTTTGACAAGGTCTTACCCGACCGTGTGTGCCCTTGTAAAATAATGGTAATATCATTGCAGCTTAAACTTACCGACTTCCTCGTTCAGGAGAGCAGCCTGAGAAGCCATTTCCTCGCTTGTTGCCGAGTTTTCTTCCGCAGTTGCCGCATTATTCTGTATAACTGCCGATACCTGGTTGAGCCCCTCCCTTATCTGGTCGATCGAAATCGTCTGGTCGGCAGATACTTCTTCAATTCTGGAAATACCTTCTACTACTTTTAAAGTATCCACTTCGACCTCCTGTAAGAACCGCGCCGTTTCTTCCGCTATTTTTGTACCTGTTTCCACATCTTTCAAAGAAGTCTGAAGAAGCTGTACTGTCTGCTTGGCCGCCTCTGCGGATTTTTGAGCCAGATCACGCACTTCATCCGCTACAACAGCAAACCCTTTTCCCGCTTCACCGGCTCTGGCTGCTTCAATAGCTGCATTCAAAGACAGCAGGTTTGTCTGGGAAGCTATTCCGTCAATAACTTTGGTAATATCCGCGATCTGATTAGCAGAGGATTCGATGTCCACCATCGCTGCAGTTAACTGCACCATACGCTGGTTGCCTACATTCAAACGATCCGCGGTATTCTTCAACTGTTCGGTAGTTGTTTTGACCAGATTCAGATTCTCCTCTGCCTGCCTTGCGATTTCAGTAGAAGATGCATTTAATTCCTCCACCGTAGCAGCCTGTTCCGTAGAGCCTGAAGCAAGTGCCTGCGCACCGCCGGAAACTTGTTCCGAGCTGCTGCTTACCTGTGTGACCGACAAGCGGATTGTAGACAGCGTGTGATTCAGAGAAGCCGATATTTCTTCAAACGCCTTTTTGATAGGAGCAAATTCTCCCACATAATCCTGCTCCAAATGAATACGCATATCTCCTGACGCCATAGTCCCCAAAACAGAGGCAATCTCTTGTATATATGCAATATAACGCCTTAGCTGTACCACTGTACGGTTAATAGCTTCGCCCATCTGTCCCACTTCGTCTTTAGAAGATACCTTTGCTTCAATATCCAGATTTCCCTCAGCAATAAGGTTCGCCGTATCAGTCAGTTCCTTAATCGGTTTCACGATCGACTTCGAAACCATCAAAATCATAAAGAAAATACAAAGGATAGCCAAAAGGAATATAATCAACAGCGTTCCCACTACCACTAAGTATTCCTGATTGAACTCCGTGTTCGGAAGTCCCGTGGCCATTATCCACCCTGTATCTCCTATCGGTTCCAGATAACCGTGGTTAGCAATTCCGTGAGAGGTATAATTTATCCCCCCCATTGTCCCTGATAAAATTGCATTTTTAAAATTTTCCGACATATCCGTTTCTGAAACATTAAGATTAATATATTCTGCCGCCGGATGGTAAATAATCTGCCCTGTACCGGTTGTCATAATGTAAAATCCTGTATTTCTCAGCGTATAGCTTCCGACTGTCTCCGCCAGGCCTTCCAAGACGAAGTCTAATCCCGCCGCACCTATAATTTCCGATGTGCCTGATTTATATACGGGTGAAACTACGCTGATAATCTGCTTTTTCGTAAAACTGTCTTCATAGGGCTCGGTCATAATGGTTTTATTTTTCTCAAGAAGTTCTATGTACCAGGAACGTGTCGTAATGTCCCATCCGGTATTCAGGACAGAACCGTCGGACTGCGCGATCTGACTGGAATCGACATCTGCCATCCAAACGGACAGTATGCTGTCGGAGTTTGCTTCCTCGATATTGATAAGTGTTTCATATGCAGCTTTGAAACTGCCGGCCTTATCGATGTTCATCCCCGGTGTCACTTCAGTAAACAACATTTCCATCTGCGTATTTAAGGAAAGCTGCTCCGTAATTTCCTGATATCTTGCAAAATATCCCTCTACTTCATTAGACGCCGCCAGCGACTGGGCACTCAGTTCATTTTCACTCAAACGGGTTACAGAAGCAACCACAATTCCTACAATAATAACGCCTACAACTAAGTAGGAAAGTATTACAGGACCTCCGATGGTAGTGAGGATCTTTGCAAAAAGTGTTCGGAATTCTCCTGCTTGTTTTTTGGGTTTCTTAATTTCTTTTTGTACAGTCATATCGACTACTCCTTTGTATAAATGTATTGTATTAACTTATGGTTATTTGGTTATAAATAAATTATATTTTGTATCATGTCTAATGTTTACATTATATAATCTATACATCATTTATGCAAGCATGAGTTTTTCGATATAATTAAGGCTAAAAAAGGAGGTTTTACATGATACGCTTGCGCATATTGCAAATATTATCAGAGCAGAAGCATACGAAGTATTGGCTATATAAACAAATGGATTTAAGCTATCAAAACTTTAACCGCATGGTTACGAACCAAACTTCGTCTATAAGGTTTGATAATCTTGACAAATTAAGCAAAATATTAGATTGTCCTGTTGGGGATTTATTCGAGGCAATAGAAGACGTAAACACTAAATAACCCCTCTTTGCGTTAACTACAAAGAGGGGTTATCAATACCCATTGAAAAATTTGCATGTGCAGTCCGAATCGGTACGCATGCTTTATATAGTCATGAACTTTATTACTTCCCGGTTAAAGAATTCGTATCCGTCAAAGTTGGAATTATGACCGGCACCCGGAATGATCACCAAAGGATAGCCGGTCTCTTTCGCCCACATCTCATTATACTTTTTTACATATCCTACCTTATCCTTTTCTCCCAGGAGTAAAAGCACCGGACACTTAAAGTCCACCTCGGGATATTTCGCGAAATCCCGATAAAGCTCTTTTGCCGCCTTCAGCATTCCCTTCTTCCCCAGCCGGATAAGCGTCTGATAAAAAGACAGCCGCGCTTCTTCCGTCGTACAGGCACTCTTTGCAGACAATTTGCAATAAAAGTCATAGGGGTACCATCTCGCTATTGCATCATAATGATCGGTCCAAAACAGCTCCGATTTCTTGTAATACTTTATCCCTAAGGGGGTGGAATCGATGGATATAAATCCAGTCGTTTTCTCAGGATAAAATAATGCAAACGCCTGAGCGCAGTATCCGCCGGCAGACTGCCCCGCCATGACCGCCTTTTCAATTCCTTCCTCATCCAGGATCTGCTTCATATCCGCCGCAGCATTCTGAAACGAAAAATCCTCGTATGTCCTATTCTCTCCGTGCAGCGGCATATCCCACGTTATCACGATCATCTTATCCCACAAATACTCTGTCTGCTTATCAAAAAGAGTGTGGTCTGCCGTTAGTCCAACTTCTCCTCTATTGCTCACGGCCTTCATCCTGATTTAAAATGGCATATACATAGGTATCCCAGTAAATAGGCCTGCCCTTTTCATCATTATGAAAGGAAACATTTTTTATAAAATGTGCTTCCTTTTTGAGTCCGCACTTTTCCATCAATTTCCATGATGGCACATTCTGAGGTGCGCATTCGGCAAAGATTCTATGTACGCCATGGGCAAAAGTGTAGTCTATCGCTGCTGTGCAAGCTTCTGTTCCATATCCTTTGTTTTGATAATTCTCATTAAGGACATATCCGAGTTCTTTTGCATTGAAATCCCTTTTTCCTAAATAAACATTACCGATCACCTTATGACCAGCTTTTAATTCAATAGCAAAGAATTCATCGCTGCCAGCGCGGTATTCGATTTCCTGATCAGCTTTTTGGGCGGTAAAATCGGGATAACTTTCGAATTCAGCACGAACACGCTGCAGCATGTATTCGCACAGATCCTCTTTATCGCTTAATTCAAAGCTTCTGACAATTAATCTTTGCGTTTCTATTTTCATAGGGCTCCTTAATACGATCTAGTATTCGTCCAGTGAATCTATCGCAAACATATTTTACCATTTTATTAAGCATGCGATATCTCCGGGAACATCATTTTTTCCAGTTCCACCTTCTTCAGATTGTCTCCCAGAATAAATAAAGTGCAATCTTTTACTATGTGCTGCTCTATATCGTAGTTCTCTTTCCTGGCCGGTGTAAATCCCAGCTTTATCTCCGATACTCTTCCGAAAGAAGCAGCAAGCTTTTTAATGTCTATCACGTCTTTGCTAATAATCTGATATATTTTGAGCGTATCCGCATTTAAATCGGCAATAATATATGCCCCTATATCCGGCAAATAGTATACATTCTCTCTAAATTCTTCCGCCAGCCAGAACTGATATAATCCGAGGTTGTCGCACATATTAAAACCATCGTTCGGATTATTTCCTCTTGCTGAAGAATTATATTCCATAATGGCGTTATACAATTTATCACATGTGCCTTTATCAGACAAATCTGTTTTCTCAATCCGGGATGCATTTCTTTCGATATCCGATATTGCTTCACTTTCCCAATGCAATTTGCAGCTATACTCATATTCTTTAATCGGGGTGAATCCGAACCTCGGATAATATTCCAGAACGCTGTCATTTCCAAAAAGATATATTCCATCAACCTTTCCCCGATACTTTTCCAGAATCTTTTCTAGTATGTATCTGTTAAGTCCCTGACCGCGATGATCAGGGTCGGTCATAACCGTCCCAAGCTGAATATATTTTTTAATTTCCCCGCCCATATTGAAGTACATGAGATTAACCGACACATTCGATATAACTTTGCCGTTATCCTCCAAAACATGAGGTATATATTTATCTCCCCATTGACCTCTTTCATACCATTGTTTGAAATCAAACCCATATACCTTCTGTGTCAGCTCGTTAAAGCTTGCACGCAATTTATCATCATCTCTCACATTTATAATATAATTGTATTTCATATCCCATGTTCTCCTTTAACAATAAGGACCACAACGATGCCGCTAATATTATAACAAGCTTATTCCTTGTTTCATAGCATCAAGTCAGCTCCCCGGCACTTGTAACGGGAATTAAATAATCTGTTATTCCCAAGCGGTTTCCGAACGGGTCTTCAAATTCGACGGCATATCCTGTTTTTATCTTGAATGGTTCTGATAAGAAAACTATTCCCATTCCTTTCATTTCCTCATATTTCTTCATAACATCGGATACTTCAAACCATATGGTCGGCTTTAAATCCTCGAATTTGCTTTTATCCTTTAAAATAATTGCAGGTTCCTCATTTCCAACATTATATGCAATCATCCCCTTATCAGTAAAATCAAATTTCATCTGTAGTCCTAATAATTCTCCATAATATTTTTTAGCTTCCTCCATATTACCGACAGGAAGAAAAAAGTTATCGTAATTTTTCATTTCCATACCCATCTGCGCGTTGCGACACGCGCTCAAATCAATAGTTGAATACGCATTTTTATTCAACCTTTTCTTTCCTAATTCAGCAAAGATATCGTCAGATATCATGATATTTTCCTCCTCATAGATAAAGATGCTGCATTTATATAAAAGGCCCGGGTAAAAAGCTTTTATTTATATAAACTTCCGATTAATAGAATAATATTTTGATACCACTGCTTTGGAGGCTGCATTTCCGGAATACGGCGATAGTAAAATGCTATTTTATTCCTGGTTTCCAAATCAAATGAATATTCTTTTTCCTTATAATCAGGCAGGCTCTTTTTCATAGCCTCCTGAAGCTTCTCACGTGTAAGGTAGAATTCACTCCATGCTTCGCACCGGCACGGATTTTTTATATCCAGAATATTGCAGTGTCCCTGAAAAAAGGCATCCAGATTCATCCTTGCCCTGTATAGCAATCCCTTAACCGCTTTTGGCGTAATATCCAATATATCAGCGACCTCTTTGATCGATAATCCAAACATATCAATCAAAGAAAAAGTTATCCTTTGATTCAAGGAAAGTTTCCGAGCCATCGCCAAAAAGCATCCATTCCGTATTTTAATCATTTCCTCAGCCATAATGATTTCATCAACGACTATTTCCTGAACATCGCTCAGAAGGTCAGAATCATTTTCCAAATCTTCAATATTCTCTATGTAATCAATATTTTCGCGAGCTTGTTTCCTTATCATCATCTTAAATTCATTCACACATATTACATGAAGCCATTTTTTTAGTGCTGCAGGTTCTTTTAAGTTTTCAAGATGCTTCCATGCCTTTATGAAGGTTTCTTGCGCCAGATCCTCTGCCTTTTCAGCTTTACCCGACAGCTTAAATGCTAAATTATAAACATAGCTGCCGTATTGTTCTACTATCGTTTCAATAGAAATATATTCCATTTTTATCCCCATCTGTGCGTCGCCAAGCGTACTCAAATCAATAGTTAAAAGTTTTTTCTTCATTATATTCGTTCGAACGAATAATAGCAATGTCAAAGAGGACACATTTCAGCAATACTTCCACTGAAAAATGTCCTCTGAAGTTTCCTCTTGTGCCTTATTCTTTGTACGCAATTGCATCGATCTGAACGTGCAGCCCATCCGGTCCCCCGCTATGTGCGAACGCTGTCTGTATCGTCTTTCTCGCAGGGTATATGCCTTCAAACCGCTCCTTAAATACTTTTTCCATAACCGGAATATTCCAGACATCCTTTAATAAAACATCCATCTTTACCACATTATGCAATGACAGATTTACTTTTTTCAAACGTCTTTCCATATCATCGAGTGCTCCATGAACCTGTTCTTCAACTGTTCCTCCTACGTTTCCTACGCAGAAGCTGAGAAATACATAGTCACCGGCCTCCACGATTCCGGAATATGCGCACTCTTCATTAACATCCGTTCTAATTATCCTGTTCATAATTAACCTCCATTCTACAATTCTCCACACTCTGCAAGTTCGTGGTCACACAAACTTGTTGCGTGAAACTTAGACTTTCTTGGACTGCGTCTTTTGCTGTCTTAGAAAATGTTTTTACTTTTGCTCCTGCTTTAAAATAATATCTTCATATGTATCCAGACACTGCACGGACAGATATCTCGCAAAATCTTCAATTGAATGTTGTATCTGCTCTAACAATTCATCCGTAATAGTTATGTTTTTTTCCCACCACCAGTTTTTGATGGAAAACGGCTCATTTTTCTTTGGTTTTTCCGGTTCAAACCTCGCGATCAATTGATTTCCATATAGAACAGGAAGAACATAATATCCGTATTTGCGCTTATCTATTGGAGTATAAACTTCCCATCGATAATTGAAATCAAACAGTCTGTTTATCATTTCCCGATCCCAAAGCATATTATCAAGCGGTGCCAAAAACTTTACACACTTCTTATTCAAGCTCACGTTAAAGAATTCTGTATCCCCGCAAATCATGTAAAACGGCGAATTAATCCCTTCAATCAGAACCATTTGCACTTCACCTATATGAACCAAATGAGTCAGAATTTCCTCTCTCAACTTTATATTTGATAAAAAATGTCCCTGCCATGCACCCCCGCTTTTATTCCATAACAAACCTACACTTTGTATCCTTCGTTTGATATACCATTCCAAAAATTGTCTGTCGCTTTTGGAGTCCTCTTGTGCCAGTATCTCCTTTGGCACTACATTTTCCGTAAAATCATAATATTTATGAGTCCCTCTTTTTTCCTTAACACTTAATTCTCCGGTACAGTAAAGATAATCCAAGGCAGCACTGGAAAGCTTTTTATGCCCCCAGCGGCTCTCTCTGCTCTCACCTATCGATATATCCTTACTGCTGGTGGGACCGTGCCGCTTAACATGTTCTCTCACATCATCCAGCACATTCAACGCATCTGACTGTTCTCTATAGGCCAATCTCTCTTTTGCCCTTTCTCCGCAGGCAGCTCTTATCCTTCTGAATTTATTAAAATCATTAGCTTCATAAATACACATTTCTTTATCAAACCCGTCAATTAATTCATATCTTTGATAAAGCAATTCATATAACATACCCGGCTCATATCCGCTTACTCTGGCTTGCAAGACTAAATCTGCATTTCGGCCGACAACATTCAGCGGATCATATTGTATACTTTTCATTTGACGAAAGCACTCCATCACCCCCTCTATTCCTTTTAGATCTCTTGCCTGATTCAAATTATGGTAATTTACCAGAAAATTCCTTGCTTCTTCCATTGAAATTATTATTTCTCTGTTCATATGACCTCCGTTAAAATAAAGATAGCAAGAGAAGTATGACACCTGTATGTCACATTTCTTCAAATTATTTCACTATTTCGTTGCAATACATGCAGATTCTCGAAAATACTCCAATCGCACCTGATTGATAAGCCTCCTCGATCGTCATTTCTTTCATAGATACTTTTATCTTCTTTTCATTTGCTGTCATTAAAATGTCTCCTTTCCGTTTATTTACTCAAAACAAAAAGCCCTAAGCTGACTCATTGTCAGCTTAGGGCGAACTATCATGTCCGTGTTACCACCTAATTTCAGATTTCTCTGCTCTCTATCAATACGGGATATCTCCGATATTGTTTCCAAAATAACGGCGGAATTCCGTTGAAGCCTACTAAGATTATACTGTTCGGTTCAAAGCTCAGAGGCTGCTTCCATATTAGATCAATGAAGATTCGCACCATCCATCTTCTCTCTGTGAAATCCCTAATACTTACTATTCCTCATCAAAGCCTTTTCGTTTTAAGTTAGATGTATAGTATCACGTCGGAACTGTATCTGTCAATTGAATATTATTTCAGAACCTGTTATTGAAAATGCGATTCACGACCATTGTCCTGGTAGTTTCCGTTTTTCCATATAAGGAAATTTCTTATTATACTCTTCCACTCTGTCCGTATATAATTGTTCAAATATTTCTGATTCATAAAACTCTCCATGAATATCGCCAAAAGCATTCGGTACTATCTCATACCCCATGAACGCATCAAAGTTCTTCCCTTCCTTCGTGGTGATTCCATATCGATCACAAGTCTTAAATCCATGCTTAGGATAATATCCCGGTTCACCAAATATAATAATTCCCTTATATCCTTGTTCTCTTGCTTCTTTTATCGTTATCTCTAACAATTTTCCTCCTATACCTTTGTTTTGGTAATCCGGATCTACACATAGCGGTCCAAAAGTCAACACATCCGCTCTCGTATTTCCATCCAGGACATATGCTTTGGAATAATAAATCCCTCCCACGATTTTATTGTCTACTTCTGCAACCCGGCTTAGATCTTCCATGTAGTCTTCACTGCCTCTAAGCAGATGGACCAGATAATGCTCATCACATCCCGGACGATGCAGATTCCAGAAGGCTTTCTTCGTCATATATTCCGAATTATAATAATCATCTTTGGTTTCTTTTCTTATTATTAGATTTCTCATCTCATTCCCCGCGCTTTCAATCTCCACTTACCATTCCTCCATTCTGCTGTTTACTTTTGACGAATTCCTCACCATTTTTTTATTAGTCTTCTTACGCTCTCTCGATTTATTTCTGCTTTCTTTTTCTGCTTGAAAATCAGATTCTCTTTGAATCTTTAAATAATTTTTCCATCTGGCATCGGTTAATGTCCCATTTTGCAAAGCGTTTCTAACCGCACAATCCGGCTCGTCCGTATGAGTACAGTCGCCGAATCTGCATTGCACAGCCAAACTGATTATATCAGAAAAACTATAATCCATCCCATCTTCAACAATCCACATCCCCAGTTCCCGCATTCCCGGTGTGTCAATAATCTTTGTGCCATTATCCAATACAAACAGCTGACGGTGGGTTGTCGTATGATGGCCTTTGGAATCCTCTTCTCTAATCCCCGCGGTCTCCATAATTTCTCTTCCGAGTAAATAGTTAGTAAAAGTAGATTTTCCAACTCCTGATGAACCTAAAAATACAATTGTCTTATCCGGTTCTAAATACTTTTTCAGCGGTTCCATCCCTTCACCTGTAATTGCACTAACCGGATAAATATCCGCACCCAATGCTATTTGACTGACCAATTCCACTTTTTTCTCCACATCTTCTGCGATATCCGCCTTTGTAAGTACAATGACCGGCTGTGCTCCGCTTTGCCATGAAGCAGTTATATATCGCTCCAGACGTTTGAGATTAAAGTCGAAATTAAGTGACATCATAATAAAAACATAATCAAAATTTGCAGCAATAATCTGCTCTCCCTTTCCAATATCCGGATCTTTTCTTGAAAACTTAGATTTTCTTTCCTTCGTCTTGATTATCAGACTGTCTCCCATGGAATTATATGCTAATACAACATTATCCCCTACTGTGGGGAACACCTCTTCTCGTTCATCCGAATAGTATACTCCCGTTTTTAATCTTGCATAAAAATTCTCACCATTTACATATACCTCATAGCGATCCCTATGAACTGCCGTAACAAAACCTTCCATTCTTTCTTTCAAATATAGCGCCTCTCTTTCCTTTTCACTGCATTAAGCAGCATATCAACCGATCAAAAAAGGGCATAAAAAAGCCACAGTAACAGCCCATAAAAGCTACAACTGCGATACGATCCACGAAAAAAGAGTACAAAAAAAACACATCCTATCATGTGTTTAACGTAAGTTAAGCTATTCATAAGAGTATAAAAGTGGCATTCCAAGAATTCATCTTATAACATGCCCAATATTCAATTAGTCTGCAACTACCTCATTTACATTCGATTTTTTCATAATTTATCTCCTTTCGAAATTGCTTAAGCTTTATTTTGGATATGTGACTTCCAATTATTATCAAGATAACATATATTATTTTCTGAGTCAATATTTATTAATTTGTTTTTAGCATGAGTTAGTACATTATTAGCATAATCGATGCAAATATTGCTCCCTACTCTTATTTATAAAAGGACATTTTCCGGCAAATTGCTTCACCCAAAAATGTCCTATGAAAATCTGTATATTGATCTATGGGACTAATCTATTAATGTCTCTGGGAAATAATGTGGAAAATCGTACATTTTCCTGTTCTAATAGTCTGCTGGTAAAACGTTCCAATCCTAACCCCAGTCCCCCATGTGGCGGCATACCATATTTATGCATCATGAGATAGCTTTGAAACTGTTCTATATCCATGTCTCTCCTTTTCATCTTTTCAATCTGCTCTTGATAGGAATGTATTCTTTGACCACCAGTAGTAATCTCCAGCCCTCTGAACAAAAGATCAAAGCTTAAGGTTTCTTCCCTGTTTTCTTTACTCTCCATGGCATAAAAAGTACGTTTTCTACTTGGATAGCCGGTTACAAATACAAAATCACTTACGGTTTCCTCCTTTATCCATCTACAAAGTAATTTTTCTTCTTCAGGCTCAAAATCATCTAAATCATTTATTTCCCTATGATATTCTTTTGCAATTAATTCTTTTGCCTCTTTAAAAGTAATCACAGGAATCTCATGAATGACTGGCAAGTTTATTCTTAACAGCTTTATTTCAGATTCATAATTTTTTTGGAGATATTGAAAAGTGTATCTCAACATCAGGGTTTCCATCTGCATGATTTCTTCGAAACTATTGATATACCCCATTTCAAAATCTACGCTTGTGTACTCATTAAGGTGTCTGGAAGTATCATGCTTCTCAGCCCGATAAACCGGTGCAATTTCAAATACTCTCTCATATACACCAACCATCATTTGTTTATAGAATTGTGGACTCTGCGCTAAATAAGCATTTCTTCCAAAATACTCCAGATGAAATATGTTAGCACCACCTTCTGCGCCAGCATAAACAATTTTGGGAGTACGAATTTCTGTGAATTTTTCTTTTTTTAAGAACTCTCGTATTCCATCCACTATTCCTTCCTGAATTTTAAATATAGCCCGCTCTTTTTCATTTCTTAATGTAATTGGCCTAAAATCAAGTAATTTTTCAATGGAAGTATCTACATACTTATTATTGATTACAATTGGACTCGATGCTTCAGGGGCTGACAATACATTAATATTTCTAATTTGAAGATCATATCCAGTTTTTGATCTGTTTTCTTCCTGAACATATGCCGTAACTATAACACAGCTTTCCTCCACTAATTTCTCTAATGGAAACTCGGAAGTTTCCTTTGTATATATGCACTGGACAATTTCTCTTTTTGCTCTTAACAATACAAATGCAAAATCACTCATTTTTCTGATTTTGTAAATGCTGCCATGTATTTGCACTGTACTACCTATTTGATTTTTTAATTCATCTGCTTCTACGGTTACTTTTTCTAATTTTCCTGTTAGTTTTATCATTTTAATAACCATGCCTTTCTCATAACCTGCAAACTTTGGGCCACAGGCACAAAGTTGCGTATGAAACATTCATTTTTCACACTATCCTCCTGAATTCTTTCTTCTTAAAAAAATCACAAATCCATGAGAACATAATCTATATGTCCCATACAATCACCACCTTTCAGTTACCTGTATGGCTAAAAAAAGAGTCACACAAGTAAAATTAATTTACCAATGTGGCTCTTAGTATATTTCTCCACATAGGCACAACACGCTTAGCGCTTGCACCTATGATTTTTACATCACGGTTACAAGCGCTATAAATCGTCGTCCCCATTCAATATTTCATATTGTTGATACTGATTCATTACAGCAGCCTCCATTTATTATTAAGAGATAATATAGCATATCATTAATTTATGGTCAAGCAAAAAAATGTCCTCAACACCTGAAAGCATTACTTTATACGATTCCTTCACTATTTATATCTTTCCTTATTTCAATAATAATTTTATGTTCCTGTTTTTCTTCTGTCACAACAATAGCCCCGGATTTTTCTAATCCTTTAACTCCAGACCTCGTAAGATTTAAAATTTCGGATGCTACTTTATCGGTTCGTATTTTGAGTGCATAACTGTTGCTAACTACCAGTAAATCACCTTTGCGAAAAAATTGCTCATTTCCAGCCATCATGCCCTTTTGCCTATTAATAATATATTTTATCTTTGACCAATCGACTTCTGTTTTATTTCGGGCAAAAAAATTACTATCTGTTCCATATGCAAACGCTAATTCACCGGAATTACTTAAATATCCCTCATATTCCTGCCGCAATATGGACTCCGTTTTACATCTTTCATAGACCGTTAAATTATAAGTATGTTTGCATTTCACACACTGATAAATCAACCATACATCTATTTTATTTCCATTTGCATTCACACGAAAGCAATTTGTATTATGAAATACTGCTTTACAACCACATCCCGAACAATTTTTTAGTATTTTAAAAGATTCCTCCGGTATTATTCTATATTCTATTTGTCTTAAATAGCTCATTTTGCATTTCCTTTAGCATTTATAATGGATTTGCAAAGTGCTATTACATGATCATCTGATTTTTATTTGCAATAGCCTTTGCTATGCAAAACAAACTGGGGTAGTCATAAAAATGTTCCTCCTATGCTAATTTCTTGTTTAATTCTAGAAGGTATTACATCTAATTCCCACCTTAAAAATTTTTCTAAAAAAGAATGAGCCGATACAAATTTTTTTGAATCAGCTCAAACATAACAGTATTCATTTCATTTTACGCAAAATACGTTGGATGCTTTTCTCCGATAAAAAATACTTGACTGATAGATCCTGAACTTTATACCCATTTTGAAAGTCAGTAAATATCTGATGATTCCTGTCTTCCAATTCCTGACGTATAAATGTGTTGTTTCCCCATTCTTTTCTTTGATTTTCTTTTCTGGGAATATAAATATTTTCTCCATCCACATATTTTTGTATTAATTCTATTATTTCCATTGGCAGAATTTCTTCCGCTTTTCTATAGCCCATATTTGCCTCCTAAATTATTAATTCTTTAGGTTAGCAATAGCTATAACAAATTTCATATTATAAAATTGCAATAGCTAGTGCTATGCAAAAATAACTAATTTTCTCATAAAAAGTAATCCTCCTGCAGAAATATTTGAATAATTGATATTTATCTCTTTTCTTCGATATATTTTAACTATTATTATATCAAGGTAACTATTCTACGTAATATTATACAATAGATGTTAATATTTTTATAGTATTTCATCAATTATTTTTCTAACAGCCTGGCAATTACAATTTACCATCCATCCCCCCTCTTCATTTTTAATTATTCGTTGCCACAAGAAACTATTTTCCTGTATATCAGAAAACATCCATTTCATCTCACCTTTCGTTATTTCAGTTAATACTATTTTATCCTCTTCTTTTACCGCCTCAAGTCTTGTGCTTTCTCCGTAACAACAGTAATAAATATCCCAATTCCCAGTTTTTGGATTATAGGTTCTTATTGTCGTTCCATATTCTGCATCAGGCTCCTTTATTTTTTTTCTTTCCTCCCTGGATGGACATATGAACAAATCCTGTATGCCTGTTCCTTCTAAGATTCTGGAAAATATCCATTCTCCTTTTACAATTCTTTCCTTCTCAGTTCCAATTCCATCATGCCAGGAAAACTCCCATTCTCCAATTAATTTTCCGAAATAATCTTTTTCTTCTGGAATCTTAGTGCTTCTATTTTCACTCATCAGTGCTTTCATAAATACTTCCATTTTTTATCCTTTCTGTTGTCTGTTTTATAAAAAAATGATAACATCTAATTATTGATTAGTAAAATTAATTAATATTATTATATTAATCATTTTTTGTTATCAGAAGAGGGAGTCATTATGGAGATAAAACAATTACAAACTTTCTATATCCTAAGTAAGGAGCTCAATTTTACAAAAGCTGCAAATAATCTGGGATATACTCAATCGTGTATCACCCTGCATATCAAAAAACTGGAAGAAGAATTAGGTGTTCAACTTTTTGATAGAATTGGCAAAAAAGTAACGTTAACCCATGCAGGTCAACAACTGTTACCTTCCGTACGCCAATTATTAAAACTTTCAGAAAAAATAAACGACTTAGTATTGGAAACAACCGGTGAAACAAATTCCATACGAATTGGTATCTGTGATTCTCTATGTATCGAAAAAATGCCCGCCATTATCAAAGAATTTAAGCAGGCATATCCTAACGTCGACATTTATCTGAAGATTTTGAAATGCTCTGAATTCTTAACTGAGTTAAGAGAAAACAAAATTGATCTAGCTTACACGATTGGCTACCTAAACAAAATACCGGAAATTGAATATACCGCCGAATCAACAGAACCCATTCTCGTTCTTGCTTCTCCAGATTATCAATTAGCCTCCAAAAAAAATCTTTGTGCAAAGGACTTTGAAAATATTCCCTTGATTCTTACAGAATCCGCAGCATATTATCGAAGAAACTTTTTGAATGATTTGGAGCGAAATGGTGTCATTCCTAAAATCATCTTGGAAACAGAAAGTATTCAGGCAATAAAAAACCTGGCTCAAAGCGGTCTTGGTGTCTGCATATTGCCAAAAGCTGCTGCCAATTCTGAAATAATCAGTGGCCAGTTAGTCCCTTTGGATTATGTATGTGATTATAACATCCGATCCCAGCTGATCTGGCATCATGATAAATGGTTGTCTTTTACTTTAAAGCAATTTATCCATATCGCCACTGAGGTTATCGAAAAGATTAATAAGCACACTATGAGCAATCATCACGTATAGTCAAATTTAATAATAATCATTTATCCGCGAACTTCCGTTATCTGCGAACTTCCGTTATCTGCGAACGCAAGAATAACCTCGATTCCGCTTTGCTTCATCTCGGTCATTCTTGCGTTCCAATGAACCATCCACATATAAAAAAGCCCCTTGAATGCAAGCATTCCGGGGCTTTGTATATGCGTCTGTTTCGCAGATAACTGCTTATCTCTTTGAAAACTGGGGTGCACGTCTTGCGGCTTTGAGACCGTATTTCTTTCTTTCTTTCATACGAGGGTCTCTCGTTAAATAGCCTGCTTTCTTGAGTACCGGTCTGAAATCTACATCAGCCTGAAGCAATGCTCTTGCAATGCCGTGTCTGATAGCGCCTGCCTGACCTGTGTATCCTCCGCCGTGTACGTTAACCTTTACATCGAATTTGTCCAATGTATCCGTAGCGGTAAGAGGCTGACGAACGATAACCTTTAATGTCTCTAATCCAAAATAATCATTGATATCTCTTTTATTTATAATGATATTACCTTTGCCGGGTACTAAATATACTCTTGCAATCGATTTTTTTCTTCTGCCAGTTCCGTAGCAATTTGCTGCCTTAGCCATTTTAATTTTCTCCTTTCAGTCCTCTTAATTAAAATGTTAATACTTCAGGTTTCTGAGCTATCTGATTGTGCTCTGCACCTGCGTATACATGAAGTTTTCTGTACATATCTCTTCCTAAAGGTCCCTTCGGAAGCATGCCTTTCACAGCAAGTTCTACAACTCTTTCAGGTTTTTTAGCTAACATTTCCTTCAATGTAGTCTCTTTCATACCACCTACATAATCGGAGTGATGATAGTAAATCTTCTGGTCTAATTTTTTACCTGTTACTTTTATTTTTGCCGCATTAATTACAACTACATAATCGCCTGTATCGATATGAGGTGTAAAAATCGGTTTGTTCTTACCTCTTAAAACTTTAGCAACTTCAGATGCCAAACGTCCGAGTGTCATATCCGCAGCGTCAACTACATACCATTTTCTCTCGATAGTAGCCGGACTAGCCATAAAAGTTTTCATTATGTTACCTCCAACCTTAAATCAATTTTCTCCGTTTGATTTCCATAAATCAAACTATCTCTTTTCATTGTTACTGTCCGTAATCTTACCATAGTGCGGATGTCCGGCCACACCTTCGGCTCGCTTACCGACAAGCTTTCTTCTCATAAGAAACACGCATCACGAGTTCCTTCGCTCTTCTATTTAAAATGTACTGCCGGGGCTTTGGCTTTACATTATTAAACATTGTCACATTGAATTATTATATTATACGCTTCCGCGTGTGTCAACCTTAATTTCAACAAATTTTACCGATTTCATGCCGCTTATCTAAAGCTTATTCTTTTACCGCAAGCTTTGTATTCAGTGCATCCCGGAAGACATCATTACAGAAATTCATAATTAGTTAACATAAGTCCACAGGCCGGAGCCGTAGGCCCTGCCGCCGTCCGATCCAGCGCACTTAGCATATCCGGCACATATTCTGCCTCCCATCTCCCTTTTCCCACCTCCATGAGCGTTCCCGCGATAATCCTTACCATATTATATAAGAAACCATTTCCGGTTACACGGATTATGATTTCCTCGCCTTCCTGCTCCACCTGAAGGTCATATATCGTCCTTACTGTGGTTTCCGCCTGACTGGCTATGCTGCAGAAGCTTTTGAAGTCGTGCTCACCAACGAGGTATAGCGCCGCGGCTTGCATCCTGATTACGTCGAGTGGAATATAAGTGAAATGAGTATACAGCCTTTTCGTCGGCAGCGGAAACTGCGAATTAATGATTCTGTACTCATACGTCTTCCGGCTTTCACAGCGGCGGGGATGAAAATCCGTCTCCACCTCCTTGGACCTGCGTATACGGATATCCTCCGGCAAGCGTTGGTTCAGCGCATAAGATATCTTCTCTCCGGGCATTCTGGCATTGGTATCGAACACCGCCACGTTACAGAGCGCATGCACTCCCGCATCCGTCCTGCTCGCTCCGATTACTTTAATATCCTCTGAAAAAAGACCGGACAGGCATCTGTTCAACTCTCCTTCAATTGTCTTCGCATTCTCCTGTACTTGAAAACCGCTGTATGCGGTGCCGTCATAAGCGACTGTCAACATCACACGTTTCATAATGTAAAGATTCTCCCAAAATAAACGCAAAAAGCTACATATGACCAAACCGCTGCGTAAGCGAACACATCCTGCCTGCGGTATACCAGCGGCTTCATCTTCGTCCGGTTGTCTCCCCCCCTGTAACATCTCGCTTCCATCGCCATCGCCAAATCGTTGGCACGACGGAAAGCGGAAAGGAAAAGCGGGACAAGAAGGGGCACGAGACTTTTTGCCTTTTTGATTAAATTGCCGCTTTCAAAATCCGCACCTCGGGCAATTTGTGCCTTCATTATCTTATCGGTCTCCTCTAATAGAATAGGAATAAACCGAAGCGCAATCGCCATCATCATGGAAATCTCGTGTACAGGCACATGCAGTTTTTTAAGAGGAGACAACAGCTTTTCCATGCCGTCTGTCAACTGGTTCGGCGTAGTGGTAAGCGTCATCAGGGAAGAGCCTATAATAAGAAAGGTCAGTCTGATTGCCATAAATACGGCCGTCCGTATACCCTCCTTCGTTATCGTCAGCTTCCAAAAAGAGAATAACACCTCTCCCGGAGTCAAAAAGAGATTGAACACTACTGCTAAAATGAGCAGAAACACAATAGCTTTCATACCCCTTACAATAAACCGGAACGGAACCTTGGAGACCTTTATAAGACAAGCAAGGAACACACCCGCTATGACATAACCTATAAAATTATTCACCACAAATAAGGAAATAATAAACAGCAGCGTGGTAACCAGCTTGACCCGGGGGTCAAGCTTATGTATTACCGAGTCCGCATGATAATATTGTCCTAACGTAATATCTCTTAGCATCTTTTCTCCTACCTCTTAAGCACCCGCAGAATCTCATCTCTGGCTTCTTCTATCGTGATCACGTCCGCATTCACCAAATATCCTTTTTCCCGAAATGCCTGCATAATATAGGTTACCTGAGGTGCTGCCAGTCCTACTTCTTCCAGCTCCTTATAGTGATGAAACACGTTTCTCGGCTCGTCGTCATACATGATGCTGCCCTGATTCATAACAATGATGCGGTCTACATATTTCGCCACATCCTCCATACTATGGGAAACGAGAACTACCGTAATTCCTGTTTCTTCCCGAAGCTTCGCTATCTGATCCAGTATTTCATCCCGTCCCTTCGGATCCAGGCCCGCCGTCGGCTCATCCAAAATGAGCACCTCCGGCTTCATAGCAAGCACACCGGCAATAGCAACCCTTCGTTTCTGTCCGCCTGACAGGTCAAAGGGAGACTGGTAAAAATACTCATCCTCCAGCCCCACCTGCTTTAAGGCTTCATAGGCACGAAGCTGTACTTCTTTTTCCGTAAGTCCCATATTCTTGGGGCCGAAACACACATCCGAAAAAACATCTATTTCAAAAAGCTGATGTTCAGGATACTGGAACACCAATCCTACATCGCTCCTCAATTTCTTCTTATTGAAACCCGAATCCCCTATATCTTCTCCGTTATAATAGATATGTCCCGATGTGGGATTCATAAGTCCGTTCAAATGCTGTACCAGCGTGGACTTGCCGGAACCCGTATGCCCGATAAGTCCTATGAACTGACCATCAGGTATTACGAGGTTAATGTCCTTTAAGGCCGCTATTTCCATCGACGTCCCTTTTTCATATACATAGCTTACATGGTCCAAAATGATTGCCATCTGTTTCTACCTCATTCGCGTCTTTTTTGCGCGTTATCTCTCTTCCTTGCAGCCTAGGCACTATAGCTTAAGCTCATGCATAAGCTCTTCGCAGGTCAAAATTCCATCCGGAAGATTTATCCCGCTTTTTTTCAGTTCGTAAGCTAACAAGGTAACCTGCGGCACATCCAGACGCAGTTCCTTCAGCTTTTCCACTTGTGAAAAGATTTCTCTCGGTGTGCCCTGCATGGCGATATGTCCCTTATCCATAACTACGGCTCTATCCGCATGAATGATTTCTTCCATATAATGAGTAATGAGTATTACCGTAATGCCCTCCGCTTGATTCAGTGCGCGGACCGCCCGGATTACCTCCCTGCGGCCGTTGGGATCGAGCATCGCCGTGGGCTCATCCAATATGATGCACTTAGGGTGCATCGCGATGACCCCCGCAATAGATACTCTTTGCTTCTGTCCCCCAGACAGCTTGTTAGGCGAATGCTTTCTATATTTATACATTCCTACCGCTTTCAGACTCTCTTCCACCCGTTCCCATATTTCGTTTGTCGGAACCCCCATATTTTCCGGTCCGAATCCCACATCCTCTTCTACCACCTGACCAATAATCTGGTTGTCCGGATTTTGAAAAACCATTCCCGCATTCTGCCTGATATCCCAAACGTATTCTTCATTGGTCGTATCCTTGCCGTCTACCCAGACCGTTCCCTCCGTAGGATAGAGAATCGCATTCATATGCTTTGCCAGCGTGGATTTGCCGGAGCCGTTGTGCCCGAGAATAGCAACAAAGTCTCCCTGCTTTACATCCAGGTCTACTTCGTCCACTGCACGAGTGATTCCTTCCACATTGCCGTCCTCATCCCGTCTGATATATTCAAAAATTAATTTTTTGGCTTCTATAATTCCCATTTGTTATCCTAAACCCTTAAATTAGTTTACATTTGTCACGTTTTTTATTGTACTAGAAAATATTGATAATTACAAGATATTCCACTGCTTTGACGCTATAAATCAAAAAAAGTAATGCGTACGGATTCCATACTAAAAACTGCGGGCTTGTGTATCGCTGTTTTTACCATCCTACGATTGGCAAAAGCGACATACAATCCCGCAGACCGTTTATTCTTCACTTCTTATTCATATAGCCTTTTTATCACTTCGCTTATTTCACAGTACCTTTCATATTTCGCCGCATAAACTCTGTGCGGCCGGTATGTAATTCCCGTCCTTACGAAATCCTGCGCCGCTTCCCGATAGGTTCCATATTTTCCGTCCGCTTTTGCACAAACTATCGCCAGTCCGCTGATTCCTGCATCCGCCGACCGAAGCAGACTAATGTCTTTTCCAAGAACATCTGCCTTCATCTGCATCAAAACCTTCGATCTGGTGCAGCCTCCCGTCGCCGTTATCTTATGAATTGGCAGTTTAAGGCTCTCCAGGCGCTCAAAACTCTTTTTCGTCTCAAAGCATAGGCCCTCCAACAGTGCACGATACATCTGTGAATACTTTGTTGCCATTTCCAATCCGATAAATACTCCTAACGCCTTGTTACCGGCATCCTGACTTTTTACCTTTGACATATAGGGGAGAAAATACAATTCTCCCGAATCCGGAGGGCAGCCTTCATCCGCCTCCTCATAACTTTCGCTAAGCTCGTCGGACTGATGCCCGATTTCCCGTATGAACCAGCGGATACTGCTGCCATGGGACAATTGCCCTACTGGAACAAGATATTTTCCTTTCTCCACATAAGGTTCAAAGATTACTTTCTTCTTATAAAAATCTCCGGTTATATTCTCCTTGTCCACTACAAGATTAATGCTTTCCGTAGAGCCCTCGCCCGCAATAATATCTCCTGCGGCGGCTGCCCCTGCTCCCAGCATGGCACTGCACTGATCATGACATCCAAGAACTACCTTTACGTCTTCGGAAAGATTCAATTCCGAAGCTATGCTTTTTCTTATTTTTCCCATGAAAGTGCCGGTCGGTCTTACCTCCGAAAACCGGTCCAGGGGTATTTGGAATCTTTCTCCAACCTCTTTCGACCATTTCAGGTCAAGGGCGTCGAACAGCATCGTCCTCGACGCGGAGGAAGGATCTATCATCCTCTCCCCCGTCAGCATATATCCGATATAGTCCCCGAACAAAAATATTTTGCGGGAATTATCTATGACGGAGGGAAAATGCGCTTTCAACCACAATATTTTATTTAGCGAATACATCGGGTTCAAGGGAACACCGGTCCGGAAAAAAAGCTCTTCCTCATCGAAGCGGCTGCAAATGTCGGAAAGCGTATCATCCCCACGGCTGTCCAGGTAAGTCATACCGTTCATCAGGACATCATCCTTCTCATCCAAAATAACAAGTGCCTCCCCTATGGAGGATACTGAGATCCAGCCGATATCCCTGCATTTGCCTCCAAGCTCCTTAAGGGTCTCCCTGACCGCCTGCCAGACCGTCCCAGGATTCAGCTCCACATACCCCGGCCTTGGCATTTCAAAGGAATATCCTCTATATGCGCTTGCGAGCACATCTCCCTTTTCGTTCACCAGGCCGCCCTTACATCCCGACGTTCCCACATCCAATCCGGCATATACCATTGTGCTCCTCCTTTTCCGCTTTTTCCATATTCCTTATCTAAACCCTGAATTTCGTTAAAATCTCAAGCTTATGTATTGCGACCTCCTCTACCGCTTTACGTGCGACAGCCATGATTTCCACAATATCTGCGTCCTCCCCCTTCATTTCAAAAATCTCACGAATGGCGCGCTTATAGGCATTAAAGAAATCGGTTCCCACATTCAGCTTGGAAATCCCCATTTTTACCATCCTTTCCACTTCCTCGTCAGGTGTATTCGAGCCGCCGTGGACAACAATAGGGCATGCCACTTCTTCCAGCAAAGTTCCTAACAAATCGAAGTTGATTTTCGGGGTGTATTTATATATTCCATGGGCTGTTCCTATCGAAACGGCAAGGCAGTCGATACCCGTATCCTCTACAAAACTCTTTGCCATCACCGGGTCCGTATAGCCGGCTGCAATTTCTTCTAAGGAGCGGTCCGCATCGGATATCATTCCAAGTTCTGCCTCTACCGAAATCCCTTTCCCGTGGGCAAGAGCTACGACTTTTCTAGTCTCTTCCACATTGAAGTCATAATTTTCGGAAGCAAGATCGATCATGACGCCTGTGTATAAATTGTCCACGCATGATTTCGCCTGCTCGTAGCTTCTTCCGTGATCCAGCCCCATGGCGATTTTCATATCGGTGTGCCGTGTTGCAACATCTGCAATTGCCCTGATGTAATCCGCACCTGCATAATCCACATGCGCATGATAAGTCTGTAATATGAGCGGAGATCTCATCTTATCCGCCGCACTGATGAGTGCCTGCGCTGTTTCCATATTCAGGGCGTTAAATGCTCCGACCGTTATTTTATGCTCTCTCGCATAGTTTAATACCTCGTTATAATTTACAAGTGCCATCTCTTTTTCCTTTTCCGTCCCGTCTCCGGCAACGTCCTTTCCTCTTAGTCATTTCTGTATTTCGTCTTCGTTTTTGCTGTTTCATATCAAAGTTCTATTTCTATGTATTCCTCCTGCGGAAAATCGCACAAAATGCAGTCATTCGCATACACTCTCTCCGGCATGACAATGAGCAGATGGAGCACATCGTTGTGTACCGGATAAGGTGATAAATGCCATACGCCCGTATTCAGCTTTACTAAGGTACCTTTCGGTACAATAAATGCCTCTGTTTTCTGCGGGACCACTTCCCGTTTCGACGGTGGGGCGACGTGCATTACGGCATCATCGTCCAAAAACAAGATGCCCTCTCCCGTCCAATCGTGGTATTCCGCCTTCGTCACTTCCATCCTGTCAGGCCGGTTTACCGTAAGCGGTGAAAATGCAATCTGTTCTTTTCCGCTTACGGATAAGGTAACCGGGTCGGGGTAAAAACAGCTTTCTTCTCCCGGAAAGCAATTTCCTTCCGGCTCCAGTGCGTTTACAAAGCTTCCGTAGTGTCTGAAATTTTCTGCACTGATCGGCACCGCCTTTATTTTTCTCATCCTTAACGCCTCCTTACTTTTTATTGTTTTCTCTTTCTTTTCTCCAAATATCAAAGAATACCGCTATCAGGATAATCGTTCCTTTTGTTATGTTCTGTACATACCATGGTATTTGCAGCATGCTCATCGCATTAGCCAGTACTCCCAGTACGATTGCCCCCAGCAGGGTACTGCTGATTCTTCCTTCGCCGCCCAGATAACTGACCCCGCCCAAATAGCAGGCAATTACTGCGTCGAATTCCATGGCATTTCCGGTAGTCGGCTGTCCCGTGGTGATTCTTGAGCAGGATATGATTCCGCAGACCGCAGCAAGAAACCCCGAAATACCATAGATAACCCATATTGCTTTTTTAATATTGATACCGGTAAACCTTGCGGCTTCCATATTTCCGCCGATAGCATATACGTTCCGCCCGAATTTAGATTTTTCTAAAAGCAGAAACATGATAATGAAAAAAAACAGCAGATATACCACGGGGAGCGGGATAACTCCAAAGAGATAGCCGTTTCCCAATTCGCCGAATCTGGAATCCACGTTGATCATATTTCCCCGCGTAATGACATAGCAGCCCCCCCGCCCGATAAACTGCGTTGCGAGGGTGACTATAAATGGAGGCAGCTTCGTATGACTTAGCAGCGCTCCGTTGAAGATTCCAAACAGAGTGCCCGCCGCAAGAGCGGAAAGAACGCCCGCCCAGAAGGGCATTCCCACCATCGATATCATAAATGCACAGAAGCAGGAGGTAAAACCGATCACCGATCCCTGCGACAAATCAATTCCCTGAATAATAATACATAATAGCATTCCAAAAGCAATAATTCCGGTTATGGAAATGGAACGCAAAATATTCAGAAGATTTTTTGTTCCCAGAAATCTAGGCTGTATGACGGAAACCACCGCACATATCACTACAAGAAAAATCAGTATGCCTAAGTTCTGTTTGATAAATAAAATAAGGCCGTTTTGTTTTTTTATGGCCGCTTTTGTATTATTCATTGCCTATTCCTCCAATTGCCAGCTTCATAATTCCCTGCTCCGTCACCTCTTCTCTATTGATGGAGCCGGTAATCTTTCCGTTCCTGATTACGTATATGCGGTCACAGAGATTCATCACCTCCGGCATTTCCGATGAAATCAGAATAACCCCCACTCCACTCTTTACGATTTCATATATGAGCTTATAGATTTCCTGCTTGGCTCCTACGTCAATTCCCCTTGTCGGCTCATCCAGAATGAGTATTCTGGGATTTGTTACCAGCCATTTGGCAAGAACCACCTTCTGCTGGTTTCCTCCTGATAAATTGACTACATTGCTTTCGTAGGATGGCGCCTTTATCCTCAGGCGCGTCGCTATATTTTCCACCATTTCATTATTGGTTTTCTTATCCAGACGTATGCCATGGATAATCTTATCCAAAATGGATATCGTAATGTTGAAGTCGATCGTCTGCCTTAGTACCAGCCCTTGCTGCTTTCTGTCCTCCGGAGCCAATACGATTCCTTTACCTACCGCATCCGTCGGAGTCTCGATGAGAATCTTCTCACCATCCAGGAAAACATCTCCCTTTGTGCTCTTATCGATTCCTAAAAGCGCCCTCATCAGCTCGCTTCTTCCGGCTCCCATAAGCCCGTAGAAACCGAGAATTTCTCCTTTTCTAAGCTCAAAACTGGTATCGAAAATATAATCGGAATTAATATGGTTTGCCTGAAACATCACCTCGCCCACTTTCGTCTCATGAGGCGGATACACATCCTTAATATCCCGGCCTACCATCATATTGATCAGCTCCTCATAGGCCATTTCCTTAACCGGCTTCCTGCCTATATATTTCCCGTCACGCATAACGGTAATGCTGTCGCAGATAGTAAATATTTCGTTCAATTTATGGGAAATGAATATGATAGTAACGCCTTTTTTCTGAAGCATCCTCATAATGCCGAAAAGCTGCTCCACTTCCGCCGTTGCCAACGAGGAGGTAGGCTCGTCCATAATGAGTATCTTGGCTTCTTCCGATAAAGAACGACATATTTCCACCATCTGCTTCTGTGCGGTACTGAGTCTGGATACTCTTTCAGAAGGAGCGAGGGTTTCCATTCCGATCATGGCAAGAAGCTTTGCCGTCTCTTCTTCCATCTTCGTTTCGTCTACCAGCCCATGCTTCAATGGAAATTTCCCCATATACACGTTTTCTGCAACCGTCATATTATTTGCCAGACTGAGCTCTTGATGGATAACACTGACGCCCAGCTTTTTCGCCATTTGCACATCCGATATGAGCACCTCTTTACCATCCACATAAATCTTGCCGCTGTCAGCCTGATAAATACCTGCGAGTATTTTTATCAGGGTGGACTTACCTGCTCCGTTTTCTCCAATCAAGGCGTGGATTTCATTTTTCTTCACTTCCAGCCGGATTCCGTCAAGCGCCTTTACTCCCGGAAAGGATTTGCTGACATTCTCTATCTTTAATATGAGTTCATCCATATCCTTATCTCCTTTTTAAAACAAATCTGTGCTTCACATACTCACGCAGCCTAATCCTTTGCCTGCACAGCTTTTGTTCTTCGCGCGCAGCTGCGCATCCTGCCCGTAGGACTTTTATCTTATAGGACGTACCTTCCCTATAAGATAAAGAGGCATCCGTCCATACATGACATATATGTTCAGATACCTCTTTATCCGCTTTTTATTTCATCTATGCAAAAGAGCGGATATATCTATTTCTAGAAACCTTCATACGTATCTGCATTGTCTATATTTACTTCCAGACAATCCAGCTCTTCCTTGGCCGGAACATCTTTTCCGTTCAGGAAATCAAGGGCGTTCTTCACACAGTGAATGCCCAGTTCTTTCGGAAGCTGTGCTGCCGTAGCCTCTAAGTAACCCGATTTGATCAGTTCCACCGCATTCGTCGTACCGTCTACGCTGGTCACCTTTACTTCCCCTGCCGCATATCCGTTAGCCTGTAATGCGGAACAAATACCGATCGCAAAGACATCGCCCGTGGTAAACACTCCATCTACCTGGGTTCCGCCCTGCAGAATGTTCTCCATAATGGTAAGAGCTTCTTCGGTAGTTCCGTTCTGAACGATCTCCTCCTGAACGATCTTAATGTCGGGATATTCCTTTTCTATAAGGTCGTATAAGCCTTGTTTTCTGCTATTAACCGCATCGGAGCCCGTGGTCGTGATAGTCACGAGATTGCCTTTTCCACCCATGGATTCACAAAGAGCACGTCCGGCAATTTCACCCGCACTGTAATTGTTGGATACAACCGTGGATACAACGCCCGTAGTCTCTCCTGCCGGAGTATCCATGACCGTAACCGGAATACCTGCCGCTTCCGCTTCCTCGATAGCAGGAATGATTGCGTTGGAATCGATAGGAATCAATATAATAGCCTTTACTCCCTGAGAAACCAAGTCCGCAACCTGATCGAGCTGCTTCTGAGAATCAAAATTAGCATCTGTTACTACAACATCCGCCGTAGGATCGTATTGCTCAACTCCTGCCTGAACGCCCTTTACGCATGTAGCATAGAAGGAATTCGTCGCATTAGGTACGGCACATCCGTACACACCGCCTGCATTTTCTTCTCCTCCTGTTTCTTCGGACACTTCTTGTACTGCCTCCGCTGCATCATCTGCCGGCGCAACACTTTCCGCGGGCTCAGCAGTTTTTGCAGGGGACTCCGTATTCGCAGGAGCGGTACTTCCGCAGCCTGTCAGCAAGGACACACCCATTGCCATTGTAAGTACCATTGCCAAAGCCTTCTTTTTCATTGTAATCCTCCTTTGTAATAATTGCTTGGTTTCCAAACACCCCATTGTTTGTTTTAAACACCATTGTTTGTGTTTGTTTGTTTATATCAATATATATAACATTTTATGTTCGTGTTGTCAATGTTTTGTATATATTTATATAATTTTTGTTCAATTTTTACATATTTTGTCATAACCTCAAACATATTCGACCACTATTATAGACTTATTATTGGTTATTTGTTATAATATGCTCATACCATCGTTTGACAAGGTCTTACACGCCCTGAACCATGAAATTTTCTTGATTTTTTGCGTTGTCCTCAATCGGCATACGTCCAGTACGCCTCAATCGTCCGCCTTGAAAATCAGGAAAATTACTATGGTCAGGGTCGAAGAGTCGGAAAGAGACCAATTTTTGTTCCTGCAAGGCACTTGACTGACGCGTACTGAACGTACGCGGAACGAAAGTAACGTAGCAGGGACAAAAATTGATCCTTATCCGACCGTGTGTGACCTTGTCAAACGATGGTACCAAAGAGAGATTATGCTTACCTTAAAGTGTCGGGCATAATTGCAATACTTAAAAATTCATTGTTTTACGCCTCTTTGAGGACAATCCTTAAGGGCAATGTAAAAAGGCAGGGGAACTATGTTAAAAGAAAATCGACAGCAAAAAATATTTACTTTATTACAAAATAAAGAAGAAATCCTTGTGAAGGAGCTTTGCAATATCTTTCAGGTCTCGGACATGACAATAAGAAGAGATTTGGCAGATTTGGAGAGTGCCGGAGTTATCCGCCGCACCTTCGGAGGCGCAGTGATTAATGGCGCTATCCCCGAAACTGCAGCTTTTCCCGGCGCTTATGTGAAACCATCCGAAAAGGGTGCCGACGTGAAATCGAAAATCGCATTAAAGGCTATCGAGCTGATTAAGCCCGGCTATACTATCTTTATCGATTCAGGAACCACTACCAGCCCTATCGCCAGAAACCTTCCGGACAGCAGCAAGATTACCGTGGTTACGAGTAATCTACGGGTAATCAACGAGATTTCCAGGAAGACGGAGGTGGCGGCAATCGTAATCGGTGGCTTTCTAAGAAATGAAACGCTCTCCTGCTATGGACCTCAGACAGAAGAGCAAATACGCCAATATAAAGTTGATATCGCATTCCTGGGGGCCTCAAGCGTAGGCGAGGACGGCAACTTTTATGACGGCTATCCTCCTGAAGCAGGGGTAAAAAAGAGCATCATGCAGTCCGCCAGTGAAACCTACGTACTCGTGGATTCTTCTAAATTTGGAAAATACGAGTTGATTTCCTATAGCAGTATACGAGAAGTTACCGGCATTATCACGGACAGCGGCATCAATCCCGACCACTTGATCTCTCTGCGTCAAATGGATGCTAATGTCATCGTTGTGGATGTATAATGTACAATAACGTATCATTACGACAATATATAAATTATAATATCCAAGGAAAAGGAAAACAGTATGGACTTTAAGAAAATATCGAAACCTCTCTTTTTAATACTTGCCATCATCGTCCTTAGCTCTATCTTCGTGCGCACCTTCTCCCACTCGGAAACACTGGCCGAATACGCTGCAAAAAATCCTGAAGTTGCCTATAAAGCAAAGGAAACCGCCGCATCGGTCGAAGTCACAGATGATGAGAGCGCGCCGGAAAATGCCCATAAAGAAAGCGGTTCTAGCGGACAGCCCAATGACAATATAGATAGTAGTGATAATGAGGCAGGTGAGATCACGTCCGAACCGGACGTGAAAGAAGAGGAAATGAACACAAATCCAGATAGAATCGAATATGAGCAGGGCTTTTATTACGAACCCCTTTCCGATGAAATCAAGAAGAAGATTACAGGGATTTCTTATCCCGTTACTAAAACCGATAAAGATAATGCAGCAGTTACAGCATTGAATATCGTATCCTCTGCGGAAGATATACATGTTGCCTATGAGGATCTCCGTTATGTGAGCGTACTTTATTATAATTTCAAGGGTATAGAACGAACCGGGGAATTGATCTGCAACAAAGCAATCGCGCAGGACCTTGTGGAAATCTTTTATGAGCTGTATCGAAACGAATACCAGATAGAGCAGATATCATTAATCGATGATTATGGCGGGGACGATACGCTGTCCATGTCCGATAATAACACCTCCTGTTTCAATTATCGTTTGGTGGACGGCACTACGAGCCTTTCGAAGCATGCCCTTGGTCTCGCCATCGATATCAACCCACTTTACAACCCTTACGTAGTATATAAAAATGACGGTACCACATATATCTCTCCTCCGGGAAGCGAGATATATGCAGACCGTTCCAAAGAATTCGCTTATAAAATTGACGAAAACGACTTATGCTACAAACTTTTTACAGAACACGGTTTTACATGGGGAGGCAATTGGAACTCCCTCAAGGATTATCAGCACTTCCAGAAGGTGCCGGAATAACTTTACCGGTTAATCGATACCGCCATTCTGTGATACGTATGCCTCACTCCCCGAATGGCTACCGAATATGCCATTATGTTTTCCGGTGCCCCCATTCCCGGATATCCGGAATCGCCGATATGGTGGATATCTGTTCCCGTCATCTTGCACATCAGCGCAATCTGCTTAATTGTTTCGGTATCTGCTCCCTCCTGGGAAGTTCCGATAGCAGTTATCGTCAGTGCGCCTAAGCTATGAGCGTAGGAAACCAGTCCTCTGACATATTCCATGGTGATTCCGGGAACCGTTCCCGGGGCAGGCAGTAGAATAATATCCGCCCCCGCCTCTACAAATTCTTTTATGTCATCTCTTGTAATGATATTCTCTCCGCCTTCTCCGATAATTCCTGAAGCGTGCATTTTTCCTGCCGCCAGAATCAGCTTATTCCCCAATTCAGAGGACATCGCTCTCAGAGAATCGGTGATCGCCTTATTGCTCACACCATTGCCCGGATTCCCCGTAAGCAGGACCATATCCACACCCAGCTCGTACGCTCTCAAAGCGTTATCCAGCGTCGCTCTTCGCCCTTCGGACATTTCCCACAGCGTTCCCTTGTTTCCTTCCGCAATGGTATCCTCCACGGGCTCCAGGTTGATTCCTACCATTCTTCCGGTAAGGCGCTTTAACTCCCGGACCACTTCTTCCTTCTCAACCTTGGGAAGTCCGCATATCACAGGCTTAATGACATCGAACATATTGAGAAGCAATATATCTGCTCCCATGGCTGCCGCGAATTCCGCATTGGTCACATCCGAAAGTACCGGCATTGTAATCCCGATACACTCACACGCTACGACCCGCCCCTCGCTTCCGGCAATAGAGCTTAAATAATCTGCCTTTGTAAATCCTGAAAAATCTGAAGCCGTACAATCCAACATTCTTTTTGCCATATCCTTCTCCCTTTCCTGCGTCGTTCTGTGTTATTCTCCATTATTCTAAAATCTGAAGCTTCAATTCCACCGTCTTTTTCTCTCCCGCTTCAATTACCGGGAGCGTACCGTTTTGTTTTTCCCACTCCTGCCCCTTGACGTGGCAATTGCAGGGCTCAAATCCCATAACATAATCTCCTGAGGCCATGGACTTCCACTGGGTAAACTTGGGAAGCTGCTTCGTCTGAAAGCTGATCGACAGCCCGGCACCAACATTTTCGTTAAAGACGGACACAGTCGCAAGGCCTTTTTCATCCGGTTGCAGCATATGATAAAAGACCTCCTCGGGAAGCCTATCCACCGGAGCAGTAACCTCATTCCAGGGAAAGGCCGTCTCCCTCTCTTCACCTAAAAGAACTGTTTTAGAGGAAGGAATCCGTATCTTTGTTCCCACATCCAGCAGCGGATATCCTATATTAAAATGATACAGCAGCATAAATGGGCTGGTTTCATATGCCTGATTCTCAAACTCATCCCGAATCACTATCTCCTTGCTCCCGTAATAAGTCTCTATAGTGCGCCTTAATACGATGTTTCCTCCAAATAGCGCCGCTTGTCTCATTTCTCCGGACAGCCTGATCTTATATTCTCCATCCTCCCAGAAGCAATCGGCACAAACGTGCTCCGCCGGCGTGGAGCGCAGACTTCCGTGCATGGGAAACATATTATACGGCTCAATTCCGGGCGTTCCTACGTTATCCGTACCACAGGTGAAGAACATTCCGCCCATGATGCTTCTCTGTCCCGCAAAGCCATTATAGTCATAAGCCTGTGCGTTCTGCAGTCCAGGCTTGCTTATAAAGTTAAAATTGATGCCCCGCCAGGACAATTCCGTAATATCCAGGCACTTATCCTGCGCAGACGTGAACATAAGAGGTCCCGACTTGATCTGATAAGCCTTCAACCCTCCGGCTCTGCCCTCCGCATATTCTATCTTGCGGATATAGGCTTCCTGCTGCATGCTTCCGATTTTCTTCAGCCATTCTTTTTCCATTTATTTTCTCCATCATATTGTATCGCGTAATCCGAAGTCTTAGAGCGCCGGGCACTTTGCTTCTTATTTAAGACTGTTATTATAATTTAGCTTTATTATACAACATTACATTTGTTTTAAGCTATTTATTTTTAGAATTAATATAAACCACGACTGGGCTTTTGTTCCGCACGCGCAGCTGCGTATCCATTCTTAATGTAATAGGAGCACTTTCCTATTGCATAATAAAAGGACCGCTTCCGCAGTCCTTTTATATTTCTATCTTGTTTTGTGTTCTATGAAATTATACCAACTCAAGAACAACTTCCATCGCAGCATCACCTTTACGCTGTCCGATTTTAATAATTCTTGTATAACCGCCCTTACGGGTTGCATATTTCGGTCCGTATTCGTCGAAAAGCTTTGCCACTAAGTCAACTTCCTTCGTAGCTTTCTTTCTTCCTGCTGCAGTTGAAGGAACCTCAGTTACCGGATATAATACCTTTAACATCTGTCTTCTTGCATGAAGTCTGGAAGCAAGATCCTTCTTGATTTCTTTTTCTACTTCATCATAAACCGTTACGGTAACGCCGTTTTCGATTCTTAAGATTTTGCCGTCTTTGTCACGGTGCGTCTCGGAAAGAACTTTCTTCGTATCCTTATCAACGATCTGTTTTACTCTCTTACCGTCTTTATCCTTACGTGCAACCTTTGCAGTAACCTTTACGGTTTCGAAGTTATCTTTTTCTTTTGCAGCAAGTGCAATGAGTCCTTCAGCAATTTTCTGAACTTCTTTCGCTTTTGCCTGTGTGGTAACAATTTTTCCATTATACAATAAATTGGTTACCTGATTTCTAAGTAATGCTTTTCTCTGGTCAGATGTTCTGCCAAGCTTTCTGTATTTTGCCATTTTTACGGCTCCTTTCTCTTCATCGGGATAATTCCCTATGGAACATCCGGCCATGCACTTTGGGCTTATTTACCGAATGCCTGCTCCATATCATGAGCCCGCACACATACGCACTTTGGACTTACTACACATGCGTTTTCACGAATTTACTCATCACTGGGATTAAGCTGTAATCCGAGTTCTTTTAATTTAGCTAAAACCTCTTCCAAGGATTTACGTCCTAAGTTACGAACCTTCATCATATCCTCGGATGTCTTATTGGTCAATTCTTCAACCGTATTGATACCGGCTCTCTTTAAGCAATTGTAAGAACGAACTGAAAGTTCCAGTTCATCGATGCTCATTTCCAATACTTTTTCTTTTTCATCGTCTTCCTTCTCTACCATAACCTCTGCGGTCTTGGCATTCTCGGACAAATCGATGAAAAGGCTCAAATGTTCGCTGAGTACTTTCGCAGCCAAACTAACTGCTTCGTCAGGAACCAAGGTTCCGTTCGTATACACATCGAGGGTCAGCTTGTCATAATCCGTTATCTGACCTACACGAGTGTTCTCAATCGTTACATTTACTCTTTCAACGGGTGTGTAAATAGAATCGATCGCAATCACACCGATAGGCAGATCCTCTACCTTATTCTTATCGGCGCCTACGTAACCCCTGCCTTTAGTAATGGTAAGTTCCATATACAGCTTCGTATCCTTTCCGCTTAAGGTAGCGATTACCAGATCGGGATTTAAGATTTCAATATCCTGATCCACCTGAATATCGGAAGCCTTTACTACACCTTCGCCATCATACTCAATATATGCTGTCTTAGGCTCGTTTGTATCGCTGTTATTTCTAATAGCGAGGCTTTTAATATTCATAATAATTTCGGTAACATCTTCCTTGACACCGGGAATGGAGCTGAATTCGTGCAAGACACCTTCAATCTTTACCTGACTTACTGCAGTACCGGGTAAAGAAGAAAGCATGATCCTTCTTAAAGAATTGCCCAGCGTAATACCGTAACCTCTTTCCAAAGGCTCAACTACGAATTTACCATACTTTTTATCTTCAGAGATTTCTGCAACCTCAATATTGGGTCTCTCAAAATCAAACACTGCAAATACCCTCCTTTACGAACAATTATATCTAAGTCGTTTAAGCAGATAAGAAGGATTCTCCTCATCTGCCTAACTTTTTTATCAAAATGAAATCTTATTTTACTTAGAATATAATTCGACTATAAGCATTTCATCAACCGGAACATCGATCATCTCTCTTGCTGGGAGCTGCTTGATGGTTCCCTTCATAGCTTCCTGATCTACATCCATCCATTCAGGAGTAAGTCTTCCTGCCGTAACTTCGAGGATATCTTTATATCTCTGCAAGGATTTGGATTTTTCTCTTACTTCAATTACATCTCCGGCTTTTACTAAATAAGAAGGAATATTTACGGGTTTGCCGTTTACGAGGAAATGTTTGTGGTCTACGACCTGTCTCGCTTCTCTTCTTGTTCTTGCGAGGCCCATTCTGAATACTACGTTATCGAGTCTGCTCTCGAGAATGACCATAAGGTTTTCACCAGTCAGACCCTTCATCATTCTGTCTGCTTTTTCATAGTAATTTCTAAAGGGTTTCTCAAGAACGCCATAGATAAATTTTGCTTTCTGCTTTTCTCTCAACTGAAGACCGTACTCACTCATCTTCTTGCCTGCTCTTACGGCTCTGTTCGATTTCTTGTCATATCCTAAATAAGCGGGCTCAAGTCCGAGCGCTCTGCATCTCTTTAAAACTGGTACTCTATTAACTGCCATTTGAGGCTCCTTTCTAAATAAAGGCTCATATGCCTTTCACTATTGTTTACAACGTAAACTCCCATAAGAGCATTACGCATTCTTCCAACCTGCTATCAAGCGCAAATTACTGCTTCGCAGTATTTCTGTGCGCTAACTGTCACTATGAAGCCTGGGACAGCATAGTATCGCTCCGTGATTATACGCGGCGGCGCTTAGGAGGACGGCATCCGTTGTGAGGAACCGGAGTTACGTCTCTGATGCTCGTTACTTCGAGTCCACATGCCTGAAGTGCACGGATAGCTGCCTCACGTCCTGAACCCGGTCCTTTAACCATAACGTCAACGGTCTTCAAACCATGTACAAGTGCAGCCTTAGTAGCGGTTTCAGCCGCCATCTGAGCTGCATACGGAGTAGATTTCCTTGAACCTCTAAAGCCAAGACCACCAGCACTTGCCCAGCTAAGAGCATTTCCTTCATTGTCTGTCAATGTAACAATTGTATTGTTAAAAGAAGACTGGATATGTGCCTGTCCATGTTCAACGTTTTTCTTGACACGCTTTTTTGTCACTTTTTTGGTAACTTTCTTTGCCATTTTAAACTAACCTACTTTCTCAACTTTTCATTCTCTGTTACTTTTGCTTTTTTTCTTCTTATCAGCCATCGTACATAAGACATACGGTACTTTACCGAAGATTATTTCTTCTTATTAGCTACTGTACGTTTGGGGCCTTTTCTTGTTCTTGCATTGGTCTTGGTTTTCTGACCACGAACCGGAAGGCCTTTTCTATGACGGATTCCTCTGTAGCATCCAATCTCCTGAAGTCTTTTGATGTTTAAAGCGATTTCTCTTCTGAGATCACCTTCTACTGCGTAGTTCGCATCAATTTCTTCGCTGAGTCTCTTTACTTCTTCATCCGTCAATTCTCTTACACGGGTATCAGGATTAACCTTTGCCGCTTCAAGAATCTTGTTTGCACTTACTCTTCCTATACCATAGATATATGTGAGTCCAATCTCCACACGTTTTTCTCTAGGTAAGTCAACACCTGAAATACGAGCCATTTACATTTCCTCCATTTTCTTCGTAGCATCCCTTGAGTGTCCTTTACTCATTCCGCTTACAAATTATATCTTCCGCGGGGATGCCATGCTTTCGCATATTTTTTCTGCATGAAAATAGTTCATGCCGCTACTAAGTTGATTGAGATGGCGTGACGCACATCCAACCGGAATCGAATCCGACCTTTCCAAACCCCTCTGAAAGTCTGCTGACTAAACAGCCGGCCTTGGTATCAACAAGTAATCTCCGTAGGCTCCTACATTCAATTATAATCGATTTATATTCATCAGCACTTTCTATTTAATGAGTAAACAACACCCATAAGAATAATCCGCGCTGCAGCCGCATATCATAATTGGACAAGGATCCTCTGCTATTCATAAATTTAACTGTTAGCGCAGGGATTATCCTTGTCTTTGTTTGTGCTTGGGATTCTCACAGATTACTCTGATTCTTCCTTTTCTTTTAATAATTTTGCACTTTTCGCAAATTGGTTTTACTGATGATCTAACCTTCATGTTAAACCCTCCTTTCAAAAAAGACCGTTTTACATTATATCATGGAAACAATGCAAATGCAAGGGCATTTTCACACAATCATATTGCAATTTATCTGTTACTGTTCACATAGCAGATTAACCTTGCATGCGACTTGCCTTCTACTTATCTCTCCATATAATGCGTCCCTTGGACAAATCATAGGGAGATAACTCTAAAGTCACTTTATCTCCTGGTAAGATACGAATGAAATTCTGTCTTAACTTACCGCTTATATGAGCAAGCACCTTGTGTCCATTTTCTAATTCCACCTGAAACATGGTGTTTGGCAACTTTTCAATCACTGTTCCTTCAATTTCAATTACATCTGCTTTTGACATACGATACCTCCTATCGCTTTCCTTATTTCTTCATTATATATTGGCTGTTTCTTTATCAGCTTCTCTTTTAAAATATCATCGGATTCTTTCTTGATAATCTGAATATGCTTTTTATTTTTCTTTTTCGGATGTTCCATATCTTTATATTTTCCATCCGCTAAATATACATATTCGGCATCTTCCCGTACTATGATATATACCGTATCTTTATCATGGCCTGCTTTCGATGTCGCAAACATTCCTATCATAAAAATCTCCATTCTGCCGCTACCTGCATACACCTGACCTCGTTACAACAAAGTGAGGATTTCCGGTTCGCCGTCTGTAATGAGAATCGTATTCTCATAATGAGCGGACAAAGAACCGTCTGCGGTAACTACCGTCCAGTCATCATCCAGCCATTCCACTTCCCAGTCCCCCATATTGATCATGGGTTCTACCGCTAAGGTCATTCCGGCCTGAAGCCTGATCCCCTTACGGCGCTGAGCGAAATTCGGTATCTGCGGTTCTTCGTGCAGCTTGGTTCCGATACCGTGACCTACCAGATCCCTGACAATGCCGTATCCGAAGGATGATACATACCGGTCGATCGTATTTGATATATCATACAAATGATTGCCGGATTTTGCCATTTTAATCCCTTCAAAAAAACTTTGCTTCGTCACTTCTATCAGTTTTCTGGCTTTATCATCTATTGTGCCGACGGCGTGTGTTCTTGCCGCGTCCGAATGATACCCTTTATATATTAAGCCCGCATCCAGGCTCACGATGTCCCCGTCCTGCAATATGTGATCCTTATGGGGAATTCCATGGACCACTTCGTCATTAACGGACACACATATGGATGCCGGATAGCCGTTATAATTCAAGAAATTAGGAATACAACCGTGGCTGCGAATCAGCTTTTCTCCCAGCCTGTCGATATCAAGCGTTGACATCCCCGGTTCGATTGCATCTCCGAGACGCGCATGAACTTCTGCGAGTATTTTACCCGCTTCGCGCATCAGTTCTATTTCTCTGTCAGATTTAATTGAGACTGCCATATTATAACCGTACCTTTCTCAACGCACCATGGTGCATTACGCTTCCAGCGTATTGACGATGGCGTCGAATACGTCCTGCATGGGCCTGGTACCGTCCACTGTCCTAAGTACGCCCTTCTTGCTGTAGAAATCAATCAAAGGCTGTGTCTGTTCATGGTAAACCTTAAGACGGTTCAAAACGGTCTCCGGTTTATCGTCATCGCGGAGCACCAGTTCTTTTCCGCATCTATCACAAATCCCTTCCTTTTTGGGAGGAACGTGTTCCATATGATATGTAGCTCCGCACGAGGGACAAGCGCGTCTGCCGGACATTCTCTTTACGATATTTTCATCGGGCACATCCACATCGATCGCATAATCGATCCCATCGTTTAACTCGGTAAGGGCTTTATCAAGCACCTGAGCCTGAGGAATCGTTCTTGGAAATCCATCTAACACATAGCCTTTTTTGCAGTCGTCACCTGCTACTCTGTCGAGTAATATCTTCACAGTCAGCTCATCGGGAACGAGCAGACCCTGGTCCATGTATTTTTTTGCTTCCATGCCAAGTTCTGTGCCGTTTTTAATATTTGCTCTGAAAATATCGCCGGTAGAAATATGGGGAACGCTGTATTTATCCGCAATCATTTTCGCCTGTGTTCCTTTTCCGGCTCCCGGAGCACCTAACATAATAATTTTCATAAGTTATATCGTCCTTTCTTAACAAAAGTCCACACTAAAACAACGAGCAACACGCTTCGCGAATTGCTCATATGTTGAACAAACGGACACACGCTGCGAGGCGGGTGCCCATCTCAAAATCAGAAGTTCTTTTTTTCTGATTCCGGAAGAAGCATGGGAGCGGGCCATAGGCCCTTCCCTTGCTTTCCTGTTATGATTCTAAAAGGATTTTTACTAATCCTAATCATTCAAAAATCCTTTGTAGTTACGAACTAACATCTTCGACTCAATCTGCTTTATCGTCTCGAGCACGACGCTTACGATAATGATAAGGCTCGTTCCTCCGAACGATACACTGGCATTGAACACACCGTTGAATACGAAAGGAATTACTGCTACAAGAGTCAGTCCAAGAGCACCTATAAAAATAATGTAATTCAATATCCTGGTCAAATAATCGCTGGTAGGCTTACCAGGTCTGATACCGGGGATAAAACCTCCCTGCTTCTTCATCCTGTCGGCTATCTCCAACGGATTAAAAGTAATGGATGTATAGAAATATGCAAAGAAAATTACAAGTAAAACATATACCAAAAGTCCGATGGAATAAATCGGCTCTTTCGGATTACACCAATGAGATGATGTAAGTCCCTTTAATATTTCTGCCCATATGCCCGTTCCCTTATAACCTACAAAGGAACCGATAACGACTGGGAGCTGCATGAGAGAAGACGCGAAGATAATCGGAATAACGCCCGATGTATTCACTTTCAATGGTATATTGGTGGTCTGACCCCCCACCATCTTCCTGCCCTGCACCTTTTTCGCATACTGTACCGGAATCTTGCGCACACCGCCGTTCAAGATAACGACTAAAACTACCATACCGACGATAACGCCTATGATAATGAGTGCCGCCACTACTGCCAACGCCGTAGATTTTCCGTATACAAACTGCTGGAATAAATTATTGATGTCATACGGCAGACGAGAAATAATATTGATAACAAGCACGATAGAAATACCGTTGCCCACACCACTCTCTGTAATTCTCTCACCAATCCACATAAGAAACGCACTGCCCGCAGTGAGCGCCGCAATGATGGTAATTACATTTATCGCATTGTAAGTCTCCAGCAAGCCTTGTCTTCCGAATCCAATCGCCATAGCTGCAGATTCAAACAGAGCAAGTCCCACTGTTACATAGCGAGTAATCGCTACGATTTTCTTCCTTCCATCTTCCCCATCCCTCTGCATTTCCTCCAGCTTCGGAATCGCAATCGTCAGAAGCTGCATAATAATGGAAGATGTGATGTACGGGGTAATGTTTAATGCTAAAATGGACATATTTAGGAAGGAACCGCCTGTAAAAGCATCCAGGAAACTAAATGCATCTCCTGTCTGTGCCGCAAACCAATTAGAAAAATAATGTCTGTTTACCCCCGGTGCGGGTAGCTGTGATCCGAGACGGATCACAACCAGCATCAGGAAGGTAAAAAATATTCTATCTCTAATCTCTTTGATTTTAAATGCGTTCTTTAAGGTTGTAAACATTACATCACCTCTGCTGTTCCACCAAGAGACTCAATTTTTTCTTTTGCCGACGCGCTGAAGGCATTAGCTTTAACCGTGAGCTTCTTAGTAAATTCTCCGTTTCCGAGGATCTTAACACCGTCTCTGGGATTTTTCACAATGCCCCTTTCGATCAACGCTTCCACATCGACCGTCGCGCCATTATCAAATACTTCCAGAACGCTCAAGTTAATACCTACGATATCCTTAGAGTTAATATTCTTAAAACCTCTCTTAGGAATACGTCTGTATAACGGCATCTGACCACCTTCAAAGCCCGGTCTTGGCGCTCCTGAACGAGCTTTTTGACCCTTGTGTCCTTTTCCGGCTGTCTTTCCGTTTCCTGACCCGTGTCCGCGACCTCTTCTAAAATTATCACTATGTTTAGAACCTTCTGCCGGTCTTAAATTAGATAATTCCATTCCTGACACCTCCTTATCTTCTTATACTTCTTCTACCTTTACTAAATGTGCTATCTGTCTGATCTGTCCTCTCGTAGCTTCATTGTCGGGCAGTTCAATCGTCTTGTTAAGCTTGCGAAGTCCCATTGCTTCAACCGTTGCCCTATTTTTAGGCACAGCTCCGATAGGAGATTTCACCAATGTTATTCTCAAAGTTTTTGTATCTTTCTTTGCTGCCATTTCCTATTTCTCCTTTCAATAACTAACATGAACCGCAAAGTAATGGCTCATGCTGCTATGCCAAAATCTCTTCTACAGATTTACCGCGTTTCTTAGCGATTTCTTCCGGAGTCTTCAATTGGCTTAATCCTGCAACTGTAGCGAGAACAACGTTCTGTTTGTTACTGGATCCCAAAGATTTCGTACGGATATTCTTGATTCCTGCGAGTTCGCATACGTTACGTACCGGACCGCCTGCAATAACACCGGTACCATCCGGAGCCTTTTTCAAAAGAACGGTTGCAGAACCGAATTTTCCGAGGAAATCATGTGTAATACTATTATTTTCATCGAGTGCAACAGAAACCAGATTCTTCGTTGCATCTTCTTTTCCCTTACGGATAGCTTCAGGAATTTCCGTTGCTTTTCCAAGTCCTGCGCCTACGTGTCCGTTTCCGTCGCCTACAACAACTAAAGCAGTGAATCGGAAGTTACGACCACCTTTTACAACCTTAGTTACTCTCTTGATGGAAACTACTTTTTCATTCAATTCAAGCTGACTTGCATCAATGATTGTATGTTTCATGTGATTTTCTCTCCCTTCCTAGAATTCTAAGCCAGCTTCTCTGGCTGCTTCAGCTAATGCTGCTACTTTTCCGTGGTATATAAAGCCGCCTCTATCAAAGACTACTGTTGTAATACCTTTTTCCAATGCTCTTTTAGCAATTAGTGTTCCTAAATATGCTGCTGCATCAACGTTATTGGTTTTCTCAAGCTCAGCCTTCACGTCTTTTTCAAGGGTGGAAGCCGCCACTAAAGTATTTCCAACTGTATCGTCGATAATTTGAGCATACATATGATTATTACTTCTGAAAACAGCTAACCGCGGTCTTCCGGCTGTGCCGCTGAAACGGTTACGAATTTTCATGTGTTTTTTTACACGAACTTTTTGTCTAGATTCTCTACTAACCATTATCATACTCTCCTTATCTATTTCTTACCAGTCTTACCAACTTTACGTCTGATAGTTTCATCAGCATATTTGATACCCTTGCCCTTATAAGGCTCCGGTCTTCTCTTATCTCTGATTTCAGCTGCGAATTGGCCAACTTTTTCTTTATCGATTCCTTTAACAATAATGACATTCTGTCCTTCAACTACTGCTTCGATGCCTTCAGGATCCTCCATCTCTACCGGATGGGAATATCCTAAAGATAAAACTAATTTCTTACCGTTCTTTGCTGCTTTGTAACCGACACCGTTTACTTCCAGCTTCTTTTCATAGCCGGCGGTAACACCTACTACCATGTTATTGATTAAAGTTCTCGTAAGTCCGTGGAGAGATTTCATTTTCTTCAAATCGTTAGGTCTCGTTACAACGATTTCAGCACCCTCCATTTTAATTTCCATTTCAGACGGAAGCACTCTTTCAAGTGTTCCTTTGGGACCTTTTACAGTCACTTTATTATTTTCTGCGATATCCACAGTTACGCCTGCCGGAATCGCGATTGGCATTCTTCCTATACGTGACATGCCCGTACCTCCTATTATTGTCTTGTTTCAATGTTCCCGGAAGAACGCAAGCGTTCTTCCAAAGTTCAATTTATTGAACTTTTGATAAACTTGTTAAACTTTTTACCATACGAATGCTAAAACTTCTCCGCCTACCTGAAGCTCTCTCGCTTTTTTATCGGTTATTACGCCTTGGTTTGTGGAAATGATAGCGATACCAAGTCCTCCAAGAACTTTAGGAAGCTCTTGCTTGTTGGCATATACACGAAGACCCGGCTTAGAGATTCTCTTAATGCCTGCGATGATCTTATCGTTTTTGTCAGCGCCGTATTTCAGTGCAATACGGATTGTTTTGAAGTTTCCATCCTCTATTATATCAAATTTCTTGATGTAGCCTTCCTCTAAAAGAATCTGCGCAATAGCTAATTTCATCTTAGAAGACGGAACATCTACCGTATCATGTTTTGCAGTATTTGCATTACGAACTCTCGTAAGCATATCTGCAATAGGATCACTCATCGTCATTTAGTTTGCCTCCTTTTTACCAGCTTGCTTTTTTCACGCCCGGGATTTGTCCCTTGTATGCTAATTCACGGAAGCAAATTCTGCAAATTCCGTATTTTCTCAAATAAGCATGTGGACGACCACAAATTTTGCAGCGATTGTATTCTCTCGTGGAGAATTTCGGCTTACGCTGCTGTTTAATCTTCATTGCTGTCTTAGCCATGAATTTACCTCCTCTATTTTGCGAATGGCATATTGAATAATGTTAATAATTCACGGGATTCTTCATCTGTCTTTGCCGTTGTAACAAAGATAATGTCCATACCTCTTACTTTATCCACCTTATCGTATTCGATTTCAGGGAAAATAAGCTGCTCTTTGATGCCGAGCGCATAGTTGCCGCGTCCGTCAAATGCATTAGCACTAACACCTCTGAAGTCGCGTACACGAGGTAATGCGAGGTTTACCAAACGATCGAGGAATTCATACATTTTCTCACCGCGAAGTGTAACTTTGCATCCGATAGGCATTCCTTCTCTTATTTTGAAGTTAGCAACGGAATTTTTTGCTTTTGTAAGGACCGCCTTCTGACCTGTAACCGTCTCAAGATCCTTTACAGCAGATTCCAAAATCTTCGCATTCTCTTTCGCTTCGCCTACGCCCATGTTGATAACGATCTTATCGAGCTTCGGCACTTCCATAATGTTTTTATATCCAAACTTTTTGACCATAGCGTCTACGATCTCATTTTTATACATTTCTTTAAGTCTGCTCACGCGTCTAGACCTCCTTCCTTAGAATTAATCAATAACTTCGCCCGTTGATTTAGCTACGCGAACCGCTTTGGTCTTGCCCGGACGCTTATCATCTGCTGTTCTCTGGATACCAATTCTGGTAGGCTTGCCTTTGTGAACATACATTACATTAGATAAATCAATAGCTGCTTCCTTCTGAACGATTCCGCCGTTCTGATTGTTTGCAGAGGGTTTCGTATGCTTTGTGATCATATTCACGCCTTCCACCAACACTTTGCCGTTCTTTGCATCTACTAAAACGACCTTTCCTTCTTTACCATTGTCTTTACCGGCGATCACTTTTACAGTATCACCTTTTTTAATTTTCACTGTTGACATTAAGACACCTCCTATAATACTTCAGGAGCCAAAGAAACGATTTTCATAAACTGTTTCTCACGAAGCTCTCTTGCTACTGGTCCAAAAATACGGGTTCCTCTCGGAGTCTTGTCATCTTTGATAATAACAGCAGCGTTCTCGTCAAATTTAATATAAGAACCGTCTTTACGACGAGCGCCTTTTACAGTACGAACAACTACAGCCTTTACCACATCACCTTTTTTCACAACGCCACCGGGTGTTGCATCTTTTACGCTGGCAACGATGATATCGCCGATATTCGCATATCTTCTTGTGGATCCGCCCATAACTCTGATGCAAAGAATTTCTTTTGCGCCAGTATTATCAGCAACCCTAAGTCTGCTTTCTTGCTGAATCATGCTAATTCTCCTTCCAAAACTATTACAACACTTCGCCGCAGCGAAATTGTTCTATTTTGCTCTTTCGATAACTTCCACAAGTCTCCATCTTTTGTCCTTTGACAACGGTCTCGTTTCCATTACTTTTACTGTGTCGCCGATGTTGCATTCGTTATTCTCATCGTGCGCTTTCAATTTATAAGTTCTCTTTACGATCTTGTTATAAAGAGGGTGCTTTACATGGTCTTCAATAGCAACAACAATTGTTTTTTCCATCTTGTTACTGGTAACCTTGCCAGTACGTGTTTTTCTATTATTTCTTTCCACGATTGATTCTCCTTTCTAATCTGTCAGCCGACTTATATTACTTCGCAGCTTTTTCTTTCTGTGTGATAACAGTCTGAATTCTGGCAATATTCTTTCTCACTTCTTTGATTCTAGCTGTGTTGTCTAACTGATTTGTTGCGTTCTGGAATCTCAAATTGAAAAGTTCTTTTTTAGCAGCTACTAATTCCTGTGCTAAATCTGTAGCTGATTTCGTATTTAAATCTTCTACATACTTATTGGTTTTCATTTGATACACCGCCTTCCAAGTCTGCTTTAGAAACAATTTTACATCTACATGGAAGCTTATGTGTTGCAAGACGTAATGCTTCTTTTGCTATATCTTCGGGTACACCGGAGATCTCAAACATTACACGTCCGGGCTTAACAACCGCTACCCAGTATTCCAGGGAACCTTTTCCGGAACCCATACGTGTTTCTGCTGGTTTCGCTGTTACTGGCTTATCGGGGAAAATCTTGATCCAAACCTTACCGCCACGTTTGATATGACGGGTCATAGCGACACGGGCCGCTTCGATCTGATTAGATTTAATCCAACATGGATCTAATGCTACGATACCATACTCACCGTAAGTGATCTTGTTACCGCGGGTTGCTTTTCCTGCCATGGAACCACGGAACTGTTTACGACGTTTTACTCTTTTAGGCATTAACATTATTTATCGCTCCCTTCCTCCGAAGATACCTTTTCTTCGTTTTTGTTCTTAGTAGGAAGTACCTCACCTTTGTAAATCCATACTTTAACACCAACTTTACCGTAAGTTGTATCAGCTTCCGCAAAGCCGTAATCGATGTCTGCTCTCAAAGTCTGAAGCGGAATAGTTCCTTCGCTGTAGAACTCCGTACGAGCCATATCCGCACCGCCGAGACGTCCTGAGCAAGAAGTCTTGATTCCAAGCGCTCCTGATTTCATGGTTCTTCCCATGCAGGATTTCATCGCACGTCTGAAAGATATACGATTCACAAGCTGCTGCGCAATGTTTTCCGCAACAAGCTGCGCATCTTTGTCGGGCCTCTTGATTTCTTTAATGTCTACTAAAACTTTTTTATTTGTCAGCTTGGCAAGCTCTTGTTTGGTTATTTCGATTTCCGCACCGCCTTTACCGATAACAACGCCCGGTTTTGCAGTATAAATAATAACCTTTACTCGGTCGGATGCTCTTTCGATCTCAATCTTGGAGATTCCGGCACTGTATAATTTCTTTTTAAGGAATTTTCTGATGTTGTAATCTTCCACTAAGAAGTCTGAAAATTCAGCATCAGCATACCATTTGGAATCCCATTCTTTTATAATGCCGACTCTTAAGCCGTGAGGATTAACTTTCTGTCCCATGTTTACTCCTTTCTACTTTGCATCGAGCACAACAGTGATGTGGCTCATTCTCTTTTCGATTCTGTAAGCTCTTCCCTGTGCTCTCGGTTTTACTCTTTTCATTGTAGGACCTTTATTCGCGAAGCATTCCGCTACATAAAGATTCTCCGGATTCGGGTATTTTGTCGGATCCTGACTGTGCTTATATTCAGCATTAGCGATAGCTGATTCCAATAATTTCTTAACAACGCCTGAAGCATATCTGGGATTGTATTCCAAAACAGCAAGCGCCGTGTTCACATCTTTGCCTCTGATCGCATCGAGTACGAAACATGCTTTCTGAACAGAGATTCTAGCGTAAGATAACTTAGCTGAAGGTCTGATATCTTTCTGCGCATTTCTCTCTCTTTTAATTTGGGATCTATGTCCTTTTGCCATGGATATTACCTCCTTCTTATCTTACTCTTGATTTCTTTTCGTCCTTACCGTGACCTCTATAGGTTCTGGTCGCAACAAACTCACCGAGCTTGTGGCCAACCATATCTTCCGTTACATATACGGGAACATGCTTTCTTCCATCATGAACTGCAATTGTATGTCCCACAAATGAAGGGAAAATTGTAGAACGACGAGACCAAGTTTTAACAACTTGTTTTTGTCCTGCTGCATTCATAGCATCTACTTTTCTCAGTAAGCTCTCGTCTGCAAACGGTCCCTTTTTAAGTGATCTAGCCATTATTCTTCCTCCTTATTTTAACGGCATAAAGTAGTCTTCCTTACTTTATGCTCCTGCCATCTCTTCTTCTTACAATCAGCTTGTTGGATGCTTTTTTCTTCTTACGCGTCTTTAAGCCGAGTGCAGGTTTGCCCCAAGGTGTAGACGGTCCCGGACGTCCGATACCGGTCTTACCTTCACCACCACCGTGCGGATGATCGTTAGGGTTCATAACAGAACCGCGAACCGTAGGGCGGATACCCATGTTGCGCTTACGTCCTGCTTTACCGATATTAATAAGGCTATGGTCAACATTTCCTACAACACCAACAGTCGCTCTGCAGTTAATCGGCACCATTCTCATTTCGCCTGAAGGAAGACGCAGTGTTGCGTATTTGCCTTCTTTTGCCATTAACTGTGCGCTGTTTCCGGCAGAACGAACGAGCTGTCCGCCTTTGCCCGGATATAATTCGATGTTGTGAATCTGAGTACCGACAGGAATTTCTGATAACGGCAGGCAATTACCTACTCTTACCTCGGCCTGAGCACCGTTCATTACGGTCATGCCGTCCGTCAATCCTTCAGGAGCGATGATATACGCCTTTTCGCCGTCTGCATAGCTGATGAGCGCGATGTTTGCCGTTCTGTTAGGATCATATTCGATACCTACAACCGTTGCGGGAATACCATCTTTGTTTCTCTTGAAGTCGATAATTCTGTATTTTCTTCTGGAACCACCACCATGGTGTCTTACTGTGATTTTACCTTGATTGTTACGGCCTGCATTCTTTTTCAAAGAAACACAAAGAGACTTTTCAGGAGTTGTCTTTGTAATCTCAGCGAAATCAGAGCCGGTCATATTTCTTCTGGAAGGTGTATATGGGTTGTATGTCTTAATTCCCATGATTTTTTCTCCTTTACTAATGAGTCGCGCGGTAGGCTGAGCATGAACGGCGCATGTCGAACGGCTGAATGTCAGCATCCATACCGGACTCTCCTGCGGCGTTCGTGCGAGTAACGCAGCGTGGGAACAAACAGGTTCCCAAATGCCTATCGCATACTTTTTACGTTACTTCTTCGATTTAACGTTACTTGCTGTTATTTCTTCAAAAATTCTCAGAAAACCTTATTCTTAAAGTCCTGCGAAGATTTCGATATCTTTGCTGTCTTCCGTTAACTGAACGATAGCTTTCTTCACTTTAGAAGTTTTTCCGTAAGTGTTTCCGCGTCTTTTCGTCTTGCCATCCAAATTCATGGTGTTAACTTTCTTAACCTTTGTTCCTTCGAACATTTTTTCAACAGCTTCTTTAATCTGTGTCTTGTTCGCTTCTGTATGAACCAAAAACGTGTATTTCTTTTCGCTCATACCAGCCATACTCTTCTCGGTTACAACCGGTTTGAGGATTACATCATAATATTGAATCGCTGCCATTATGCGTACACCTCCTCAATGTTAGCTACCGCTTCTTTTGTTACAATTACGGTACCATATTTCATAATGTCATAAACATTAATCGTGCTCAGAACATCTTTGATCTCTCCAGCTTTGTCGATCGCTACATAAGAGGTCGCAACAGCAGGGATATTTCTTGCCGAACAGATTACGTTATTATCAATTGTTCCAGTAATCACTAAAGCTTTGCTTACGCCCAAGTTATCGAGAACTTTTTTGAACTCTTTCGTCTTGATTCCGTCCAGTTTCAGTTCATCTACAACAATCAATTTGTTGCCTTCTACTCTGCTCGTAAGCGCAGATTTGAGTGCCGCCTGCTTCTCTTTCTTGTTCATCTTGAAAGAATAGTCTCTCGGAACGGGTGCGAACACTACGCCGCCTCCGGTCCACTGGGGAGATCTTGTGGAACCTTGTCTTGCATGACCCGTTCCCTTCTGTCTCCAAGGTTTTCTTCCGCCGCCGGAAACTTCTGCACGTGTCTTTGCTTTCTGTGTTCCCTGACGATTATTTGCAAGCTGTTGTACGACTGCCATGTGTACCAGATGTTCATTGACCTGAACGCCGAATACCGCATCGTTTAAGTCGATTTTACCAACTTCTTTGCCTTCCATATTATAAACAGATACGTTTGCCATCTGAATGGTCCTCCTTTCACCCGTTTCAGGCTTATGCTTCAACCTTAACGGTTTCTTTTATTGTCACTAAAGCTTTCTTAGGTCCCGGAACTGCACCTTTTACTAAAAGCAGGTTCTTGTCTGCATCTACTCTTACTATCTCAAGATTCTGAACCGTAACTCTTACGCAGCCCATGTGTCCGGGCATTCCTTTTCCTTTGAACACGCGGCTCGGAGAAGAACATGCGCCGTTGGAACCCTGGTGACGATGGAATTTGGAACCATGTGTCATAGGTCCTCTGTGCTGTCCGTGTCTCTTGATCGCACCCTGGAAGCCTTTACCTTTTGAGATCGCAGATGTATCTACTTTATCTCCTATCGCAAAAATGTCCGCTTTGATTTCGTTGCCGAGTGCATATTCCTCAGAATTCTCGAACTTGAATTCTCTCACATATCTCTTGCCGGATACGCCAGCCTTGTCAAAGTGACCTTTCATCGCTTTATTCACGCCATGTCTGTGAACCACTTCTTTTTTGCCGCTCTTGTCTTTGTTAACAATTTTTTCTTTCTTGTCAGCAAAGCCAACCTGTACTGCTTTGTAACCATCGTTCTCTTCTGTCTTGATCTGTGTTACAACGCAAGGTCCTGCCTGAAGTACCGTTACCGGAATCAGGGAACCGTTCTCATCGAAGATTTGAGTCATTCCGACTTTCGTAGCCAAAATAGCTTTTTTCATTTCTTTACCTCCTGTTTATTCTACAGCGGCCTAGTTCCTTATCGAAACTTTGCATACTAGTAGGGGTCTTATTTGTCTGCTTGCGATGAAAATTATTTATTTTTCATCTTGATGTCAATATATACACCAGCCGGCATCTCGAGTCTCTGCAGCGCATCAACTGTCTTGGGTGTCGGGGTAATGATATCGATCAGTCTCTTGTGAGTTCTTTGTTCGAACTGCTCTCTGGAATCCTTGTACTTGTGAACCGCTCTAAGAATAGTAACTACTTCCTTTTTGGTAGGAAGGGGTACCGGTCCGCTTACCTGTGATCCGTTTTTCTTAACTGTTTCAATGATTTTTTTGGCGGATGCATCAACCAGGTGATGATCGTAAGCTTTTAATGTGATTCTCATTACTTGACTTGCCATAAAAAAAGTCGCCTCCTTTTCGCACTTTTTAATTTAAGTACGACAAGCGGTGACTGTACACTCTCCCGTGTGTGTCCTAAAGTTTATCACTCGCCGGACTATCTCACACGTCGTTTCCACGTTGCTGTCAGAAGATTATCTTCTACGTAGACCATATTATCTGTACAGTGACTTGTCGTCAGTTTCCTAAGCCGCTTATATACGGCTCTCTTGACATTCGCTCCACGGAAAACCTGCCTTTCGGCAGCAACCTCACGCTTCATTGCTATCATGCCACAGCAATAAGTAGTATACATGATGTTTCCTCATGTTTCAAGTACTTTTTTAATTTTTTTTCATTTTTTTTAAATTGGCCATTCTAAGGCCATTTTTCACAAAAAAATACCTACCCAGCAGTATAGAATATTATATAATGATACTATCATCGTTTGACAAGGTCACACACGGTCGGATAAGGGCGTGTAAGACCTTATCAAACGATGATAGGGTCAAAAGGGTCATATGTTTTATGCTTGCATGAAAACATATGACCTTGGGACACGCAAAACATGAGAAAGTAGCCCAATTAGGGCGGATTTCGAATGTTTTTAGGATTGTGGGAGCACAAAATGCGTAACAATCCGTAAGTATCAGAAGCAAACAACAAAATTTTAATGGAGGTAATACTGTGATAACCAGAAAAATCAAACCGGAGGAAGTAAAACGCACGGAAGAATTGTTCTCTGTTTCTTTTGATTCTTCTTACAATAATGAAGAAACACCTATGGAATTATATCATAAATACATAAACACTCCCGAAAGCAGGGAGCAGGAGCATTGTCTGGAGCGGTTCGCCGCCTTTGAGGACGACGATAAGACTATGATGAGCTGTTTTATCGTACAGCCTTTTGAAATCCATTTCGACGGCCATAAGGAGAGGATGACCGGAATCGGCGGAGTAGCTACTCTTCCCCAATATCGGAAAAGGGGCGGCATTCGTGCCTGCTTTGCCTCCGCACTTCCTTATATGCACGAACAGGGTGCTGCTTTTTCATACTTATACCCCTTCTCCACTGCATACTACAGAAAATTTGGTTATGAAATATGTTGTAAACGGCATTCGTATCGTATCGCTCTGCCTCATATTCCAGCTTATCCGATTTCCGGTGCATGCTATTTGCTGGAAGAGAATTCGAAAGCCGATGCTATGAGGGATATTCCGCTTATATATAGAAAATGGCTGGGGAAATATAATATGATGGTGGAGGATGTGGATTACGATTATCGCTTTATCGAGACTGCCCATCCTTTTAAAGATCAGGTATTTACCTATGTATACCGTTCCAAAAATGGGGAGGCACTCGGCCTTATGACCTTTAAATGCGATACTTCCCCGGAACATAGATCGATAGAATGCAGCCGTTTCTTCTATACTAATAAGGAAGGGCTGCAAGGGCTTCTGACGCTTGCAAAAAGCTTTGCCGCCGACTACCGTCATATCAGTTTCTCTCTTCCTGATGACATGCCTCTTGAACAAGTCATGCCGGAATGGTCTATGGGTGCAATAAGCTGTAATTCATTTCCAGGCGGCATGGTTCGTGTTATCAATGCAGAAAAGGTTCTGCAGGACGCTCGGTATATTGGAGATGGGAAACTGTCTATAGAAATCTTAGATCCCTTTATTCCGCAGAACAATGGAGTATTCACTGTGACCTTCCGTAATGGAAAATGTGAGGAGCTTGCCGAAGGCAGGGAAGCTCCTGACATCGCTCTTCCTATATCGGCGTTCTCCGCATTGATTACAGGCGGACATGATACGAATACTGTTCCGCTGTGGGAAGGGGTATCCATATATGGGGATATGAAGGATATTTCCAGGGTTTTCTATAAAAAGGCGGTGCATATCGCTACTTATTTCTAATTATGATACGTATTCTATTCTTAATTTCTATTTTCAGCTATGGAAGTCGCAGCAACGGCTGCAAACTGCAAATGCATCCTTGATAATAACACAAGGGTACTGACCATTTACGTCAGTACCCTTCTTTCATATGCGGCTACTTCTCCGGCCACACACATTCTATACCGTAATCTTCAAACATCCGAAGCCATTTTTCCTCCGGTTCTTCATCCGTTATAATAACGGACACATCCTCCAGTCTGCCGATCTTCGCAAAAGCCGTATCTCCGAATTTGGAATTATCCACTGCAAGTATGCCCTTATTCGCTCGCTCCAACATTGTTTTCTTATTTCTTGCATGAAGCTCGTTGGAATCCGTGATCCCGTTTTCTATATCAAGGCCTTTGCAAGATATTACTGCCTTATCCACATGATAGGAATTCAGCATCTGATCTGTCTGCGGCCCTACAAGGGCAAAAGACCCCTCCATCGCCAACCCACCGGTGGACAGGACTCTCCAGTCCTGTGCATCAAAAAGCTCTATGATTATTTCTACGGAATTCGTGATTATCGTCAGTTTCTTCTTTTCTTCTTTCAATGCCCTAGCTATGAATACAGCCGTAGAACTGGAGTCTAACATCAGACTCTCTCCATCCTTCACCATATTCTTTATCATATCGGCTATCCGTTGTTTTCCTATCACATTCGTATTCTTGCGAACATTAAACGGCATATCTGTACTGGTGTTTTCATTAAGGACAGCTCCTCCATAGCTTTTTACCACGTAACCGTCATTTTCCAGTTTTTCCAAATCTCTTCTTATAGTTTCTTCAGAAACTCCATATATCTTACTGAGTTCACCTACGACTACTCTCTTTTCTTTCTGTAGTTTCTCTAAAATCTCATTTCTTCTCTCTATTGCGAGCATACGCCTGCTGCCTCCTCATATTTTAATTGGAATAGTGGCCGTGAATAGTAACTCGGAAGGCTCTCTCATCTATAGTATGGTTTGGCAAATCTTCTCATCGGGATGTGCTATGACCGAAGAATCCAGATACATTCCTTCTTCCCCGATAGTATTTCTTGCCTTTTCGATTGCGGCTTCTACAGCCGCCACTTCTCCTGTCAGCATCATATATGATTTTCCGCACATGCCTCTGGCTATACGCAGCTCAATCAATTCTACAATGGCCGTCTTGGCAGCAATGTCCGCGGCTACGATAATTGAAGAAGCGTCATAGGTTTCCAGTATGCCGAGTGCGGAAATCTTTCCGACATCAGTCGCGCCATATATAGCCGGAAATATGGAATCATGAGGATTGCCAAGTATAAAGCTGTTGATAAGATGCACTGCGCAGTTCATCTTTGCAGCCTCAACTGCCGCCTTAACTGCACTCAGGTCTCCGCTTATCACTGCAATATACTTGCCCGGACATACGGTCTGTGCTTCTATAATACTTACCTCCGCGGTCTTCACCATGACATCTGCAGCCATTACGCCTGAAGAAACCGTTTTGTATTCCACCATACCGATTGCCTTACTCATATTCTGTACGACCTTTCTGTTTTTGTATTATAACATATTTTCCCGTCACTTCCACTACTTTTCCTGTTATGGAGGCATGAATTCCCACACTCAGCCCTTCTGCAGGTTTCGCTATCATCTGTCCCTTTTCTACCATCTCACCTGCTGCGACAACCGGAATAGCAGGTGTACCAATATGCTGACTATACATAAGCTTGACTTCAGATACCGATATTTCCTTTTCCTCCAAGGGTGCCGGTTTATCATATTTCGTCAGATCAAGTCTCGCCATAAGCCGTTCCATGGGTACTTTTCTGAATTTTCTTTCTTCTGCTATAGGAGCCTGCTTTACGTCTTTCGGAGATTTTACCCCATGAGCACGTAATCCCGCCTTGTACTCCATCATCAGAGTTCGAGGAGATAAACCCTGCATACAGGAATAATTTTCACATAGACCGCAGGAGGAGCAGAACATGGTATTAATAAATATATCCGTATCCTGAACATCCTTACAGGTCGCTGCTCTCATAAACTTATGAGGTTCTACAGGATGTCCCAAAAGATATCTGGGGCATAAATCCGTACACATAGTACATTGACAGCAGGCTGCTGCCGCTCTCTTTAACTCTATGGAAGTATTGCTTCTCTTTCTCTGCACCAGTAAATGTTCTTCGGGTAGCACCAAAACCGCATTGGTGGTCTTCGTTACAGGGAGCTTTCCGTCATCGATAAATCCCATCATAGGACCTCCTATGAAATATACCGCATTCTCGGTTGTTATGCCGCCCGCCTGTCTGACCGCTTCCTCAACGGCACAGCCTATGGGTACCCTTATCGTAACGGGCTTCTCCACCTCACCGACTATGGATACCAGTTTATCCGTTACCGGATGCAGCCTCGTCACCGCCTGGCAAACGTTATAAACAGTCTCTACATTGAAAACCGCCACCCCGCTTTCAATAGACAGTCCTCCCGGGGGAATCGACTTTCCCGTAACCTCATAGATCAATACTACCTCATCTCCGGCCGGGTATATCTCATCCAATAGTCCGATCTTTATCTCGGGGTATTCCCCGATGCAGCCCATAAGAGCAGCTATCGTCTTCTTATATACCTTTTTAATTCCGATGACTGCCTCTTTTGCCCCCACGCACTCCGCTATCAGGTGAAAGGTTCTAACGATTTCTGAAGCATTTTTTTCAAGTAACTGCCTGTGCAGCTTAAGGAGCGGCTCGCATTCCGCACAGTTCATGATAACGGTATCCGCTCTTTTATCAAGCTTTGCATAGGTTGGAAATCCGGCACCGCCAGCCCCCACTATCCCGCTTTCTCTAAGCAACGCGCTCAATTCTTCCATACTATTATATGGTATATTCATACGAATCTGTCTCCGTTATCAATAATACCGATAATTGCTGCATCTACCGGCGTATTTTCCATATCACATCCGATTCTTGCCGCACTCCCCGTAACAATCAGCACAATTTCTCCAATACCGGCTCCTATATTGTCAATGGCTACTATCTGCGCTCCACAGCCCTTGCTCATGTTTTCATCCAACTCGACAATCATGAATTTATTACCTATTAATTTCTCGCTTTTTCTTGTGGAAACAACGCTTCCGACTACTTTTCCTATGAGCATAATATAACCTCCGATTTCTCTATTTGACGATTCTTACCGTGTCGCCGGTGGATATCTGTGCAGCATTCGCTTCATCCGTATCGATATGCATTTCCAGCGTAAAACTATCATCCACACGTATCTTTACCTTATCAAATGAAGCGCCTCTTTCATTTTCTGATTTAACGGATACGATATCTCCATCATGCAGACCGGCCGCTTTAACATCTCCGGAGGACATATGTATATGTCTCTTTGCCACGATACATCCCTCTTTCAGGTACAATGCTCCCTTCGGTCCTACCAGTGCAACAGGCGCACTGCCCGCCGTATCCCCGGATTCCCTTACCGGTGCTTTTATTCCTAATTTGATGGCATCGGTAGCGGATATTTCTACCTGAGATTTACTCCTTACCGGCCCTAATATTCTTACATTCTCTATTGCTCTAAGCTTCAGCCCAACAATCGTTACCAGTTCATTGGAGGCAAATTGTCCGCCCATCAGCTCTTTTTTCTTTGTTAAATGATATCCCTCTCCGAATAATGCTTCCACATCCGCCTGCGTCAGGTGAACATGTCTTGCGGATACTCCAACAGGCACCAGAAAACCTGTATCCGCTTTTGTCTTATTTTCCATTGCTTCCATTACCAGCCTGGTAATCAGCTCCACGTTATCCTCTGTTATCGTATGATCATCCATTGCCGTATCCTCCATATACACCCTATATAAAGAGTTAAGGGCGGGCTTTTTGCCCGCCCGGTTCTTTTTCCTACTTTAAAATAGGAAGAATCTTCTCCACATCCGTATGTGGTCTGGGAATTACGTGAGTCGCTACTAATTCACCAAGTTTCGATGCGCTGGCGGAACCTGCTTCCACCGCTGCTTTTACCGCGCCTACATCGCCGCGTACCATAACGCTTACCAGTCCGGAACCTATTTTCTCTGTTCCTACCAATGTTACGTTTGCTGCTTTGAGCATTGCATCCGCTGCTTCAATAGATGCTACCAATCCTCTTGTTTCTACCATTCCTAATGCTTCCTGTGCCATCTTTTTTTCCTCCTTTGGCTCTGTGTTTATTCTTTCTTTCATTAACGGCTCTGTATTTGTTTCTCCTGTTTTGTCCGGAGCTGCTTTTTCTGAAACCGCTTTTACCGCATTCTTATGTTCTGCCATATGCTACTCCATTTCATCGTTCCAGCCGGCCTGCAAGCTCTTCAGTCTGCCGGCACTCTTCTTCAATAGCCTGATAATTTCTTCATGAGGGTTTGCAATCACCACAGATGCCGCCGGTTTCTTAATTGCATGACTGCCGGCCGCCTCTAATGCCTGTGTCACATCGGAAACGCTTCCTTTTATGACAATCGTTACCAGTCTGCCTCCCAGCTTCTTCTCCCATGTCACAAATTCCACATTTGCTGTCTTGCACATGATATCGAGAGCATCTATTGCCGCTGTTGTGCCTGGAATCTCAAAGAATCCGTAAGCGTCTCCCATGACCGTTTCTCCTTTTCTCTGCCTTTTTGCTTTTTTACCTAGATAGTAGGAAGAATCTTCTCCACATCACTGTGCGGTCTGGGTATTACATGAGTCGCTACCAGCTCTCCGAGACTGGCTGCCCTCACACTTCCTGCCTCTACTGCGGCCTTTACCGCTCCTACATCGCCGCGTACCATAACAGTTACCAGTCCGGAACCTATTTTCTCTGTTCCTACCAAAGTTACCTCCGCAGATTTGATCATCGCATCGGACGCTTCAATTGCTGCGGTAAGACCTCTGGTTTCTATCATTCCTAATGCCAATTGTGCCATCTTATTTCCTCCTGTTATTTGCATTTGCTGTCTGAACCGTTACTATCACTTATCCATACCGCTTAGTCTCAGCATCTTTTCTGTATCCTTCTCCGGGCTGGCGATTTCATGTACTGTCACTACTCCCGCAAGCTCCTCCGCTCTCAGTCTCGCCGCTTCCACCGCTGCTCTGACATCCGATATGCTTCCGCGGAACTTTATCATTACGATAAGCGGTACCGGAAGTACATCTGCATTGGCAGGCTTATTCTTATCGAAATTCTCTATCCGCACGTTTGCAGCCTTGCATCCCGCATCAGCAGCGGCAAATGCCGTCGCCAGTCCGAATACTTCTATAATTCCTGCCGCTTCTCCCATTTTCTATACCCGCATCCCTTTCAGATAATAGCTATCTTAAGTCCTTCCATCCTCAGATTGGTAAGATGGGCTTCGTTGATCTGCTCCAGCGGAAATTCATGAGTGATCAGCTTTTCCATGGGAAGTCCTATTCCCTTTGCTCTCTTTAGAAAGTCAAAAGTAGTTGCATAATCCCTCAAAGTATATACCCAGGAACCTACGATCGTTAGTTCTTTTGAACAGATATCCAAATGCGGATTGATGGTCGCATCCCCATTATTGATAAAGAATCCCAGTTCACACAGACCTCCGCCATTCCTTATGAATTTATAAATGTTGGAATGCGCTGCCGGCGCTCCCGTACACTGGAAAGCAAAATCTGCGGGATGCCCGCCAAACGCATTCTCTACTGCTTTCTGAAGTGCTTCTATCCCTTTATGATCCTTGAAGTTGACAGATTTTTCCGCACCCATTTCTTTTGCAAAATCCAATCGTTTCTGTTCTCCATCCACCGCTACGATATTCTCAATCCCCATGGTACGAAGAACCGCTATGCAGATAAGACCTATGGGGCCGCAGCCCTGCACAACTACTCTGCTGTTGAATTTAAGAATGCCTGTAGTCTTCGCCCGTTCCACCGCATGAATCAATACGGCACAGGGCTCGATCAATATTCTCGCCTTCAGAGCCAAATCACTTACATTAAATACGGTAGAGCCTTCCCGAATCAATATGTAATCGGAGAACCATCCATTCAGATGGATGTCATCATCGGGCAGAAGTCCATATACATCGGCACCGCCTACATTTTGCTTGTTCAGGTCGAACATGGTGATATCCGGATTATCTTTGAATATCATGCAGGTAACTACCTTATCTCCTATCTTCAAAGGCTTTCCTGCACTGTCCAGCCTTACGTTCTTACCCATCTTCACAATTTCTCCGGTTCCCTCATGCCCTAATGCGACCGGAATCAAGCCAAATGGATCTTTTTTAAATTCGTGCGCATCCGTTCCGCAGATACCGCAGCCCTCTACCTTTACCAGTATATCTCCGTCCCCCACCTCCGGAATCGGGAATTCTTTGACTTCAAATTTCTCTAATGCAGTAAGCATTGCCACCCTTGCAGTTTTAGGAATTGTTCCTGCTCCGGAATTATCCCCTGCCGGCAGTTTCTTATCCAGCATACTTTCCAATACCTGCTTAACTACCGCTTCCACCTCTGCCGTGCTCATATTGCTCATAGCTGCCTCCTTTTCTTTTTTACTTGTCAATCATACCCATTTCACAGCCTGCTGTTATCTGATGCAGAGACTATCCGACATGACACAGCGTCTTCTCTTGGTGAACGCGGCTGCGCTTGTCAGTCCCTCTCCCGTCCTGCTGGCAATAGTAAAAGTACAGTAGCCCTCTCCGCCAAATCCCAGCGCCGCATACGAGGGGGCATTCTTAACAAGAATTGCCGTATCGATTTCTTTTGCATATTTTGTAATATTATCCACATTTTTGGAGTGGATATGCGCGGAATGTCTGTTGCCATGCTCAAGCCATACTGCTTTTTCCACCGCATCTCTAAAATCTTTTGCTCTTACCATTCCAAGGATAGGCATCATCAGTTCTTCCGAAATGAGAGGATGTTCCTTTTCTCCCTCAAAAACGATACATCTGATATTATCCGGCACTACTATTCCAATCATTGCGAGCAATGCCTTTGCGCTTCTCCCCACGCATTTTCTGTTAAGTCCTTTGGGCGTCATTACTGCTGCCGTCAGTTTATCCTGCTCTTCCTTATCTAACAGATAACATCCCTGTTCACTTACCATATAGTGCATCAGTTCATCCGCTATGCTGTTAACGGCCACAAGTTCCTTTTCTGCTATGCAAGGAAGGTTATTATCAAAGGTACAACCGTTTACTATATCTTCCGCCGCTTTTCTTATATCCGCCGTCTCGTCCACCAGCGCCGGAGGATTGCCGGCTCCTGCGCCGATACCTCTTTTCCCGGAAGAAAGCACTGCAGTCACCACCCCCGGACCGCCGGTCGCGACCAGAAGTGAAATATCCTTATGGTTCATCATCACATCGCTCGTTTCCAATGTGGGGTTTGTTACCGTACATGCTATGTTGTCCGGACCTCCAGCTTCAAGAGACGCCTCGTTTAACATATTTATTGCATAAATGGAAGTTTTGACGGCTGCCGGATGGGGATTGAATACTACCGTATTTCCTCCTGCCAGCATCCCCATAGTATTGCATATTACTGTTTCCGATGGATTCGTACAGGGTGTAATCGCACCGATTACTCCGAAGGGTCCCATCTCGACCAATGTAAGTCCCCGGTCTCCCGACCAGGCGGTCGTGGTGATATCCTCCGTTCCCGGTGTTTTCTCCGCAACCAGATGGTGCTTCAGTACTTTGTGTCCCACATTGCCCATTCCTGTTTCCTGAACACCCATATGTGCAAGAACTTCCGCGTTTTCTTTTGTTCTTCTGCGTATGTTTGTTATAATTTTTTCCCTTTGGTCCATGGACATCGCCCGCACGGTCTTCTGTGCCTGCTTTGCCGCTTCAATAGCGGCATTCATATCGGCGAATACTCCTTTGCTATGCGCGACTCCGGCATCTATCTGAAGTCTTGCCACTACTTCCTTTACGATATCCTGTACCATTTGTTCGCTTACCGGCACCGGTCTGTCCTCCCTTTTCTATTACAAAGTCTTGAATATCTCTCTTCCATAAGCTGCAAGATCTGTATCCTGTTGTGCATTTCCTCCGCTCACACCGAGCGCTCCCCAAAGTCTCCCGTTCTTTTCCAGCAACTCTCCGCCGCCGAAAATGACTATCCTTCCCTGATTCGTATGCTGTATTCCATACAGAGGCTGCCCCGGCTGACTTAATTCGGAGAGCTGTTCCGTTGACATCTTAAGTCCTGCGCAGGTATATGCTTTGTTTATCGCAATATCAAAGCTCGCTATGTATGCGTCATCCATACAATGCACGGCCACCGGCCTCGCCGCCCTGTCCGCCACTGCAATTACGACGCAAATCCCCATGCTTTTTGCTTTTTCTTCAATTTTTTCTATTAGAACCTTAGCCAATTGCAAAGACATGTCAGGCCTTGCCGTTTCTCGTATTACACGCTCAACAACCTGAGATATTGCATGTTCATCCACCATTCATCCCATCCTTACTTTACCCGCAAATCTATAAGCCCAATTGTTCCATAACCTTTTTGGTAATGGACGCTACCAAATCTGCATCCACCGTTTTGCCTTCTGCGCTGCCGCCGAGACTTCCGCAGCTGTGACAGCTGGGCTTTCCCGCATTTTTATTAGGACACAAATCAGCAGGATGCTTGCCCTTAAGTCCGAACTGTCTGCGAAGCTCATATAATCTCTCTACTTGTTCCTGCGACAGCTCCTGAGGCCCTCCGAGCATCTTGGACTGATATAATAAACGGGCATAGAATTCCAGCGATTCCATCTTATAATAAGCATTGAGCAGGGAATCCGAATAAGTGAGTGCACCGTGATTTTCTAACAGCACTGCGTCATAATAGGGAAGATATTTGGAAACTGCATCCGGAATCTCCTCGGTAGAGGGTGTTCCGTATTCCGCAATCGGTACGCATCCCAACGCGATAACAGCTTCAGGCATAATGGGCTGTGTCAAAGGGATGCCTGCAATAGCAAAGCTTGTTGCATACAAAGGATGAGCATGCACTACGGACATAACATCCGGTCTCTCCTTGTATACACGCATATGCATCTTGATTTCAGAAGAAGGCTTATACCCTGCATTGGCCTGTATTACCTTTCCCTCCGCATTCACCTTACAGATATATTCCGGCGTCATAAATCCTTTGCTCACTCCGGTAGGCGTGCATAAAAACTCGTTATCATTCAACTTTACGGAAAAGTTACCGTCATTCGCCGCAACCATTCCCCGGTTATAAACTCGCTTTCCAATTTCACACATTTCTTTTTTAATTTCATACTCGTTTTGCATAGTTTTGTTTTCCTCCTTGGATTTATAGTAATTTACTGATAATTTCTATTTATATTGTTGTTTTATGTTGTTTCTTTCATTATAATATCACACAAAACAACATAGGTCAATCCCGTTTTTTGTTGTTTTCAAGGATTCTGTTACTGTTCCCACGGTAAAATATCTTCCTCTTCTTTCAGATATTCCAATATCTCCGCAATCCCCTCCTGCTTTTTCGAATCCACAAAAAATATCTTCTTACATCCCGCCAGCAAAAGCCATCGTTTTGCTCTCTCCATATCCGCACCCTTATCATGAATCTTCGTCACAATGCCTATCACCTCTCGATTCACCATACACGTAATATTGGGAGAATATAAGGAATAGGGCTCCGTTGCCGAAAGAAGTATTCCGACCACGTCCGCCTCATAAGCATACAGGGCAAGGGCATATCCCAGATTTTTCGTCTGGATATACTCCCCCGGCGTGTCAATGATCACATCAAAATAGTTGACATACTGAGTCTTGCGGTATTGTATATGTTCCCCTTTCAGAGCCTGCGTCAGCGTAGTCTTGCCGCATTCGCTTCTTCCCATTAATATTATCTTTCTCATCGCATTCCACTCTCATCCAAGCTGCTATACTGTCACGTCTTTGTTAATCCGCATACTGCAAATCCCATCTTCTCCTCGGTATAGAAAAGTACCGCCCTAAGGGAAGCCTCGGTTTCCGAAACCGTTCCCGTTATAATCAGCGTACCGCTGAAGCGGTCTACAAATGCAAGCTCTACACCCGCCGCCTTTACTGCGATATCCGCCGCGATCACTGCCGTCTCCGCCGGGCTGATGGTCAACACTCCGATTGCCGATTTGCTGTAATCCATACAAGGGTCCAATCCCAGCTTTTCATAGAGTATCTTATCCGGATTGGCTATCAGATGCGCTATAGTAATCTGTTTTCCGGGAACCAGTTCCTGAACAATTCTTGTCTTTCCCTCTGTCGAAAGATGATCTTGTCTTTCCATATTTCTATCGTCCTTTCCGGCACAAAGCCGATACTATCCGCCAATCTGACATTCGATTCCGGAGGCTTCCCTTGCTGCCCGGATCAATGTCTCCATATGCTCCTGTGAGGGAGGAAGAATATCTTTCATCAGATATTCCCTGCCAAGTCCGTCATATTTATCCTGTCCCAAACGGTGATAGGGAAGAAGATGTATTCCCCTCACTCCCGGAAGTCCGCCCGCGTACCTGGCAATTTCCCATATCTCTCTTACCGTATCATTGAATGTAGGAATTACCGGTATTCTTATGCTTAGAGCTGTCATTCCCGATTGAGCGATTCTTTTCGCATTCTCCAGCATCAGTTCATTGGACTTTCCTGTAAATTCCTTATGCTTAGAGGCATTCATATGCTTAATGTCCAGCAAATAATGATCCAAATAAGGAAGAATATCTTCTATTATTCTATACTCGGCGCATCCCATACTCTCCATTGCCGTATTTATCCCGCTTTCCTTGGAAGCTCTAAGCAAATCCCTTGCGAATTCCGGCTGACAGAGGCTTTCCCCACCCGATAAGGTCAGCCCGCCTCCTGAACGGTAGTAATATGATCTGTCCATTTCCACCGTCTTCATTACCTCCCCTACGGTAATATCCTGTCCGCTCACCTTCTCCGCGCCAACCACTCTCATCCTCTGTATGGCGTATTCCTGAGATTCCGGATTGCAGCACCATCTGCATCTTAATACGCATCCTTTCAGGAATACCATGGTCCGGATTCCCTTTCCATCATGTATGGAAAATCTCTGGATATCGAAAATACGCCCTTTGGTCTGCATAAAACTTTTTATGCCCGTATAGCTTTCCATGGCACCTATTCCTTTCCCTTATTGTCCGAAGCCCTGTTCCGTCCTGTTGATAATATCATCCTGCAGGGATCTTGACAGCGTGGTGAACAGCGCGCTGTAGCCCGCCACTCTGACTACCAGATGCTTGTACTTATCCGGATTCTTCTGTGCATCGATCAACGTCTCCCTGCTTATCACATTGAACTGCATATGACTTCCTTTCTGGTCAAAATATGCACGAATCAATGCTGTGAATTTCTCCAGCCCCTCCCTTCCGCTCAATGCCGAGGGATGGAATTTCTGATTGAACAAGGTGCCGTTGGAAGCGATAAAATGATCCAATCTTGCCACAGAGTTAGCCGCTGCTGTCGGTCCGTTCCTGTCCTTTCCAGCCGAAGGAGATACCCCATCCGCCACCGGTGTGCCCGCCAGTCTTCCATCAGGTGTCGCTCCTGTCTGCGCTCCCAGCGGAACGTTGGCCGATACCGGGTACAATCCCGCCTGAAAGATTCCTCCCCTTGGATTGCGGTATCCCTGCAAGGGTCTCGTATAGGTATATGCTACATCCCTCGCAAAAGCATCCACCTCCTGAATGTCATTTCCGAACTTTGGAACTTCCTCGATCAGCTTTAGCAGCTGCTCTCCTCTTTCCTTTACCCGCGGCATTTTGGAAGCCTCTATCACAGTCTGCATGATTGCCTTGATTTCTTTTTCTCCGATCTCTCCATCCGCCTGCGCAATACCTCTTGCCACGCTTTCCGTTATGCCGCTCACCATATCTTTCGTAAGCCCTTTCCCGTAATTGGTAGCAAGAGCTTCCTTGTACTCTTTTAAAGACACTTTATGCTCATCGAACACGAGCTTTTTCACCGCATACAGGGAATCCGCCATATTTGCCACGCCAAAACCCTGAGGCCCCGTAAAATTATATACCGCTCCCCCCTCTTGTACAGACATCCCCCGTTTCATGCAGTCATCCACCATACAGGAGAGAAAGGGCAGAGGACACCTCTCGGCATGTGCAAGATCTATCGCATTGTCCGCATTGACAAGCAGCTTTATCATATAATTCATCTGCTTTTTATAAGCATCATAAAATTCCCCGAAAGTCTTCATTTCCTCTACAGGCATCGTCTCTACGCCGATTCTGATCCCTCTATCCATGCCCTGTGTAAAGACGAGCTCCAGCGGGCGGCACATATTAAAAAACGCCGCGTCGTGCCATCCTTCCGTCTTGCCCGCTTTCTGAGGCTCCACACAACCGATAATGTTATATTCTCTGGCATCCTCCAGCGACAATCCCCGATTTACCAATGCGGGGATAATTACTTCATCGTTATAATAAGCAGGAAGGCCTATTCCCGTTCTTGTAAGTTCAGCAGCCTTAATGAGAAACTCATGAGGTGAACCGTTCCATACGCGTACGGAAAAGGAAGGCTGAGGAAGTTGTACATGCATACATGCCTGTATTGTCATAAAGGACAAATCGTTGGTCACATCGATCCCGTCCTTGTTCTGCCCGCCCGCGATCAGGTTCTGAAACAAGCTGTAGCCTGCAAATCCTTCTGCAGAAGCCGCATCCCTGCATTTATTCAAGTCATTCAGCTTTACCCATATACAGTCTATCAGTTCCTGCGCGGCTTCCTTAGTTAATGTGCCTTTTTCAATTTCCTTTTCATAATACGGGTACATATATTGATCAAAACGTCCCGGCGAAATAGAATGTCCGCTGGACTCCAACTGTAAAAGCTGCTGAACAAACCAAATGGATTGACATGCCCCGTAAAATGTTTCGGCGCCTTTTGCCGGTACCAGACGGCAGTTCTCAGCTATCGCGAGAAGCTCCGCCCTTCTTGTGCTGTCGCCGCACTCTGACGCCATCTTTTCCGCCAAAGCCGCATATCTTTGTGCATAAGCGATTACCGCATCGCAACTTATAATCACTGCTCGCAGGAATCTCGATTTTTTTCCATAATCTCCGTCTCCGGCATCGCAGACATCGAGGAGCTGCTGCGCTTCATTCCGTATTCCCTCATAACCTATCTCAAGGACCTTTTCATACTGTACGGTCACATGCCCCACCCCGTTATAAAAATAATTGCCGGGAGTAAACATATTATGTTCCATAGCGAGCAGCGTCTCCGGCTCCATGTAGGAGGTGGCAAGCTCGCCGGTAGTTCTTCCCTTCCAGTAGCTGTTCGCTTCCCTTATCTCTTTCTTCGTTTCCTCCGATATGTAAAAAGGATCGGCGCTTCTTACTGCTACCGTATCGAATTCCCCTTCCAGCCATTCATAGGAAAACTCGGGATATGTCTGACAACCTCTTGGCGCGACAGTCGTACTGCCGACAATCAGCTCCTCATCTCTTATGATAATCGGAATATTGTTCAGAATATGGGCGAAGGCTTTTGCTCTGCGCATAATCACAGGCTCCATTTCCGTACTTTTATATGACTCCGTTATCAGCTTTGCCCGCGCTGATTCTATTTCCGGCATCTTTTCGAACAAACCCGCTATCAGCCTGTCGATTCTTTCCGTCTTCTCAATGTCCCTGATTTCATATTGGTATAATCCCATAGCGCTCCTTTCCCATGCTCTCATAAAAAATTATTGTTCGTGTTTATTATATACATATATTTTACAAAAGTCAATAAATACAACATTAATTATATTGTTTTTATGTTGAATTAATGTTAGTATAATGTTGTGAAATGTTTGATTTAGTGGACTGTTATTGTCAGCACACCTGCGGAGGAAGATGAATATGCTGCATTTGGAATTAATAACCGTTCTTTATCTACACAAGGTTATCGCGGCGAATCCTTCATGGTAAGAAGAAATGACCGTGCCATCCTGGAATTATATGAAGAATACCGTTATCCGGTACTTCTTTCCAGCGACAGTCACGGTCACGCTTCTATCGGTAATTTTCAATATGTGCTTAAACTGATTCACGAAATAGGCTTTCCCGAGAAACTACTTCTCAATCATTCTGCAGAGGACATTATCCGTTTTATTCAGTCCCGCACATAGCCAGAAAAATAGTTACACGATAACATCATTACTTTCTATATTCACTGGGTGTACAATGCATTACTTTACGAAATACTCTGGAGAAATAATAATACTCAGAAAATCCGGATTTTTCCGCCACTTCCGCGATGCTCCCCGGATTCTGTTCCAATAAGCTGCATGCATATGAGATTCTCTTTTCCGTAAGAAAATCCGTAAATGTTTTTCCGGTCTCTTTTCTGAACAGATGACTTACATAGCATTGATTGATATGGAACTTTCGGGAGATATCGACTGCCGTCATATGCTCCCGGAAGTTTTCTTCCACATATGTTTTGATTCCCAAAAAAGTCTGATTGGTAATCTCCTTATACTCTTCCCGCTCTTTCTCCCTCATGCAAAGCAGTTCTTCCAGATAATCCAGCATCTGATCTGCATTTCCATACTCTTCACATAATGTATCATAATCCCAAAAAAACTGTACATCCATCTGATCTTCTCTTTCATCCTGCCATGTTCCTATCAGATTGTGAAGCAGGATTCCTGCATCTATGCTGAAATTCCCACGCCGAAATTCTTCACGGAGCTTTTTTGTTTTTTCTTTTACATTTTCCTGATTTCCCCTATGTATGTTAGGACCCAATTGCGTAATCAAGTATAAATTTCTATCTGCCGGCATAAAATCGCAGATGCGGCGGTCCGGCTGGCAAAAATGTTGATAAGCCTGCTTCTTTGCCTCTTGTAATACTTTTCCCACCTTAGTAATATCTTCAATTTTACGACTGATTCCAATATAATTAACTTTCTCCGGCGCACCTCCTTGGGCATCCGTCAAATGTTTTAAAAATATTTCTTCTTGTTCCTTTTGGATAAAAAAAATCTGTTTCAGATATCCGGCACTAAGAGAAAGCATGCCGTTTTCTTCACCGCCCTTTATCTCTCCCAGAACATACACCGCCTTTATTTCATCCCTCATAAAATCAATTCCATTATTTAAAAAAAATGAATTTACATATTTCTTAGCCTCATCACTCCTACTTTCCAAATATTCCAACAATACATCCCTGCCGTATTCTTCCTGCATCGCATCCAGACTTTTTTTAATTTTCTTTAAATACAAGGTAATTTCATCATAATCAAAGGGCTTGAGACAATAACCTACCGCTTCCAGCTTTACCGCTTTCTGGATATAGGCAAATTCGGCATATCCGCTGATAACCAGACAAGCTACCCCCGGACACGACGCCTTTATCATCTGAAGCAACTCCAACCCGCTAATTTCCGGCATTCGGATATCGGTTAAGACTACATCCGGTTTGTGCAGCTCTATTTTTTCCAATGCTTCTCTTGCAGATGTTGCACAGTCAACCACTTCAAATCCGTAACTTTCCCAGTCAACCGAAGCCTTAAGACTTTTTAGAACCATGCTTTCATCATCCACCAGTATAATTTTATACATTTATCTCTATCTCCCTTCCTCCTCATAAGGCATTCTTATTATGACCTGAAACCCCTTTTCCTTCACTCCTAAAGTAATGCCGTACTCCTTTCCGTAAATACACTTCAGCCTGTAATGCACATTACTCATACCAATGTGGGCAGTTTTTCTGTTATCCGCCAAATTCTTCTCAATCTCTTCCCGCTTTTCCGCTGTCACACTAATGCCGTCATCCTGTACGGTAAATGAAAGAATTCCTTCACATATATTGCCCTTCAGCCATACGGTAACCGCACCATTTTCTTCAATTCCATGCACTACTGCATTTTCCAGCAGGGGCTGCAGTATCATCTTGGGTATGTAGCATTTACATGCCTCATTTATCAGTTCATCCTCAATCCGGTTATAAAAAGTGAGCCGTTCATTAAATCTCGTTTTCTGGAGAGACATATAGCTTTCAATTACCGCAAGCTCTTCTTTTAAGGTAACCATATTTTCGCTCCGTACACAATAACGGAACATTTTCCCCAAGGCATTTACCATACGAAATGTTTTATCCGCATTTTCATCCGTCGCACAGCCTTTAATAGATTCCAGAGTATTGAACAGGAAGTGAGGGTTTATCTGGCTGTACATATACTCCAGTTCCGCCTGCTGCTTTTCTATCTTACTTTCGTACAGGCGGCTGGTAGTATCCAGCAGACGATGTGTCAAGTCGTTAATTTCCATCATCATATGATTGTACCGGTCAGCCATTACTTCCATTTCAGTAATTCCCTTTATATCAATCGGTTGCTTTAAAACCCTGAGGTTTCCAGCTTCCATTTCCTGCATATGCGTCATAAACGTATTCATAGGCTTTATGATGCTGCGTACAATAAGCGCCGACAGCAAAAGCATTAAAAAGGCTGCCGCCGTTACTGCAATAAACAGGATTTTTTGTAGCTCCCCAACACCGGAGAGAAGCTCTTCTTTGGAAATAAGAAAGACAATATCTCCTCCCATCATTTCAAGTGGCGCATATTGATAATAGAACTCCCTTCCTTCCACTTGTATCTTTTCCATTTCACTGCTCTTGGTCCGAAAGTCCTCCGGTTGAAAATCTTTTGTTTCTTCAGCTGCAGAGGAATAGATCAGCCTATGATTTCTATCCCATATCATCATATTAGGAACGACAGTATGTTCTTTGCTGTTAATAAAGTTAAATATATACTGAGGAAGAACTGTTATTATTACTGTTCCCATCTTTTCTGTTCGTTCAAAATTAGAAGTAGAATATACATGCGCTCCCACACTAAAATAACCTCTTTTATTTGTTACAACAGGATAATTAAATTCATGCATTCCTGTATAAAAATACAATCTTTTTTCAGGTATCTCCTCTGCTATCGGCACAATATCTCTATCACTTCCAAATAAATTGACCATATCTCCTTCATTTGTAATGACCGCGATATCTTTTATTCCATATTTTAATCCGGTAAAAGACGAAATAAAATTATATATCTCCTCTCTATGCTCCATCCGATAGCTTTCATCCTCTATTTCAAGGTAATTCTGCACCATTTTATTGTAAGCAATTTTTTCCAGCATACCATTTAAAAACTCACAATTACTATTGACGGAGGCATTTGTCTGCGCAATCATTTCACTAAAATGTTCACTGTTCGTATTAATCCTGACCTTTCTGACCAGATAATAGTTCAAAAACAAAATTCCTATAAGGATTATCATGCTAAAGATACAGACCATAAAAACTCTCATTTTGATTGAACACAGTTTCTTAATCACCAGTCTCATCCCCCTTTTATCCTATACAATATTTAAAAACACTTTTAGGATAACAGAATTGTCTTCTGTCATCCTTAATATGTGTTTTATATTTTATTCATTTTCTCCTATGGTTCGACTCCCGCTTCCTTTGCCTGCTGCGTCACAGATTCAATTGCTTCATTGAGTCCTTTTTTCTCAAAATCCTTGATAATAGCTTCCCATCCCAGTCTGGCATCGCTGCCGTCAATTACCGTATTATTAACCTTCTCTACAAATTCCTTGCCCAAAGAAGATATTTCTGCTTTCTTATCGTTTACCATCAAAAATACATCGAAGTTAATAGGTGCCGCCACACAGTTTTCTGTTTCATACGCCGCCATTTCTCTATATATTGTCTGGAACTGTCCAAGTGCCGGATTCGCCGAAGTCACAACATCCTCACTTTGGTCAAATCCTCCAAACCAACTTGCCAGATAACCGATTCCGCTGGTAACCGGATATTTATCTCCCAAAGTCTCTGACTCATCCAGCAAAGAAACGTTCCCCGTTTCTGTTCTCTCCCAATCAACACCTTCTATTCCGTTATTAACAAGTGTAGCATATTCATGGGAATACATATAGTCTAATAGCATCAGAATTCTTTCCAATTTAGCATCGTCTACGGATGCACTGATATAAGTTTCCGACCAATAAGGTGTGTTAGCGTATACATAAGCATTGCCGTCTTCTGTTGTAAATGGAGGGATGAATGCCAACGCATCAGATAAATTCGCCACCTCAGGATTAGACTCCATAAAAGTAGATACCGATCCAGTAAAACTTCCCACAAACATCGCACATGCATGTCCACTAACAAACTTGGAAAGAGCATCTCCATCCTTTTGTGTCATAAAATCAGGATCCAGAATTCCATCAGCGTATAACTTCTGTAATCGTTCAATATACGGAATCACCCGTTCGGATGTATATGCCGGAGCCCACTGCTCATTCTCATACACCCATGCGCCTTCATTGCTGTATTCAGGAAAAATATCTAAAGCTAATGTAGCCAGATAATAAATATTATTTGTACTTAATCCAGCAGCATCCGGATGCTTTTCCTGCATTGCCGCTATCATTTCCACCATCTCTTCATAAGTCTTTGGGGTCTGCGTATATCCTGCCTCCGCTGCCCAATCCTTACGGTAAAGAATCGGTCTGCTCATACCTGCGGCTTCCGATGAACTGGCCGTAGGGTCATTTCCCCTTGGGATCATATAATACTTTCCGTCCACCGACATCGCTTTTACGGAGTCCATTCCCATAACTGTGCTTAAATTAGGATATTGGCTCAAATCGGAAGGAATTTCTTTTATAATCCCCTGCTTAGCCCATGTCTGATACAAAGCGTTGTTATCCGTTAGCAACGCGTCCACAAAAATATCCGGCAAAGAGCCTGATGCCGCCCATACCTTATTCTTTTCCTGATAGTCGTTCCATGTAACACCCATAGGCTTAATGGAAATATTAAACTTCTTGCACAAGTCATCGAATATGGTGTCATTTTCTGCGTTGGCATCATCAAAGTACTCCTGAATCCCCCAATACGCCACGGAAATTTCCATCGGCTCCAAATCGGACGCAGTTTCATTTTCCGCTTCCGCAGTACCGCCCTTCGTTTCCTTAACTGAATCAGTCGTTGTATCATCTGTGCTTCCCATTGCGCAACCTACAAGCGATGAAGCCATCATGGATACTCCCAGCATTAACCCAATTAGTTTTTTGCATTTCCATTTCATTCTCTAAATCCTCCTCATTATTTTTTCTGTTCTATTTTAATTATTCTTTAATAGAGCCTATCATAATTCCGCTTGCAAAATATTTCTGCACAAACGGATACACCATAATAATCGGTACCGCCGCAATTACAATAATTGCGTTTTTCACGGATTCAGTATATGCGCTTCCAAATTGTGCGGCTTTTTCAGCCGCAGTAGTATTTTTAAACATAGTACTCATATTTACAATGGCATTGCGCAAAACGAGCTGTAACGGGAACTTCTTTGAATCATTGATAAAAAGCATTGCATTATACCATTCGTTCCATCTGTCCACCGCATAGAAAAGACTGATTGCCGCTATGATCGGCTTGGATATCGGCAAAACAATTTTCCACAAAATAATATAATTGCTTGCACCGTCGATCTTAGCCGATTCCTCCAGTCCTTGAGGCAAATCTTTAAAATAATTTTTTAATAATATTAAGTTAAAAGTATTCACCGCTGTCGGAGCAATCATAACCAATAGGTTATCCATAAGCCCTAAGTTTTTAACCGTAAGAAAAAACGGAACCAGACCTCCCGAAAAAAACATTGTAAAAATAATAAGATTCATGAAAAGGTTTCTTCCCGGCATCTGCCTTTTGGTCAGCGCATAGGCCGCCGGAACGGATACGAACATGCTGAGCGCCGTTCCGACCGCAGTTACTATCAAAGTATTGATAAGCCCCATCAATACTTTTCCCTCTTTTATCAGATATCCGTATGCCGAAGTATCGAAGTGCACCGGGACAAGGAATACTGCCTGTGAGAACCGGTCTCCCTCTCTGGAAAAGGATAACAGCAGCGTCTGGTAAAAGGGGAACAGGCTAATTAAGGCAATTATTCCCAAAATGATTTTTATAATAAACTCCGTTGTACAAAACTTCTTTTCCGCTTTCACTCAAAACACCCCCGTACCATTGGTCTTTGATACAATCTTATTGGTTACGTACAATAAAAAGAAATTGATAACAGACTTGGTCAATCCGACAGCGGTAGTATAGCCAAAACCATCTGCTGCCTGGAAAGCACTTCTATACACATATGTATCGATAATATCCGCTTTTGCATACACCGCACTGTTATACATATTAAAAATCTGATCAAAACCGCCATTCATCGCCGAGCCAACTTGTAAAATCAATAGCACGCATGCGGTTGATTTAATACATGGCCATGTAATACACAGCATCCGCTGGAACCGGTTGGCTCCATCCACTTTTGCCGCTTCGTATAACTCTGGATTGATTCCCGCTATTGCCGCCAGATACAGAATAGTAGACCAGCCTGCCTCTTTCCATATATTACTTCCAAATATAAGAAACCGGAACGCATTTCCGTCTGTCAGAACAGAATTCTTACCTGCTCCAAAAAAGTTCATCATCTGATTTACAATGCCCTGATCCTGAAAAAGTGATACTGCAATCCCCCCCAGAACCACCCAGCTTAAGAAGTGAGGGAATGTAAGAATTGTCTGGTATACTCTTTTCAGCCGGCTCCTCCCAATCTCGTTGAGTAGAAGAGATAAAATAATGGGAACAGGAAATTCAATAATCAACCGCCCCGCACTGATTATAAGAGTATTCCTAAACGATTGCCAAAAATCCACATTGGAAAAAAGCTTTTTAAAATTGTCAAAATTGTTCCAGGGACTCTTCATAATTCCCTCAGCAAAATTAAAATCCTTAAATGCCAAAGTTACACCGTACATCGGAACATACGAAAATATAAGATAAAAAAGAATCACCGGTATCAACATCACATAAAACTGTCTAAATTCATAAAGCCGATGCCAGAATTTCTTATTCCCATTAGCTGCAATTACTTTCATCCTATTTCTCTCCTCATATAGCTTTTGATATATCTATAATTTTGATTATTATAATAACAAAACTTTCTCCCTCCGTGAATGGATAGATTTGAGTACTTTATAATTAAAAAATTATCCATACAAACAATTATGGATGTTTTTGTATGGACAATTTTGCACTTAATGCTTATTCAATATTTTTATCGGGTTTCACTATAACTTAATTTCTGAATACTCTGAATACTCCATAATCGGCGTACCGTTTTCTTCAAATTCAAGGGGAATTATTACATAACGGGAATTATGATAATCTTCACCATCCCATCTGTCCGATGCATAATAATATTTGATTTCCTCTTTCCGCCCTATCGACAGAATAAATGCCGGCTGCGTATCATAAGTTGTGCTGTCTCCAATATCTTCAAGAGCACTCCATCTCCCCTCCATACTGTCTGCTGTTGCATAACGGCACTGATTCGGTGCCCAGCCAGTGCAAAAAGAGGAAAACATATAATATTTTCCGTTTCTGACCATAACCGCAGGCGCTTCTCTGTACTCTCCCTGCCACAATCTGGAAACAAGTTCGTCCACATTCAGATAATCTTCTGCCAGTTTATAAACATGCATGTCTGCATTGTCTCTGGAAGATGATATAAAATAGGCCGTCTTATCCTTATCAAGAAACAGCGTACAATCCCTTGACATATATCCGTAAGGATTAAAGCTTCCAAGATAGGTAAAGTTGCCATCCGGCGTATCACATACTGCAATACCGCAAGCGGCCTCCGCATAATCCATACCGTTTTCTATATGCATCCACATGACAAATTTCCCAGTTTTTTCATTATAGAGAACCTTTGGACGTTCCACATTAATTTTACCGCCCTCTTTATTTCTAAGCTTCAGGTTTGTCCTGATTCGGTGTTCCGCTACCGGCGACTCAGTAGTCAGCACATCATTGCAGTATTTCCAGTTCTTTAAATCCATGGACTTATATACACTGACATAGCGGTTCTGCGTACGGTTTTCCCCGTACCAGAAGAATTCATTTTCCCATTCCAGTATGTGTCCTCCATGTGCGTGTATAACATTTCCGTCCGTATCATACCATAACCCACCATTTTGCATTCTCACATTCTCCATATCTCATTTTCCCCCCTATACGATTCTCCACTGAAAATAGTGTTCGCCTCCAACATTACGTCCTTAGCCTGACTGTTACCTATCCGCAATTTCACTTCCTGCGTCTCATTACTCAGCAAACAATACCGGAGCTTTCCATCCGCCCACTCCATGTCTGCCCTGATTGCACCTCTCGCCCTGACACCTTTCACTTTTCCTTTTTTCCATATAGGCGGAAGTGCCGGCAACAATACCAGTTCTTCCGCATGGCTTTGTATTAGAGCTTCTGCCACACCTGCAGTATAGCCAAAGTTCCCGTCTATTTGAAAAGGCGGATGGGCACAAAACAAATTAGGATACAGCCCGCCTCCGTGAACCGATGCTTCCGTCTGCGGGTCGACTAAATGAAACAGCATTCGCATCATCTTCTCCACATGTGCTCCGTCTTCCATTCGTGCCCACATAATAAGCTTCCATGCAAGACTCCATCCGGTTCCCTCATCGCCTCTGTTCCGCAGACTTTGTTCCGCAGCCTCATACAACCTTTTCGTCTCTCTGCTGATTCCCCTGCCCGGATGCAACTCATAAAGATGGGACAAGTGGCGATGATGCTTGTCATTCTCTTCAAACTCCTCATTCCACTCCAGAATCATCCCATGATTCCCAATTTTTACAGGTACCATTCCCTCAAGCAGCTTTTCCGCCTCCCTTGCCAGAGTCTTGTCCTTATTCAACACCTCACAGGCTTCGATATAATCCCGGAGCAGATTTCTTACAATTGCCAGAGTATTCTCAGTATAGTAAGCAACAGAAGATATTACTCCCTCACTTACAAAATCATTTTCCGGTGAGGTAGCAGGACAAACCGCATATCCTTCCGGTGTCTCTTCCAGCATATCCATGCAGAAGCCGGCATTTTCCTTAAGTATTGGATAAATTTGCTCCAAATAGCTTTTATCCTTGCAAAAGAGATATTCATCGAATAAATTCCTGCACATCCACGCCGCACCAAAAGGCCAATATGCCCAGCATGCCTTCCCTGCTGCCGGAGAGGTTTTTCTCCAGATATCCACATTATGGAAGCATGCAACACCCTTTTTTTGAAAAAATTGTTTTGCAGTTTTCCTTCCACTGTCCAGTAGTTCGCGGTTCATTGTTTCTAACGGCTCCTGCATCTCATGGAGGTCACATGGCCCCGTCATCCAGTAATTCATCTCCGTGTTGATGTTTACCGTATAATCGCTAAACCAAGGAGGAATCTTTTCCTGATTCCATATTCCCTGCAAATTCGCAGCCTGCGTTCCGGGTCTCGAGGAGGATATAAGAAGATATCTTCCGAAATCAAATAGCAGGGAATACAAGGAGATATCTTCCTCCCCCTCTTCCACGAGCTTAATCCGCCGGCCGGTATCCATCTGCTCTTTTCCGCTCGTTCCCAAATCAAGACTGATTCTGTCAAAAAAAAATCTGTAATCTTTGCAATGTTCCTTTATAAGTAAATCAAAGCAAATATCCGCACACTTCATATCTTCTGCAATTCTGCTTTCAATGTCAGCACTTTGTACAAATGGATGCTTATCGTACCCGTTAAAACCGGAACGGGCACAAAAAAATATCACCACTTCCCGCATTCCGCTGCATACTATCCCGTCTCCGGTACTCTCTATCGTTCCTTCCTCTGCCAGCACTTTTCCCCTTCCTTGGTACTCCATTCCTCTTTGCTCGGGGTCTTCTGAAAAATGAAACCTTCCATTATGAGAGCTACCCGCCGTCACAGTGAAATCATTACGGCCAGGACATTCACCATATAATCTGAAAATATTTTTATCGTACTCCATACTGTTCAGGAACCCGTCTCCGGCGCTGATCTTTATTTCAAAGGCTTCTTCCGCTTGAATCCTGTATATGATTGCCTGAGCCGGCGCGCTGCAAATGCAGGTATGAACATACCGCACTCCTCCCCTGCTATATTCTGCCTTCACTATGGCATTTTCTATATCCAGCTCTCTTCTATAATCCGTAATCTCATTTTTATTATAGAACTCAAGATACAAATTGCCGAAAGGCACATACATCTGGACATCCGAGGCCTCTTTAAGCGCCTTCTCCAATACGCTAACAACCCCCGCATAATCTCCTTCCCGGGCCTGCTCCTTCGCCTTGTCTACCGCCTCCTTCGACATACCGGTCTGAGTCAGTACCGGATATCCTGACCATAAAGTATCCTCATTGATCTTTATTATTTCCCTCTCAGGATCTCCGTAAATTACCGCTCCCATTCTTCCGTTTCCTATTGGCAGACCTTCCTGCCAGCACTTAGCAGGGTGATCATATATCATTTTCATGTCTGGTCTTTCTCTCCTTATCCTGATATTTTCTTCAAAATCACTCTACTGTCTGCGCACCTTATGAACAACTCATATTCCTATATGATAAATCTTCCGATAGATTGGTCTAGCGCATCCGCTTCTTTTCTCAATAATTCAACGTCCTTTGTCAAATCAGAAACGATCTTGACCTGATCGTCTAACGTAGCGGTAACTTCCTCGGTTGCCACTGCAGACTGCTCCGAAACCACGGATATGCTGTGAATGGACTCCTGAACCTGCTCCTTCTCCCCATTGATTTCCTGCATGCTGTACGCGATATTTTTAAGGCCGTCCACAAGGTTCTCCACACAGCTATTGATTTCCCCAAAGACCTGAATAGTCTCCTCCAGAGACGTCGCCTGAGCGAAAATAATCGTTTCCGCCTCCCTTGCCGATTTCGTCGTTCTTC
>JAEYJO010000043.1 GCA_023408815.1 Bacillota bacterium | reverse complement strand
TTTGAGCGCAGCGAGTTTTTTGTTTTCTGGTATGTTTGGCGCGAATAGACTGAGAATTAGAACTTCTTATATATTGGAATTCGGAGCAGGAGTCTTTTTGTTTTGAGCATATTGCCTAGAGACGTTCGCAAAAGGACCTTTTGACACCCTAATCCTATAAGAGAACAAAAAGCCACCGCCTTTGATATGCCAGGCGGCAGCTTCTCTATCTTCTTATATTAATATTCTTAAACTACGTTCACTATATCAGCTTCACCGCCGATGCGATCAGCTGCATCTTGCCGTGGAGTTCAATCAGACCGAAGTCCGCAGGGAGCACGAAATGGTCTCCTTTTTGAATGAGCTGGCCGTTGATAAGACCGTCTCCTTCTATGACGCTCATGTTCATGAATGGATAGTCCTGACTTATGGTGAAGTCCTTTGCCACCTCCAGCTTCCAAACCGTGTAATATTCGTTGGACACGAGAACGTTCATGGAATTTACATTCAAATCCAGAGTACTTTCCATATCACTTTCTATATCGTGCGAGGGAACGGTAATCACATCCATGCTTTTATCCAAGTGGAGCTTTCTGGGCTTTCCGTTCTGTGTTCTTCCATAATCATAAAGCCGATAGGTGATGTCGCTGCTCTGCTGGGTCTCCAGTATCATGAGGCCTCCTTTGATCGAATGAACGGTTCCCGGATCGATTTGGATAAAATCGCCTCTGCGCACTGGAACTTCCCGAAGGAATTTTTCCCATTCGCCTTTTTTAATCATTTCCTCCATCTGCTCCTTCGTCCTGGCATTATGCCCTATGACCAGACTGGCATCCTCATCGCAGTCCACCACATACCAGCATTCCGTCTTACCGAGGCTTCCATTCTCATGGGCGCCCGCATAGGCATCGTCAGGGTGAACCTGTATGCTCAAATCCTGCTTGGCATCGATCATCTTCACCAGCAGAGGGAAATTCTCCGCATCATAATTGCCGAACAGCCCGGGAAGCTTTTTCCATAGCTCAGAGAGCCTTTTTCCTTTGTAAAAGCCCTCTTTAACCTCGCAGTCCCCGTGAGGATGCGCACTTACCCCCCAGCGTTCGTCGCCCCAAACCATCTGTTTATAAATAGGATTTAAAAATAATATCTGTCTCATCAGCTTATTGATACTGAGTTCCTTTCCGTTTGTCTCCATGATCTTCTGATACCAGAAAGCTGAATCCTTTACCGTGCGCTTCTGCGTTTCGAAGTCCACGTGGACGATGCCGAAGCGTTCGGTATATCCTTTATCCCATTCAAAATTATCTAAAAATGTCCAAAGGAAATATCCCCTCACATCTGCGCCGTCATCGCATGCCTTTTGAAGTGCGGATAAATACATATCCAGAAAATAGATTCTGTTCGGATCATGCACCCTGCCGTCCAGAGAGACCACATCATGACAAGACATGCCGTTTTCCGTAATATACATCGGATGTTCATATCTTTCATAGAGAAATCTTATTCCCCAGTAAAAAGCTTCGGGTGTTACCGGCCAGCCGGCAGCAGTCTTCACATAACCCGGCTTCCTGTTCTCGAACACCGGCTCTGCGTCTGCTCCTGCGCTTACCATGTATCCATTATATATGTTTTGTCCCATAAAATCCAGAGGCTGCGATATTAATTTCATGTCCTCCTTTGTGATTTCAGGCAGATATTCCTTGTATTTTTTCAGTCCCTCTTCCGGATAGTGCCCCAGGAATACCGGGTCGGAGAACCAGGCCACATTCCACGTCCATCGTTCCAGCGGATTGTAAAAGCCAAACAGCACCTTTTTTGCCGCCTCAATATCCGCTTCACTGTCCGTCTTCGGATAAGCCATTCCACAAGTAGGTGCATATCCTATCTTTATAGGACGCTTAGCATATTTGCGCAGGCTGATGACCGCCCTGCCGTGGGCCTTAAGCACATGATGTGCCATTTGGAAGATTTCTTTCACGGACAGCTTCAGTCCCGGCGCATGTTCTCCCGTAAGATTGCCCAGCCCGACAAAGCACTGGGGTTCATTCAGCGTAATAAAATATTCACATAAATCAGAAAAGCTTTCCGCCGCAACCCTGGCATATTCCGCAAACCAATCGGCGCTTTCGCCATTTAGCCAGCCGCCTTTGTCCTGCAGGGCTTGAGGTAATTCCCAGTGATACAGGGTGAGATACGGCTCAATCCCATTCTTCTTCATCTCAAGGATCATATCCCTATACAGTACGATTGCCTTTTCATTCACCGTTCCCGTGCCTTCAGGCATGATCCTCGCCCAACTGAGAGAAAAGCGGTATGCCTTTACTCCCATAAGCCGCATGAGAGCAAAGTCTTCTTTATATCTATGTATATGGTCGCAGGCTGCTTTCGCATTCTGCCCGTCTGCGATTCTTCCTTTCTCCGCAAAGGTGTCCCATATCGTTTTCCCGCCCCCGTCTTCTATATCTTTTCCTTCTATTTGATAGGCGCTGCTGGCAACGCCCCAAACAAAATCATCACGAAACATTTCTGACCCTCCGTTTTGTCCTGCTGTCTGTAAATTTTACGGATGGCCCATAATCCTATACGATAAATCTTCCGATAGACTGGTCTAACGCATCCGCTTCTTTTCTCAATAATTCAACGTCCTTTGCCAAATCGGAAACGATCTTAACCTGATCATCTAAAGTAGCGGTAACTTCCTCGGTAGCCACTGCAGACTGCTCCGAAACCACGGATATGCTGTGAATGGACTCCTGAACCTGCTCCTTCTCCCCATTGATTTCCTGCATACTGTCCGCGATATGCTTAAGGCCGTCCACAAGGTTCTCCACACAGCTATTGATTTCCCCAAAGACCTGAATAGTCTCCTCCAGAGACGTCGCCTGAGCGAAAATAATCGTTTCCGCCTCCCTTGCCGATTTCGTCGTTCTTC
>JAEYJO010000002.1 GCA_023408815.1 Bacillota bacterium | reverse complement strand
ACAATTCATTTGTGGGTGTCTCCTTTGAACGATGATTATTTAACCAGCCAGTTAACAATCATTATTCTATGGGTGACACTCATTTTTTGCAAACCCGTCATTTGTTACTTAACAGGAATGCTCCTATATCCTTTTCATAGACCTAGGGTCTGCAATATGCAGACCCCTTTAGTCCTCACCTGAATTCTATTATTCTATTTTAATTGCTTAAAGGCTGTACCTCAATTCCCAGATCCATATATTCATCCATATCAGCCTGATCCCAGCCGATGGCATCCATTGCAGCTTCGATCGCGTCCTTTAATACGGTATTTCCTTCGTCTACAGCTACTGAAACAGCCTCAGACATACCTTCCGGTGTAATAAAGTCATTATCGTCCGTTAACTTAATGACCTTAACCGCCGGATTGCTTAATGCAGCAGAATAAGCGGTTGGATAATCTAATACGGCACAGTCAGCCGCACCTGTTGCAACCTGCATGATTACCTCAGATGTTGTTTCAGGGAAGGTTCCTGCTTTCACATTCGGGATCTGGGTCACATAGTCTGCCCATGATGTATTGATCTGCGTAACAGCCGAACAGCCATCAAAATCCGACAAGCCCGTTGCATTTGCATAAGGTCCGTCTGCCGCTACCACCATAACATTATCTCTATTGTAATATGCTCTGGTAAAGTCTACTGTTTTATCTCTTTCTTCCGTATAAACCATTCCGGCAATAATGCAATCATAATCACCTGACTGCATTCCAAGGACAATACTTGACCATTCAATCTTATGTACCTCTAATTTCCATCCCATTTCGTCCGCTATTTTCTGTGCGAACATAATATCATAACCAAATCCATAATCACTTGTGCCGAAGATGGGAACAGCTTCCCAACCGTCTGCATCAACGGCTGAAGTAGACTGTGTCCAGTTAAATGGTGCATATGCGCATTCCATTCCAACTCTTAACACACCTCCCGTTAATTCTGTTGCTGCTGCATAAGGATCATCTGCGGCAGTCGTTTCCTCAGTACTCGCCGTTTCCTCGCTTGCCGTCTCCTCGGTTGTCGCCTCTTCAGTTGTCGTCTCCTTCTCTGCTTCAGCTGTCGTTTCTTTTGATGAAGATGCTGCACATCCACTCATCACACCAATACTCATAATTGTTGCAAATAAAATTGCCAAAGTCCTTTTTTTCATAATTGCTCTCCTTTCAAAATTAGATGTATCGATATTTTTCAATAACGATCAGTAAACCTTTTTTAATTAAAACAGGGAGCCCTGCAAGTAAGAATAATTTCTCCTGCATGACTCCCTTGTCTTATTTTTTTATTTCACATTTCTACAATTGCTCATCCGCAAATGTTAATGCTTCCTCTAATGCACCAAACATTTCCTCCAACTGTACTTCTGTAATGATAAGCGGAGGAGCTATCATGATTGTCGCTCCATGTCCGAAGGTTGCGAGTCCGAATTTATATAGATTCGCAATCATTTGGGATAAAAACGGCTTTCCGTCCTTGCCCTTTAACATACCCGTATGCTTCTCCCTATCGGTTACAAACTCTATCGCACCGAACAATCCAATATATCTGACATCACCGATTGCCAAGTGTTTTTCTTTTAATTTTTCCATCCCCTGAGCGAATTTTGCTGCCAACGTCTGAACATTAGTTTTAATATCCAGCCTCTGGTACTCTCGAATGCATGCTATAGCGGCCGCAACTCCAAGCGCATGCGAATTATAGGTCAGTCCGCTCGGAAGTGCATGCACGTCAAAGTAATCTGCAATTTTTTTATTAATTATGACTCCGCCCAAAGGTGCATATCCGCTATTAACACCTTTTGCAATAGTAATGATATCCGGTTCTATTCCCTCTGCCTGACAGGCAAACCACTCACCACATCTTAAAAATCCCGCCATAACTTCGTCGCACACCATTACGATCTCATATTTATCACAAAGTTTACGAACGCCTTTCAGGTATCCCTTTGGATACAGATAAGTTCCGTTACTGCCGGTAACCGATTCAATAAACAAAGCTGCAATACTGTCGGAACCTTCCATAATAATCTGATATTCTAACCGGTTTAGAAAATGTTCCGTCGCTTGTTCTTCTGTCGCAAACTGAATGTCATAGGTATATAAGTGCGGAGGTTGGAATTTAATGAATCCCGGAATGGTAGGGAATGGTGATGACCGTTCCGCCTCTCCTGTTAAATTAGCCGCTCCATAGGTGGAACCGTGATAGGATTCATATTTTGAAAATACTTTATCTTTGCCTGTAAAAGCTTTTGCAAGCCGTATCGCATATTCGTTCGCGTCAGCACCTCCAAGTGTAAATAAAACTTTTTCCATATTTGGGGGTGCGATTTCTTCAATTATTATTTTTCCCAGTTCGGCCCTTTTATCATAGGTGTGCTTTGGTGCAATATACGGTAAAGATGCCGCCTGTTCCTGGATTGCCTTAATAATATTCTCATTATTAAAGCCAATATTAACGTTAACCAATTGTGAACTTAGATCCATATATCGGATTCCGTCGTAGTCCCACATATAGATACCTTCCGCTTTTTCTATTACCAGCGGTTTAAAATTCTCTTGTGCTACCCAGGTGAAAACAGTATATTTTTTAGAATCATTAAATATTTCTTCTCTATTCATGGTATCCTCCTGCCTTTATGGTAAGCCTTAATAACTATGTCTCTAATGGCTTTTCTTTTTTGGCTGTTATGCCCTGCCTATTTAAGTCATATTAGCATTGGTTTTTCTCTGGTTATTGTAAAAAGTAGCCCTAATATATAAAACAAGCCCGGCTAAAACGTAACCTTTATACCGAAATACACACAATTAATAAACTTTTCCATGTCTTCTGGAGACACTTTAATTGGATTAACAACTGTTGCTCCCTTCATGGAATTTTGCAAAATCTCATAAAAATCTCTCTTAAACTCTTCTTCTGTGATTCCAATATCTGCAATGCATGCTGCAATATCCAGTTCGCGATTCATTTGCTTAACACCTTCTATAATATCCGTTTCCAGTATACGGGATAATTTTGTGTACTTAGAGGCAACCTCTGCATCCTTTTTATTATAATCCATTGCGTACGGAAGAATTATGGCATTAACAAGTCCGTGTGCAAGATTATATTTTCCCCCAAAAGCATGTGACACTCCATGCACCATACCAAGTCCAGCATTGGAAAATGCCATGCCGGCCATGCATTGAAAATTATGGATTTTTTCCCTGCTTTCTACGGTTCCCTCCTTATATGAAAGTGGCAGCCATTCCATGATACCTTCAATGGCTTCCTTGGCAAGGGCATCCGTGAAATCATTTCCATTTTTGTTTATGTATGCTTCCAGTGCATGGGTTAAGGCATCCATTCCTGTTTCAGCAACGATATGAGCGGGTAATGTTACAGGAAGGTTCGGATCCAATATGGCAATATCCGGTCTTATATGTTCGGTTTTAATCGCTAATTTGAACTGTTGTTCTTCCAATGTAATAACGCTGACTTGTGTTACTTCTGATGCTGTTCCTGATGTGGAAGGTATGGCTATCAATTTAGTTCTTAATTTTTTATCCTCAAGAGACATAGAAAATACAGTATCCCAGCTTATTTCCGGATGCTCGTAGAAAAGGAGCATGACTTTTGCAGCATCAATCGCAGATCCTCCGCCGAGCGCCAATACGACATCCGGTTTTTCTTTATGAAAAAATGCAACGCCTTCTTCCACTTGCCCGGTTGTGGGATTTTTACTGATCCCACTGAATAAAACAATCTCACATGCTTCTCTATGCATAATCGCCTTTACTCTATCGATGACACCTGTTCTTACCATGGATTGACCGCCGGTTACAATAACCGCTTTTTTATACTCTATATTTTTCAAATAATCAAGTGCATCTCTTCCCGTAATCAATGCTGTTTTTGTAAATACCATTTTTTTCATACCTATTGTCTTCCTTTCTGCCAGTTGCCTGTATGGTCTTTATGATAGTGCGAATAGATTATCTTTTAGTCTCTCGCATTGTAATAAGGAAAGAGCAATATCATTTGTAAGACATTGCTCCTTTTCTTTTTATAGAATCATAATATAATTGTTTTTATAAAAGTAATTGTAAAAAATCGGCCAATCCGATCATTAGAATATTATACAAAATTTATATCCTGTATTTTTTTCATGGCATTCGGTGTAAATGAAGAAAACCTCTTAAAGTCGTGAATAAAGTGAGCCTGATCATAATATCCTAATTTGCTGTAGATATCATCTTCTCTTTGAAGTCTGATATATCGTAAACTTTCCTGTAGACGAACAATGTTGGCATAATTTTTAATGGATAAACCTACGTTGCTTTTAAAGACACGGTTTGTATAACGGTGACTGTACCCTAAGTTTTCAACCATATCTCCTATAATTACATTTCCGTGCTCTTTTTCAATCGTATTAATAATATGTTTGGTAATGATGTTCTCATTAGTTATCATTGCATTTTCAAGCAGGGATAACATACAATCCGCCTTTTGCTCCAAGGGTAAATCAAAACTTATTAAATCTTCCATCTCCGGTATCCTAAGAAAAGATTCTATAGGAATTCTGTTGCTGATAATATCCTCCATAAACCCTTTAAAGCATGACGGAACAACCCCTCTGATCAATCTTCCGCCAAAGCATTTGTCATATTCTGTAAGAAGAGAGGTTCCTCCTTCACGAAAACTTCCTACTATCAATACCTTCAGCTTGTTATTTCTCCATAGGCATTGAATATCAATGCTTCCATCCGGTATTGTAATTAATTTATCATTACACGGATTATCAATTTCATAGAATTTTTCAAATAAATTACCGTTTGCCATCACTTCCTGATAATTGATATTACGCTTAATACAAAATGTCTTCATTTTCATAAGCATCACTCCTTAGAAAAATTCTGATAATAGGACACTTTAACCATTTTAATGAAAATAAAAAAGCAAGAACGTTTATTTTAACGCCCTTGCTTGAAAATTTTATATCATATTATCTTTAATATGTCAATAACAAAATATTTCTAAAAGCTTCATCACCATTTTTCATACCGGACAATTTCTTCCAACTCTTTCCTCGGCCGTTGCTTTGGTGCTTCATCACCATATCCCAGCGTAATTATTCCGCACACATACTTATCTTCCGGAATGTTCAGAATAGGTCTGACAGCATCTTGTTCAAACCATGCTGTCCAACAGGTTGCCAATCCTAAATGCTCCGCTTCAAGCAAAATATGCTCCATCGCAATGGCTGTATCCCTGATAATTTGCTTGAGCTCAGGTTCAGGACTGTTCTCATCCAGCCTTACGCTGATACCTTCCGAAATGCGACAACGAATATCTGCTACACACACAATAAATACAGGGGCTGTCATCATCCACTGTTGGTGATGATCAACATTTGATAATTTCTCTTTTATTTCCTCTGATTCAACTACAACGAACATCCAAGGCTGTGTATTGCTTCCGGATGGCGCTAATCTGGCGCTTTCTAATATTTGGATAAGCTTCTCTTTTTCAACTTTTTTATCTAGATATTTACGGATGCTTCTTCTGTTTCCTATTTGTTCTAGCATGGTAATCTCCTTTACTAATATGTCAATACCTCATAACCGGTTTCGGTAACTAATACTGTTTTTTCCCATTGAGCAGACGGCTTCCCGTCAGCAGTGCGAACAGTCCAATTATCGTGTTTATCCGTTACTATATTGGATTTTCCCATATTTATCATAGGTTCTACCGTGAAAACAAGCCCCGGAACTAAAAGCATTCCTGTTCCTTGCTTTGTTACGTAACCGACCCAGGGATCTTCGTGAAATTGCAGACCAACACCGTGGCCTCCGATTTCTCGAACAACAGAATATCCATTTTCCCTTGCATGGTCATGAACCGCTTGCCCAACATCTCCAAGAAATCCCCACGGTTTTACTTGTTCAATGCCAAGCTCCACACACTCTTTCGCGACATCAACCAGTTTTTGTTTCTCGGCGGAAACATCACCAATACAAAACATGCGTGAAGAATCTGAAAAAAAGCCGTTGTAAATTGTAGACACATCAATATTTACAATATCCCCGTTTTGCAGGAATATACGATCAGAGGGAATACCATGACACACAACATCATTGATCGAGATACACACGCTCTTGGGGTATCCGTTATAATTAAGTGTTGCCGGAATTCCTCCCAGTTCCTTGGTTTTCTCAAAGATGAGCCGGTCAAGTTCTTCCGTAGTGATTCCAGCAGCCGCATAATTTGTAATGAAATCCAGCAAAGCGATGTTTCGTTTGCTGCTTTCCCGCATACCTTCAAGCTGTTGTTCTGTTTTAAGCAATTTCCGATGAGGTACTTCACATCCCTTTAAGCGATAAATTTCAATCTGCTCTTCAATAGGGCCATGACATTTCTTATATTTTCGACCGCTGCCACACCAGCAGAGATCATTTCTTCCAAATTTTTCAGACATCTTATCTCCTCACATCTATGAATTCGGAGGGAGCAATATGCCCTAAAGGGAACCCGGCAGAAAACCGAAAGCGTTCCGATATTGACGCGGCGAACATTGAAACGCTTTAGAAAAAGCTCTGGCAAACGATTCCGATGACGAGTATCCGTATCGAAACGCAATATCGGTTATTTTGTCATTGGTTACGCAAAGATCATAAGCGGCACCTTTTAATTTACATTGAGCAAGAAACTGTTTATATGTCATACCCATGTGCTCCCGAAACTTCGTAGAGCAGTAATACGGCGAATATCCAACATATGATGACATATCCTGCAGACTCGGGTTTTCCGTTATGTTATTTTCTACCCACTTTGCCATTGTTTCTATTGTTTGTACAGACATTTGCTTCACTCCTTTTTACAGTATATCAATTTCTGCAGACAATTACATGATATAAGTTGCACATATGAAATAATATATCGATAATCTCCGTAATTTAAATGCAGCAAGAGTCAAGAATGCCTCTAATTATAAAAAGCCTTAAAAATATATAATGTACTATTCCTGATGCGACAAATTAATGACAGTTACCTTAGGCCTGGACATAGACTCAATGGAATAACGAATTCCCTGTGTACCAATCCCGGAAGCTTTTACTCCAAGAAATGGGAAATGATCGGGGCCTCTTTCTGTTTTGTTATTCACTTGAACAGTGCCTACCTCTAATTTGTCTGCCACGTAAAAGGCATCATTGATATTCTGTGTAAATACTGCAGATTGAAGTCCATATTCGGATGCATTTGCTATTTCTATTGCTTCGTCTTTATCCTTCACACGTATAATCGGAAGCACCGGACCAAATGGTTCTTCCCAGGCAATTCGCATGTCAGTCGTAACATAATCGAACAAAGTCGGCGTGATAATATTTCCTTCTCTATTCCCGCCAACGAGCAGCTTAGCACCTTTTTCTCTCGCATCATCTATCAGTTCACAGACAAAATCCGCTGCCTTCGAACTGATTAATGGAACGATATCAACATCCTTCTCTAATGGATTTCCATAGGTTAACTTTTCCATCTTAGACATTATCTTTTCAACCAATTGATCTGCGATTTGATCTACTGCTAAAATTCGCTTAACTGCAGTACATCTTTGACCGGAATAAGAATACCCTCCCGCAACAATATTATTGGCTGTCAGCTCTAAATCTGCGTCTTCCAAAACAATAGCGGCATCCTTTCCGCCAAGTTCCATCAACAGCGGTACCATATTCGTTATTTGTGAAATATGCTGGCCAACCTCTGTACTGCCGGTAAAATTAATAAAGTTAATTCCCGGATGAGTAGTAATATAATCGCCTATTTCACTGCCTTTTCCGGTAACAGTATTTAAAACCCCGTCAGGAACTCCTGCTTCCTGAAAAGCTCTTGCTAAATATAATCCGCATAAGCTGCCTTGCGTTGCCGGTTTTAAAATAACAGAATTCCCAGCCATCAATCCCGGCGCAATCTTAGATGCAGCTAAATTCACAGGATAGTTAAATGGAGAAATTGCTAAAACAACTCCCAGAGGTTCTCTTCTTACAATAGAAACTTTATTTGTTTTTCCTCCCGGAAAACTATCTCCCGGAATACTTTCACCGGAAATATTCTTGGCGGTATCTGCCGTAAACTTGATGAAATCGGCCGTTCGCTCCACTTCGGAAAGACCGCTCTTTCTGTCTTTCGCTATCTCTTTTACCATGAGGCCGGCTAGCTCCTCTTTGTTTTTCAGAAGAATTTCAGCTGCATGATACAAAATTTCCGCTTTTTCATCTATTGTCACATGCTTCCAGCTCTTCTGCGCTTCCTTTGCCGCTTGTACCGCTAAATCCACCTCATTTTTTGTCATTGCGGGTACACTTCCAATAACCGAATTATCAATAGGAGATGTTACAGTAATATACTTACTGTCTTTACTGTCAACCCATTGGCCATTTATGAGATTTCTATATAGATTATTATCATCTTTGATTAAAGTCATCATATTATTTCCTCCTGTTATTCACCTTGTAAAAAGTTATAAATGAATATGTTAATAGTTAAATGATATTCTAACATATAGTTAATTTATGTCAATAAGGCACTAATTAGTAAGATAGTACCGAAAAGTTACTATATGCCCTAAGGTTGGAGTCACACATTTTTATCCAACACTTCACTCAAGTCGCCACATCTGATATACAGACGTGCCACCTGCCTGTACGGATATGGAATAGCTCAATGAAAGGATTTGTTTAACTTCTTACCCGATACACACTGCAATCAGCAGACCGGTCCAGAAATCCATATTCGATTAATGCCCTACGTATCGTTGAAAAATCGCCATAAATTCTTTCCAGGATTCTGTTTACTTCAGCTTCACTGTATTCCTGCTCCGTCTTAAAGTTATTTGCAATTTCCCTCAACACAATAATCTTCTTTTTTTCCTTTGCCGGAAATTGCTTGATGGCGCCGGTTTCATCCATATAAGTCCTAATTGTCTTTTCTCTCTCGACATCGGTAATATTGTATCTGTCATCAATCATCGTTGCGGCGGCGTGAAGCTCTTCGATGATACCAATATCCGCCTGATCGATGGAACGATTCGTCTTCTCTTCCAGTGAATCCATAAGAGCGAGAAAGACTTTCGCCTGTTTCTCCTTTTCCCTTAGCTTAAAACGATGATTCCTTACTGTAGACTGGGCGATCCCGATACTCTGAGAAATCACTTTATCGTCTTTTCCTTCGGACATCAATTTCAGTACTTCCTGCTGTACCTCCGATATTCCGCTAAAGGACGGACTTTGTTCCAATATATAATCTACGGTAAAGCCATGCTCTGCGACGCGATGCTCATTAACTGCACCAAAGGCATCATATAAATTCTCGTTTATCGTAAAAATTGAGCCCTTTTTAAATTTTCTGCCGCACAGAGTACATGTATAGAAACCTCCCTCTTTCTTATATCCTGAAACAATCTCTTCTATGTTCGAATTCCAAATAAAATACTTCTCTTCCACAGCCTGCTCTCCTCCTAGCCTTCCTATTTATGATTATTAACCTTATATTTTACCATTATACAACTATATTCAATCATTGTCTGTGTATAAGCAAACATTATTTCAATTTGTCTAAACTTTAAAATATTAGTTGAAATGCTATAAGAAACTATCTGAAAGATATTATAAATCACATTCACTTGAAGAACATTATCCTATGGAACTAGAACATAGTGCAAAGTTCAAAATAAGGGAAGCCGTTACGGCTTCCCTTACCTTATCAAAAAATTTATATCGCTGCTTTTTATCTTTTTCTGGTTTCGAAATCTTCAACAAACTGAACAATCAGGTTCGTAGTTCCTTCGACTCCCAGCACGCTGCTGTTAATGCACAGATCATAGCTGTCTGCACGGCCCCATTTCTTTGAGGAATAATAATTATAATAGCTCTGACGCTGTTTGTCCTTTTTCGCCATTAAATCCTTCGCTTTTGCTTCTGTTAAATTGTATTTATTCATAATGCGTTTTACCTTAGTCTCTTCATCTCCATAAATAAATAAATGAACGCAGTTCTTGTAATCGCTGAGCGCATAATCTGCACAGCGGCCAACAATAATGCAAGGACCTTCGTCGGCAATCTTTTTGATCGTATTGAATTGAGCAAGAAAAACCTTGTGGCTGATGGGCATATCCACGAAAGAAGATGCATTGTAGCCAAACGAATATGTATCCATAACCAAGTTATAAAGGAAGGAATTCGTCGGCCTTTCATCGTGTGTCTGGATCATTTCTTCACAAAAACCGCTTTCTTGTGCTGCCCTTGTAAGCAGCTCCTTATCATAGCAAGGAATATTAAAATATTTTGCTACCTGCTCCCCTATTTCTCTTCCTGCTGAGCCGAATTGTCTCGCGATCGTAATAATTGTATCCATACTCATTCCTCCATTCTATTGCTATTGATATAATCAACGATAAGGCTAAGATTATAATTATTATATATATTATATATAATTGACTCCAAAAATTCAATAAATATACAATTTTAACACGTTTTATTTGTGCAAATCATCTTAAGTTGACATAATTATTTTATGTCAACCATCATTCATTTTACCTCATTAACTGAATTTGACTATATAAAGACACAAATAGATATGGAAGCACTAATTAAAAAGTCAATATTATACAAGAAGAAATTATGAAGCTGTGCTACAATCTATACGGAATATATAGGAGGGCAATATTATGACAGACCGGGAACAACGTTTAGTGCGCTACGATAACGAATTAAAAATTGAAGCACATCAATTCAACGGAATAATGCAAAAATTTCCCAATCACTTCCATGAATACTACGTAATCGGTTTTGTGGAAGACGGAAGCCGGCATTTATCCTGTAAAAATAAAGATTACACCATAGGAGCAGGTGATCTGTTGTTATTTAATCCATTAGAAAATCATACCTGCCAACAAATCGATGAGAAACCTCTCGACTGGAGAAGCATTAATATCAATGAGAATATAATGAGGGAAACAACCGCACAAATTACCGGTATGGACTATCTTCCCCGGTTTATCACTACGGTGGCACACCATAGTGAAATCGTTCCGTCTTTACGTGAGCTTCACGAATTGATTATGGAGCAGCGGAAAGATTTTGAAAAGGAGGAAATTTTCTTTTTCCTCATCGAACAGCTAATTACGGAATTCACCAGACCCGAAAAAGAAAAGCGCTCAGAAGTAAGTGCGGAAATCCAAGAGTGCTGCTATTATATGGAAAACCATTATGCCGAATTAATTACATTGGATGATTTAAGCAAGCTGTCCAATCTAAACAAATACACTTTGCTGAGGAACTTTACAAAGCAGAGAGGAATCACACCATACCAATATCTTGAAACTATCCGGATCAGCGAAGCCAAAAAGCTGCTGGAAAAAGGAATAGATCCCCTGGATGCCGCCTTACAGACAGGTTTTGCAGACCAAAGCCATTTCACAAAATTCTTCAAGAAACTGATTGGACTTACGCCAAAACAATATGAGGATATATTTAAAGAAAATAGAGATCAGACCTTAAGCGAGGAGTACATAAAAAATATATGAAAACGAACAAAGAGATTGCCGGACATTTTTTGGCTGCCATTACAATTTTAATATGGGGAACAACTTTTATATCAACAAAAATATTACTTGCAAGCTTTGCTCCCATTGAAATATTATTTTACCGTTTCGCCATAGGGCTGATCGCATTAACAATAGTTTTTCCACATAGGTTAAAATGGACAAGAATAAGACAGGAAATCCTTTTTGCCGGTGCAGGCTTATGCGGGGTTACGCTTTATTTCCTCTTGGAGAATATTGCTTTGACCTATACGCTTGCATCCAATGTCGGGGTAATTATTTCTATTGCACCGTTTTTCACGGCACTGCTTTCCCACCGTTTTTTGGATAATGAGAAGCTAAGGATAAACTTCTTTATTGGATTCGTTATTGCTATGATCGGAATCATCCTTATCAATTTTAACGGAAGCATGATTTTGAAACTAAATCCCGCAGGTGATCTGTTAGCGGTAATTGCAGCTCTTGTATGGGCGCTATACTCAATACTTACAAGAAAAATCAGCCAGTTCGGGTACAACACAATACAAACTACCCGAAGAATATTTCTTTACGGAATACTCTTTATGCTTCCTGCTCTTTATGTATTTCCTTTTGAATGGAAAATAGAAAGGTTCACACATCCTGTCACTGTATTCAATATTTTATTCCTTGGATTAGGAGCATCGGCCCTTTGCTTTGTTACATGGAATACGGCAGTTAAGCTGTTAGGAGCAGTAAAAACGAGTATCTATATTTACATGGTTCCAGCTATTACCGTAATCACATCGATTCTTGTGTTGAATGAAATAATCACATGGATTGCCGCTTGCGGAACGTTGCTTACGTTGGCCGGACTATTCATATCTGAAAGAAAAACACTATTTTTCTATAAAATTTCAAGTAAATGCGCAAAATAATCAGGCAATGGCGCATTTGTTTCGATATACTTTAAGCTTCGCGGATGAACAAATCCAAGCGTTTTCGCATGGAGGCACTGACCCTCCAGCTTAAAGGGAGATTTGCGGTTGCCGGCATATACCTCGTCCCCCAGCAGAGGATGTCCGATACTTGCCATATGGACACGGATCTGATGGGTCCTCCCGGTCTCCAGCATACATTCGATATAAGTATATCCATTGAATCTTTTTAATACTTTGTAGTGAGTAACAGCATACTTTCCGTTTTTTTCATTCACGGCCATTCTCTTGCGGTCGGCAGGATGTCTTCCCACGGGAGCATTTACGGAGCCTTCCTCCTCTTTTATCCCCCCATAGCAAATCGCGTGATATTTTCTTACAATAGAATGTTCTTTAAGCTGGCATGCGATGTGATTATGGGCAAAGTCGTTCTTGCAAATGATAACGGAACCCGTAGTATCCCTGTCAATTCTATGAACAATGCCCGGACGCATCACACCGTTTATGCCGGAAAGTTCTCCCTGGCAATGAAACATGACCGCATTTACCAAGGTATTGTTGTAATGTCCCGCCGCAGGATGGACGACCATGCCCTTAGGTTTATTCACAACGAGGACATCCGGATCCTCATAGAGAATATCCAGCGGAATATCCTCCGGCAATATATCCGGCTCCTCGGCAGGCGGCACATCAAAGCGTATTTCGTCGTCGATCTTCACCTTGTAATTCGCCTTGACGACGACACCATTTACTGTGACCTTTTCATCCTTTAACAGCTTTTGAATATAAGAGCGCGACAAAGAATCGATAAGCATGCTTAAACACTTATCAATCCTCTCATCTCCCATATCCTCGTTTATTTGAAAACAAAGCCGACTGCTGTCTTGCATCATCTATTTCAGTTCCCTGTACTTATTTTGTTTGAAGTTGAGGAAATTCAAATCCTCCTCCTTATAATAAAAAAGCAATAATATAAAAAGCACTACCGAGGCCATTGTCACATACATATCGGCCACATTAAATATGGGGAAATTAATACATACGAAATAAATAAAATCCACCACATAATCCAAACGGATACGATCTATCATATTTCCTGCCGCACCTCCCGCAATCGTCACAAGAAGAATATGCAAAAACGTATACCGGCCGCCGTCAGGCGTCTTATAAAGAATATAAACGATTGTACATAAAAATATGATTCCCACAAATAGAAACAGAACCTTTTGGTTTTGCAAAAGCCCAAACGCCGCGCCCCTGTTCTCCAGATAATTGAATTCCAAGATACCTTCAATCACACTGTAAGCCGGCTGGTGCCTTAACTTAAGGACTGCAAAGTACTTGGAAAGCTGATCCGTGGCAATCAGCACGCTTATAAGAAATACATCGAAAACAAGCAATTTTCTCTTCGCCTTACTCATGAAAAATCCTCACGTTTCTTTGAATCGATAAGTATTTATGCGTACTTATTGATTATTATTCAGACATATCCTCTTCGTTGAAGCTGATTTCCTCCACTGCCGCTTTAATATCTTCCTCCGTAACACTCGTATCGATAACGGCTTTTCCTACCTTTTTGAGAAGAACAAATTTAATCTTACCAGCGTCCATCTTTTTATCTGATCTTGTAAGGGCCGTTATTTCCTCTGCATCGATATCTTCTATGGAAATCGGAAGATTGAAGGGCACGAACATATCCCTGATCTCATAATACTCCTCCATGGACAAAAGCTCGTGCTTCCACGAAATGAAAGCTGCCGCCACGCATCCTAAGGCAACACATTCTCCATGGTAAAGCTCAAAATTTTTCGCCTTTTCTATAGCATGTCCAATCGTATGTCCGAAGTTAAGGAGCGCCCGGTCTCCCATCTCCTTAGGATCCTTTTCCACCACCGCTTTTTTGATGGAGCAGCTCTTAATTACCATCTCCTCCAAGACAGAGGGATCTCTCTCGCATATCTCATACATGTTATTAAGCAGCCACTCATAAAAAATATGGTCACGAATCAAGCCATGTTTCATAATTTCAGCAAAACCCGAGTAATACTGCCGTTCCTCCAAGGTCTTAAGAGCAGAAACATTCATATAAACCAGCTTCGGCATATGGAAAGCGCCTACCATATTCTTATATCCGTCAAAATCGACACCGGTCTTTCCGCCGATGCTGCTGTCCGCTTGTGCCAGGAGCGTGGTCGGAATCTGTATGAAATCGATTCCGCGCAAATAAGTTGCTGCAGTGAAGCCGGTCAGGTCTCCTACAACGCCGCCGCCCAACGCAATGAGCAAATCCTTTCTATCGAACTCTTCTTCAATAAGAAAGGTATAAGCTTTCTTCACCGTATCCAGCGTCTTGCTCTGTTCTCCCGCAGGAAAAGAAAAAACTACCGCTTTCTTACATTTATCCTTTATTAAATCCAAGATAGTCTGTGCATATAAGGCCTCCACCGAAGAGTCCGTCACAATGCAGAGCCGTCTGTTCTCAATACTAAGCTCCTCTAGTTCAAAAGCGAACTCATCGAAGGTCTGTGAAAATACAATATCATAACAAGGCTTTTTCTCATAATTTATGGTCAATCTCTGGGCCATACATTTTTCCTCCAGCTTACATTATATAAAAACTTCCCCGTTAAAAAGGGAAGTTTTCAACTTTATTTATTAATGGGTACATCGAAAGCTCCTGATAAAAGCTCTTGAAAATCTCCGGAAATATCTACGCTCGCTGGAGTAATGATGAATATGTAGTGAGATATTTTCTGCAGGTTTCCGCTCATCGCGAAGCAGGAACCGGAGGTAAAATCGATGATCCGCTGAGCGATATCCACGTCCAGACCTTCCAGATTAAGCACTACCGTTCTGTTGGCTAATAATGTCTCTGTAATCTCCCTCGCATCCTCCACAGAAGTAGGTTTGATTACACACACCTCCATGCCTGCGCCTATCATCTTCCTCGGCTGTCTTGCCATCGGAGTGATCTTGGGCGAAGACTTCTTAGCGGAGACATCCTCTAATATCGGAGACTCTTCCTTGGGAACTACCGTCTTTTTAGAAGACTGGTGCTCGTCGGAATCATCATAATAATCCTCATCATAATAATCCTCGTCTTCATCATTCAACTTCATATAATTCAAAAATTTATCCATTACTCCCATCGTAATATCTCCTTAACTGTTATAATTCCTTTCGCCAAATATGCCTGTCCCAACTCGAACATAAGTCGCGCCCTCTTCAATCGCGACTTCGTAATCACCAGTCATCCCCATCGACAAAACATTCATATTAACATTATCATTGTTTTTTTTCATTATGTCAACAGATAATTGGCGTAAGCTTACAAAGTATTGTCTGTTTTCTTCCGAATTTTCAACATATGGCGCTATCATCATCAAGCCTTCGACTTCTATCGACGGCAACCTGGAAATATTTTCAAGAAGCGCAGCAGTCTCATCTGTGCTCACCCCGAACTTAGTCTCCTCCTGTGCGGCATTCACCTCTATAAGAATATGAGCGGTAACATTCTTCTTCGCTGCTTCCTTACTTATTTCCTCCGCCAGCCTCAAAGAATCCACCCCATGAATAAGATAAGCCTTATCAACAATATACTTCACCTTATTCCGCTGAAGATGTCCGATCATATGCCACCTGATATCCTTTGGCATCTGCTCATATTTATCCACCAGCTCCTGCACCTTATTCTCTCCAAAGTCCCTGCATCCACATTCATAAGCCGCTTTCAGCGCCTCCACCGGCATCGTCTTGCTGACCGCTATAAGCGTCACCTCCTCGATATACCGATCAGAGCGCTTGCAGGCACTGAGGATATTGTTCTCTACCATCTTTATATTATCGGCAATATAACCATAGCCAATGTTTCCCTTCACAGTAAACGCCCTATCTTTATCCTCACCCATACCAATCTCCTTTCCTACATCACCATAACCTAAAGCGAAAGAATCCTTCCCCCTATTCATATATCAATTCATCCTCGCTCACCGTGGCCGCATCCAAAACGATATAGTCGTACACATTCAGTCCATATGCCGTATTAGACTGCACAACGGAATATTCGTCATTGCTGTATAAAATATTGACCTGTTTGAAATCCGCATATCCCTTATTGATGTTATATACCCCGATCAGGCTTCCTCTCTTGCTCACCGCATATTTCTCCGTACCTTCAGGTATTATGAGATAATCTCCTATTCGAAGAGTGGAATCATCCACATAATATTCCTCGTCCTCTTCATTATAAATCGTAGTCTCCACAAACTCCGTCGTAGCAGTCCCGTCCTCCGTGTAAGCTTCTCTCAGTACTCCATAGGAACTACTGTTTCCGCCTTTTGTAACGAAGCTCTTAGGTACGATGAAAAATTCCTTTTCCACTATGGCAGAATTGGGTATCTTCAACCCCGATTCGTCTTCCAGAATGAGCTCAATATCTACAAAGCGATCCGTACAGAACGTGATCATAGAATTGGTGAAAGCGAGCTTGACAAAAATATCCCCGTCTTCATTTGTATAAGAATCCACCTTGCCCCAGGAGGTTTCCTGGTTTTTTAAAAATTTTACCTTTACATATTCTGCTTCAAGAAGCTCCTCTTCTCTGTCCTTATCGACCTCGATAACCAGCGACCAGTCTTCGTTTGTGGACAATTTATAAACAGGATCACCTGCCGCAATCAATTCATTGCCTATTAACTGTTTTTTTTCATAATTCTCCTGCGAATACAGCTCCTTATTCATCTGTTCCAAAGTCAGCGCCTCATACTCATCCGTGGAATAGACGACAATGCCTGCAGCAGGCGAGATGCACTGCTTCACCAGACCCTCCAGCCCTGAAGTCTGAATGGCATCTATGCTCTCCAAAATATTATAATTGGCCAGCTTCAGAACAGTCCCCTGCATGCTGTATTTAAAGTCATAAGCCTCCGCAAAGCTCTTCGGATCAAAGGTGCTGGAAAATCCTACGATTTCCGTCTTCAATTCGGACAGATCCGCCTTGGACAAAGAGTTTTCTCCTGAAGAGTTGGCATTGATATAATCGGAGAGTTTGCCTGACTCATCCACAGCATAAACGAGGTCGCCCGCCGCCACTCTAGCTCCCTCTCTGGCAAAATAATTTACATATCCGGCATCGTCGGCCGTCACCACTGTCTCGTCCCTGAGAGCCACCGCCTTGTATATGTTATTTATGGATAGAGCGCCCGCCTTCACCTCATAAGCGACAACATGCTTGGAAGTAAAATACATGAAGGTACATATGATGATATAAATGAAAATAACAGCAAAAATTATCATTCCTATATTAAGATTGAGCGGCTTTCTATATTTTGCTACCTTATTGGAATTCTGATTATTCAATCCAAAACCTCCCGGGATTTGCTTTGCAAAGGAAAGGCCCCGGTAAGGTATCCGAGGCCAATTAAAATCAGTAAAACGAATCCACAATACTTTCCTGATTTAAAACTACTATAATTAAAGAGCTACAATAACCTTTGATTTCATAACTTCCGGCAATTCATGTTCATCTAATGAAATACTCAAAACGAAATCTACGCCAAACGATTCTCCAATTTTTTCCAATTTTTCAATTGCGGGAAGGATGTCCTTGCCTTCCAGACACGCTATCTTCAGGAAGCTGTCAAAATACATCTGTTGTAAATCGTGATCCTGAGATATAATACCACAAATAAATCCAAGAAACTCATCGCTGTTAGTGATCATATAATCCATTACGTTGATTAAACGAATCTTGTTGTTCAATTCATACATATGCTTTGTACTTTTGTCTAAATATGTAATATTTCCCGATGCTGTTTTCACCTCGGCATTTACCTTATCCAGTAAATGTTTTGTCTTACCTTTTCCCTTATTGCCTATTATTAATTGAACCATTGGTGAACCCTCCTATAGTAAATTCGGCCCATAAAAACTTATTAATAGGCCTATTTATATTATAGTTTATATTATATTAAAAAACAACTGTTAATTCTTTATTTCGCTCAACAAATCCGTCATATCCTGATAGAGAATATCCTTATCGTCTGCGCGCAGAATTACGGAAATATATGGCTTACCCGTAGAGTCTCTGGAGAGAATAATCAGACAGTGTCCTGCCGCATTAGTGGTCCCCGTCTTTCCGCCGATAACCGTTATCGCATCGGGAGCGTTCTTATCTCCCTGAAGGTAAAGATTTGTCGTATTCACAGAAATCTCTTTATCGTTTCCGCTCTTGTCCTTGTACACGGTAGTATAGGACGGCATGGAAATGATTTCGTTGATCAGATTATATTCCAGGGCCGCGTTAAAAATCAGATACATATCATAAGCCGTCACGTAATGATTATCCGCAGTAAGCCCGTGAGGATTCACAAAATTGCTGTTCGTGGCTCCTATCTCCTTCGCTTCCTGATTCATCAGTTCGCTAAAGCCCTCCACAGAACCACCCACACCCTCCGCAATCATTACCGCAACATCGTTTGCAGAGTTGATGAGAAGCAGATGGAGCGCCTGCGTCAGTGTCATCTTGTCCCCTTCCTTTATTCCCACGGTCTGGGCTCCTGATTCCGTAATCTTTACATTGGCCGAGGCAGTCAGAACCTCGTCGGGGGAACCGTATTTCAACGCTACCAGCGCAGTCATGATTTTGGTCAGGCTGGCAGGTGCCAGCTTCTCATATACGTTTTTCGCTGAAATGGTCTCATTAGTAGACAAGGAAAAAAGTGCTGCGGAGCTGACCTGGCTAAGATCCAAGTCCTCTGCAACAATATCTCCGTCCACAACGCATAAATCCGCTGCGAAAGTTGTAGCAGTATCCACAGCTTCTTCCGAAACGGCAATGCGGTAGCTGCTTACCGGATAGTCGGGCGAGTACGCCATTTCATAAGATGTGCTGCCGCAGCCGGTAAGAATGCTTCCTAATAAAACTGTACTTATACCCAAACAAAAAATTCTGTTATCTATACATCTCACGCCACTCTAAATCTCCTCTATCCAGCGATTTTATCAGTAGTTCTGCCGAAGCCAGATTAGTCGCCAACGGAATGTTGTAAACATCACATAAACGTACAACATTATTAACGTCAGGCTCGTGGGGCTTAGGAGTCAGAGGATCGCGGAGAAAAATAACGAGATCCATTTCATTGTGCTCAATTTGTGCACCTATCTGCTGTTCACCCCCCAGATGACCTGCCAGAAATTTATGCACGTTCAGATTTGTAACCTCTTCAATCAGCCTCCCCGTCGTTCCCGTTGCAAAAAGTTCGTTCTTGCTTAAAATCCCTTTATAAGCAATACAAAAATTCTGCATCAATTTCTTTTTTGCATCGTGTGCAATCAGTGCAATGTTCATAGTTATACCCTCTCTTATGTTAATATTTATTTTTATATTGTAAACCAACGTTTAAAACGAAACCGATTCCTATATACAAGCTGACCAGGGATGTCAGCCCGTAGCTTACAAAGGGAAGTGTGACTCCCGTATTCGGAAGCAGTCCCGTTGTTACGCCTATATTCAGGAAGCCTTGGAAACCGATCAGTCCGGCCATTCCGGATGCTATAATGGCACCGGCGACATCTTTCGACCTGCGGGCCACCAGAATACATTCCAAGGTGATTAGAATGATGAGTACGATTACAGTACAGGTACCTATGAAGCCAAATTCTTCTCCGATTACCGCAAAGATAAAGTCCGTCTGAGGCTCCGAAATGAAATTGCCATTTTTAACAGAGCTGATAACGTTCGTATTATATCCTTTTCCATGAAGCTGCCCGGAACCAATCGCCATAATGGAATTCAACTGCTGATAAGCCTCTGTCGTGGCGTACTCCTCCGGATACAGCCACGCGAGGATACGCGTCTGCTGATAACCTTGAATCAGATCCTGATCCGGCTGAAGGACGATGGTCATTACTATGATAAAAGCAGGAACCGTAACCGCCAATATTCCGGCCACCAGTTTCCAGTGAACACCGCCTACAAACATAATAACACAAAATACAACAGCAAGCACTATCGTAGTCGATAAATTTGGCTGCTCGTAAATCAAAAACAACGGAGGAAGTATGAGCAGGCAGCATATTGCGATATTTTTGAAGGTGTTCAATTTTTCCCTATGTCTCATTATAAACTGTGCGTAAAACAGAATCAACAAAATTTTCGCAGTTTCTGACGGCTGAAACTGAATTCCGAACAGTTCCACCCATCGCTGGGCCCCGTTTACCAGTTCGCCCATCACGGCAACCAGCACGAGAAGAACGATATTGACCAGATAACAGAGCCAGTACAGCTTAAGCAGCACAGAATAATCAAAAAGAGAAATTACGACCATAAGAAATAAACCGAGTATAAATCCGGCAATCTGCGTTTTCTGCACTGATTCTTTTGCACTGCCCACTGCTAGAATACCGATAACAGTGAGGGAAATCACTAAGATAACAAGCTTAAAGTCATAATCCCGTATTCTGTATTGTTTCAGCATCTTTTTTCCCTCCAAGCCAGGCCGTTTTTTATTTCAGGGCCGCTTTTTTTATTTATTCACATCAATAATCGGAATGTTGGCATATAAAGACGGCGTCTTCATGCGCCCCTTCGTTCCCGTTTTTGTGATTTGTATTTCCATGCTTTTTGCATCGATTTTCATGTATTTTGAAATGACCTTTGCGATGTCCGTTTTTATCATGTCCATCATTTCCGGAGAGCAGTTTACCCGGTCGGATATCAATAATATTTTCAATCTATCCTTGGCTATTTCCCGGGAACTCTTCCTCTTAAAAAAATTTCCGAATCCCATCAAAACTCCTCCTTAATTTTTGTGAAATATACCAGTTACTCTTGTCCAGAAAGAAATCGTCTTCTCGAAATCGATAAAGGGGATTTCTTTGCCGAGTACACGTTCGCATATGTTCTGATACGCGCGCCCTGCCATAGTATCATTTCCTACAAGAGGTTCTCCCTGATTGGTAGCTATCACTACATTTTCATCGTCCGGTACAATACCAATAAGAGGAATGGAAAGGATGTCCACCACGTCCGCTGCGCTCATCATATCTCCTCTCTTTACCATATCGTACCGTATTCTGTTGATAATTAAGTCGATTTGTTTGAATTCGTTGGCCTCCAAAAGGCCGATGATTCTGTCGGCGTCCCTAATAGCTGAGACCTCCGGTGTGGTCACCACAAGTGCCCTGTCTGCGCCGGCTATGGCGTTTTGAAAGCCCTGTTCGATTCCAGCCGGACAATCCAGAATGATATAATCGAACTGCTCCTTCAGCTGATGAATCATCTTTATCATTTGCTGAGGCGTGACTGCAGTCTTATCCTTCGTCTGAGCGGAGGGCATAAGATATAGGCTCTGGTGACGCTTGTCCTTGATGAGCGCCTGCTTTACCCTGCACTTTCCTTCGATAACATCCACCAGATTATATACAATCCGGTTCTCCAGTCCCATGACGACATCCAGATTTCTGAGCCCGATGTCCGTATCGATGAGGACCACTTTCTTTCCCATGGCTGCCAAACCCGTTCCTACGTTTGCAGAGGTGGTGGTCTTTCCTACCCCGCCTTTTCCTGATGTGACGACAATTACTTCACTCATACCGATTCCTCCAAGATGAATAATTTCGTCCACTAAGCCTGTCCGGGCGGACAATAAGCCTTACCTATTCCCCATTATTATAGCGTAAGGTCGCTCAGTAATTCTTTTGTTATAGATTCCATCACAACTCTGTTGTTTTTCACGTAAGCAATTTTCGGCTGTACCTTCTGTTTAATAGGCCACTTTATCTGTTTATCGTTATTTTTATATTTGAAATCGCCGATTTTTAATTTCTCCGGCGACATTTCAAGCGCAACTACAAAATGTCCCTCATTTCCGCTTCCTCCGGCATAAGCTTTGCCGAAAAGCCCTCCCAGGATAACGATGTCCTTCGTGGAAATGATAGCGCTGCCGGGATAAACATCTCCCAGCACGACAATACTCGATTCGGTCTCTAATATCTGACCGTTTCTCAAGGTCCCCCGGTAAAAATGGCCGTCGTTTTCCTGCTCGCTGTTTCGATATTCTAATTGCTGCAAAGCCCTTAAATAATTTTGGTTAGTCTCCTCGTCCTTTCCTACGAGGCAGACGATATGTAAATCCGAATTAGTAATTATAGTATCCAGTACGTATCGTTCTTCCTCCTCCGATAAATGCCTTCCTTCCAATGAAATAGCCATTTTTGCATCTTTAAAAAAATGGTTGGACTCCTTGAACTTAAAGGCGATTTCATTCAAAAGCTCCTCAAAGGGAAGCATCGGATCCAGATAGACCGATATTCCGTTTTGAAAGCTCTTAATAATTACAGCATTTCTCATTATAATCTCCATTCCGCTTCGGCGCCGCTTTTCCTGCGCCGAAGCACATTCCTTTTTGATTAATCCGTATTGATGCTGCCGCCGGTAAGAACCTCGGCAGTACCCGTTATATCTTCCTGGTCCACCAGATCATAGTAATACTGAATGACATCTTTTGCTATCTGCGCCGCATAATCCGACGTATATCCGTTGGCCACTCTCGTCGCAATAGCGATTTCGGGATTCTCATAAGGAGCATAGCATACGAACAAAGCATGGTTAGGACGACTCTTACTTTCCTGCGCGGTACCGGTCTTTCCGGCAACATTTACGCCCAGGCCGCTGTAATAGCTCTTTGCCTCCACAACCGCACGCATGCCGGAATGAATGCTGTCCCAATAGGATGCATCCATATCGATAGTATTGCGCACTTCGGCGGAATAATCCTCCAAAGTATTTTTATTGTGATCCGTCAATTTATCCAATAATGTTAAATTATAACACGTTCCACTGTTTGCGACCGTTGTAACGTATCGCGCAAGTCCGACAGTGGTGTAGTTATTTGTACCTTGCCCAATGGCGGAACGAACCGCATCTTCGTCGGATACCTGAGGCTGGGATTCCTCAATCTCCACACCTGAGGTATCTGTCAGCCCGTACAAATCCGCATATTGTGTCAGTTTTTGGAGGCCCAGATCGGGAACGTATCTGTCACCCAAGGTTCCAAGCCTATAGCCTACCTCATAGAAAAAGCTGTTGCAGGAATTCTTAATGCCCCCCGCTACGGTCAGCGATCCGTGGCTGCCCCTCGGCCATATCCAGCAGTGAGGCGGCGGATCGATTTTGTCGAAGGTACCGGTACACACAATGGTACTGGAAGTATTTATAACACCCTCCATGAGTCCGGCAGTGGCCGTCACCATTTTAAAAGTGGAACCGGGCGCCGTCTTCTGGTAAGTAGCATAATTGATCATCGGTGTGGACAAGTCGTTTAGCAGAGATGAGAAATAGTCCGCATCTACGCCGTTCGCCATTCGGTTATTGTCATATCCGGGATAAGAAACAAGAGCCAGCACCTCTCCGGTATTGACATCCGTCACCACCGACGAAGCAGAATGCGGATCGAGGGCCAGCTGAGCCGGAGTGATATCCAGATTTCCTATACGCTCCAGCATGAAATCATAAGGCGAAAGAAGGCCCGAATTAAACCGCTCCAGCTCCTCCTCCTCCACTTCTACCAGCTTCTGCTCCAGTAGAATGCTGCAAATTTGTCTTCCGGAAATATCGTTATTACGTATCATATATTTATATATCTTTTTATTAAATCCCGAGTTGTTATCGATGTTTTCGAAAATGTACTCTAAAAGCTGAGAATATATTTCATCCGAATTAGAATACTGACTATCCAAGTCAAGCTTCGTCACATCCACCCAGTTCCTGGAAATCACATAATTAAGGTACTCGCTTAAACTGATGACCTCATCCGTGGCCCATGCTTTATACGTGGGGTCAGACTTATCAATTTCGGATTCCATAATTACGGAATTAGAATTCAGCATCGAGGTAATGAAGCTTTCATAAACCTGATACTCCAAGGACAGGTTGTTATACGTTGTCTTCGTCTCCGTAAGCTCCTGGCGCAGCGTATCCATCACCGCTTCCTTCTTGACAAGGAAGCTTTCATATACCGCCTTCTCATTTTCTCCCGCTGACTTGTTTGAGAAATTGTTCATATCGATGATATTATTGTTGAGCAATGCAAAATATACGTCGTCGATGGGGATGAGTATATCGCTGCTGGAGGAGTTTTCCCCCGGCTGGTATTCCTTGATATTGCGTATCTTCGTAAGAAGTATGCTGGCCAGCTTGGATTCCAGAATATCGTAAACCGTCTCCTGCAAATCCTTATCGATCGTAAGGTACAAATCGTTACCCGCAATGGGTTCCACCCGATTGCTGGTCTCGATAACCTTTCCCATATTGTCCACCACTACGTCCTCAGAGCCCTTAGTTCCCTGAAGCTGTGCCTCCATGGAATATTCGATGCCGGACTTTCCTACGGTGTCGTTCAGATCATACTTGCTGTTTTGCTCCTGCAAAGTATTAAGCTCCTCCTGCGACACCTTGCCTGTGTAACCGATAATCTGGGAAAAATAAACGCTGTCCACATACTTTCTCACCGTATCTTCGGCCACATCCACACCGTCCAGCTCGTCGGTGTTTTCCATGACCACCGCTACCGTTTCTTCGCTTACGTTGTATGCTACTGTTGTAGCGATATATTTTTGAAAGCTGTTGGTGCTTAATGCATAGCGAATTGTCAAAATCTTTAATATCTCTTCCTTAGTATATCCCATCCCCGACACAAAGGATTTGCTGTCATCGGGATCCGTATAGGTACCGATTCCGAAACGCTCGGTCTTGCACAGATCGTTTACTACCTCTGCCGCAGTCTTCGTCGCATACTTGTAGCCCTTTTCCATCATCTCATCGATGGTGGTATAGCCGTAAACATCTGCAAGAAAGCGCATGAGCTGTCTGTCCTCAACCGCAAAAGCATAATTGCCGTCGTTGTCGAGAATAATATTGAAATCGTTGACTACACTATCTCCATTTTTCTCAATCATCTGAATCAGCCGGTAAATCGTATCGTTTAAATTGGCATTTTTTGTTCTTCCCGACTCATAGACATCTTCGATAGTCACGTTATAAGCCAGTTCATTATAAGCCAGATAATTTCCGTCTCTGTCATAAATATTTCCCCGCGTACTGGCAAGGCTTTTTGTTTTCGTCGTCTTGAGTCTGAAATCGTTCAGGTAGGTTTCTCCCTTTACGATTTGAAGATCGAAGACGCGGTAAACCATTAACGCACCCAGCGCGATGAATAGAGCGGAAAGTATGAGTAAACGTATATTTACGGCATTCAGTAAGTTTTCTTTTAGATGTTGAAAGCGGCTAAACAAATTTCTTCGCACCTCTTTTCTCGCTGGTTTCCAATTTACGGTTTATCCAAAGTATTATGGGATACAAGACAATCGTAATAACGATCGTATAAACGATTTCAGGCAATATAATATGCCTGAAATAATAGCCTATATTGAATCTGGCTCTCATTAAAAACAACAGTGTATAGCATATCAGGCCATAAAACAAATCGCTTCCGATGATGAGCACGATTGGAAGCTTTATATCTTCCGGATAAAAAATGCGGTTGAACTTCCCGTTGGTATATCCTATATACATATAGAGCAGAGCATAGAAGCCGATTACTTCTCCGAAGAACACATCGATGAAAAGTCCGCTGAAAAATCCGATGAAAAGTCCGCTCCGTTCTCCTCTCATAAAACCGAAGGACGCAGTGAGCACAATCAACAGGTTGGGAACGATTCCACCGAAGGCTAAGGACGGGAATACCGTACATTGCAGTAAAAAACAGACAAAAATCAATAACGCCATCACTATCGCTCTTTTCATATGCTCATCTCCTTTCTTCGTCTTTGAAAATACTTGTTAATCTACTGTCTGCTTAAGCTCCAATATGACGAGTACTTCCTCCAAATGCTCGAAGTCCACAGCAGGAGTGAGAAGACCGGATTTCGTGATATTGTTAGAATCCACATTCAGCGTGCTGATATAACCAATTAAAATGTTAGGCAGATATTTATCGCTTATATTGGAGGTGACGATTTTATCGCCCTCTACCACCTTATCCGCGCTGTCCACAAGCTGTTCGAAGCGGATCACGCCAGCCGCATACAGCTCCAAATCACCGGATACGATCAGATTGTCCGCGGTGGCAAGCACCTGCCCGCTGACATTGGAATTGTCTGCGATAATCGAGGACACTTTGGCCCAATTAGGCCCTACATCCACGATGCGTCCCACCAGACCGCCTGCCGCCATCACATTCATGTCCACCACAATACCGTCCTGTTCTCCCTTGTCGATGACGAAGGAATGGAACCAGTTACCGGCATCTCTCGCGATAATTCTGGCTCCGATTTTCTCGTAGCCCTCATATTGGGAGCCCAGTTTATACAGCTCTCTTAAATTGGTAAGCTCATATCTGTCCTGCTGAAGCTCCGTATTATCGATGGTGAGCTGGTCAATCTGAGCCTTCAGATCCTCATTCTCGCTGAGCAGTTCCCTAATTTGCTGAAGCTCCTCAGTGCGGTTCGACAGCCATTTTCCCACAAAACTGATTCCCTGTTCAAAAGGCACAATAACATAGCCCACCGCTGTATTTAAGGGGCCGCTGAAAATATTCGTATTGAATGTGAGGATAATAGTTCCTGCACAGAGAATTGTTAAAATAAAAAGGAGATATTTACTTGGTAACGTAAACTTCTCTCCTCTTTTTTTTATGATTGGACTCATTTGCTCATTCCTTCAATCGCATATGCTACCGATTTATAATTATCTTCTTTAATGATTTTCGCAAATCCCAGCGCTACGCTCGTCATGGGGCTTTCGGAAACCTGAACCTTAAGTCCGGTGCCGTTGCTCATAAGTTCTGCCAGATGACTTACCTGTGAAGCGCCTCCAGTCAGATAAATTCCGTGCTTATAGATATCCGCTGCAAGTTCGGGGGGAGTTCTTTCCAAAATGACTTTTACATTATCAATAATCGTATTAAAGTTTTCCTTCAGGGATTCGTCCACAAGGGTAGTCGGAATCTCACGTTCCACCGGAAGCCCGGTAACGATATCTCTGCCATACACCACTGCGTCCTTCTGTGCCTTCTCCAAATCCTTCAAGGCGATCTTTACATTTTCTGCCGTCTTTCCACCGATAATCAAGCTGAATTCACGGCGTATCGCAGCGCGGATGGCATCGTCAAATTTCTGCCCGCCCACCTTGATCAGTCTGCTCAGAACGATTCCTCCCAAAGAAAGTATGGAGATTTCTGTCGTATCATAGCCTACGTTCACTACGAGTACACCCTGCGAGTTCTTTACGTCGATGTCCATGCCAAGTCCGTCGGCCACCGCTTTCTCTACTACCATAATTTTTCGCGATTTTACATTGGCATCTTTAATTAAATCGTAAAAAGCCCTCTTTTCCACTTCCGTAACATCTGTGGGCACCGCGATGTAATAATCGGCAGGCTTCACATTCCCCTTTGTCAAATCTCCGATAAAATATTTTATCAAAGTCTGCATGTTCTTAATATCAGCGATTACGCCGTTGCTAAGCGGATAGGAAATATGGATGTTGGCAGGTGCCTTCTCGTACATTTCAAAAGCAGAATTTCCGTAAGCAAAAAGAGTGTTCTTATTCTCGATGGCAATCATATTTTTTTCTATTATGACATTGTCATCGCTCTTGTTGTAGATTTTGATATTGCTCGTTCCCAAGTCAATACCGAATGCGTTGTTTCCCAAAGCGACAAACCCCTTTCTATAGTAAACCGGCTTCCTTGAAGCTCATATATTTGTTATCTCCGATGATGATGTGGTCCAGCAAGACAATATCGATCATGCTGCCAATCTTCTTCACTTTGTCCGTAATGAGAACATCCTGCCTGCTAGGGGCCGGATCTCCGCTGGGATGATTGTGCAGAAGCATAAGGTGGACGGCTTCTGCCTTCAGTGCCGCTAAAAACACCTCTCTCGGAGAAAGCAGGGAGGTGTTCACCGTCCCTATGGATAAAAGGCATTCCTCCAAAAGGCAGGAACGGTTATCCAAAAGAAGCAATATTACCTTCTCCTTCTTCTCATGCCTCAGCTTTTCCATGTAATATTCGGCAACTGAGGAGGGATTTAAAAACTGCAGCTTATCTTCGGCTCTGGACATGGCCATGCGCATGGAAAGCTCCGCAAGGCATTTTATCTTTACCGCCTTCACTTCGCCGATTCCTTTAATACTCATAAGCTCTTTTACCGTTACATGATGAAGCCCGCACAGCCCATTCTCCTTGACGGAGGGAAGAGCCAGCACTTGTTTCCCCAGCTCCACCGGGGAGTTGTCCGCAGTGCCCGTTCGAATAATTATGGCAAGAAGCTCTGCTTCCGTCAAGGCGCAGGCACCTAAGCGCATGAATTTCTCATAGGGCATTTCCACGTTCGTAACTGTTGTCTGCAATAGACGATTGCTGTTCATAATACACTTCTTTCCCAAGCGCTCTCCGGGCAAAAGGAAAAGACAGGAATTCAAATAAAGCGATAAATAACAATGGCGGCAAAAATCCCGATGATACTTCCTATCGTTATTTTTATCGTGAGGCCGAAGGTGACGCTCAATATTCCCAAATCCAAAATGAAAGGGCTGGTAAGACCGAAGGTCTGTCCGAAATTAACCCACGAACCCGGAAAAAGGCTTCCAATGAACCCGCCGAGAACAATACCTGCGAGGATTAGCAGAAAGCAAGTCCAATTATTTTTCTTTCGCATATAATGCCTCCATATTCAATAGCATAACTAATATTCATAATATCACACATCGCTTTTCATGTACATAAAATTCCAATTTTTTTTTCTTAACTTTTCTTTAAATAAATGTATTTCTTTACGAAATACGACAAAAATCCAAATGAAATATCAAAATGTTTGCCGGGCTATTTTTTCTATGGAAATCCCCCCGTCATCCATTAGCTGCTGTATGGTTTTCAGTATGCCGAATTTCGCGTGGGGCCATGTAAGACCTCCCTGAAAGTACACCGCATAAGGGGGCTTGATGGGCCCGTCCGCGGACAGTTCAATGGAGGAGCCGGATACGAAGGCTCCTGCGGCCATGATTACCTGACTGTCATAGCCCGGCATATCCCATGGCTCGGGCGTTACGAAGCTGTCCACCGGCGCAGCCCCCTGAACGCCCTTGCAAAAGGAAATCACACCCTCCGGGGAACCGAAGGTAACCGCCTGAATGATGTCGTGGCGGCTCTGAGAGCCGTCCGGTACCACCGGAAAACCTAAGCGCTCGTAGAGATTCGCTGAAAAAACAGCTCCCTTCAATGCGCTTGCCGTAACCGTAGGTGCCAGAAAAAGTCCCTGGTAAAAGGAAGGCAGTATGCCGAGGGAGGCTCCCACTTCCTTGGAAAGCCCCGGAGAGGTAAGACGGCACGCCGCATTTTCCACACACTCTCTTTTTCCCGCAATATAGCCGCCCGTAGGTGCTAACCCGCCTCCCGGATTCTTAATGAGAGAGCCGACCACCATATCCGCCCCTACATCGGAGGGCTCTATGGTCTCAACGAATTCTCCATAACAGTTGTCTACCATACAGATAACATCCTGCTTGATATTTTTGATAAAGGAAATCAGCGCTCCGATCCGCTCTACCGAAAGAGTGGGTCTCGTCTGATACCCTTTGGAGCGCTGTATGGTAACGAGCTTTGTTTTATCGTTTATTGCCTTTTTGATATTCTCATAATCGAAGGCACCGTCAGAAAGCAGATCCACTTGTTTGTAAGAGATCCCATATTCTGCCAGAGAACCTCTGGAGGGACGAATGCCGATAACTTCCTCCAAGGTATCGTAAGGCTTTCCCACCGGGGAAAGAAGTTCCTCTCCCGGACGCAGATTGCTCATAAGAGCCAGCGCCAGCGCATGGGTCCCGCAGGTAATCTGGGGACGCACTAAGGCGTCCTGAGTATGGAACAACTTAGCATACACCGTCTCTAAAGTATCTCTTCCCAAATCGTTGTATCCGTATCCCGTAGTTCCAAGCAGGCAAGCCTCGCTTACTTTCGCCTCCTGCATGGCATTCAGTACCTTTAGCTGATTGTATTCGGCAATGCGGTCTATTTGCGCAAAGCGGCCGGACAACTCCACCCATACTTTTTCTCCGAAGGCGTATACTTCCTCTGTTATGCCGAGAGCCTTATAGATTTCGATGTTGTTAGGTACTTCTGTATTTTCAGACATGTTTTCGTATCTCCTCGCATTTTATCAGCATATAATTCAGAATCGCGTCGTCGTTGTATGCAAATTCATTCTTATTTATCCAAATAACATCTTTTTCCCGGCGAAACCACGTTAGCTGTCTCTTGGCAAAATGCCTCGTATCTCTTTTAATCAGGTAAACGGCTCTTTCCAAATCGGTTTCTCCGGCCAGATAGCTCAATATCTCCTTGTACCCGAGGCCCTGCATGGATACCATATCTCCGGTGCAGCCTTCTTTTTTCAGACATTCGACCTCTTCCACCAGCCCGTCCCGAAGCATCTTGTCAACACGTTCATCTATTTTCTCATAGAGAAGGCTTCTTAAGTCATTTAAGACGAAATAACGGGAGAAATAAGCAGACTGCTTCTCCCTTTGCTCTTCATTATGCTCCGATATTTTCTCTCCGGTGAGCATATGAAATTCCAGAGCACGGATAACACGCTTCACGTTATTTTCATGAATGGCCTCAGCAGCCCTTTTATCCACTTTCTCGAGCATCTCATGAAGGAAAGCGTTTCCTTTTTCCTCCCCAAGCTCTTCTAATTCCCTTCGATATGCAGTATTTTCCTCATTATCCGTAAAATCGATATCATAGAGAATCGACTGGATATAAAATCCGGTTCCGCCCACTAGAAGAGGAATCTTTCCCCGTTCATAAATTCCTTTCATGCACTCCTTCACATACTTCTGGAAAAGCACTACATTAAACTCTTCCTCCGGTTCTAAAATATCCACCATATGGTGGGGAATACCCTGCATTTCCTCCGGACGTATTTTCGCAGAGCCCACGTCCATACGCCTATATACCTGCATGGAATCGGCGGAGATAATTTCTCCGCCCACTTTTTTCGCCAACTCGATGGATATCGCCGTCTTTCCCACAGCGGTGGGACCTGTCAAAATAATGAGAGGCTTTTTTGCATCTGTCATAAGTTAATCCTCATGAGTATATTTACTCATTATAAACGTCAAACAATTCTTTTAAATTTCTTCTCTAATTCATATTTACTCATAGATATAATGGTCGGCCTTCCGTGAGGACAGTGATAAGGATCCTCCAAGGCCAGCAGTTCATCGATCAGGGCCTCCATTTCCATAAAACTAAAGGACATATTTCCCTTTACCGCCGCCTTGCACGCCATAGTTGCGATTCTCCTATTGATCACTGCCGGGGTCCCCTTAGGTGCTCCCTCAGCCAACTCATCCAGCATTTCAATGAAAAACCTGCTTTCACTGCAGCCGTACAGTTCCGTAGGGACGCTTCTGATAGCATACTCGTTGCCGCCAAAAAGTTCTATTTCAAAGCCCATATCTGCAAAGGACACCTCATATTCTTTCAGAACGCTTTCCTCCCTGCCCGATAAGGTTACGATAACGGGAGGCTCTAATAGCTGAGATTGTACCTGAAAATCCTCCAGCTCCTTTATGAACTTCTCGTATTTCACCTTTTCGTGGGCTGCGTGCTGGTCAATGATAAACAGCTTATCCGAAAAAGCAACAAGCCAGTAGGTATCGAATATCTGTCCCAGGATGCGGTACTGTGCCCTGGCTTCCCTGGTCAGCATTTTTTCTTCGAACAAGTTGAGTTGTGTCGGTTTTTCGACAAAAATATGCTCGCCTGCTTTTATGATATTTGCATGATTCTTTGCATACTCTTGAATATCCGAACGTTTTTCCGTTCCTATTATCCGACCCGCAGGCGGATTTTGCAGGACATCCTTCATTTTATCCGCCGTCTGCGGTGTTTCCTCATTTTTCGGCAAAATTCGGTTTTCGACAAAAAAATCGCTTTCTATATCAGCATTTTCTTCGTGTGTACCTCCGTAAGTATTCTCTTCTCTCACGGCGTCTTCTGCCCTTACAAGCCCCTCATTATTCCCGGGAACTCCCGCGTTGATCAGTTTTCCCGCACTTGCAAAGCTTTCTCCTCTGTCGCTATGCAGCCGTTTCGCCTCAAAAGGCTCAGGAATTGTACCCGCAGGAATTATCTCCGGCGCTTCCCTCTTCCTCTCCTCCAATATGACGGCTGGAATCAGCTCCGTTTCATGAAGGCTCCTTGTGATATGCTCGGAAATGAAGTCATAGAGCTTCATCTGGTTCGTGAACCTGACCTCCATTTTGGTAGGATGCACATTCACGTCCATTTCCTGAGAATCGATTTGAAGGTGAAGGACTACAAAGGGAAACTTGTGCTGCATTACATATTTTTTATAGCCTTCCTCAATCGCTTTGCCGATGATGCCGCTCTTTATAAAACGGCCGTTCACAAAGTAGATTTCAAAGCTTCGGTTCGCTCTGTTGATTTCCGGCTTCCCTATAAAGCCTGACATATGAATGCCGTTTTTGGAAATATCCACAGGAATCAGTGACGAGGAAATATCCTTGCCATAAATCCGGTAGATGATTTCCTGCAGATTGCCGTTTCCCGAAGTGTAGAAGCGAGTCTGTCCGTTATTGATATATTTGAAAGAAACTCCGGGATTGGACATCGCCATATGCTCCATCAAATCGGAAACATAACCGCCCTCAGTCTGTGGCTGCTTTAAGAATTTCTTCCGCACGGGAGTGTTAAAAAAGAGATTTCTCACGAGAATCGTTGTACCGTCCGGAGCCCCCACCTCTTCGGACTCTTTTTCCAGGCCGCCCTCTATCGCATAACGTATTCCGGTAAGCTCATTCTTCGTTTTCGTAATCAGCTCGAGCTTCGATACGGCAGCGATGCTGGACAGTGCTTCTCCTCGAAAGCCGAGACTTACGATGTGCAGCAGATCTTCCACCGTATTGATCTTGCTGGTGGCATGTCTTAGAAAAGCCTTCGGGACCTCGCTCTTGTCGATGCCTGAGCCGTTGTCTGTCACGCGGATCAATGAGATACCGCCTTCCTTGATTTCCACCGTGATTACCGAGGCTCCTGCATCTATTGCATTTTCCAAAAGTTCCTTCACCACGCTGGCGGGGCGTTCCACCACCTCGCCGGCGGCTATTTTATCTATCGTGTCTTTGCTTAATACGTTTATCTGTGCCATGTTTTCTCCCCTTTCCGTTCCTTCTCGTGTTTACCAGCGGTTCTTTAGCTTGTTCTGCAAACGGTACAAAGTATTCAGTGCATCTAAAGGCGTTAGATTGGTAACATCTACCTCGTTCAATTCCTTAAGCACATCTTCATCGCTTACCGTATCGAACAGGGAAATCTGCTCCAAATCTACCTCATCATATTTCTTTGCCGTCTTTTTATCCGTTTTATTATCGATTGCAATATTCTGCACCTTTTCCGTAATGTCGTTATCGCTGAGCTGCTCCACGATTTCTTTTGCTCTGTCGATTACCATGTCGGGAACACCTGCCAGCTTGGCAACCTGAATGCCGTAGCTCTTATCCGCTCCGCCCTTTATAATCTTACGAAGAAAGACGATATCATCCCCTTTTTCCTTCACGGCGATACAATAATTGTTCACGTTGCTCATCTTCCCTTCCAACTCGGTCAGCTCGTGATAATGGGTGGCAAAAAGAGTCTTTGCTCCCAGATATTTTCGATTGCTGATATGCTCGATCACCGCCCAAGCGATACTGAGCCCGTCGAAAGTGGATGTTCCTCTGCCGATTTCGTCCAGCACCAACAGGCTGTCCGGCGTAGCGTTTCGTAAAATATTCGCCACCTCGTTCATTTCCACCATAAAGGTGCTTTGTCCGCTGGCCAAATCATCGGAGGCACCCACTCTCGTGAAAATCCGATCCACAATGCCGATATTCGCCGCAGAGGCGGGCACGAAACTTCCGATCTGCGCCATCAGTACGATAAGGGCAGCCTGTCTCATATAAGTAGACTTTCCTGCCATATTCGGCCCCGTAATGACGGAAATACAGTTTTTATTATTATCCAGATAAGTATCGTTAGAGATGAACATGTCATTAACAATCATCTTCTCCACCACCGGATGTCTGCCGTCCCTAATGTCGATGATGCCTTTTTCATTTATTTTCGGGCGTACGTACTTGTTTCGTTCCGCCGTCAGCGAAAGGGAGGCAAATACGTCCAATGCCGCCACTGCCTTTGCCGTTTTCTGGATTCTCTCGATTTCTTCGGCGATAGTGTCTCTCACCTTGCAGAATATATCATATTCCAAAGCGAATAATTTATCCTCCGCATTTAAAATCGTGTCCTCCAGCTCCTTCAGCCGGGGAGTGGTGTACCTTTCAGCATTGGAAAGCGTCTGCTTTCTTATGTAGTCGTCCGGCACCATACCTAAGTAAGAATTCGTCACCTCGAAATAATAGCCGAATACTTTGTTGTATTTGATGCGCAGGTTTTTGATTCCGGTACGCTCCTTATCCTCATTTTCCAGCTTCGCAAGCCAGTTTTTCCCTTCTGTCTTGGCTCTTCGCAAGCTGTCTATCGTCTCGTCAAAACCCTCCTTTATTATTCCGCCTTCCTTTATGGCGATAGGAGGCTCGTCCACGATCGCATTTTCTATAAGGCGGCAAACGTCCTCCAAGTCGTCGATATCTTTGTCGATCCCCTGCAAAAGCTGACTGTCCAGATCGCGCAGAACGGTCTTTATATGGGGCAGCATCTCGAGAGAGTTACGAAAAGCGATCAAATCTCTGGGATTAGCCGTTTTATAGCTGACTTTGCCAAGAAGTCTCTCCAAATCATAAATCGGATTCAAATATTCTCTGATTTCATCTCTGGACACGGCATTATCGCACAGCACCCCGATAGCATCCTGACGTGCGGAAATGCTCACGGCATCGATCAAAGGCTGTTCGATATAGCTTCTGAGCGTTCTGGCTCCCATGGCAGTCTTGGTCTTATCTAACACCCACAAAAGGGATCCTCTTTTCTGCTTTTCCCGTAAGGTCTCCGTCAGCTCCAGATTGCGTCTGGTGGAGCTGTCCAAAAGCATATATTTACTCGTAAGATAGGGATATAAATGAGTGAAATGGGCCAAGGAAGTTCTTTGCGTCTCATAAAGGTACTGCAAAAGTGCTCCAGCCGCTATCATTCCTACAGGGAAATCCTCAATACCCAGTCCCGTCAATACCTGAACCCGGAAATGCCGCATCAGGCACTTTTTACATCCATCGTCATCAAAATAATGCGAATCCAGCGAGTATAGAGTAATACCCAACCTGTTTTTTAAATCCTCCACATCGGTACCACTGACTAAAAAGGCGTCGTTGCAAATGATTTCCGAAGGCATATATTTATTGATTTCATCTGAAAGCCTGCGCAGGTCCTCCACTTCCGTCAGGTAATAATCGCCGGTGGTCACATCGGCAATGGAGATACCTATTTTCCCCGGAAAATAGGAGATACACATGAGATAGTTGTTCTGCGTCTCTTCCAGCGCCTGCATGTTCAAGTTCGTACCCGGTGTAACGATGCGGACGACCTCCCGCTTCACGAGCCCCTTTGCGAACTTCGAATCCTCCATCTGCTCGCAGATGGCCACCTTGTATCCCTTGGAAACCAGCTTATTCAAATATCCGTCTACCGCATGATAAGGAATTCCGCACATCGGTGCGCGTTCCTCCTGTCCGCAGTTCTTTCCGGTCAATGTAATTTCCAGCTCTTTCGATGCGGTCAGCGCGTCCTCGAAAAACATCTCATAGAAATCGCCGAGTCGGTAAAAAAGAATACAGTCCTTGTATTCTTCCTTCGTTTCCATATATTGCTGCATCATAGGAGTTAATTCCGCCACTGTTCCTCTCCTCTGTTCCTCTGTAATTGAATAAACGGGTATACTCCATATGTACACCCGTCTTTAATATACCACAAAATGTAGGGGTTGTAAATCGACCGCTATTGATAGTATCTATCATTTCAAGCGCGGATTCTATTCAACTGCAATTGTGCTTTATACTTCCTGCAGCATTTCGCCGGCATAATAAAAGCCGTGGCATTCCTTCAGCTTTACCTTCACTATCCTGCCGATAAGGGACGCGTCTCCGGGAAAGTGTACGATAGTGTTGTTGGAAAGCCTTCCTGTAACGAGAGAATCGTTCTGCTCATTCACTTCTTCCACAAGCGCAGTCTGAATCTGTCCCTGCAGAAGCTTGGTGCGTTCTTTCGCCGTATCCTGAACCACCTTCAAAAGCTTATCGAAGCCCTCCTTTACCACCTCCTGCGACACCTGATTGTCCATGGCCGCAGCCGGAGTTCCGGTCCGCTTGGAATAGATAAAAGTAAAAGCGTTATCGTACTGTACTCTCTTTACAACGTCGATGGTCTCCTCCACATCCTCGAGAGTCTCTCCCGGAAAACCTACAATGATATCCGTGGTAATAGACATATCGGGGATCTCTTTCCGGATTCTCTCCGCAATGGCAAGATACTGCGCCTTGGTGTAGCTGCGGTTCATAGCCGTCAAGATGCTGGTAGAACCGGATTGCAGCGGCAGATGAAGGTGACGGCATATCTTCTTCGATTCCTTCATGACCTGAATCAGATCCTCCGACAAATCCTTGGGATGAGAGGTCATAAAGCGTATTCTCTCGATTCCTTCTACTTTTTCCACCTCGCGCAGAAGATCTGCGAAGCTCATAGGCTCCTCTAATGTCCTGCCGTAAGAGTTCACATTCTGACCTAACAGCATGATCTCTACCACACCGTCCGCCGCAAGGCTTTCTATTTCCTTTATAATATCCTTAGGACTGCGGCTGCGCTCACGTCCTCTCACATAAGGCACGATGCAGTAACTGCAGAAGTTATTACAGCCAAACATAATATTGATACCTGATTTGAATGAATATTTGCGCTCTACCGGCAAATCCTCAACAATCTGGTCGGTATCCTTCCATATATCGATTACCATATCCTCGGATTCGAACATAGTACATAAAAGCTCTGCAAATTTAAAAATATTGTGGGTGCCGAAAATCAAATCCACGAACCGGTAGCTCTTCTTAATCTTTTCAATGACTGTGTCCTCCTGCATCATACAGCCGCAGAGGGCGATTTTCATATGAGGCTTTTTCTGCTTCATACTATTTAGGAAGCCCAGTCTCCCGTATACTCTTTGGTTGGCATTGTCTCTGACCGTACATGTATTGTAGATTACGAGATCGGCGTCCTCAGATTCTACCAGCTCATAGCCTACCTGTTCTAATATACCTGACAGCTTTTCCGAGTCTCTGGCATTCATCTGGCAGCCGAACGTAGTTACGTTGCAGACAGGTCTGCGGCCCAGCTTCTTCGCCAGCTCATCTACATGTTCCTTCGCTTTTTGGATAAATAAAAACTGACGGGCAGTTTCTGTTTGTGTTGTCATAAAAATTCTTACTCCTCTTCTTCCTTCTGACGGATTATCATGGACGCTGGAAGGTATTCCATCATCTGGCGGTACAGCTCATCAATGCTGATGGGCTTGGATAAGTTTCATCTGCCTGATCTTCTTAAAGGTCTCGATTCCATCCATTCCCGGCATCATGTGATCCATCAATATTATATCATAATGACTTTTACTCACTTTGTCCAGACATTCCGGTCCGCTCAGCGCTTCATCCGTCTGAATTTCACATCTTTTCAGAAGCCCCCGCACTACGGTAATATTGACGGCGTTATCGTCCACGACAAGAGCCCTCGCTTCAGGCGCCGTAAATAGATAAGCGGACTTGTGGGGAGACGTATTGTTTACGTTTTGCAGCTTAAGCTTTCCTATGGGAGCGGAAGTCCGAAGCTTATTCGGTATCCCCTGGGGAATCTCAAAGCGAAAGGTACTGCCCTCGCCATAAACGCTTTCCACACTCAAGCTTCCGCCCATAAGGTTTACCAGCTCCTTCGTGATATTAAGCCCCAGACCGGAGCCCTCAATTCCCTTATTCTTCGGATAGTCCACGCGTTCAAAGGAATCGAATATTCTGCCCAAATCGCTTTGCTTAATACCGATACCTGTATCGGATACTGCAATTTGAAGAGTAAGTTCCTCTTCACTTACAGACTTCCATGAAACCTTAAAGATAATTTTACCTTTTTTGGTATATTTGACCGCATTGGTCAGTAAATTCACCAGGCACTGCTTTAACCTCATTTCATCTCCGTAAAGGCAGTTGGGAAGGGTCTCGTCAATCTCCATGCGAAAGACCAGTCCCTTTTCCTCCGCCTTCATGGAAATCATGGTGAAAACATTATAAAGCAGGGATTTCATTTCGTACTGATCAGCCTTTACCTCCAATTTACCCGATTCTATCTTGGAAATATCCAGTACATCGTTAATGAGGGCAAGGAGCGCCCGTCCTGCTTCCCTTATATTTCCAGCATATTCATTTATGTTCTCCGAAGTGCTCTCCCGCAAAATAAGCTCATCCATACCTACGATGGCATTGAGCGGCGTGCGTATTTCGTGACTCATATTCGTTAAGAACATGCTCTTTGCCCGGTTCGCTTTTTCCGCATCGTTTTTCAACTCCAGCAGCTTGTTGGTATGTTCATAGGTTTCAGTATAATCAACAATGCGGACAATCTCGCCCAAAAGCCGCTTTTTGCCGTCGAACATGGCCTTTCTCTTCCACTGATAATAACGCCCATCACGTAAAAATCCATCCTCATTCTTTAAAAGAAATGTTTCCAAATGCTCTTTGACTTCTTCCTTTTGCCAGCTTTTTTCAAGCTCAGGGAACACCAGCAGTGCCCCGATGTTATAATATGCCAGCCTCTCGTCGCCGTCATAAACGATGATGCCGTCCTCCAGCTCGTCAATGAGCTGGTCCTTGGCAGTAGCCACGGTGTCAAACATACGGTACTTGGAAGTTATAATAGTAAGACAGGCGGTTGTGAGGAGAAGCGTCATCGGCCCGATGTCATAATCTCCGAACACATGAAATATGTTCAGAGGCCAGGACAGCGTGGCTATGGCAGCGGCCGCAATGATCCACGCGTATTCCGGATGATTCTTGCTCTTATAACCCATATAGGCACAACTTGCTATGTATACCACCAACAGCCCTAATATACTGGAGGAAATGACCCACCAGTAATAAAAAATGCCGTATTCCATATCCACATAGGTAATGCCTCCTTCAATGCGCATACTTATGCCTTTGTAATACAACGTATGATTGGGATAGGTCAGGACAAGAAATAAGATGAACAAATTATTGATCAGATAAAAAATCTTCCAAAAACGATAGCTCTTCTGCGGGCTGTAAATGCACACGAAGAAAATGAACAGCAAAGAACCAAGGGTATTCCCAATATATTCCCCATGCTTTTTCCTCTTTAGCCCAAGCCCTCTGCAATCCTATATAAATAGGAGCGACTTCTTTTGCCAATCCGCTCCACCACCTCCATGAAATGAAGGATATTCAAGACGAGATTGGCCATCTGTGATGGAATCTTCGCGCTTTTTGCCAAATCGGCCGAGGTGAACTTCTCTGGAAGCTCATAAGGAAGAAACTGAAGGTAGTCCTCCCGCCTTTCGATAACCACTTCATCGAAAAGAGCCACCGGAATTCTGTCATAGCGGCAGGATCCCTTTTTCTTATCCTTGCTCCACCCGTTTAATAACCGGTATTCCTCCACATCCATTAACGGAAAGCAAAATTTCAAATTCGCATTTTTCAGATATGGCTTAATTCTATATAACTCTTTGAAAGCGAGGTATGCACTTCCCGTCGCCGGGCTTTTTCTCTTTCTGGAAAGCTCCCCTGTAGTTTCATCAATCCATATGAGCCATTTCGTATGGGGAATGGGATAAACCACAGTAACCGGATACTCTTCAAGAAATACCTCCAGTTTCGTGCGGATTTTATAAAAATTTCCGTTTTGAATTTCGATGATTTCATTTCCCGTATAAATATCCGCCACATAATTGCAAAGAGAAACCTCATGCATCTCCACATCCGGCGCATAATAATTCTTAAGCACCGCATGCACGGTCTTTTCCTGCAGGGTGCCGATTCCCTCTCGATTTCTCTGTATACCTATAATTTTGTTTTTAGCCTCTTCAAAACGTTTTTCATTCATTTTCGCTTTTCATTTAACTTTATTTTATTCTCTCAGGAAAACCAACCTTCTTCTGAACCTTTCGCAAGGTCTTCGCCGAATAATAGCCGGCCTTATCCGCATTTTCTTTTATAACTCCGTCGATATAGGATTTATCCTGAATCAGCTCTGCAAATCGATCCTGAACGGGCTTTAACACGTCCACTACCGATTCTCCTACCGCAAGCTTGAAATCGCCATATCCTTTCCCGTCGAACTCCCGTTCCGTCTCCTCAGGGGTTTTTCCGGTGCAGGAGCAGTAAATATCAATCAGGTTCTTAATGCCTGGCTGTTCCTCACGGTACCTCACCGCCCCCTCGGAATCCGTCACAGCCCGCTTGAACTTGCGGATAATCGTATCCGGATCATCCATAAGATAAATGCTCGCATTGGGATTTTCATCCGACTTCGACATCTTTTTTTCCGGGTCCTGTAAACTCATGATCTTCGCTCCAGCTTTTCCGATATAGGGCTCCGGTACCGTAAACACATCGCCGTATATGGAGTTAAATCGTTGAGCGATATCTCTCGTAATCTCTAAATGTTGAAGCTGGTCTTTACCTACGGGAACTACGTCAGCCTGATATAAGAGAATATCTGCCGCCATGAGAACCGGATAGGTGAAAAGTCCGGCGTTGATGTTGTCCGCATGCTTGGACGATTTATCCTTAAACTGTGTCATGCGGTTAAGTTCACCCATATAGGTAAAGCAGTTTAATATCCACGAAAGCTCTGCATGACCCGACACATGTGACTGATAATAAATACAGTTTTTCTTAGGATCGAGACCTGCCGAAATATATAAGGTCAATAGATTTCTCGCCCTTTTTCTAAGCTCCGCAGGATCTTGTCTGACCGTTATGGAATGTAAGTCTACAACGGAATAAAAGCATTCGTACTCGTCGCTCAAGGTTACCCAGTTTTTAAGAGCTCCTAAATAGTTGCCGAGAGTCAAGGTCCCCGTCGCCTGCATTCCGCTGAAAAGTATCTTTTTGCCGTCTATCATGATGATTGCCTCCAAATTTTAAAATGTAACATTTTAGAATGTAATAAGTTTAGCATTGGTACTCCATTTCGTCAAGGCGAGGGCGGATGAACCGTAGATTTTATGAGATTGATAAACCTGAAAATCTGGATACAAAAAACACCGCCTGCATGTGCCCCATCGGACACCGCAGACAGTGATTCAAAAAAAGCTTGTCCACTTCACTGGAACCGGACTTTTCGTCGATATCGATCCACTCGATAATACATATATATAATTCCCCTTTTGCCCTCTCAATGATGTCTGCATCTCTCAAAGGAACATATATCGACGAAAATAGAAAACGTTGGAAAGCTCTCTTTCGGTCCCATTCCAGTAAAATACTCCAAGCTCTTATACTTTGACAGCAAAGCGAATCGCTTTTCAAATGCTTCCATACTGTCAAAAATATAAATTAATTACCCCCACCCAATAACCAATTCCAAAAGTTGCCGAACACACTCAATACTGTATACATCGCATCATACCTCCTTTTTCAACAAAATATCATATAGGTATGACGTTTTCAACCATTTCTCGTTTAACGGTTACATAACTACACTATCGGTACATTTATTAAACGCTTTATCAATCTTTTCATCAGGTACTCTATTTATCGCCATATGGTATCGTTACTTTTACCACAAACTCACCATTCCCAACGTTTATTCTAAAGTCTCCCCCATTCTTTTCCACAGTTTCTTTCACGTTTCTCATTCCGATACCATGATTTTCCTTATCTGCTTTCGTAGTGGCCATTAACCCATTTACTAATGTTTCTTTTTTATCTGCCTCCGGCGCACTGTTTATTACCTCAAACTTCATATAATTGTTGTTATTGGTAACAATTATTTTCAAATATCGCTCATCGTATTTCGTTTTATTCAACGCCTCAACCGCATTCTGAGTAAGATTTGACACGATGGTACAAAGCTCTACCCTATTTATTCTTATATTATCGGGACATTTGCCATTTACGTCGACCTTAACCTCTTTATCAAGCGAGGAAATATAATAATTAAGTACTGCGTCAATAACATCATTTCCAACCGAATAAGTTATGTTCTTAATTTCAAGAAGCTGGCCTTCCATTCCCGATACATAATCCTTTACTTTGGAAACATCTCCGCGATGAGCTAATTCGTTCAGGCATATAAGATGACTCTGTATATCGTGACGGAATCGTCTTGTCTCCTCGTTTTTGGCCAACATAGCCTTATACAAGTTTCTTTGCGTTTCTAAAAGCAAAGCATCCGTTTCCAGGTACTTCTTTATCGTTTTATTTTCATTATCAATATAAATCATAATCAAAATAAGGCATGCAACACTTACAAAAGAAATAATCGATATAACCTTTGAAAACAATATAATCTTTTCATTGGGAGTATATCTGGAGATAGTTTGAAATCCGGCAATAGTCAGAAAAATAGCCATCCCCATTACAAAAACGGAAACATATATTATAAACTTATAAATTTTTTTCCATTTTTCATTATTAGGTAATTTTACTTTTTTCTTTATTACAGCGGCTATGCTTATTAACACGATTACTATACTATTATTAATTAAATATATAATTTTTTCTTCGGCAAAGGGAATCTTTTGCCCTGCTGAAAAAGGCGAAATGATTCCTCCGACTATTTCCCCCATACATATTATTAGAAATCCGGCTCTGAAAATATTCAGTGCCTTCTCTCCTTTATCACAGTCCAAAACAAATATATATACTATGATAGAAAGAGTACTCCACCATAAAAGCAATGTATTCTCATCCACAACCCCAAGCAATACGGACACCGCAAAGCCTATTACCGCCGCCGCTCCTATCCAAAGGCGCTTTATTTTCAAAGAATAAATTCCGCAGAACCATATTCCATACTTAAGCAGCTCCGTAATAAAAATAATCAACAGCAGGCAAAATATTTTCATTTCATCTATCCTCACGTATATTCCGCTTGATACAGCAAATATGCTTTATAAAAGCTGCTCTTTCTCCTTCGCGAAAGTATAAATTCATTTCCGTCTATCCATATTTTTTCATCTTTATATTTATCTATCCAAAGGATATTTACGATATATTTTTTATCGATCCTAAAAAACAAGCGCATATCCAGTTCATTTTCTGCTCCCTTTAGGGATACTTCTTTTCTGAATATTTCGTTTCCCGCAAAATACTCCGTATAGCTGTTATACGCCCGTATGTATTTTATATTCCTTTGAAGAATCTGGTACTTGTTCCGCTCCTTATACACCTCGACACTGTTCATCCCCAAGGATAAATTAATTACCCTCGCCAAAGCCTCCACGATCCCCTCCTTATGGAAAGGCTTCCGCAAGTACCAAACCGCATTTATCTTAAAGGCTTCCTCGAAATGCTCGGTTTCTCCCGTCGCCATAATGATACGGCAGCCCGGATTGAGCTTGTTTATCTGCTTTCCGGTTTCATAACCATTCAAAACCGGCATGATAACATCCAGGAAAACCGCATCCAGCTCTTGTACTTTTTCAAGCAGCCCGATTCCGGACAGAAACGTATATATTTCGTAGTCCTGCTCCATTTCCTGCAAGCATTCTCCGATCATTCGTTCCAGTCTCTCCGTTATCAATTTTTCATCATCGCAAATACCCACTTTTATCATTAGCATCCCACGCCATCCTATTTCCATTTACTGGTAATATTTTACAACCACTCTTCTTTATTGACAAGTTTCGGGACAGCTTTTTCCGCATTTATACCGCTTTCACAACAAACATATGTAATTCACATAAAAAAATCCGGGACACCGCCCCGGATTTTTATTCTAAAATTATTGCACAAAATTATTCTTCACATCCACATGTATTTCCCGGTGAAGGAAACGAATTAAAACCTCTGTCTCTATCTCTGCGCCCGTCATCGACATAAGATTCATTCATCATTTGTCTGCCGTCATATCTTTGTTCAGGTCCCCGGCTGCGTCCACCGGTTCCTTGATTGTTATCCGGAGTACTGCATCCGCATGTATTGTTATTTCGACAGCCTGAGTTGTCACCCCAGCCTGAATTATTGCCGCAGCCTGTATCGTTACCGCAGCCCGAATTGTTCCCCCAGCCTATATCGTTATTGCCGCAGCATAAAAGTAAAATTAACAAAATAAGACAATTCATATTTTTCAACTCCTTTATAGTATGCTTTATCTTATGTGACATCTCATAAAGGGTTACTTATTTCTTATCCACTTTTTTGCTGCGATTCCGCCTGCGACATATGTCCGCGCTTTTTCAGCACCTCTTTTTTTATATAAGAGAAGGTCTTCTTTTCTCCTTCTTTCGCCAGCATATGCAAAAGCCTTTCCAGCAGCTCCTTCGTCTTCTCATGAAGGGGAGCGGGATCTTTGCCTGAAAGATAATATTCCAAAGGGGCCATGTCCGTATAATTTCCCTTTCGGTACACCTTGCATGCCGCTATGCGGTCCATGAGCATTTCCACAATATAGCGTTCCGGCATGGGCGCCGGAGCCATCCCTCCGGGAATATTCTTTGTACTGTAATCCAGCCAGTACTCGTAATGATGCTTGTTCCTTCCCTTATGGTGCAGCCATGCGCTGGAATAGCCAATGTCTTCTCTCTCCGCGTTGTTCGGACTTCTGTCCCCCTGATAGTACTTCGCACCAACTAGGAATTCCGTGGGGCTGTATTTGGACAAATCGTGCGTTAATCCCTGCCAATAGAGTCCCACCTTAAAGCAGCCTTTCAACACGAGATATTTATGATAAGTTATCGTTTTAAAATGCTTCCAGATTTTCATATTGTTCACCTACCAAAGACCGTTTGTGCCGGATTAAAATGCAGTCCTCACATATTGCCTTTTTCCAGGCTTCTGTCCTTTCTTCTGTTTTGAAATATAAATATGAACCGTGCGGGACTTCACCGTGGCCCTGGGCTGTTCCTCCGCTTCGGCTAAAGACTCTGATATAAACATATCCTCGCTATCCTTTCCCGTATCTGCAAGCAATTGCCATTCCATGCCCTTGGGAAGCTTGGGAAGGGCGAAATCGTGAGGGAGCCAGTGCATATTATATGCGATATAAAAGAAATTGTCGTCCTCTTTCTTATTTAATTTACCGTAACAGCCACAGTACATGATTCCGGCGTAACGGCTGTAGCCACTAAGCTCGGGACGCCACGCCTCCTCTCCATGATAAGAAACATCAGGATAACCGCAGCCGATATAATCAAGAAGCTTGGGTTCCTGTTCATTTCTAAACACCGGATGCTCCTTCTTAAGGGAAATCAAGTCCTTCATACAGGAAAAAATACTCTGCCCGGAACTGGTACTGTTCCATTTCACAAAGCCGGTCTCGTTGTCCTGACAATAAGGGTTATTATTTCCATACCGGGTATTTCCGAATTCATCACCACTGTATATGAGAGGCGTTCCCTGAGAAGTAAAGAGCATGATGAGTACGTTTTTCATCTGCCTTTCCCTTAGCTTAAGTATGTCCTTTTTCCTCGTCGTACCTTCCGTTCCGCAGTTCCATGTATAGTTGTTGTCATTGCCGTCTCTGCCCCCCTCCCCATTTTCTTCGTTATGTTTCTTTTCGTAGGAGACCATATCCGATAATGTAAAACCATAATAATTAGTAACATAATTTATCACACCATGGCGGGCAGGATTTTTATGCTGTAATTCCAGAAAACATCCCAGCATATTGTCGTCGCCCTTTACAAAACGGCGGGCCGTATACATATAATCATCATTATAGGAGGCCAGATTGCGGAAGTCCGGTACTTCTTCCTCTCCATATATATCTTCATAAGGAAAATGGTCATAGAATAATTTAGTTTCCGTAAAGAGCGGATCCGAGGCGACAGCGCGTGCCGGAAGCTTTTCTCCTTTTAAATGAATACCGTCAATGTGATATTCCAGCACCCAGTATCTTAATGCCTCTAACATCATGCCCTGATTGACCGAATCCGGAAAATAAAATTGCATGATTACCTCAATACCGTTCCTATGCAGCTCCTTTACCATATCCTTAAACTCCGAAACCGCATTCTCATTGGAACTGAAGGCAGCCTTAGGCGCAAAATAAAATCCCTCTATATATCCCCAGCAATTGTACTTTTCCTTCTTCTCATTCTCCTGCGGCGGGGTGAATTTATTCTTTACCATCTCCTCCATGGACGCCTCTGCGGGAGGAAGTCTCCGGCTTTCCGTCTCGTCGAACTCATAGGCGGGCATCAACTCCACCGCTGTAATGCCAAGTTCTTTTAAATGGGGGATTTTCTCTATGATTCCCCGATAGGTTCCCTTATGAGCTATTCCCGAGGATCTATGTTTTGTAAAGGCCCTTACATTGAGACAGTACAAAATACTACTTTCATATGGATATTTTAAGGACTTATCGCCCTCCCAGTCGTAGGCTCCGAAAAGAAAACCACCTCTTATATGATCGCTGTACTTTCCCCATTTCTCATGCCCATAAATTACTTTCGCATAGGGATCCGTAAAAACATACTCTCCGTCATAGAAATTATATTCATATCTTTCGATATCGAGATTCTCGATTCCCATGCTGAAAATGGAGCCGAACTTCCCCCGCTCATCAAAAGGATGCCTGCTCAATTCCTTCGTCTTCCTATCATATAATATGATGCCGCAATCCTTCCCTTTCTTCATAACCACCGAAAAATAAGTATGATTGTGCTCTATTGTCACGCCTAACGGATACGGTCTGCCGATTGTCGTGCTGTCGATTGTATACATGTTCTCCTCCATCCGTTAATATCCGCAGTCATTTTTCGTATGCTTTTACTGCACCGCCCTTAAAGTATACCATAAAAAATTTTTTATGTGTAAAAATACAGAAAAATTATTGATTAATGTTCTACTGGCTAGTACAATAAGAACATGACTAGTAAATAACTACCGGTAGGGGAAAGGAGTTTCTATGGACAAAGAATTGAATAACCGGACAGAGACTGAAGAATTAAACGATGAGGAAATGACCGTTGAGCTCGACTTGGAGGACGGCACCCATGTTGTCTGCGCAGTTGTGACAATTCTGGAATCGCAGGGAAAAGATTATATCGTACTTTTGCCGCTGGATGAAAACGGACAAAATACAGACGGAGAAGTGTGGTTCTACCGTTATTTCGAAGATAAGAACGACGTTAACGCCGAGCCGGAGCTATTATATATCGAAGATGATGACGAATATGAATTGGTTGCCGACGCCTTTGACGAATATCTTGATAATGTGGAATTCGATGAATTTGTAGAATAACTGTTCTGTTTTTATGGTAATAATCATAATGGTAATATGTGACTCTCCGGCCAAAGGCTCTGTAATCAGGCTTTTGCTTCGAGAGTCTCTTTTAATTTCCCGATAAAAGGGGATGGTTCCCCATAATACAATATTTCTAAATATTCCTTCGCCCTGGTCATAGCCACATAGAAAAGTCTCCGTTCCTCCTCAACCGCCTCTGGTGAAAGTGCTTTTCGATTAGGTATCGCTCCCTTTCTTATATCGGGAAGATAGACCCTCGTATATTCCAGTCCTTTGGACATATGCATGGTAAGCAGCCGGATCCCTTCCTGTACTTTATTTTCTGTATTTTCTTTTTTATGAAGCATACACATATATTCCTGCACGTAGTCCTTCCACTCCGTAAAGCTGCGCAGACTTGCCGCCGATTTTTGCAGCTCTTCTAAAAGCTCTATTATTTCTTCCCTCTTTTCTTTCTCTTTCCCACCGCATAAATATTCCTCATATCCCATATTCTTACGAATATAATCCACAGCAAGATAGGGGCGCAGGGTTGAAAGCATACCTAAATCCGCCCAAAGTTTTCGTATCGTTTCCTGCATATATGGCTTCTTATCATAATAATCCAGCAATAATCTCTCGGTAACCACGGGCTCTCCCGCCGCCTGCCTATGGATATATCTGGACGGCTTATTCATAATGCGATAAAAATCTCCTCGCAGACCGCCTGCACTCCCGCCTTCTCCCTTTTTGAAAATAGCTTCCGCAAAGGAAAGGTAAGAAAAGAGATCCCGCGCTATGGGTGTTTCAAAAATATTATCAATGTTATTCTTTGCATAAAAAGGAATGTTATCAGCAGCAAGTTTTCTGGACAGCGCACCTGCCTCCGCATTGGTGCGGTATATGACAGCACTTTGAGACAGCTCCTCTTTGGTCATTTCCTTCAGCTTCTCCATAAGATAGTTATGTTCCTCTTCCATATCCGCAAAAGAAGAGATTTTTACCGCCTCCTTTTTCTTTCCCTCTCTCTTTTTATTTGCTGTAAGTTCCTTGGAAAAACGGTTCTTATTATCCTCAATGACTATTTGCGCTGCTTCCACAATCTCCTCGGCACACCTATAATTAATACCCAGCGTAAGCTGCCTGGCCTCTCCATAATCGCTCATAAACTGCCTCATAATATCCGGTCCTGCACCTCGAAAGCCATATATAGACTGGTCGTCGTCTCCCACGATAAAAAGGTTGTTCTGCGGAAGTGACAGACGGCGTATAATCTGATACTGCAAAGGGGAGATGTCTTGAAATTCATCGACCATGATGTGAAAAAATGCATTTTGCCAGAAGGTAAGAACGTCGGGATTATGTGCCAGGAGCTTATCGCACAGGAGAATCATGTCATCGAAATCTATCTTGCGTTCTTCCTCCATAATACGGCAGTATTCTTCATATATGTATGGAAATTGCTGTTCCAGCTCTTCGCCGTGATTCCTTATGATTTCTGAGGCCCCAGAAATCGTAGAAAGGTTTTTAACGGCGCTTATGGCCTTTAGCACACTTTGGTAAAGCTCTGCATTGTTTTCTTCCCCGCTTTCTATCATACGAAGAATATGTGTTAAATATTTACGTTTATCTGCCGCCGATGCCAACTTTAAGTCCGGATTTCCCGACTGCCTCAGTATATGATAATATACGGAATGAAAGGTTCCAAAATGAACCTCCGGATAGGCATGTCCGGTAAGTACTAAGAAGCGTTCCTTCATCTCCTGTGCCGCAGCCTTTGTAAAAGTAATAACGAGAATTTTGTCGGGAGAAATCCCGTGATGCCGAATCAGATGACGAATCCGGCGAATAGTAAGATAGGTTTTGCCGCTTCCCGGTCCCGCGAGAACCTGCATGGGACCGGAAGCGTGCTCTATGGCTTGGGCCTGTGCCCTGTTGCTTCTTTGTTCAGGCATTCTTCAATAACTCGATGCCTTTCTTAATGCGGCTTATGGATTCCTCTTTCCCGAGAATTTCCATAATTTCCGTCGCTCCGGCAGGCGTCATCTGTTTGCCGGATACAGCGGTTCTGATCGGCCACATTGCATAGCCGTTTTTACAGCCTTTTTTCTCTACGTAGGAAACCAGCATCTGATAAAGGGAATCGTTATCGAACGAATCCTGCGCTTCAATAATAGGAAGCACTTCTTCTAATACCTCCAGAGACGTTTCTTCCGTGGTCTTCATTTTCTTATGAACATACATCGCCGTCTCGTATGCCGGAAGCTCTCCAAAGAAATCTACCATTTCCTTTATGTCAGGGAATACTTCGATTCTTGTCTTGATCATCTGTGCGATTGCCTTCAAGTCCAAATCTTTTGATATCGCTTCCTTTAAAAAAGGTTCTGCCATTCCGTAGAACTTATCGAACTCCATTGCCTTCATATATTCGCCGTTCATCCATTTTAATTTGGTATAATCAAAAACAGCGGGCGATTTGGATAAATGTTTGTAATCGAATACTTTTACCAACTCTTCAAGGGAGAAAATCTCTTCGTTGCCCTCCGGGCTCCACCCCAGGAGTGCTACAAAGTTAACGATAGCCTCCGACAAAAATCCCTGCTCGATCAAATCCTCATAGGAAGAATGCCCGCAGCGTTTGGAAAGCTTGTGATGCTCTTCGTCCGTAATTAGCGGACAGTGAACATATACCGGAACCTCCCAGCCAAAGGCGTCATAAAGGCGGTTATATTTCGGAGAAGAAGAAAGGTATTCATTTCCTCTTACCACATGTGTGATTCCCATCAAATGGTCGTCTACCACATTTGCAAAATTATAGGTAGGATAACCGTCGGATTTGATCAAAACCATATCGTCCAGTTCTGCATTATCAACCGAAATATCTCCATAGATTTCATCATGAAAGGTGGTAGTCCCTTCGGTCGGATTGTTCTGTCTGATTACGTAGGGAATACCCGAAGCTAACTTCGTTTCCACTTCCTCCTTGGACAAATGCAGGCAGTGCTTATCGTAAATGTTGATTTCTTTTCCGGCAACAGTCTGGGTAAGGGTCGCCAGCCTTTCTCTATCGCAGAAGCAATAATATGCCTCTCTTTTTTCAATCAGCTTCTTCGCATATTCCAAATAGATTCCGTTTGACTGCCTCTCACTCTGCACATAAGGTCCCACTCCGCCATCCTTATCCGGACCTTCGTCGTGTAAAAGCCCCGTTTTTTCCAAAGTACGGTAGATGATTTCCACTGCACCCTCTACAAAGCGCTCCTGATCCGTATCTTCAATCCTCAAAATGAAATCTCCGCCCTCATGCTTTGCTATGAGATAAGCATATAGCGCCGTTCTTAAATTGCCTACGTGCATGCGTCCCGTAGGGCTGGGCGCATACCGTGTTCTTATTTTGGACATTTATTTATTCCTCTGCTTTCTTGTAACTGTTCAGTGAGTGTTTTGTACTCATTGACTTCCTTGTTTTCATCCTTTATTTTTACATATCGGGTATCTTCTTCGCCGCCGCAGCCTTGAAGCCCGCTACTTCTCTCGCCGCCTGAGGAATTGCGATGTTGGTTCCTGCTCCGGCGATACAGCCTCCCGGACATGCCATGCCCTCGATCAGACAGCCGTCCTTCTTGCCCGCCTTGGCCAGCATAAGCATCTTTTTACATTCCGCAAGGCTTTCCGCATGTTCAATGCGCACCTCCACATCGGGATAATATTCCCGGATGCATTCCTCGATAGCGCTGGCCACACCGCCTGCGACACCGTAACCTCGTCCTGCTCCCGTAGCGTCTTCCAGCTTATCCGATACCTCTACATCAGCTAACACAATTTCCTTCGCTTCAAACATTCCGGAAAGCTCTTCAAAGGTAATGACGAAATCTACGTCCGAACGGACGGTTCTTCTCGAGGCCTCCAGCTTTTTCGAGGCACAAGGTCCGATGAATACTACACTTGCATCCGGATGGTCCTCCTTTATCTTGCGGGCTGTAGCCACCATAGGTGTCAGCTCGTTGGATATTTTATCGATAGTCTCCGGAAAAAATTTCTTAGCCAGCACCGACCATGAAGGACAGCAGGAGGTCAGCAGGAAAGGCAGCTCTCCCGTAGTCACAGCATGAACGTAATGCTCGGCTTCCGCCATGGCTCCCATATCGGCTCCTATAGCCGTCTCATATACGTCATAAAAACCAAGCTCCTTCAAAGCTGTCTTGATTCTGTCGGGTGTCACTTTCGCTCCAAACTGTCCGACAAAGGCCGGAGCCACCTGAGCTATGATTTTCCGTCCAGACTGCAAAGCTCTAATTAGCTGGAATACCTGCGATTTATCAGCAATCGCACCGAAGGGACAATTTACCATACATTGCCCGCAGGATACGCACAAATCATTGTCGATTATCGCTCTTCCCCTCGTGTCGTTTTTTATCGCATTCACTCCGCAGGCAGACAGACACGGCCTTATCTGATGTGAAATAGCATCATAAGGGCAAACCGTCTTGCACTTGCCGCATTTAATGCATTTTTCCTGATCGATGATAGACTTTCCGTCCTTCATGGATACAGCACCTTTGGGACATACCTCTCTGCAGGGGTGGGCAAGACAGCCCATACATTTATCCGTCACCTCATAACGGTTCTCCGGACATGCATTGCAGGCGGAAGGAATGACTTGCATCAGCGGCGGTTCGTAATATTTCTCATCGATATCGCTCTCCGCCAACCCTTGGGTGACGTGTACCGGAACGTTCTCAGATCTTAGGGAAAGTCCCATGGCGAGCCTGATTCTCTCTCCCACGATAGCCCGTTCCCTATATACGCTTCCGTAAGGAGACTCATCATAATCTACAATTTTATATGGCAGCGCCTCCACATCATTGATCAGATCCTTCGAATGATATGCCAGATTCGCAACCTCTTTAAATATGCGTCTACGAATTTTTCGCACTTGTGTATCGATACCTCTCATAGCGCCCTCCTCGTCTTTATCTCTCCTAGGCTTGCCGATATTGTTAACATTTTGTCATTATCAGCAAGTATTATTTTTACATAAACCTAAGAGGAAATCAAGGCATTTCCTACAACTTTTTCCGTATTTGAGGGAATGTATCTCTAAAAAAACAAGCTTCCTGTCTGGAATACGATCACGGAAACAAGCCCTGCGAAGGACAATTGGAAAATTATCGTCTAAAAGGCAGAAAGTCATCAGCGAATAGGCGTATTGGGTGAGAATTTTTCACTTGCACTTCAGCCGTGCCATAACAAAAATATCCCATGTACCAAACGCCTATACATGGGATATCTATATTCAATTATCTTTTCCTTAACAATCATGGGATTTCTAAAATGTTTCTATTCCCCATCCGTCCCAAGGCTTTCTCCGTCCGCGTCGGTACTTTCACTATCCAGCGTTTCCGTCTCAACTGTCTTCAAATCATCCAGACTTTTCGTAAAGGAATCTCTCGCAGTGCTATCCATGGTATAAACCATGTTCTCCCCCTTCACGCAAACGTAATATTTAGACACAGCAGAATTATAATCCCCTATTTCCAATGTAATATTTCCGTTCTCCGCAGTATAGGTTACCGTAATCTCAGGATCGTCCAGACCGTACTGGGACATATCCTCCACATTTTCAATTACATCCTCGCTGGTAACGGAAACCGCCTCTTCAATAATATTTTCCAGTGCTCCTGCATCTATGCTCACTGTTTTATCGCTGTTTTCATACCAGATATCACCCTCCTTCGTAAAGGAAAGCTCCCCATTATCGTTTATCAGGGAAAGTGCCTTTACGGAAGACGCATCGTCCTGCGTCATAGTATATGATGCAGTCTCTTCTTCCTCCGTATGGTTGTTATTATAATATCTCACTCCGGCATACGCGGCAGCTGTTGCAATGAGAAGAATCAGAATGACTATTAATTGTATTTTCTGTTTTTTCATAATACTTCCCTATGCCTTTCTTCGCTTTAACCAAACGACGAATCCTCCTGCCAAAACTGCTAACGGCATAATTACTGTAACCAAAAGGCCTAGTAAAATAATATAAGACTGCGGGATAGTCAGATAGCTTTCTTCATAGCTTTTAACCGGAATAGCGATTCCCTCCGTTTCCTCCGTCATCTCACCGAGTGAGCCTGCAAACAACTTCATGTTCGCACCGGATACCATTGAATCCGCCGCATCCGTAAACAAATTTTCGCTGGAATAAATGACTGCTGTGGACTGCGTCTCACCGTTAGTCTTTACCGCTTTTACTCCCAAGGTAAAGGGACCGTCCACATCACCTTCCTGCTTCGTATAATCCGTCGTTCCGTTCACGTCCGCTCTTGCATAAGCCTCGTCACTGGTGGAAAGAAGGGGCGTAAGAAATAAATCATCCCCCGTATCTTCCGGCAAAAGGAATCCCTGTGCATAAGGTGCAAATATATAGGAATCGCTGGAAGAACTGGTGACCGTGTCCGATTCCACCGTAGGCAATATGTAGAAAGGACTTTGATAATAAGCACCCTCGGCTCCCTCTAATACCAGACCGTCTGCTACAGCTACACTATAATAGTCCAGGATCTTATAGAAATTCGTCATATCCGTATCCGTCCATGTGCTGATGATCAGCGCATTTCCACCGTTTTGCAAATAATTCAACACCTTGTTCATATCGTCCTCGGAAAAATCGGACGTAGGAGCATTGATAATGATTCCTTCTGCGTCTTCCGGAATGCTGTCATACTGCAACAGATTAATGGATTCGTAATCGATATTCGCCTTTGCTATCGTATCATTAAAATCTGTCTCAAAAGCCAGTTCACCATGTCCTTCCAACACATACATTTTCGGCATATTATCGCTGGTCACATAGGAAATAGCGCTTGAAATCTGCCCCTCCCCGTCATAGCCTGTTATCGTCGTTTCATAGGTCGTATAATCCACGCTCGTTTCGAAAACAGAGCTGTAATCCACCACCTTATTTCTTTTATCGCTGACTACTATCAAACTATTTCTCGATACAGAAGCATCTGTATACTGTGTATAGAACTTCGGATTAACAAGCGGGTCTACATAAGAAATCTTTATATGGCCGGAAAGCTGCTCGTACTGCTCCAGCGTCTTCTTCAAAGTCGTATCCTGTGAGCTTTCATTGGACAAAACATAAATCGTTACGTCCTCCTCCACTTTTCCAAGCAAGTCCTTCGTTTCATCCGACAGTGAAAACAGCTTATTCGCCGTTACATCAAAGGCCGTATATTTAGTCGGAATCTCTGAAACGAGCAGATTCAAGGCCACCGCAGCGGCAATGGATATTATCACCATAGCGGAGCTGTACGCCCCTATTTTCAAGCTCTTTACCGATACGCTGTAGCGCCTCTTCTGGATAGACTGAGTGGTCAAAAAAAGCGCCAGTAAAATAATCGTGACATAATAAACCACGCTCTTTAAATCAAAAGTTCCCTCCACCATATTGTCAAAACGCGATATCAGGTCGAAAGCTCTGAGTATCTTCGTAAGAAGATTTCCTGTTGTGGAAATCATATTGCATATTCCCGCCATCACATAGCCCAGAAATAATACGGCAAAGGAAATAACTGCGGCAATCACCTGACTTTCCGTCAAAGAGGAAATAAAAATACCGATCGCGATACAGGTAAGTCCGTACAGATAAAATGCAAAAATGGATACATAAGCCTCCAAAAAGGACACCGTTCCGAATATGCTCAATACGAGCGGGTATATACAGATTATGAGAACAGGGATAGTAAATACCGCCCCAAGCGCAAAAAACTTGCCCGCTACAATTTTACCCACCGATATGGGTGCAGTCAAAATAAGCTGATCCGTCTTTTGTCTCCTCTCCTCAGCAAGTATTCTCATCGTCAGAATCGGTACACTGATAATGAAAATAAATATAATGCCGGAAAGCGCGTATGAAATCTTCGGATAGCCGCTAAGCAAGTTATATACCGTCACATAAATACCGGTAATGCATAAAATGATACCGATGAACAAGCATCCGATGAAAGATTGAAAATAAGACTTAAACTCCCTTTTAAATATTGCTGTCATCTTCGTTCTCCCCCTCTTCTTCCGCTTCAGAAGTTACTTTAATCTCTTCCTTTTGCTCTTTGTTATCCTTTTCGTCAATTTCGGCGTCGTTTTCTTCCTCATCACTTGCTCTTCCCGCATCCTTGCTTTCCTCTGACGAGGTGAGCTGCAGGAAGATATCCTCCAGGGTCTCAGCCTGTCTGCTCATAGCGATTACTGGAAGCTTGTTCTCTGCCAGCGCAGTCCCCGCTTTGCGGCTGATGTCCACATCCGAGGGCGTCGTGATAGAAATCTCCACGGCATCGCCTTTTTCTATGTATGCAATCTCTTTTATGCCGGTGATATTGCCAAGCGCTAATTGAATTTCTTCTTTATTGCCAAGTACTGTTATATCCAGATCTGCCGTTCCGGTTTTTAACTTTTGTAAGCCCTCCGGCGAATCGCTTGCCACCAGTTTACCCTTAGAAATAATCATGATATGGTCACAGACCGCGCTCACTTCGGATAAAATATGAGAGCTTAGGATTACAGTATGATTTTCTCCAAGCCTGCGGATCAAATCTCTTATTTCAATGATCTGCTTCGGATCCAGACCTACTGTCGGCTCATCCAGTATGATTACCTCAGGATACCCCAGAATCGCCTGCGCCAGGCCGACACGCTGTTTGTATCCCTTAGAAAGGTTCTTAATGAGTCTTTTGGAGACATCCGATATCATTGTCATATCCATGACATCTTCTATTTGCTTCTTTCTCTCTTCTTTAGATATCTTTTTGAGTTCCGCTACGAATTTCAAATATTCATGTACGGTCATTTCAGGATAAAGCGGAGGAAATTCAGGCAGATAACCGATGCACTTTTTTGCCTCCTCCGGATTTGTGAGAATATCGTAGCCGTTGATCTTAACGCTCCCCTCGGTAGCCGCCAGATAGCCGGTCATGATATTCATTGTCGTAGATTTCCCTGCGCCGTTAGGTCCCAGAAAACCGTAGATTTGCCCCTTTTCCACATGAAAGCTCAGATGGTCTACGGCGGTATGTCCTCCATACTTTTTTACTAAATTCTCAACCTCAATCAAAATAATATCCTCCTTGTCCGTCTGAATTACCAGACATTTTCCTTCTACTAATGTAATCTCAAATTGTGTTTATTTTCTTTAAATTATGTGAAAAAAATGTGAAGATATTAACACCCCAAAATATCCCTATCATATAATGTATTAAAAATATTCTAAACTTATGAAAGGAGTATTATGCAGGATTATAATTTTAATGAATATTTGGACCGTTTTCCGGTAGGTATGGCATATGTACCGTGGCAGAATCTTACGCAAATTTATGATGATTTAGATAAAGCCTACTGTATTGGCACTGTTTTTCCGGAGTTAGCAAAACCTTTTACAGGAAGGAGATGCGTGAAATGAATCCAAAAATGAGCACAGAGCAGGAAAACATGCTGCATAATATCGGTGTGGTGGATTTCGTTGCAGTTGAGATGGCGTTATATCTGGACACACACCCTACGGACAGGGAAGCTATGGAATACTTCAATCATTATATGCGTCTAAAAAACCAGATGATGCGGGATTACTCGAACAAATTCGGGCCTCTTTCGCTTTCCGTTGCGGATAATAGCAGTAAAGAGTGGAAATGGGCATTGCAGCCGATGCCTTGGGAAGGAGGATGTTAGTATATGTGGAGTTATGAAAAAAGATTACAGTTTCCGGTAAAGATCACTCAGCCCAATGCAAAACTTGCCCAAGTTATCATAAGCCAGTATGGTGGGCCTGACGGAGAAATGGGGGCTTCCATGCGTTATCTTTCACAAAGATATGCTATGCCCTATAACGAAGTGGCCGGACTACTTACCGACATCGGTACGGAGGAATTAGCCCATCTGGAAATGGTAGCTACCATCGTACACCAATTAACGAAAAACCTCTCCATGGAGGAAATAGAAAACTCCGGCTTCGCTAATTATTATGTAGATCATACCGTAGGAATCTGGCCGCAGGCCGCAGGCGGAGTCCCCTTTAACGCCAATCAATTCCAATCGAAGGGTGACCCGATTACTGATTTAGTAGAAGATATGGCTGCCGAGCAGAAAGCGCGCTCCACATACGACAACATTTTACGTCTCATTCACGATCAGGAAGTTTGTGAACCAATCCGTTTCCTTCGTGCAAGAGAAATCGTACATTTTCAGCGTTTCGGTGAAGGTCTCAGAATTGTTCAGGATAATCTGGATTCGAAGAACTTCTATGCGTTTAACCCTGCGTTCGATAGGTGTAAAAATTAATACAGAACCTAAAAAATCGGATTTCAGCCTCAAAAGCCTGAAATCCGATTTTAATCTCTCTCCTTTTTTTAAAACCTTTCATGTAATTATATAAAACATGATTATTGCCACTATGTATGTGTTCCAAACTGGGACGTTGGACGTAAGTTAGCGGATTATGATACTTTATTTTGGGATAAAGAATGTTTGGCAAAACAGTTAAGAATAACAGATGCCATAACAATAATACGCTATCCTGATGATACATTCGCATGATTAATCGTTTTATTTAGATAAACATTTTTATACCTCTTTGGTTGTAACAAGTAGTATATCACCTTTTAGCTACCATATTACACCTGCTCCAACTCTCATTTTTTATATGTAAAAGCATTTGATACAGTAGTTTCAATGATATTTCCCTATAATGCAACTATACTCAATAACACCTCAGATAAAAAATTTCTTCAATATCATCACCTTCACCACATGTTTCCCCTTCCGATATAAACCCTGCATTTTCATAAATATGCTTTCCCCTAATATTATTGGGTGCAGTACTGAGATAGATTTTATCACATTGATATGTATTAAACATTTCGGCTATAATTACTTGCAAAGCACGCTTGCCGTATCCGTTTCCTTGATAACGCTGGTCAATCATAAAGCGGCATAATTCATACGCTTTCAATTCATCACTAAATCCATACATCGTAAAACCAATCAAAATATCATCTGCTTGTATGCCCTTTATTTTCCAACCATTTTCGAAAACAGACTGTGCGATAGAAACGGAATTGCTTGCAACAAACTCTCTTCCCTCTTTGCCTGGATTCAGACAACAAATTTCTTCCCAATTATTTGCAGTTACATCTATAAGTATAATATTGTTCATTTTAACACCTTCCACCTAATATAAAAAATCTTCATAAGTAGAATAACATCATATTTATTGATTATCAATATTAAGTTTTCAATCTTAAATTATTGATATTTGCCATTTAAATTTAGTTATATGGATTTAATTTGTAAACTGGATGTTACTGTATTTATAATTCTTATCTGATTTTTAATAGTTCTTTTCTTTATTGGAAGTATAAGTATTGTTACCACCTAACTCTAAGTTCTCTTGGCTACATTTCTGTGTTAAAAAACTACTAACCTAATATTTCAGAGTTAGTAGTAGATTCATTTTTCTATGTTAACGATTAACTTGAAAATGCCGTAACAAAAAAGCATATTGAACTAATCAGAGCTAACGGCATCATAAAATATTTTTCTTTTTTTACTATTGGAGAGAAAATTCATACCGTATTAAGCAATAGGTATATTGCAAAAACAACACAAATTACTTTTGCCGATTTTAATGGAAATGGCCGATGAATAATATCTCCTGCACAAAGAATCGTAAATACCGCCACCAGTTGAAGAATAAATGAAATGCCGCTCATCGCTCTCATTCTAACTGGCAAAATTTGTGCAAATAAAAACTACCAGCTTAATACTGATAGTTAGTAGTTTTATTACTCATTCAATTTTTATTGGCTTCTCATTATATTCATACTGCGAATGGATCATTATTTGGATCAAAGTTCCAAATATATTCAATCCGTTCAGCAATTTTCTGCGCCTCATTCATACCAAATCTTTCGGCCACAAAACCTAATGCCATATCTATTCCAGCAGACACACCGGAAGATGTGTAGTACTTTTGATCCGCAACCCATCTGGCTTTTTCAATCCATAAAACATCCGTGTTGATTGATTTAACCCATTCAAAAGCCTTTTTATTTGATGTAGCCTCTTTATTATTTAAAAGTCCCGTTTTCGCAAGCAACGCAGAACCTGTGCAGACCGAAAGACAATACTTTGATTTTATAATCATATCTGATAGTTTTTCAATAAACATAATATCATTTACTAAAGAGCGTGTTCCTCGTCCGCCCGGAATCAATAGAATTCCGTAAGAATCCGCATCTTCAATACTCTCCGTTAATACCCTGATACCCTGACTACTTGTAATCGTTCCACCTGAAACTGAAATATAACGTAACTTGTATTGCTCAATACTTCCCAACACTTCAACTGGACCAAAAGCATCCAATGTTTCAAAATCAGGAAACAATAAGATATTTACATCCATAGGAATGCTCCTTTTCTTCTCAATTATATAAATCATCTTAATGAATAGAATATCACCATACTAACTAACCATCAATATTAAATTAACAATGTACAAAAACTATTGGAGTCTAATTAAAAATTGAATACTAATTAATAAAATGATATAGTATAGTTACTTACACAACAGTTTATTGAAAGGGTTAAAAATTGAAAAAGAAAGTAATGCTCATCATCTTGGCAATCATGATATTTCTTATTGCTATAGGTATATTGGTCTTAGTTAATGCAAGCTCCTATGGTTGGGATGCTGCTAACGCCGCAGTAAATGCAAATGGTGGTTCCATGGATACAGAGAGAATGTATATGATATCAGCCTCGGTTACAAAAAGTTATCAGATTATTGGTGGTAATATTTTAGCGTTAGGTGGTTTAGGTACATTATTGTTTGCATATGACTTCTATAAGCAGATTTCTAAATAAACCAATTATCAATTTCATTATGACTTTTAATTATCTACCTGCTACAATTTGAATATTATTATTGTATTACTATAATGAAAGGATTGATTGCGGCGTGCATAAAATTTTTAAAGCATATCTCCCATTTATCGTATATTCTTTTTGTATAGTTCTAGCATACTTTGTTGCATTTTACTTACTCCCCAAATATAACGAACCGCTCGCCTATTTAGGCTTTCTAATAATATACATCTATATTTACTGTGGGGTATTCGTTATCGGTTTTTATATGGGAAGAATCACTGTACAACGCCTCGGTAATCTTAATTCTAAAAAAAGCCTCCAATTAGCGTTAATATCCTTTTTTATAATGCTATTTATTGGTTCTCTCAAAGATATTTTCACTAACTTGTTTTACCATTTTCCAATAACACTGTCTTTTCTCTTAGATGCTATATACGATATCGACAGCCTTATTGTTTCTATTGGGACATTTGTTTCGTTTTTAATTGGAGAGACTATAGGCATTCTAGGTTTCAACTCAAATAAGTAAATTTCTGTTTTATTGACTAAATCACTAAATAAAAAACTACTAACTTATTTACTGATGATCTGATGGCTAGCAGCTTTCCTTGTATATTCGTTTCATTAACTTCTATTTATGCTTAATAAGCAGTCATATTAAAATTTCAAATCTTTCTTAAAGCAAATGGCATTTACTCTGTTTTTATATTTTCCATAGTTCGGTATTTCTTTATATCCATTTCGTTTATAAAAAATAATCGTATTAATATTAACTGTGCACTTTTCTAGGCATAGGGCCTTGTACCCCATGTTATATGCCTGATATTCTAATACATCAAAATCATAATCATACTGCTTAAATCCATTAAATGAAAAGGCATTTCTCTGTCCCTTTATTGAACCCTTTGGAACAGTTTGTAATTTATAAAAACAAGTAGTCACATAGTTTTGCATGTTATAAACTGTTCCAATACGTTAGCGGATATTGTCAAGTACTTGCCGAAAGCTTCTCTCCGTTTCTCTGTTGAGAAACTCCATCATACTCAACAGGCTAAAGTCCATAAGAAAAAGCCACAGGAACTGTAACCTGTGGCTTGATCTGCAGTATTAGAAATCCGTCGAGGAAGTGGCTCACTTGGAAATCTGATTGTAAGCTTAATTTACACTAATCTGAGATTTTCATGATAGATAACGTGGTAGTGTTTCCGCCGGGAACTAGAGCCAGGCTAAGACTTGACACACTTAAAGCAGCGATGGCAATTTCTGTTCCGCTTGCTAGTGAAAGAATACCGGTGGCATTGACAAGGGTTTGATCATTGTCAGAGATTGATTGGGAAACCTCCATTTCGGTATACCCTACTTGAGTAGCAACATTATATATACCAAAAGCAATCGAGTTAGGAATTGTTTGCTGCAAGATATTTACCCTGTAATTGATCCAGTAAATGCCTGATTCCTGGATTATAAAACTGGTGCCGGTGGCTGTTACGTTGCTTTGCTCCCCGTTGGTTGCTATGGGCAGGTATTCCGGAGTGCCCGCAGTCATTACAATTGGGCCAGGAAGCACGGAGAAAGCGGTACCGTAAGTGTCAAGGCCAGTTGCTCCATCAGCCCCTGTAGGGCCAGTTGCTCCAGTTGGGCCGGTTGCTCCTGTGGGACCGGTTGCTCCATCGGCCCCAGTTGCTCCGTCAGCTCCATCTGCTCCGTCGGCCCCGGTCGGGCCGGTTGCCCCATCGGCTCCTGTTGCTCCGTCAGCTCCGGTTGGCCCAGTTGCTCCGTCAGCTCCGGTCGCTCCATCTGCTCCGGTTGGACCTGTTGCTCCATCAGCCCCAGTTGCTCCGTCGGCCCCGGTTGGGCCAGTTGCTCCATCGGCTCCTGTTGCTCCGTCGGCTCCTGTAGGACCGGTCGCTCCATCGGCTCCTGTTGCTCCGTCTGCTCCTGTAGGACCGGTCGCTCCATCTGCTCCCGTTGCTCCTGTTGCTCCATCTGCTCCTGTTGCTCCGTCCGCCCCGGTCGGGCCGGTTGCACCATCGGCTCCTGTTGCGCCTGTTGCGCCAGGGGCTCCTGTTGCTCCGTCGGCACCGGTAG
>JAEYJO010000078.1 GCA_023408815.1 Bacillota bacterium | reverse complement strand
TTTGAGCGCAGCGAGTTTTTTGTTTTCTGGTATGTTTGGCGCGAATAGACTGAGAATTAGAACTTCTTATATATTGGAATTCGGAGCAGGAGTCTTTTTGTTTTGAGCATATTGCCTAGAGACGTTCACAAAAGGACCTTTTGACACCCTAATCCTATTACATAGAAAAGCAGACAAGCCCGCATCCTCCACGGAGTTCTTTTATCTTATAAGACGCACCCTGTAAGATAAAAAGAACTTATACATTACATAAATAGTAACATATAAGTTCCTTATTGTAAAAATCATATCTGTTTCATAAAATAATGTTTCTAAATATATATTTAGCTCACATAGTTATCAAAATATCCCTGAACCAGGATAATCGGTGTTCCCTTATCCCCCGAACCGCTGGTCAGGTCACAGAGCGAACCAATCAAATCCGTAAGCTTTCTGGGCGTTGTCCCCTGAGAATCCATATCTCCTACCAAGTCATCCTTCTTCTCCTTGATGCGATTCGTAATTGCATCCTTTAATGCCTCTCCGGACAAATCCTTGAAATCGTTGTCCGCAAGATACTTCAGCTTCACTTCGTTGGGTGTTCCTTCCAGTCCCGGCGTGCTCGCAGGCGATACGCAAGGGTCGGCCAGCTCCCAAATCTTTCCTACGGGATCCTTAAATGCTCCGTCACCGTACACCATGACCTCTACATATTTTCCGGTTTTTGAAAGGATGTCCTTTTGAACGTCCATAACCAAATCCGTACAATCCTTAGGGAACAGCTTAATCGTATCCTCCGTTGACTTATTGGAACCGAGAAGCCCGTATTTTTCATTATAACCGCTTCCGTCAATAGAATTTATAAGAATGTCATCCATTCCGTAAACTGCCTCTGCTCCGCATGCTTTCAATATCTTTTTTGTGCGGAAACGAGTGTGAATATCGCAGTTAAGAACTTTTTTCGTATATCCTAAAATCTTCCTCGAGTCGTTAGCGAAGATCACTTCAACCTCCGCTCCGGCCTCTTTAATTAAATCGCTGTAATATTGTACATAATCCACTCCGGTAAAGGGATGCTTGTTCTCTCCAAACAATTCTCTATATTTCTCTAGGGTAAGCACGTCGCTGTACGGATTAATGCCGGCTTCATCCAGCTTATCGATGGAAACCAGTTCATTTCCTACTTCATCGCTTGGATAACTCAGCATAAGCACTATCTTGTCAGCCCCTCTGGCAATTCCTTTTAAGCAGACAGCAAAACGATTTCTCGACAAAATAGGGAAAATAACGCCGATCGTTCCTCCTCCCAGCTTCTTTTTCACATCCTGTGCTATATGATCAATGGAAGCATAGTTTCCTTGCGCGCGCGCAACCACGGATTCCGTTATCGCGATAACGTCTCTGTCCCGAAGCTCAAAGCCCTCACTCTGCGCGGCTTCCAGCACACTATCAGTTACAATTTTTACCAAATCGTCCCCTTCTCTGATGATAGGGCAACGAATTCCCCTCGATATTGTTCCTACTTTTCTCTCCATAGTTTCCCTTCTTTCCCGTGCTTTCGTCGTGCGCACAGTTTACCGCACGCTTTATTATTATAATAGAAAATGGACATAAAGAAAAGGGTATTCTATTTTTCCGTTTTCCTATTTATACAAGACGCTGTCAGCAAGGATATAACTTCTCGAAAATAACCGGCCTCATTATTTTACCGAGGCAGACGACATCCTTGGTATAGGTGCAGTTTTCCCAATAGCCGGCCGTCCCGATCTGGATATTATCATAATCATTGAAATAATATTCACATGTGGCAGTATTCATAAAAGCCGTATACTTGGTGTAATCATAAGTATCACGGCTTGTCATTACCACCCCTTTCGGAATGGAAACGCTTTGCATAACATGGAAGCAGTTCATGACCATACCCGTTGCATCTTTAGGCAGTTCGATATGTGTCTTGATAAATGCCGTTCTTACGAACCTCTCAGGAGATGTATATCCGCCGGGCAACAGCGTAGTGCCCCCCGCTTGCCCGAAAGGGCTCAATCTCGTATTTCCCCACCATACTTCGGGAATCTGTCTCGTCGATACGTTCATATAATTTCTTAAATTAACCATCTGCCATTGATAATCGGGGCTGTTAGCCATGACACCAATCGTATTGTCGAATAATTCAAGGCCCCTTTTGGTTTGCTCTATAATAATACTTTTTCCGCTCCTGTCCACAGCCATCCAGTGGAGAGGGGCCACCGTCTCCGTTATGGGATCAGGCATGCCGATGAGATAAGTGTTTTGTACAACCTCCTTCAGTCCCTCTATATCGCTGCATCTTCCTAAGATATAATGAAGAAAATCCCACGAATTGATTGGATTTTTACCCATATGTATCATTTTCATATTATTCTCATTGTATTCCTCATACTGGGCATAATCGGCAAAATAAAGTGCTGCCGCAGCAAATCCTCTTTCATTTACCCCATCAAAAAATCCCAGACTGCCATCTCTTTCCTGTCCGATTCCGATGAAACCGAAATTGTTTCTTAGGACACGCATATTTAGAACATTATTCCATTCATAATTAGGCGGAACAATATACAAATTCGGTTCTATATCATAAGAAAAATCCATATTCCGCCCAAAAAAAGTTTCTCCGCTTTGTGACTGTAAAGTAATCGCTGTACACATAATTTAACTCCTTTCTATACATTATATTGTACAGCAAATTATTCTATGCTATCATGCCTCATTTCCTGCACTACCGCATACTGCTCGCACCAATTAAGGCAGAATTGGATAAATAAAAAGGAAGGAATATATATCAATCCCTTCCTGTCATAATTCTATTTCGTCCGAATAAACCACTTGGCAGATTCGGATAAATCATTGTTATCAAAATCTGTCGTCTTAGTACAGGAAGATTTGAAAAAAGCAGCAGTTTCCTCCTTGTTTGACAAATTCCACGCAATATAACTGATGTTACGGCTTTCCAAAAGTTCTATCCACTTATCAGCTTCCTCTGCATTAACGGCCCCGCTGCCCGAAGCATCGCAGATGCCAAATTCACTCACAAAAATAGGAAGCCCGCCGTCATGTGCCTGTTTTAGCTTGCTGCGCAGCTCTTCTCTGTGCGTATCCGCATAAAAATGTAACACATACATTAAGTTGTTATAGCCTGTAATAGGATCCGCCTGTGCTTTATCTACTTCCTGTGACCATGTAGGAGTACCCACCAGAATAATAGCAGCCTCGTCATTTTGTCTGATCACCGGAATCACCTCATCCGCATAGCCCTTTATCTCCGGCCAGCCCACATTGCCATTTGGTTCATTACAGATTTCATAAATCACATTATCATACTCTCGATACCGCTTTGAGCTTTCCTTGAAAAAAGCAAGGCTTTGCTCTTTGTTTTGATTGGGATTGCCATCGCTTAAAATATGCCAGTCGATAATAACATAAAGTCCAAGATCTGCAGCTGCGAGAACTCCTTTATGGATGACATCCATGAGCATCCGGCGATTATCATCATCGCCCACGCAATAGCCGTTGTGCTCCGCCGTATACACGGCCAGCCTAACCACTTCAATCCCCCACTCATCTCTCATAAACCGAAAACTTTCCTGATTTACATATTGAGGATACCATGACAATCCGTGAGTACTTACCCCCCTTAAAGCAACCGCGTTTCCATTTCTGTCCACTAATTGATTGACTTTTACGGATAAGACTCCATATCGTTCTACCGGTGTGATTCCTGTCATTTTTACATTTTTATTTACGGCATCTCCCATACTCGTTCATTCCCCCTATACACTATGCATGATATTACTACAAAAGTAATTGGTGAAATTATACCATAATATCACTCTTTAAACAATAAATTATATATCTTATGAAGTTCTGCGATCGGAGTCTTTCCTATCACTTCCAAAATGCTATGATAAATCTTACCCATCCTGCATTATCTCTTAAATTTCTCCTCAGGCGTCTTGCTAAGTTCCTTTCTATTCTGCGGCGTAGACCAAAAACCTTCATAATCGATCTGATCCACGAAGCGGGAATTGAAATCCTGAAAGAACGCTGTATTATCGCCCTGAGGTGCCGCTATATCTCTGAAATAGGTATTGTTTCTAAACGCTGGTATCTCATACAAATCCCGGCAATAGCCCCAGATATTTTCATAATCTACGATTCTCTTCTTGATCGGTCCCAGGTTTCTGTAATAATGAGTGTCGAATCTCGCCAAGGTCACGAAAAGCCTTACATCGCTGTCCGTCACATAATCTCCGAACAAAAACCTGTTCTTGGAAAGCCTCTCCTCTATAGTATCCAGTGCATTGTAAAAATCCTCGAAAGCCTCTTGATATGCGGTTATCGACTGAGCGAACATCATCCGGTAAGTTCCGTTATTCACATTGGGAAAAAGCCAGTCGTTGAAATCATCGATTTCCTTTCTGAGTCCTTCCGGATATAAATCGGGAGCGCCCTCTTTTTGATAAGGAACAAAAGCTGTTTCAAAATAATTGGTCAGCCTATGATAATCGTTATTAACCACCTTTTTCGTCGTAACGTCTACCAAAGCCGGAACTGTACAGCGTCCCGCATAATCAGGGTCCGCGTTATAATAAAATTCACTTAAATACTGCGCGCCAAGTACCGGATCTTTTCTATCCTCGTTATATACGAATTCCCATCCGTATGATCTGTTCTCTTTACTGTGTCCCACCAGGTTGATGCCAATAGCGTCTTCAAGCCCTAGCAGCTCGCGCACGATGGACGCGCGGTTCGACCAATGGCATCCCTTTGCCCAGAACAATCGGTATTTCCCGTTCTCAACCTTTAAATCTTCTTCTCCGTCTCCAAAAGGTGTCGTGAAACGGTTGGGCTGCCTGATAAAGGCTCCTCTTTCATCTATTTCTTTCTCGATTTCCTTCGGACGCACCTTAGGTTCTGCCACTCTCTGTGCAATGCTGCAACTAGACATATTCTATTCCTCCTCTAATTCAAAATTTTCTCCGTATAAACAATCGGGAACACCCCCGAATCCAGCTTCTTCCCATAATCCGCTTTGTAGCCCAACGCTTCATAAAAGCCTACTGCCTCGTCTCTGCTGGTAATACATATTTTCTTAATCCCGTATTCCAGAAGCCAGCTCTCCGCCGCTTCGATCAGAAGCCTTCCGACACCCTTATTCCGGTACTCCTCCAAAACGCAGACTCTCTCTATCTTCGCATCTTTACCCTCTCCCAGTAAATGAAGCCTGCAAGCCGCCACCGGATAAATATCGTCCAGTACAAGCACATATAAAGATTTTTCTGCATCTCCTTCATCGAATTCCTTATCCAGAGGAATTCCAAAGCCCTTGACCATGGCCTGCGTTCTCACATAATAGACACCTGCAAGCTGCCAATGCTCAGTCACTCTCACTGCCTTCATTTCACGGTCACTCTCCTTCTTACTGAAATTTTCTCGTACCTCTGTCATGGGGCTGCTTCCAAACGGACAAGTCCGGTCCCTTAGGTACAATGCCGTAAGGATTAGTGGCAACGGCACATAGATGATAGTGCTTTTTGATCGCCTCGAAATCTGTCGTATCACCAAAGCCGGGCAGGCTGTATAAATCCCTCACATATCCCCAGAGGTTGGGGAAATCTGTCAGCTTATTGCGATTTGTCCAGAAGCCGTTATAATAGGCTGCATCGAATCTGGCTAAAGTTACATACAACCTGACATCAGATTCCGTAATCCGGTCTCCGAATAGATAGCGGCTGTGTGAAAGCTTTTCTTCCAGCCTGTCCAGCCTGTCGAATACAAGGTGATATGCCTCCTCGTATGCCTCTCTGCTTCTGGCAAATCCCGTCTTGTATACACCGTTATTTATATCATGGAATAAAATATCGTTCAGCTCGTCGATTTCCTTTCGCAGCTCCTCCGGATATAAGTCCGGTGCCCCGGGCCTATGGTATTTTTTCCATTCCACTTCCAGGTACCTCGTCAGATGAAAGTAATCGTTATTTACTACCTTGCCGGTCAGCAGATCGACCACGGCAGGTACCGTAAATCGTCCCTTATACCCGGAATCCGTATTCAGATACGCCTCACTGATATACTTTATCTTAAGTACGGGGTCTTCATCGTTTTCATCCAGAGTAAACGCCCAGTCTGTTCTGCCCACATCAGGACGAACCGGATCCAGAGTTCCCAGACTGATGACATCCTTAAGTCCCAAAAGGCTTCTGACTATGACCGAACGATGGGCCCAAGGACAAGCAGGCGACCACAACAGCCGATACCGTCCCGCCTCTACCGGCAGATGCCCTTCTCCGTCACCGAAGGGCGTTGTAAATCTATTCTTTTGACGTTCAAATTTTCCGTCCGTCTGTATTTCATCCTTTATATATTTAGCCGACATTTTTTCCTCCTCTCGATCGGTTCTTTTTCAGATTTTCCGATTTGTTCCTTTTCAATCTCTTTTCCTGCATTGTTAAAAAACTTATATTTATAATTCAAAATTTTGAAATCTCTTCCGTAAAACGATATTTTTCAGGGAGAAGGAATCCCTCCTGCTCCATCCATTCCTGCTTCTCTTTCCCTACATCGAAAATGCACATAGCCGTCTTGTTCCTTCGAAATCCCATTTTTTCATAGAGGGCGACGGTTCTTGGATGGGTATACAAAATAATGTTCTGGCCCTTCAGCTGCTCTAACAGTGAGGTGATCAGTCTTCTGCCGATTCCATATCCCTGGTATTCCTCGTCCAGAGCAATATTGTAAACGGCTGCCTGACAGATTCCGTCGGACAGCGCTCTTCCTACACCTACTATTTTATCCTCGTCATAGACGAACACTACTGCATAGCTGTTTTTAAATATGATTTCCTGCGCTTCCGGAGAGTGGTCCGACAGGCCGGAGCGCCGCAGTACGTCAGACACCTCCTGCCAGTTGACATCTTCTTTCGTAAGCTTATATGTAATATTATCCATTGTATGCACCGCTTAGTAACCGCTTTGCTCCTTTTTAAACTTTTCTTCCGGATCTGCGCTCAAATGCTCCCTATCAACAGGCTCCTCCCATACGCTCACATCCGGTCCCTTTGCTTTGATGGAATATATGTTTCCCCAAAGGGGCTTTAAATGAGGGGACAACTGGTAGTGTCTCTTGTAGATATCAAAGAAAGTGCTCTCTTTAATTTCCGATACCTGATACAGCTCTCTCGCATATGCCCATAGGTTCTTGTAATCGATAAGCTTCTTTTTATTCGCATGAAACACCTGAAAATATACTGCGTCGAATCTGACCAAAGTCGGATACAGCCTGATATCAGAATCCGTGATATAATCTCCCAGCAAGAATCTCCTATCCTCCAGACGCTTCTCCAGAATATCCAAAGCCTCAAAAAATCTATGGTAAGCCTTTTCATAAGCCTCCTGCGACCTGGCAAAGCCCACATCATAAACTCCGTTATTGATTCTTTCGAAGATAAAATGATTCAACTCGTTGATCTCTTCCCGAAAAGCCTCCGGATATAAATCCGGCGCCCCTGCCTTATGAAAAGGCTTCCATGCGGTATCGAAATAAATTGGAATCCAGAAATGATCGTTGTTGACCCCTTTTCCCGTAACCGTATCCGCTATAACCGGCACCGTTGGTCTCTCCTTATAATCACCGTCCGGACAGTCTCTGTCATAGATTTCCTTCAGATAATGAATGCCAAGCACCGAATCTTTCTCTCCTTCGTCCTCCGTAAACACCCAGCCCTTAGGGTCCCGAAAGATTCCCGTAGTTCCGAGACTAATGACCTTATCCAGCCCTAAAAGCCTTCTGGTAATCACTACCTTATGCGCATGGGGACAAGCGGGCATCCACAGCAGCCTGTACCGATCCTCCTGAACAGGCCACTCCCCTTCTCCGTCTCCGAACTTCTTTGTAAACAAATTTTTCTGTATCCTGATTTCTCCGCCAGACTGTATCTGATGGCGGAATGTATTCTCGAATACCTCGATTCCTTCAGCCATAACGATCCCCTTTTTCCGATTTCTATATGCTGTATTCCACATTTTCCAACATATGGATCTTTACAAGAAAATCCTTTAACCTGTCACTTTTAGGACTTTCAAATATTTCCTTCGGTGTACCATCGGCAACAATCTTACCGTTTTCCAAAAAGATAATTCTGGTAGCCACATTTTTTACGAAGTTCATTTCGTGAGTGACGAGCAAAATAGTATTTCCTTCCTGTGCTGCCTTTTTTATTGTTACCAACACTTCGCTTACCAGCTCCGGATCCAATGCAGAAGTGGGTTCATCCATCAGCAGGAGCTCCGGCTCCATCGCCAGCGCTCTCGCTATGGCCACTCTCTGCTGCTGTCCGCCGGATAAATGTCTCGGGTAATGTGACAGCCTGTCGGACATTCCTACTTTTTCCAAATGCTTTAAGGCAATTTCCTTCGCTTCTTTTTTCTTAAGCTTTTTTACTGTCACGAGACCTTCCATAACGTTTTCCAGCGCCGTTCTATTTTTGAAAAGATTGAACTGTTGAAAAACCATTTCCGTATTCCTTCGCAGCTCCAGCTTTTCCTTCGACGATTTTGTCGTAAAGCTTATTTCCTTATTATTTATCGTAATCGTTCCCTGCTCCGGCTTTTCTAAAAGATTAATGGAGCGAAGCAAGGTAGATTTTCCTGTTCCCGATGGCCCTATGATAGCGACTACATCCCCCTTATTAATGGTTAAATCCACATTGTCCAGCACTATGTTGCTGCCGAAGCATTTACTCAATCCCCGAATCTCAACTAAGCTCATTTGAAAGTCCCCCCTTTTTAGGCAGCCGCCCTTTTTTCTCTGCTTTCACATCCTCAGGAACACTCATTTTTCTTTCGATATATGTGAACGCTCGCTCGATCACAACGGTCAGCACGAAGTAAATGATTGCTAATGAGCAATATACTTCAAAATACCGATAGCTGTTTCCCGCAAGAATCTTGCCCTGTGCGGTGATTTCCACCACAGAGCAGGTAAAGGCCAAGGAGGTTCCCTTTACCAGCGCTATGAGTGAATTTCCCAAAGAGGGAATGGCAACAGTTACCGCCTGCGGGACAATCACCCTCTTGAATATTTGTATCCCGTTCATGCCCAGAGACTTTGCGGCCTCTACCTGCCCCTTTTCTACGGATAGGATGGCTGCTCTTATAGTCTCTGAGTCGAAAGCTGATTGATTCAATCCCAGAGCTACAATCGCAAAAATGATAGGCGGTATTCCGTTTACGTTATAAGAAGTTCCATAGTAATAGTTGATGTATTTCAAGGCTATGGGAATTCCGAAATATGTAAGGTACAATTGCACAATAATCGGCGTTCCACGGATGACTGAAACAAAGGCTGTGCTTATCTGTTTGAGAATAGGAACATTATGTATCTTAACAATGGCTATCAGCAGCCCTACTATCCACCCGATAATCATTGCGATTGCTGTTAGCTCCAATGTTACGGGAAGGTATTTCAGCACCGCCGGAATCTGTGTGAACACTAACTGCCAGTCAAATATTTTACTCATCTCTTAAAGTCCCTTTCTTACTGCCATCCAAAAATAAGCAATTTATACAATATCATTCATAGGAAGGGGAATAATCTGAGCCAAACCACTTTTCATTGATTTCCTTAGAGGTTCCCTCTTCGATTACTTCCTTTAATGCCTTATTGATGTCATCTACCAGCTGCTCATTTCCTGCGCTGACAATCAGATAGCTGTAAGGCTCCTCCATCAGGTCTTTGGAAACATCGTTGCTGATCGTAATTCCTGTCACATTAAAGTTAAATTCGTTCTGGTAATATTCAAACATCGGTTTATCCATTAATACAAAATCATATTTCCCTGCTTCCACATCCTGAATCTGAAGCACCAGATCCGATTCGCTGTATTCTATTACAATAGGGTTGTCGGGATTTGCCGTGTTGTAATTTTCCAAAGCCGTCGTAATATTGATGCCTGCCTGGGATATGGTCTTAAGCCCTGCTAAATCATCCCATGACTCAATAGTTTCTGCTTTTTTATTGTCCTTTGCAAAAATAGCAACATATTCATTAGCAAAAATAGGGTCGGTAAATAAATACTTTTCTTTTCTCTGCTCATTCTTTGCAAAGTTATTCACACCAATCTGATATCTGTCAGAATCCAGTCCTGCGAAAATCGATGCAAAATCCGTTACTTCGATTTCCAGCTTATACTGCGGAAGTTTATCAAAAACCGCCTTGATCAATTCGATATTGTGACCCGTAAGCTCGTTACTGTCATCTACAAAGGTAAAGGGCTTGGGTGAGCCGCCCGTCGCCGCATAAACTGTCGTTACTTCGCCTTCTGCAGCCACGGCCTCGTCTGTGCCCGCTTCCTGAGTCTGCGCCTCTTCCGGCTCAGCCGTCTCCTGAACTGCCGCTTCCTCTACTAACTCATCCTGCGACGGCGTACTCTCTGCCGCTTTTGAACCGCAGCCCGCAAGTGCGCCTGCCATAAGCACTGTTGCAAATATCCCCGCCGCTAATCTTTTCATAAATTTATTCTTCATATCTTTCTCCTCTTTTCTGATTTTTTATTATTTTTATTGATTTAGGCTCTTATTATATTTCTATTAATATGATACCAGGGTCAAAAGGCCTTGTATTTCATGCCTGCTTGAAAAAACATGACTTTGGGATTGTGGAAGCACAAAGTGCGTAACAATCCGTAAATATCAGGGGCAAAATCTCTTTTGACCCCAACATCTTTAATATGTAATCTGGGATTTACCGAACTTCTCATCTCTGTCATTCGGTTCGTTCCAATGAGATGTATCCGGTCCTAACGGAAGGATATTATAAGGATTATGAGAATGCTGTCCCAAAAGATATCCTCTTTTTATCGCATCGAAATCCGTCGCTTCCTTAAATGCCGGAATGGTATACAAATCTTTGGCATAATTCCAAAGGTTATCGTAATCCGCAATACGATTTCTATTCGTTTTGTGACTGAAATAATAAGCCACATCGAATCTGGCAAGAGTTACATACAACCGGATATCGGAATCTGTCAGCCTGTCTCCGAACAAATACCTGCCCTGTCCCAACCTTTCCTCCAGCCAGTCCAGCCTGTCGAACAGGATGTCATACGCTTTCTCATATTCCTCCTGTGACTGTGCGAATCCGGCCTTATAAACGCCGTTGTTCACATCGTGGAACAAAATAACGTTCAATTCATCGATTTCCTTTTGCAGCTCCTCCGGGTATAAATCCGGCGCTCCCTGCTTATGGAAGGGTTTCCATACCGTTTCCCAGTAATTGGTGAGACGATGGTAATCATTATTTACAACCTTTCTCGTCTTTACATCTACGACTGCAGGAACTGTTGCTCTTCCTTCATATGCAGCATCCGTCGCTGCATATATTTCCGGCAGATAGCGAATGCCTAACACCGGATCCACTCCGTTCGGGTCCAGGGAAAACTCCCAGCCGTTCTCCGTTCTTACAGGGCTTACCTTACCCACGCTTATCACGTCCTCAAGCCCTAAAAGCTTTAATGCTATAATCTGCCTCGTAGCCCACGGACAAAGGGAAGTCCATATCAGTCTGTAACGCCCTGCTTCTACAGGAAGCTCTCCTTCTCCGTCTCCAAAAGGAGTGATAAAGTAATTATCTTGTCTTACAAAAGCGCCCGTATCCGATACCTCATGGGTATCCTCCGATGTTGCTACCTTTCCAAATGTTACTTTTTCACTGTTTTCAATATTATTTCCCATTTCGTTTCCCCTTTCTTCCTTATTGAACCTTAGGGCCTCTTTTCTTTGGTCGTTTCCTTGTTATGCAGATATCATATCATTCCCATAGGAATTTTCATAATACATTAAAGAAACATCTGGTAATAGGTTTTGCCTATAGCAAAATGAGATCATAAACGGTATATATAATTGGCAAATGTAAAATCTATTTGATATCAATAAAAGGAAGGTATATACTTAAGCTGCTAAAAAGTAAAGAAAGGACTGCAAAAATGTTTGAAAACGACTACATTATGCGCCTGATATATGATGTTATCAGGACACTAAAAAAATTACTATTCAAAACCAACGGGGAAAATGGTGAGGTCACGGAAATGGACTCAAATGTAGCGGAGGATTTCAGGCGTTTATCAGCCCTCATCGATGAAGGAAGAATAAACGAAGCGGAGAATCTTCTGACGGAAGAAATGGAGACCAAAAGTACAAAGGCTTTTCAGACAGCGCTTTTATTTTACGAATATTTAAATAGCAAGGACAACGATTTTCTGGAGGACAACGATTTTTCAAGAAGGGAAATATCGGACGGGCTCAAATACGCCGCCGGCCTCTTTGGCTATGGCAGCATGATAGACGCTCTTTTAGCAAACGCCGGAGACGATTAAAAGAAAGGAAGCGGCATGTATTAAACAGCCGCTTCCAATCTTTCCAACGCCTGGCGCAGTACCTCTCTCGGACAGGCGACGTTGATTCTTTCAAATCCCGCCCCCGGCTCCCCGAACATGGTTCCCACATCCAGCCAAAGGCCCGCTTTATGAACAATCAACTCTTTCTTTTTCTTTTCGCTAAGCCCAAGCTCTCTGAAATCAAGCCAGACCAGATAGGTTCCCTCAGGCTCTATCAGCTTTATCTGCGGAATTTTCTCGCTTAAAAAGCTTCTCACGAATTCTATATTTCCCCGCAGGTACTCCATAAGCTCCGTATGCCACTCTTCCCCATACCGGTAGGCTGCTTCGCAGGCGGTAAGTCCGAGAGTGTTCAGCTGGCTGTAGCCCGAAGCTACTATTTGGGCTTTGAATCTGTGCCTTATCTGCGGATTCGCAATCAATATGTTTGATATCTGCAGCCCTGCCAGATTGAAGGTCTTGCTGGGTGAGGTGCAGATAATCGTCCTATTGTTTAATTCCTCGCTTAAGCTCGAAAAAACAGTATGCCTTCCATGGAAAACGAAATCCTGATGGATCTCATCGCTGACCACAAGGATATTCCTTCGTATACAGATTTCTCCCAGCTTCTCAAGCTCTTCCCTGCTCCATACCCTCCCCACGGGGTTGTGAGGGCTGCATAAGATGAAAAGCTTCACATTATGCTCCCTGGCTTTTCTCTCGAAGTCCTCCAAATCCATATGGTATTTTCCATCTTTACCAAGATAAAGTGTATTATCGATCATTTTCCTGCGGTTGCTCTCGATGGTCTCCCGAAACGGATAATATACCGGCTGCTGGATCATAACTGCATCCCCCTCCTCCGTAAAAGCTTGTATCGCCATAGCTATCGCGTATACGACCCCCGGAGTCTTTATCAGCCATTTTCTTTCGATGCTCCAATTATGCTTTTTTTCCATCCAGCCTTTCAATGCCTCGAAATACTCCTCACCCACCTCGGTATATCCGAAAATTCCATGAGCCGTCCTTTCCCGGATGGCTGAAAGCACCTTTTCAGGAACCCTGAAATCCATATCCGCTACCCATAGGGGCAGAACGTCCTCCGGCATTCCTCTTTGCTTCCCGAAATCATACTTTATGCTGCATGTGTTCCTGCGCTCGATGATTTCATCGAAATTGATATTCGTTTCACTCATAGAATACTCTCTCCAGTTCCTTTATTAAATCTTCCTCATCTTCGATGCCTACCGACAGTCTGAGTACTTTATCGGTAATTCCGTTTGCCGCCAGTGTCTCTTCCGGCACGTCCGCATGGGTCTGGGTAATAGGATAAGTGATCAGCGTCTCCACGCCGCCGAGACTTTCCGCAAACTGTATCAGACGGACCTTCCGCAGTATCTCCAGGGCAAGTTCCTTTGTCTCCACCTCGAAGGTAACCATGCACCCGAAGCCTCCCGCCTGCCCTTTGCATATTTCAAAGCCGGGGCTTTCCGGTATTCCCGGATAAAAAACCTTCGTTATCTTCTCCTGACGGCGAAGCCACTCTACAATTCTTTCCGTATTTTTCGATGCTCTTTCCATTCTTATGGCCAGTGTCTTGATTCCTCGCAGAATCAACCAGCTATCGAAGGGTGCCAGGCCGGAACCTACGGTCTTAATGATAAATCTGAGCCTCTGAGCGATTTCCTCCGAGGAGGTTACGAGAAAGCCTGCGAGAGTATCATTATGTCCGCCCAGATATTTGGTTCCGCTGTGTACTACCACATGAGCTCCCAACTTAAGCGGGTTTTGGAAATAAGGGGTTAAAAATGTATTATCCACTATAAACAGAAGATTATTTTTCTCCGCAACCTTAGCCAGCTTGCGAATATCGATGACATTCATCATCGGATTGGTGGGCGTTTCAATAAAAATCGCCTTTGTCCTTTTATTCACCAGCGTTTCAAAGGCTTTGCCATCTTCATCACCGCACAATATTTGTGAGCAGTTGACATGGTCGAATACTACTGCGTTTTTCTTGCTGATATTATCAAAAAGACGAATGCTTCCCCCGTAAAGGTCGCAGTCCGTTATGATGTGGTCTCCCGGCTCAAATAATTCGAACAGAGCGGTAATCGCCGCCATACCGCTGGAAAAAGCCAGCGCATCTATTCCGTTTTCCAACGAAGCAACTACTTTTTCAAGCTGCTCCCTCGTAGGATTCTGCAAACGACTGTAATCGTAACCCGTGCTTTCACCTACCGCTTTATGGGCAAAAGTAGCCGTTTGATAAATCGGAAAGCTGATCGCTCCCGAGGTATCGGGGGATGACGTCTTCCCGTTTCCGTATAAACATTTTGTCGATATGCCATATTCCATATTTCTTCTCCGCTTTCCCAGTATAATCAGCATTGAATGCCTTAATGTTTGGCGCTGATTATGCTCGTTACTAATCTCTGAAAGTCTTCAGAGCGTCTATCGTCTCTTCTATCAGCTTATCCAAATCCCAGCCTAACATATCTGCTCCCGCTTGAATCACTTCTCTGGAGCAGGCTGCGGCAAAGCCCTTACTTTTAAATTTCTTTTTTACCGATTTCACTTCCAGATCCTGAACGCTTTTGGAGGGCCGCATGAGCACTACCGCTCCGATGAGTCCGGTCAGTTCGTCTACCGCGTACAACACCTTCTCCATTTCGTGCTCCGGCTTTATATCTACCGTAATGCCGTAACCGTGGCTTGCCGTTGCCCGGATCAGCCGCTCTTCCAAGCCGGCTTCACGCATGATTTCCTGCGACTTGATACAGTGCTCATCCGGATAGCGCTCGAAGTCCAAATCGTGCAGAAGCCCTACATTTCCCCAGAAATCCTCTTCTTCTGCATATCCTAACTTACGTGCGAAATATTTCATTACACCCTCGACAATCTCAGCATGCTCTAGGTGGAACTCATCCTTATTATATTCCGTCAATAAATTCCAGGCTTCTTCTCTAGTCATTTTTATACTCCATCTCTGCATCAAAGCACATTTTTTTCATACTTTTTCAATTCTTCTATATACTTAAGGGCAAGGATGCTTAAAGGCATCTTTTTCTTTTTGATATACCCTATTCTCATCTTCTCGTTCGTTTTAAGGGGAATCGCCCTATATTCGTTATCATAAAGTTCCTCGCATATAATTCCCGAACACAGGGTATACCCGTTGAGGCCGACCATGAGATTGAGCATGGTGGCCCTGTCATTGGCCTTTATGATCTGTTTATATTCATAAGTGCTGAATACTTCTTCCGCCAGATAAAAAGAATTATTATTCCCCTGCTCGAAGGATAAGCAGGGATATTTTTTCAGATCCTCGAAGCTGATTTTCTTTTTTTCAGCCAGAGGGTTGCCTTTCCATAAAAAAACGTAAATACCACACTGAAACAAATCTGTGAATTCCAACTCCTGATCGCTGAATATTTTTTCCAGTGCCTTCGTATTAAAGTCATTTAAGTATAAAATACCTAACTCACTTTTTTGATTTTTCACGTTCTCGATCACTTCATAGGTCTTCGTTTCCCGTACTGCGAACTCGTAATCGTCCATTCCGAATTCCTTTGCCATCTCGATAAACGCCTGTACAGCGAAGGTATAATGTTGCATGGATACACTGAATTTCTTCTTGAATTTATCCCTTTGGATAAACCGTTCTTCCATCTGTCTGTATTGCTCTATCATCTGCCTTGCATAACCGAGGAATTCCTCCCCTTCGGGAGTGATAACGATTCCCCGGTTCGAGCGCAGAAATATTTGTAAGCCGATTTCATTTTCCAAATCCCGTATGGTACTGGATAGGCTGGGCTGTGTGATGAACAGCTCGGCAGCCGCCTTGTTCATGGACTTTTCATTCGCAATGCAGACCGCATAGCGAAGCTGCTGTAATGTCATATTTTCTTTCCTCCATTAACCCAGCCAAATAAAAGTTTGCTTCTATAGAACTGCTTTAAAGGCTTCCTCTAGATCCTCGATAATATCCGCGGCATTTTCCGTTCCTATAGAAAGTCTGATCGTATTTGGCGCAATACCCGATGCCGTCAGTTCTTCCTCTGTCATCTGGGAATGGGTGGTAGAAGCCGGATGAATCACCAGGGATTTTACATCGGCCACATTCGCCAGCAAAGAGAAAAGCTCCAACTGGTCTATAAAATCCTTTGCCTTCTGCGCATCTCCTTTGATTTCAAAGGTAAAGATGGAGCCCCCGCCATCAGGGAAGTATTTCGTATACAGCGCTTTCTGTTCCGGGTCGTCCGTTACGGCAGGATGATGTACTTTTTCTACCTGCGGATGGTTATTCAAATACTCCACTACCTTTAAGGCGTTCTCCACATGGCGCTCTACACGAAGTGACAGTGTCTCCAAGCCTTGTAAAAAGAAGAATGCATGAAAGGGAGATAAGGTAGCGCCGGTATCGCGAAGCAGTATCGCCCGGATTTTCGTCACATACGCTGCTGCTCCTACCGCCTTCGTGAAGCTTATGCCGTGGTAGCTGGGGTTGGGTTCTGTGAGGGAAGCAAATTTGCCGGAAGCTTCCCAATCGAATTTGCCGCTGTCGATGATGACACCTCCGATCGCAGTACCATGTCCTCCGATGAACTTCGTAGCGGAATGTACCACGATGTCTGCTCCGTATTCGATAGGCCTTACCAGATATGGAGTCGCAAAGGTATTGTCCACAAGAAGCGGAATCTTATGCGCATGAGCAATTCCCGCAATCTTCTCAATATCCACCACATCGGAATTGGGATTGCCCAAAGTCTCGATCAAAACTAACTTCGTATTCTCTTTTATGGCACTTTCTAACTCTTCATAATTGAAAGGATCCACGAAGGTCGTTGTAATACCATACTGCGGCAGTGTATGAGCCAGCAGATTGTAAGTGCCTCCGTAAATATTCTTCACCGATACTACGTGATCTCCATTCTGCGCGATATTTTCAATGGCATAGGTAACTGCTGCGGCTCCCGATGCAACCGCTAAAGCCGCAATCCCCCCCTCCAAAGCTGCTATTCTGCGCTCGAACACGTCCTGTGTGGGATTGGTCAGCCTTCCGTAAATATTTCCCGCATCCGTCAGTCCGAATCTCGCGGCAGCATGCTCGCTGTTATGAAATACATAAGAAGAGGTCTGGTAAATCGGAACCGCTCTCGCATCCGTAACCGCATCCGGTGTCTCTTGTCCCACATGAAGCTGTAAAGTTTCAAATTTAAAATTTCTTTCTTTTCTCGTTTTCTTTGCCATTTCTACATCCTCCTGATATTCTTTATATTGTTCCCATTTCTCACTGCACTGTTTCTATAATTGTTATTATACTTATCCGGCAACCCGAGTGCTAATACTTAAAAACATCATCCGGCTATAGGTTTTGCCTATGACAGCATTATATATCTCTTCCTTGTTTTATGCAATAAAAATGCAGCCATCATATAACAAGAGGCCGCATTTTACCATCTATCAAAGATCTATAAATATTTTATTACATATTAATAATCGTAGTCATCATAGGAATAATCGTCGTAGGAATAATCGTCATAAGAATAATCATCGTAGGAATAATCATCATAGGAATAATCATAGTCATCATAATAATCACCGGGGTCGCTGTATGGATCATAATCGTAATAATCACCAGGATCGCTGTAGGGGTCATAATCGTAATAATCTCCCGGGTCACTGTAGGGATCATAATCATAGTAATAATCATAATAATCGTAGTAATCTTCCGCATACCAGTCTCCGTACTCATCATAGAAGCCCCAGTAGTCTTCATCATCCCATTCCCAGCTCCACCAGCTGCCGTCCAGATAATAATCCCAATCCGGCTCATAAAATACAGAATCGTACATTGTATAATCAAAATCGGTATACCAGCTATAGTAATAGTACGGAGGATATACCCATTCCACTACCGGGACATAGGTTTTTTGAGCTGCTTTGGCAGGTTTGGCTTCGGGATACTTCGTTTCATAGACCGCCGTTTTCGCTTCTGCGTCCACCGACGTGGGCGTAAGCACATTCATGGATGAAAATACATTGGTAATTAGACTTGCGTCATCATCTGTGCATTCCGGAGCAAAAGCCACATCCATCATATATAAGGACGAGTTGATGATTGCAGTGGCGAAGAGGCCTTGTATTGCATTCCCATCCTCATCCTGCATAGAATACAGGCAATGCTTTGCACGTGCGCCGAAAAGAACTCCATCCATAACCTCTTCCGGCACAGCATTGTTCTCTTCCAATATCTGAGGAATAAGCGTCGCCGTCTCACCCAGATTCTGAATGCCCGGCACGAAGGAAATGCCCACATAGGCCATCCCATCGGGCGAAGATAAAGATAAGCTGTCTCCGGTATCCTCAATCATACAGTCTTCGTTCACAAGCATTTCCAGCATCAGGTTCTGGCTTTGATACAGTTCGGTAACCTCTGTGGAAGTACTTTCCTGTGCGGGCTCCGATTCCTCAGGTTCCGCCGTTTCCACTTCTGCAGTCTCCTCTATTACCGCCGCTTCCGCTTCCGCCTCCACCGTACTGTTTCCGCACCCGGCAAAGAGCGAAAGGACTCCTACTGTCATCCATAGAAGCACTGTCACTTTTTTTCTTTTCATTTTTATACCCATCTGCGCGTTGCGACGCGCACTCAAATCAATAGTTGAATACGCATTTTTATTCAACCTGTTCTCCTCCCTCTGTCATTTCGTGAACATTTGCAGGATTTTACAGAGGTGCGCATCCATTTGTCATCTAATAGGCGAACACTCCTATTACATGACAAAATAATCCACCGTACCATTATGATACGATGGATTATTATTATTTCATCCCCCCATTTTGGGGGGATTTGATAACAGGGCGTCAAAAGTCAATACTTGAAAGCTCAGCTTTAGAATGGATATCCAGCTTGCTATAGATTTTCTTAAGGGTACTGCGCACCGTAGACTCTGCAATAAAAAGAGCTTCCGCTATTTCTCCCGCACTTAAACGCTCTCTGGCGAGCAATGCGATATCCCTCTCCCTTGGTGTCAGCGGAGATTTGGATAGAAGCAGTTTCTTTTCTATCGCCTTCCTGCCGGCTTCCTGACGCTTTGCAAGCTTTACCAACTGCTTCAATTCTTCCCTGTTCTCTGCCGTCACTGTGAGCGAATCCAAAAGAGGATGAAGCATCGCCCCGTGCTCGGCAAAAGGCAGATAGACTTTATCGGGCAGAGACATGGCAAGAGCCTGCCCTAAATGCTCCTGTGCTTCCTTCGTCTGTCCCTGCGAATGTTTCGCTATTGCTAAATAAATCAAATGATACACCTGCGGAAGCAGATAATTCATTTTTTTCGCCATCCCCAGCATTGGTCCGGAGAGGCCATACAATTCATTATACCGCTTATTGATCAATAAAAGCTTTCCATAAAGCACATTCCCCTGAGGAAGTGCAGGCGCATAGAGAACCTTCTTCATGCTCTCCAAATCATATAACCACTCCGCCAGTTCCTTTGTATTGCCAAGGGTAAGAGAGAGTGACGCCAGGCTAAGCTCCGCCATCCGCAGAAGAAAACGCTCCGGCTTATCCATGGTATGCTTTCTTATTTTCTCCAAAGAAGTAATATACATCGTCTCATCGCCTCTAAGCATGGCAATCCGCGCCAATATGAGCTCTGCACAGAGGCCAAGACCCAACTGCTTTTGCTCGCCGCATAAATAAATCGCCTTGTGACACAATGCTTCCGCTTCCTGATCCAAGCCCTGAAGCAGCATTGCTTCGGCGCGCATTACGCTGTCCGCACCGGTTCCGTGTCCTCTCGCGAGTTTGGAATAGTGAGGCATACATTCATCCATGTAGCCCAGCTCCTTTTCCAGCTCTCCCGACTTGCTCCAATACATCGTCAGCACGGAGATATTCATAAAAGTCCACGGCGCTGTCGGAAGCAGAAACCGGCTCGGACTGTCTAAATACTTCATTGCCTCTTTATGTCCTTCGCTCATCTTCTGAATATCGTTGTATTCGTTAAAGGAGGTAAGAAGAGCAAATTCACCTTTGATGCGGTACAGCTCCTTTTCCTCGATTCCCTCCGGATCATCAATCATGGCAACAATCAGCCGGCTCAGCCTTCCAAACGCCGCATACCATCCGCCCATATAGAGTTGAAAGGCAAATCCGATTACACATAGCGGATATTTACGCAAAATATGCTCGGGACACGTCTGCACCAAATTCGCTATAAATTCGAGAATATCCTTTTCTTTTTGATTATTGAGATATACGGCATCAAAAGGAAGAGCCAAAATAGCGTCATAGTCCGATACCTCATAATAAAACCGGGCTGCAGGATAATACTGCTCCATCGCAGCACAAGCCTCTCCCGCCTTATGAAGTACCCGATGTATAAAATCCTCCGGCTGATGATTATAAAAATGATTCCTTAAATAATCCTGCAAAATACTGTGCATATAATAGAGATCCGTTTTCGGGAAATAACGGATAAAGCTATTGGTCTCAAGTAAATTTAATATGGAATCGGAAAGTGACTTTCCCTCCGTCATGATCAGAGCCTGCTTCGTCGTAAAGCTTTCCAGAACGGATACAGACAGCAAAAAGAGCTTCTCTTCCTCCGAGAGCTTGTTCCAAACCGCTATTTTAATTAGCTGCTCGATATCGCTCGTATGCTCGAAGGTTCCTCTCTGCTGATAGTTCAGCAGCTGCAGCCGGATTGCTGCTGCCCACCCTTCCGTACTTCTATGTACATAATCCAGTTCGCTGTCGGAAAGGGCCAATCCTGACATACGAAAATAACTCTCTATACTGTCTCTGTCAAATACCAGATCCAGACTGTCTATTTCATAAACATTCGCATAATGAACGGTGTCTTCCGGCTTATCACATAAAGGCTGCGTAATGAAAACAATGTGCAGCTTGTCGTCTCCGTGAACGGAAAGCGCATTGATAATCTGCCTCTTGATCTCGCTGCCAAATAACTGATAGTTATCGATGACCAAAAAGGTGTCCTGCACGCAGCGCACCTTTCGCAGCAGAAGAACCATATCCGCCAGGGAATCCAGCGTAGGAAGCTCCAGCCCTTTTAACTTTGCCGCAGTTTCTTCGTCGATTTCTCCAAATAGGCTGCAAATTCCGTCCCATACCTTTGCAGGCGCTTCTCCCATGCAAGTATACCAATGGGAACAAACCGGCATACCGGAATACTTCTTCAAATATTCTCTTACTGCTGTGGTTTTTCCAAAGCCCGAAGGCGCTTCTACAACAGTCAGCGGATATTGTTCCATTCCGCTCATCCGATTCTTAAGCTGTTTCGAAAAATAATATGTCTCGCTGATACCCTTTTTCACTTTTTGCATATTGGCCGCTCCATTTTATGAAATTTTGCAACAAAATTTTACATTTATATGGCAATATTATTATAAAATATGTATTATTACAACCACTCAGAAGCTTTTTTTAATTCAAATTTCAGTTTTTTCTTTTACAATTACTACTGTCAGATACCCGCTGTCCTCTGGCAGCCCCTCCAGTCCCGATATAATCTTTTCATTTTTCATACCGCAGTTGGAAACCGCATATATAAGAAAATGCTCTGTTCCCGCCTCCAGCAAGGCAGTTTTCAGCTCTGCCAGTTTTTTCCCCGACTTCATGTAAATCCTCGTTCCCTTTAAATGAAACATCTCTCTTATATCATAAGATCCAGGTATTACATGAATCTCTTCTTTGTTATCTCCAAGAGAAATGCCAATTGCAGCGGCCGCAGCGCAAAAGGAAGGTACCCCGCTCACCATAAGGGCAGTCCCTCCTTCTTCCAGCTCTCTCCTATGAATATAACTGTATGTGGAATAAACCGACGGATCGCCGATAGTCAGAAATGCCACGTTTTTTCCCTGTTCCAACAGCGACGAAATGTCCTTGTAAATTTTATTGTGGGAAACCTCTAACGCTTTTTTTTCCTTTATCATTAAAAACGGCATACACATAATCTCCTTTTCATCGATTTCTGTATACACCGCTTTTGCTATGCGATATGCGTAACAATCCTCCTTCGGCTCCGAAGGGAGAACGATCACATCGCTTTCCCTCATACATCTTAAGGCTTTCATGGTAATCAGCTCCGGGTCTCCCGGTCCGACTCCTATTCCGTATAAAATACCTCTCATCCTCTTTTAATCCCTTCAAAATAAAAATGCTTTTTTCCCTCTGCGTCTGTAAGTATCTTGGTCTCTACTTGAAATACCCTGCTTATCACACCGCTTTCATATACGTTAACAGGAGTATCCGCAAACAGTAGTTTCCCTTGCTCCATAACCGCCAGTCTGTCGGCTATCCCCATAGCATAATTGATGTCGTGAAGAACCACAATTACCGTTTTCCCCTGCTCTCTAAGCTGTACCATAATGTCTAGCAACTCCAGCTGATATCCTACATCGAGATAAGTGGTAGGTTCGTCGAAGAGAAAAACTTGCGCCTCTCCGGCCAATGCCATGGCAATATATACCTTTTGCTTCTGACCGCCGGAAAGCTCCTCGAGCTTTTTTCCTTTAAGCTCCGAGATACCTGCCTTTTCCATTGCATGATAGCAGCATTCATAATCCTTCCTTCCATACCTTCTCGGATAAGACAGGTAAGGAAACCTTCCATGCAGTACCATCCGTTCCACCGCAATAGCTCCTGTGCTGTGACTTTGAGGGAGATAAGAGACGTGCTTTGCGAACTCTTTATTCCCGAGACTGCTTCTTTCATTACCATCCAGATATACCGCCCCCTCGTATATTTCACACAAATCCACGACCGCCTTCAACAGTGTACTCTTGCCGCTTCCATTCGGTCCGATAAGAGCCGTTATTTTCCCGTTCTCGAACTCAATACCAATATCCTTTATTACCGGATTTTTATTATATCCGGCAGTAATGTGTTCCAACCTAAGCATTCCGCGTCCCTCTTTTCCTTCTGATAAGCAGCCATAGAAAAAAAGGCGCCCCGATAAACGATAAAATAATGCCCGTAGGCAATTCATACGGCGCAAACCACGTTCTCGCTATATAATCGCAGGTCAGCAGAAACAGCGCTCCCAGTACAGCGGATGCTAAAATATAATATTTACATTCCTCTCCTACTAAGAGCCTTGCAATATGCGGGACGATAAGCCCCACGAATCCCAGAAGTCCTACAAAGCTCACGGAAGCACCTGCCAGAACAGCCGCCAGAGCAAGAAACACAAAACGATAAAAGCCTGTAGGAAGCCCAAGAGTTTTTGCTTTATCCTCTCCTAAGGACAAGACCTCCAATTCATTATGAAGCAGGAATACGAGAACAACCGCAATGGCGATTGCAATAGCAGCATACTTCAGAACGTTTGTATTTATTCCGCTAAGTCCTCCGATCTTAAAAGCATTACTGGCAATGAGAGAGCTTTCGCTAAAAGCGTTAACAGCATCGGAGGCACTGTTTAACAAGCTGTTTATTGCAACACCCGCAAGCACAAGCGTAATCTTGGAGGACCCCGTTTTCTTTCCCAGATAATAGACGAACAATACCGTTCCAAAAGCTCCGATAAAAGCAACAAGGGGAAGTATACCGTATGATTTGGGAAGCAGCACGCCGCAAATCACTACCGCAAACCCGGCTCCGGCATTTACACCAATAATATTGGGGCCTGCCAGAGGGTTATTCAAAACAGTCTGTATGACGGCGCCCGCAACAGAAAGTCCTGCTCCCGCAACAATGGCACCTACTACCCTGGGCAGACGGACATACAGAAGAATTCTTCCGCTTTTCGTCAGCTCTTCTTCCATAAACAGCCCGGTAAAGTCCTGCGGCGAAAGCTTCACCGCCCCGCTTCCTAAGCCGACCAGAGCCATCAGTATGAGTAAACCCGTAAATATCAATATTCTTTTATTTCTTTTCATATAAATAATCCGCCAAGATACGATAGCTTTCTCCCCAACGTTCATTTGGTTTAATATGGAACAATTCCTTCGGCAGCACATAATAGTGATTGTTCTTTACCGCTTTCAACCCGCTCCATGCGGGATTTGAGACAAGCAGCTCCTGTACCATATCCATTGCCGCTTCCTTCGATTCTCCCATGGTCGTTACGAAAATGTAATCCGGCTCCGTCTCGATAATCGCTTCCATGCTCAAGTCCTCTAACAGCCCATCCTCACTGTCCGCTATATTGATACAGCCCAGGTCTTTCAACATCTGCCCTGTCATGCTGTCGCTTCCTTTGGCTTTTACTCCCGTGGAATAAGCCCGCAGGAACAGTACCGCAGGGTTACTTCCGTCTACCCTCTCCATCTGCTCTTCTATTTTCAGACGCACATCCTCCACATTAGCCTTATACAAGTCCTTTCTGCCAGTGATATCCGTCATAATCCCCATCATATCCGCATAATCCTCAAAGGTCTCGACTTCAAAATAGGCAGCGGTGATTCCTGCTTTTTCCAAAGTGTCCCGCAAGTTCACATGCTCCTCAATGGTAGAGGAAAGTATGATAAAATCCACATCCTCTGCAATCAGTGTCTCGATGCTCGGGTTCTTCAAGTCTCCCAGCATCACCGTATCATCATCCACCTCTATAATGCCCTTCACATCATCCGTCACAGCAAAAAGACTGCCTCCGGCCAACTGCCAGGCGTCCGCATAGCTGCCGGATAATACTGCGGTTCTCTCAGGGTTCTCCACTATCACATCCACGCCCAGCGCATCGGTGAATTCCACGACAGCTTTACCCGTCTCTCCGCTTTCATCTCCCTCATCATTTACATCTCCCTCATCGGCCACAGACTGCTCTGCTTCCGGCACTACGTCCGGCGCACCGCAGCCCGCCAGCAGACATGCACATAATAATAACATTACTAATTTAACTTTCATTATTTTTCATTATCCTCTTTTTCCAAATGCTGTAAATATATCCTGCGGATGCCTTCATATTCCCCCAGTCCTCTTAAAATACATTCCGCTTCATATCCCTGCTCTTTTACCTTCGATACAAAGGAATCCTCCTCTCCCGCCATATCGTTAACGGCGTGATCTCCCGCTACGAGCATGAAGGGGGCGATGATCACGCGGACTTTTTGACGTTCCTGCCTTTCATAGATCACATTCATCCGTTCTATCACATCCTCTATTGTGATACTGCCCTCTACCGTAGCGATATAGATTTCTTTCCCCGAATATTCCCTCAGGACTTTTTCCATTTTCTCATAGCCGATATCGGCCTCGTGCCAGGAACCATGTCCCATGAGGATCAGAACCCCATTTTTTACTTCATCCTTAAGGAAATCCCACAAAGCAGCCGCCACGAGACCGTAATCCTCTTCCTTCCCCAAGAGCGGATCTGCAATTTTGATTGTTTGAAAGTACGGAAGGTATTCCTCAATGAATCGCTTCATTTTATTATTTTCGATTCCGTCGATAATATGGGTGGGAAGTACCCGCAGATGTGTGACGCCCCTTTCCGCCATCTCATTCAAGGCATCCTTTATACCATGGACTTCCATACCGTCCCTCTTTTTTATGATATCTCTTACTCTGTCACTGGAATAGGCCTGCAAAACCACGCAGTCCGGTTTTTCTTCCCGGACTGCCCGTTCTATTCGATCGATGTTTTTCTCTCTCGTATCCTTGTAGGTCGTTCCGAAACTGACTATCAGAACTCCTTTTTTCATATGTTCTCTCCGTTATCCGCCCATTTCTTGCGTTCTACAAGGCGTCCCATACAGAATGCGATGATTCCTACTCCGATTCCTGTCTGCAGGCAGAAGAAAAGGCTTTCTACCTCTCCGGGAAGTTCTCCATCTATCATCGTCTCCAACACAGGGGTAAACCATGGCTCATAGCTTCCCGTGATTTCTTCAATCATTACGCTTCCCGCATCATCCGAGCCTCCAAACTCCGCTCCCTTCAATGCGAAAAGCGGTACCAGCGCGATGAGAACAGCCGCGACAATAAGTGCAATAACTAAATTTTTCGTCTTCATCATTCTATTTTGCCTCCTTCATATATCCGAGCATTTTCAATTCCGGTTTTGCATAAGTCTCCAGCGCGATCATGATAAGAAGAGTAAGTATTCCTTCCAAAATTGCAAGGGGCAGCTGTGTCGGCGCAAAAACACTCAAAAATTTAACAACGGAAGCACCTACTCCGCCCTCTACGGAAGGATATGCCATAGCGAGCTGGAAGCTGGTCACACTATAAGTAAATATATCTCCGACAAATGCTGCCAGGAAAACAGATACCCATTTATTCACCTTTAATTTCGTACAAAGCTTATAAACGCCAAAGCTTAAAAAAGGGCCGGCAATCGCCATGGAAAAGGTGTTGGCGCCAAGGGTGGTAAGCCCGCCGTGGGCTAACAGAATCGCCTGGAACAACAGTACGATAATTCCCAGGATACTGACAGCCGCCGGTCCGAATAAAATGGCTCCGAGTCCGGTACCTGTCATATGAGAGCAGCTTCCCGTTACGGAAGGGATTTTCAGGGAAGAAATTACGAAGATAAATGCCCCTGCCATAGCGAGCAGCGTGATATTTCTCCTGCTGTCTTTCAGTTTCATTTTTATAGACAGAAATCCTGCCACTAAAAAAGGAATACATAGAATTCCCCACGCGATGCTGTATTTCGGAGGCAGATATCCTTCCATAATGTGCATCGCATTTGAATTCACAGTAATGCTCATGATTACTGCTACGACTGCCAGTGCCGCAATCGTTTTTCTTTGTTTCTTTGTCATCTTTAAATTCTCCTTTTCTCTATTTGCATACGCGCAGGCATTCCATACAAGAATGTCTGTCCGCGTTCAATAGCGTTGTTCAGCAGCCTGCTTTTCTCTGCCAAATCTTATCATAAAAGCACCTCTATTTCCGCAAGGGTTCTCGGATAACTCTCTCCCTTTTCCGGTAACATATCTTTCGGCAGCGGGTCTGCTGACAGCAGATTTCTCTGAAGCAGATTCTTCCGCTTTAGCATTTCATAAACCTGAATCAGCACAGGCTTTTTCAAATTTGCCCTTTTAAGGATTTCCTCATCCCGGAAGATGTCCTCCGGTTTCCCGTCGGCAATGAGCTTTCCTTCACAGAATACAAGCGCACGGTCTGCAAAACGGTAAGCGAAATCCACGTCGTGGGTGGACAGCAATATCGTCTTACCCTCCTGCTCCAGCTCCTCCAATATCTTTTCCAGCATATCTGCATTTACAGGATCTAAGGACGCAGTAGGCTCATCGAATATGATGATAGGCGAATCCATCGCCAGAATATCCGCTATGCTGACCCTCTTTTTCTCTCCTCCGCTCAAATAATGGGGAGGGCGCTGTGCATAAGTCTGCAGGTCCAGCCTTTCCATCGCATCTATCGTTCTTTCCTCCACCTCCTGTCTCGGAAGCTTCATGTTCAGCGGCCCGAACGCCACCTCCGCCTTTACGGTAGAGGCTATGATCTGACTGTCCGCATCCTGAAAGACAATGCCCACGTTCTTTATGAGCTCTCGTCTGTTTTTCTTGTCTATCCGAGTTCCATAGAGAAAGATCTCCCCCTCCTCCGGCTCTCTGACGCCGTTCAAGTTCAGGAAAAAAGTGGATTTTCCGGCTCCGTTGGCACCCAAAACAGCAATCTTTTCTTTTTCATGTATTTCCACCGACAGATGATCTAGCGCCATCCGCCCTTCTTCATAAGAAAATGTTAAATCTTTTGTTTCTAATATTTTTCTGTTCATTTGCCCCACTCCAAGCTTTGTATTTAAAATAAGGTAACCAGAATAACTACCGCTCCCGCATAGGCTGCTGCCCAAATCACCTGCTTCTTCGTCAGTTTTCTCTTCTCCTCCCAGAAAAGACAGTTCCCTTCATAACCCCTGGATTCCAGAGCGTCATAATATTCTCCCGACTTTTTCATAGAAAGGATCAGCAGATTAGCCAGCTCACTGCCAAAGGTTCGAAAAGAGGTCTTCCTGTCACAGTAACCTAGTCTGGACTGCGCCGCTTCCTTCTGCCCTGCGTTCGTTTCCAAAAGAATGAAAATATAGCGATAGATCAAGTGCATCAGTTCCAAGATAATGGAGGGAACTTTAACCTTACCTAAAGTCGAAATAATTTCTCCCATAGGCGTGGAAAGCGCCAGCATATAAAGAGCGCTTACCGCACCGAAGGCTTTGCCAAAAAGTCCTATAGATTGTCTGAGGCTTTCCTCTGTAATATAAAAGCTGGTGTTGAAAAAAGGAACCCGAAGCAAACTCTCCGCTCCTGCGCCGACTTGTATTAAAACAGCGATTCCCCCTGTGATGATAAAAGCAGCAGGTACGAGCAGCAGTCTGAAGTAATCTCCCGGTTTAATCCTACCCGCTTCGATAGAAAGAACTCCCATAAAGGCCATTGTCATAACGGAAACCGCAGGGGAATCCGCCGTTATAACCGCAAGAATCGAAAGCAGCGCAAAACTGACCTTAAACGGCGTATTCCAATCTTTCAGCCCTGAAATGTAAGCATAGCTGTCGATGGATACATGACGATGGCTGTTACGATGTTTGTGGTGATGTACTTTTTTTCTATCTATTCCCATCCGCATATTCCGCCGCCCTTTCCATAAAATGATAAACGTATTGAGGGTTTGAATAATAATACAGATGAGGGAACCCCCACCAACAGTTTTTCGTCGTATGGACGCATTCCCAGTTTCTGCCGGTTACAGGCTTTCTTGCGATACACGATACTCCGTTATTCGTACTGTCGAAATAATGGAACTCATGTCCTCTTATTTCTCTATTCTCTCCCAGAAAAATGTTCTTCTTCTCCGATACTTCGATATAGCCGAACCGTACCAGCTTTCCAATATGTCGGCATTCCCCCTCCACGGCACCCACCATCGGGTGCCTTTGTCCTTCCATATCCTCCATGCTCTCATGCAAATACATAAAACCGCCGCACTCCGCCAGGGATGGCATGCCTTCTCCTATCGCATGCAGCACGGACTCTCTCATCGGCTCGTTTCCGGCCAGCGTCCCTGCGTGCAGTTCCGGATAGCCTCCTCCCAGGAGAAAGCCTCCGATTCCTTCCGGAAGGTTTTTATCCCGCAAGGGAGAAAACGGTACAAGTCTCGCTCCCGCCCTTAGCAGCAGTCTGAGATTGTCCTCATAATAAAAGCAAAAGGCTTCGTCCATCGCTATCCCGATGGGTACCTGACGATTTACGGATATCCGCACCTTATCAGAAAGATGTTCTTCCACTTCCAGTTCCACCGCTTCTTCCGAAAGAGAGAAAAACGCTTCCATATCTACGGAATCCTTCAACACCTCGCCAGCTCTTTTTATCCTGCATTGCAAACTCTTCGTCTCCTCAGGAAGCTTCAGCCCTAAGTGTCTGCTCTCTATATTCAGATCTTTCTGCAAAGGAAAATAGCCCATTACCTTAACGGACAATTCTCTTTCGATTTCCGGTCCGATCATTTCATAGAAGATCTTTGTGATTTTATTCAAAATAATCCCGCCGATCAAATGCTCGCTGTCGTATTGCAGAAACCCCGCGATAAGGGGGATCAGGGATCTGCCCATCCCATGAGCGTCTATGACCAGAACAATGGGGGTTTTCGTCACCTTTGCCAAATGATAGGAGGAAGCTTCCTCCCTTATTCCTGAAAGGCCGTCAAAAAGACCCATGACCCCTTCTATGACAGAAATATCCTTTCCGGCTGCATCCTCCATAAAAAGTGCCCTCGTAAGCCCATCCTCCGTAAAGTAAGCATCCAGATTTTTTGATGGAATCCCCCATATTCTTTTGTGAAACATCGGATCTATGTAATCCGGCCCGCACTTAAATGCTGCTGCCGTTTTACCCATATCGACAATTGCCTGCAAAAGTGCACAGGTTACGGTCGTCTTACCGCTCCCGCTTCCCGTAGCGGCAATCATAATTCTAGGTATGTTCATTTTCTGTCAGCCCCTCTAGAAAATTAAATGAAATAATAGTAACCGGATTTTCCGCCTGCATCAAATGATACGGCCCTGCTTTTTTCGCCCTGTTTATCTGTACCTGAACGATGTCCTCTTCCTTTACCGGGAATTCCTTCAGCAAACCGGTTATCTCTCCCAAAGTCTCCAGCGTAATCACATTTATGACCACTCTAAGAAACGGATTTTTCTCATACAGAGCCATCAGGATCTCTCTCATCCTGCCTCCGCTGCCTCCGATGAACGCATGGGTCGGCGCAGGAAGATCCTTTAATCCCTCCGGTGCTTCCGCTTCGATGACCTCGATATTTGTAAGTCCGAAAAGACTGCTGTTTTTCCCAAGCAGTTCCACTGCTTCCCTATCCTTTTCTATAGCGTATACTTGTATCTCATCGGATAAGCGGGCACATTCTACGGAGACTGAGCCGGTTCCGCCGCCCACATCATAGAGAATGGATTTCTTTTCAAGGGCAAGCTTACAAATGGAGATTTCCCTTACCTCCTCCTTTGTCATGGGTGTACTTCCCCTAAGAAAAGATGCATCCTTCAACCCATGGGAAACTTTCTGAGCCGCCGCCCTTTCATTCACTATAAAGCAACAGTAGAGCCCTTCCTTTTCCAGGCTCCCGCACATGGAAGGTGTAAGCACGATGATTTCCTCTTCCGGATAGGAAAGACGGTATCCCGCAATAATTCTTAGTCCGTGCCATTCTTCACCGGAAAACAGCTCTCCCAGATATTTCATATCTGTAAGCCCGGAAACGAGCACAAAAGTCTTTTTCTCCCGCCTTACCGCCTCCATAATATTCGCTTTTCTTCCATGGAGGCTTATGACAGCCGCGTCTTGCCAGTTCATCCGTGCTTTAGCGGCCAGATAGGACATGGAGGAGATTCCGGACAGCATTTCAACATCCGCTCTCAGCCGTTTTTCCTTCGCTTCCTTTTTCAGTTCCTCATAAAGCTTTGAGGCACCGCTGTAGAATCCGGTATCGCCGGAGAAAAGAACCGCGGCTTTGATACAGGGCCTGTACCTCTCCCCCTTTTCTACCATATCCACCAGCCTGGGAATAATATCTGCCGCCAGATAATACGAATACTTCTCTTTCTTTTCGTCCACTTCCTCAAGCAGTCGCTGCGCACCGAAAATCACATCTGCACGTTGTATTTTCTCCTTTGCTTCAAGGGTCAGAAGACCTTCTGCGCCCATCCCCGTTCCTATCAGAGATACCATTAGTTTCGGACTTTGGGGCGGGGCTCCTGCCAGCCGGTATATTTCCTCCGCCGCCTCCTCATAAGAAAAGCCCTGCTCCTCCTTCTCGGGATTGCCGATTACCATTACCGGTATCCCGGCATTGCCGGCAGCTTTTACCTTTTCAAAAAATCCGCCGGTATTCCCGCTTTCCTTCGTCACCAGATATGATATATGAAACTGTCTTATGATCGCCTCGTTCATTTCCGTAGAAAAAGGACCCTGCATGGCTATGATCTGCTTTCCGCAAATTCCCTGCTTTTCACAGAGGGCTATGCTTTCTTCGTTTGGAAGCACCCTTACATAAAGGCGTTTTTCTAATTCCGCTTCGCTGAAAACACCCAAATCCTTGCTTCCCGTCGTCAAAAGAATATTCCCTGCCGTTTCCTGCAGTGCCTTTGCACAGGACGCCATATCGCGATACCAAAGGAGATTCCCGCTTTCCGTTTCCTTCCTATCAGTGTCTCTTTTCAGGCGAATATAAGGCAGGGACATTCCTGACAGGCTCTTCCGTATATTTTCAGACACCTCCACGGCAAAAGGGTGAGTGGCGTCTACAACTACAAAGAATCCGCCCTTCTTTATGAATTCCTCCATCTGCCCGACATCCATTCTTCCCCTATGGAGGGTAAGCGAGGGCATTTCCTCCATAACCTGTTCTCCATATTGCGTCGCCACGGATACGGTACAAAAGAAGCCCGCTGCGCACATGCTTTCCGCCAGCCGTCTTCCTTCTGTCGTTCCGCCGAATATGAGAATTTGCTTTTTCTCTTGCCTCATAACCGGTATCCTCTTTTCGTAATCAGCTTACCCTCTCTCCTTTCGGTCTGGGAATTTCCGATAAAGACGGTAGTGAACATATTTACCTGCGCGCCTGAAAGCTCCTTAAGAGAGCATACGGTGACTTTCGTTCCCTCTCGTCCGATATTTTCCACGAAGCCGCAGGCCCTTTCCTCTTCCATCACTTCCAATAGGATCTCACAGGCCTTTTTTAAATAGTCCGCTCTTTTATGGCTGGACGGATTATACAAAGCTATGCAAAAATCACCCTCAGCCGCGGCGCGAAGCCTTTTTTCTATCTTTTCCCAGGGGGTCAGCAGATCGCTTAGACTTATAACACAATAATCATGATTTAGCGGAGCACCTAACAGTGCGGCTCCGCTGTTAGCAGCCGTAATTCCCGGAATGATCTCAAGCTCGCAATCAGGATATGCGCCTCCGATTTCATACATCAGCGAGGCCATACCGTATACTCCTGCATCACCGCTGCATACCAGTGCCGTATTTTTCCCTTTTCTCGCCTCCGCAAAGCATAGCAGACACCTCTCTGCCTCCCGCCGCATGGGCGTAGAAAGAAATTCTTTATGACCGAACCGCTCCTTAAGCAGGTCCAGATAAACGGGATAGCCGACGATGACATCGCATTCCTCCAATATACGGATAGCCTGAACGCTCATCATTTCCTCACTGCCCGGTCCTATTCCCACCACGTAAATTTTATGCTTCATTAAATAGTACACTCCATTTTCTCATCGCTATCGCTACTGTAATTCCATTTTGTACCTGCTTGCCGAGCACCAGCTCCGCTCCTTCTTTGCAGGCTGCCATAGCAGCCCGTTCGCAGACGTTATCCACGCCCACCATAGACTTCACGAAGGAAGAAGCCTTATAATCACCGGGAACGCTTTCTAATTCCTCCTTCGAAAAGGTCTGGAAGCTCCAGTCATAATTTTCCGAAAGCTCACAAATCCCCTTTTCCTCCTTCTTCACATCGATGGAGGCAATGCCCGCAACCGCTTCCACCCTTATCCTTGATCGCTTCAAATATTTTTTTACCGCCGCCTCTATTTCAGCTGCCGTCTTTCCCCTCCTGCATCCGATTCCTATTACAAACACCCGGGGTACAAGGTACAGCATTGCCGTTATTTCCTCTTTTTCATAAGGAGACAGAAGGATGGAAACGTTTCTTTCCTCCGGTTTTGCAAGGGTAAGCTCTTCCGGCAGCCTTCCCTCATAGGCTCCGTCAATTGCAAAGGATACCTTTTCTTTCGCAAGAACAGCCGCCGATATTTCTTTTATCCCCTCTCTGTTGCAAATGGCCAGATGATACTGTCTGGCAAACACATCTACGGCGAACAGTCCGTTCACATCCGTTGCTGTAGTGATGACGGCAGTCATTCCCATAATCCCCGCAATTTCTTCCGCCAGCTCACAGGCTCCGCCAAAATGCCCGGACAAAAGCGGAATGACAAACTGCCCCGCCTCATCCACTACAAGCACCGGAATGTCCTGAAGCTTGTCTCTCACAAAAGGAGCGATTGCCCGCACCGCAATGCCGCAGGCTCCGATAAAAATAACCGGCTGCCTATGTAAAAAGCGATTTTGCGTCCATGAAAAAAGACTTTCTTCACAGAAGGTCACTTCTGCCTCTTCATTTGTGTATTTTTGCCACTTCGTATACAAAGAAGCATGCATGTTCTCCGTCGTCCTATCCTTCAATTCCTTCGACAGTTTCATCCCTCGTTCGGTAAAGCTGATTACACTAACGCATTTACGTTCCACTTTTTCTCCCTCGAAATTCTGTTTCAAAATCCGGCGCATACAATCTGGACCGTTTATATCTCTCATGAGCGATAACGTCTCCTACAAGAATCAAAGCTGTCTTAGTAATCCCATAGACTTTCGCCGTCTCCTCAAGAGTTCCTACCGTACAGATATACTTTTTTTCTTCCGGCCATGTGGCCTTGTATACAATGGCTGCTGGAGTCCTTTCGCTGTAGCCGCCCGCTATAAGTCGTCTGCTCAATTCCCCGGTCATCCCGCTGCTTAAATAAACTGCCATGGAGGCCTGATGCGCCGCGAAGCTTTCAATGCTTTCCTTTGCAGGAACGGCAGTTTTTCCCTCCATCCTCGTAATGATCAGGCTTTGAGATATTCCGGGCAGCGTATATTCCAAATTCAAAGAGGCCGCTGCTCCAAAGCAGGCGCTGACACCGGGACAGCTTTCATAAGGAATGTTCCATTCCTCTAAAATATCCATCTGCTCTCGAACCGCGCCATAGATGCTTGGGTCGCCCGTATGGAGCCGCACCGTTTTCTTCCCTTCCTTTTCGGCCGCTTCCATGACTGCCATCACTTCCTCCAAGGTCATTTCTGCACTGTTATAAACGCTGCAGCTTCCTTTCCCATAGCTTAACAGCTCCGGATTTACCAGAGAACCCGCATAAATTATCACATCTGCCTCTTCAAGCAGGCGCTTCCCTCTTACTGTGATCAAATCCGGGGCTCCGGTTCCCGCTCCAACAAAATAAACCATAGGGCTTATCTCTCCTTTTCCTTTACACTTGCCGTTATTGTAACTCCTGATTCTTTATTTTAAAGAGCAATTCCTGTGCGCCTTCGCTCCTTACCAGCTCGCCGTAATCATTGGCGTACATAATACATTCTATACGAAGCCTGCCATCTGCTCTCTTTGCTAAATATCCCCGTGCCTTTTCCATCACGATATCCATTGCCTTCTCAAGCCTTCCGGCAGCCTTCAGGATCGAGACGGCCGACTCTGTGGCCACGCAGCCCAAGATTTCTTTCGCCGCCCCGCCATCTATACCCGCTTCTATTCCTGCTGCCGCAAGCAGCTCCATCCGGCAGTCTCCATTGTTAGAATGGGTGTTCAGCATTCCGCCGGACAGCTTGATCAGCTTTCCGATATGCCCGGTCAACAGCATTTCCCGAAAGCCCGCTTCCGCAGCCATATCGATGGTATCGCCGATAAAGTTGCTGCACTTCACACTTTTATCCAGATCGTATCCGTAAGCCCGCTTCATATAGTCCAGGCCATAGTTTCCCGGCGACACCGCTACCGCCTCCGCACCCGACGCCTTCTTCACACTTAACTCCGTACGGATGGTATCCAGCAAGGCCTTACTGCTCATAGGCTCTACGATTCCTGTGGTTCCCAGTATGGAGATGCCTCCCTGAATTCCCAGGCGGGGATTAAAGGTCCTTCCCGCCAGTGCCTCCCCCTCAGGCACCGAAATAACGACGGACAGACAGCCTTTGAAGTCCACAAGCTCGCATACCTGAAGCACTTCCCGCTCTATCATCTCCCGGGGCACATGATTGATCGCCGCATTTCCCACCGGCTGATCCAGTCCCGGTTTCGTCACCCTTCCGACTCCCACTCCTCCGTCGATGAAAATGTGCGCTTTCTTGCCCTTCGCATCGTCAGTTTCTATGCGGACTTCCGCAAACACGAGGGCTCCCGTGGTAATATCCGGATCGTCCCCTCCATCCTTTCTCACGGCGCAGGAAACCTGCGCTTCCTCTCTGGCAATTTCTTCTATGGAAGCTTTATACATAATTCCTTTCGGAGTATCAATACTGATATTCGTTTTTTCCATACCGGTCAACAGCATATAGGCTGCTGCCTTAGCTGCCGCCGCAGCGCAGCTTCCCGTCGTAAAGCCGTATCTCAATATAATCCCTCCCTTCTCCCTTAATAGAATCAAAATGTCCTAATCAATTCGTATAAAATAGCGTTGCAGATGGCCGCTGCCACATTGCTTCCACCCTTCCTGCCCCGGTTGACGATATAGGGAACCTCCGTCCTCATGATCAGCTCCTTGGCGGGCACCACATTGACAAAACCCACCGGAACACCGATAATCAATTCCGGTATTAATACCTTTGCTTCTATCATTTCATATAACTGCACAAGTGCGGTAGGCGCATTTCCCACGGCAAAGATCAAGGGCTTGCCTATTTCCGCCGCAAGCTCCATGCTCGCTGCCGCTCTGGTCGTATGGTTCTCCTTTGCCAGCTTTGCGGTTCTCTCCTGAGCCATAAAGCAATGGGCCTCTCCGCCGAAGCCTTCCAATATTTTCTTATTGATTCCGGCAAGCGCCATATTGGTATCCGTTACGATATGCGCTCCGTTTCGGATCAACTCCTTCGCTTTATTCACAGCATCTTCGGAAAAAGTCATGGTATCCGCATACTCGAAGTCGGCACTGGTATGGATGACACGTTTTATTACCATTTCCTGATCCTTCTTCAAAAGGATATTTCTTTCCTTAAGCTCCTCCGAAATGATTTCGAAGCTTCGCTTCTCGATTTCTTCCGGCAGAACAAATTCCAACTCATTCATCCTGACTCCTTACTCCGGCTGTCTCCCCGATCTTTTGCACCGCATGAAGCAGTATTTTATTTTCCTCATGGCTCTTTACCGCCAGACGGTAAAAGCCCCTTTTCATTCCTCTGAAATTGCTGCAGTCGCGAATCAGTATTTTATGCTCCAAAAGTTTCTCATATAGGGGCAGAGAGGAATATACGAGCAGATAATCCGCCTCGGAGGGAAATACCTCTATTCCCGCTTTCTTAAGTCCATCCCTCATGTATTCCTGTTCTCTTTTTACAAGTCCGGCCGTCCTCTTCACATATTCCGTTTCCTTGCACGCTTGTATTCCCGCCGCCTGAGCCAATACGGACAGATTCCATTCCGGCAGCTGATTTCCAATCTGCTCCAGCATTTCCCGGTTGCCGCAAAATAAGTATCCGAGCCTTACGCCCGGCATGGCAAAAATCTTTGTGAATGAGCGGACTACGATTAAATTGGGATATTCTTTCAACTGTGATTTTAGTGACCTTTCCGCATCCTTACCCGTAAATTCCAAAAAGCATTCATCCATAATCACCGCTATATTTTTTTCCAGACAGGTCCTTAAAATCTCCTCCAGCAAACCGGTATTTATTACATTGCCCACAGGATTATTGGGATTTGCCAGAAAGAGCAGATCCATTTCCTCCTCCAAAGCCTCCAAAAAGTCCTGCTGTAAACAAAAGCCGGTTTCCTCCTTCATTTCATAAAAAATGATTTCGCCTCCCGCCGCCCTCGCCGCATGTTCATAGCCGTAAAAGGAAGGTACCGGTATCATGGTCTTTTTCGGCTTTATTCCATGTACAATTGCAAGAAACAGTTCCGACGCTCCGTTTCCGCAAAGAATGTGCCGTTTATTGATTCCGCTCATTCTTTCTATGGCATACCGCAGCTCCTCGGCCCGGATATCAGGATACCTTCCGCAATCTGCCAGTGCTTTTTGCAGCGCTTCCTCCACTCTCTCCGGCATACCGAGGGGATTGATATTTACGGAAAAGTCAATATTTATTTCCTGTCGGTAAATATCTCCTCCATGAATCATCATTTTCTCCCATCCCTTTCCTTCCGCAGCCAAATCCTCATTAAAATAAAAAAAAGTAAATACTCGACATAAGCAACAGACAAATACACTCACATAGAGCCGCGGACAGATATAAAAGCTTATTCGCCCTCACAATATCTTTGTATTCCACTGCGCGCACCTCATCTCCTATGTAAGGCTTTTTTACTATTTCTCCAAAATAGCTGGCATCCCCGGCGATCCTGATTCCCAATGCTCCGGCGAGAACCGCTTCCGTCTGTGCGGAATTAGGGCTGGCATGTTCATACCTGTCCCGTCTGTAAATCATAATCGCCCTCTTTGCGTCAAAATCCCTGCCTGCCAGAAAAGCAGAGGCAATCATCAGTACAGCGCTGATCCTTGCCGGGACATAATTGACCACATCGTCCAGCTTAGCGGCCGCTTGGCCAAAATGGAGATATTTTTCATTCTTATATCCAACCATGGAATCCATCGTGTTGACCGCCTTGTATAAAAGTCCCATTACCGGGCCGAATACGGCCAGATAAAGCATGGGCGCTATGACCCCGTCGGAAAGGTTCTCAGCCACCGTTTCTATCGCTGCTTTCGCGACTCCCGTTTCCTCCAAGGTGTTCGTATCTCTCCCTACGATCATGGAGACCGCTTTTCTTGCCCCCGGCAGATCCTGTTCCTTAAGCCTCGCATAAACCTTCATGCTCTCCTGTTTCAAGCACTTAGCAGCGAGGATCTGATAGCTCATGATGCTTTCTATAACGATTCCCAATACAGGATGCAGCGTGTAAGCCATCCATAACATCAAGAAGGAAATACCTCCTGTCAACGTCAGAACTGTAATTACGAGAATTCTTCCAGACCTTCGTTCCTCATCCTGGGTTTTATCCGCTCCATCCTTTTTCCTAAGCAGTCCTGCTTCCAGCTTCGCGATCAAACTGCCGATGGCCCTTACCGGATGAGGAAGCCAATAGGGATCTCCAAGCATAAGGTCCAGAACGAATCCTGCGAAAAAACCTATCATATGATACAACATAATCTCCCGCACTTTTTCCTCCTCATAGCTTCCGAATATTCTCTATTCGTATTACTTCATCCATGAAAACCTCGAGGCTGTAGCCTTCTCCATTTTTACATTGGAAGTCATAGTACTCTCCCTTTCCAAACGAGCTGAGTACGGCCATGATCGTTCCTCCATGGACGATGGCTGCGGCAGTTTCCGCACATTCTGCTTTCATATATCCGCAGAATTCCATAAAACCTTCGCAGCATCTTTCTAAGAATTCTTCTCTGCTCTCTCCCTCCGGAAAGGGCAGCGTTCCGTTGCTGTCCAGCCATTTTTGATAATAGATATCCTTCCTTAGTTCTTCATAATTCCTGCCCTCAAAGCTTCCGAAATTTATCTCCCGCCATTCCTCTATCACGATAGCAGGCTCCCTTTCATAAATCAGCTCCGCAGTCTCGATACATCGTTTCATAGGACTGGAGGCCAGGACTTGTACCGAAGGATATTTTCCTGCCGCTTTTGCCGCAAACAGCTGTTTCTTCCCGCCTTCGGCAAGAGCTTCCTCCGTTCTTCCGCCTGCATATCTGCTTTCTTCGTTTGCTTTCGTAGCTCCATGGCGTATCAATATCAGTCTCATTTGATTCTTTGCCCCAATCCGCTTATGATCCGCTCCACCTTATCTGCCTTTCGGGCAATATCACAGAGGCATCTGCCGAGCCTCTCCCTGTATTCCCGCTGTGTTTCCTCCATAGGCACGATGCCGCAGCCCACTTCGTTGCTGATAATGATCAGGTCTTTACGCTTTGAGAGTATATGCTTTATTATTTTTTCCGGCTCTTCTTTCAGCTGAAGCTTTCGAAAGAACCATTCATGAAAGCGGTTTATGATTTCTTTCTCTTGTCCGATATCCGCTAAATCTTCCAAAGCTCCATCCACCACGCTTTCTAATCCGCGGCCGCTTTCTTTCAAGACATACCCAAGCTTTCCCTGGGCATATCCGCCTATATACAATTCCATCTGCCTGCCTCCTTATCCGCTATTATTCAGCCTGCGGCTTCCTAACAATAACCATACCTTTTTCACACTTTACATCCTATCGATATGGTTAACATAATTACTCCTTCACAAAGTACTGTAAAATACCCTGAAGTATCTCCCGTAACTCCGCCGAATTCCTTTTTGCTTTTTTTCCAATAATAAAGAAAGGTCAACAGGCTCATTAGAATTGCCGCGGTTCCTATGCCTTTCGATAAAAAGATCATCGTCCCGCCGCAAACTGCCAGCTGCAAATACAGGAATATCCTTACCAGCCTTTTCTGGGCACTGCTTGAAAAGGTATACAGCAATCCATCTTTCCTGGCACAGGCAAAAGTCACCGCGCCGATTCCGCTGAGAATCCTGGAAAGATAGAAGCCCGCGGCCAAAAGTCCTGCAGCCTTTATCCCCTCGATCTCCAAATACGCGCCTATATATATGAGGTAATACACAATTAACAGAATGACCGAAAAGGCTCCCACATGGGCATCCTTCAATATTTCAAGCTTCCTCTCCCTATCTCTATAAGAGTGCAGCGCATCCATCGTATCCATATAACCGTCCACATGGATTCCTCCGGATATGACAATTGGAAGCGCTGTTCCGATGAGGACTAAACAGCCTTTGCTCATTCCCAAAGCCTGACAGAGGATTGTCCACAAATATACCGTAATTCCTATTACCACGCCTACCAAAGGAAAAAAGGCAATCATATATTTCATTTCCTTTTCCTTCCATTCAAACTGGGGAACCGGAATGATGGAAAACATAGAAAAAGCAATTCCTACCGCTTTTATTAAAAACATATCATTTCACCTCTACCGGTATTCCCGTAACTACCTCTGTCACCTCGTCCGCAAGCTCCGCCAGCCTGCAATTAATCCGTCCCAGTGTCTCCATATACCGCATGGTCCCTTCATCATAGCTGCTTCCATCCTCGAATACGTTGTTGGTCACTATGACCAGATGCGTTGTCCTCTCCGCCAGCCTCCGTACTCCATCCATCACACACACTTCTACTTGTGATGCTTCCGGCAGCCCGGCCTCTGCATTTGTAAACATTTCATTTGCAATCAGATTAGACATACATTCAAGCAGTACCGATGCCCGTTCTTCTACTGCATCTGCTGCCGCCCCAACATTTAACGGCTGCTCTATTGTAACGAAACCTTTTCCCGCCCTCAGCTTCCGATGCCTCTCCACTTTCTTTTTGCCTTCTGCATCATATATCTGCATGGTCGCCAGATAGTAGAGCGGTTCTACTCCTCTTAGTGATAATATTTTTTTCTCAGCATAGGCAGACTTTCCGCTGCCGCTGCCGCCGGATATGATAATTACCATTTTCGGTGTCCTCTTTTTCTGATTAATCGAAACGTACATACTGCTGAACACTGATATCCTGAAATCCTGTCCGGTTCTCATAAACGGATAGGGCAATATCTAAGAGAGAAAACATCATTACTGCACCGGTTCCTTCTCCAAGCGCCATTTTCCCGTCTATGACCGGATACAGTCCGAGCTCCTCCATAATCTTTCCTGCGGCAGGCTCTTTGCTTACATGGGAAGGAATGATGAATTCTTTTATGCCGGGCACCAGCCGCTGTGCTGCAAGCGCAGCCGCCGCACTGATAGAGCCGTCCATCACTATCGGCACACGGTATAGCCCACCGCCGATAAATACGCCGGTAAGTCCTGCAATGTCCAGCCCCCCTACTGCCGCAAGTATATCAAGAGCATTTATGCCTGGGGCATCCGTCTTCTGAAACCGATATTTTTCCAAAGCGCTGTTGATCACTTCGTATTTGCGGCTCAAACCTTCCTTGCTCAGTCCTGCTCCTCTTCCGGCTACATCTTCCGCCGGACATCCCAGTAGAGCCGCCGTCACCGCTGCGCTGGTGGTAGTATTTCCGATGCCCATTTCTCCGGTGGCAAGAAGCGTATAACCTCTTTTTTTACAATCCTTCACCAGCTCAATTCCTACCGTAACGGCTTGCAAGACCTCTTCTTTCGTCATGGCAGGCTCTTTTAAAAAGTTCTTTGTTCCATAAGCGATTTTCCTATGTACAATACCCTCTCCGTTTATGTTGGAATTAATCCCTATATCCACCGCTATCACGTCTGCTCCGGCGGCCTTCGCCATCCTGCACACGCTGCTTTCTCCTCTTCCCATGCTCTCGGCTACATGCGCCGTTACTTCCTGACCGCTTTGACTGATTCCTTCCTCCACGATTCCGTTATCCGCACATAGAACAATAACGGCTTTCGAAGTAATATCAATCCGGATATTTCCCGCAATCGCTCCTATACGGGCGATCATCGTTTCAAACCGTCCCAGACCATCCAGCGGTTTGGCAATGCCATCCCATATTTCTTTAATCCTTCGCTCCAGTTCCATATCCGGCCCGTCAACTTTTATGCGCTTCAGTTCTTCTTCCGTCACCAATTCACCCTCTTATGCTCTACTTCCAACAAATCGTAAATGTAATCCATATCCAAGTATTCTCTAAGCACCTTCGCCAGCTTATCATACTGCGTTTCCCTGAATATTTTATGATCCATGGGCTGTCCGCAGTCATAGGCGATTCCTTTTTTTTCTGCCAGGCATTTCACGATAGCAGGCGCGATTTCTCCATGGTCAAAAATTCCATGCACATAGGTGCCGTATACATTGGTTAAGAAAGCACCGTCCGCCTTATCTGCGCCATCCTTTTTATCCGTAAGGACGCTGAGGACCGAAGCCTCTGCTTCCCGGCTGCTTACACCCATATGTATCTCATAGCCTTCTATCTCCATGCCGGAAAGCGCAGACAGCTCTCCGCTTAAATTACAGAATCTTCCCGTTACCTGAGTTCTTATTTTGTCTTTCTTAAGTACGGTGTCTATTGCAAGAAGTTCCATTCCCCTCATATCTCCGCCTTCCTCAGCGGAAAAGGGATCGGAAATGCTCTTACCTAACATCTGATAGCCTCCGCAGATGCCGAATACCACGCAGCTTTCTGACATCTTTTTGACTGCCGCTTCCAAACCGTTCTGGCGCATCCACTTTAAGTCTCCCATCGTATTCTTACTCCCGGGGAGCAAGATCATATCGGGTCTGCCAAGCTCTGCCACACTTTTCACATATCTCACAGAAACATCTTTCAGCTGTTCGAATCTGTCGAAATCCGTAAAGTTAGAAATTCTCGGAAACCGGATAACCGCTATATCTATCAAGGCTTTTTCCTTTTTCTCAAAACGGGTGGTCAGGCTGTCTTCGTCCTCAATGGAAATATCCATATACGGAACGACTCCTACTACCGGTTTCCCGCCTTTTACCTCCAGCATGCTTATGCCCGGATCGAGTATGGTTTTATCACCTCTGAACTTGTTGATGATCAGTCCCTTTACCCGTTCCTGCTCTTCTTTTTCCAAAAGCATCAGAGTTCCGAGAAGCTGTGCAAAGACTCCGCCCCTATCGATGTCTCCCACTAACAGTACGGGGGCGTCTACCAGCTTCGCCAATCCCATATTCACAATATCGTTTTCCTTTAAATTTATTTCCGCCGGACTTCCCGCACCCTCGATTACGATGATATCAGCAGTCTTCTGCAGCTTGTCATAAGCTGCCTTTATGACCGGAATGAGCTTCTTTTTATAAGCGAAATAATCTCTTGCATCCATGTTTCCAAGAACTTCACCGTTTACGATTACCTGGGAACCGATATCGTTAGTAGGCTTTAGAAGAATGGGATTCATGAGTACGGAAGGTTCCAGACCGGCAGCCTGCGCCTGAATGACCTGCGCACGTCCCATTTCCAGTCCATCCTTCGTAATATAAGAATTCAGAGCCATATTTTGTGACTTGAAAGGAGCCACACGAAAACCATCCTGCTTAAATATCCGGCACAGACCTGCAACGAGCAGGCTCTTTCCCGCATTGGACATCGTTCCTTGTATCATGATCGATTTGGACATAAAAAAACCTCCTTACCACAAATAGGTACGGAGGCAGAAAAGACATAGTAAGACCTATCCCTTAACTATTCCAGACCAATTACTCGTGGCTGTACTATACTTCATTCAAGGCAGGTCTCCTGGCTAAAAGATCATCGTATACGGCAGCCTTCCCGATTATTATCAGTGGCTTTTTGCCGCAACTCCCTTATCACAGTGACGAGTTCGTACAGGATTTACACCTGTTTCCCTTTTCATCGAAATGAGCCTCCGCTCTTTCGACACCTTAAATGGATGAAGTTTTGTTCACGAGTACCATAATACTATAGATAAAATATTTTTACCAGTATTTTTATGAAAATCGTCTATCGGATCACATTCTTACGCAGCCTACAGCAAGTGTTAACCGTAACAAATCTTTCGGTGCGCCGTTTCTCAGCAATGTCCTTAATTCTCTCATTTCCTGTTCAGCGTTCCTTTATAACCGGAGATTCCGCCGATATTTTCTGCCTGATAGCCCTGCTACTTAAGCCACGCGCAGACCTGTGTGCTTCGCGCTCCGCTTTGGCAGTATACGAATAAGGAGATTTTTTTATCCAGCCTTATGGATTCGATTTTATTAAACGGAATATTTTTGCTCCGGGGAATATTTCCTCCTGCATATTCCTCAGGCGTTCTTACATCCAGCAGTACCGCACCCTCCGTTTTTTTGAAGCGCTCTACTCCTTCATTGATGGTGCCTGTTATGTGTAGCAAATCAAAAAGTTCCATTTTTATCATCCCTTTCTTTTGTTTTTTTGTATAGTTTCCCAGTAATTATTCTTGTCGTCATATGATTCATATGATGAAAATGTTTTTGCTGGTATAGGCGAAATGTATCATGTCTGGCTTGGATTTTCTGTGACTGCGTCACATATATAGGGTATTTCAAAAAGGGAACATTTTGAAAATTAAGAATTTTACGGTTTATATTATGGGATAATTAAGTTATAATACAAGGGTCGTAGTTTTTTTATTGACAAAAATAAGTATGAAATAAGGAGTAAGTTATGGAAAATTGGTTTTTGCGTTTTGTGAAGGGAATATTTATCGGTTCCGGTTTTATTCTTCCCGGTGTCAGCGGCGGTGCGCTTGCGGCAGTGTTTGGAATTTATGAACGGATTATTTCCTTTCTGGCACACATTACAAAGGATTTTAAGAATAACGTGCTATTCTTTATCCCAGTAGGACTCGGCGGCTTGGCTGGCGTATTTGTATTATCATTTGCCGTTAGCTTTTTACTTGGAACGTTTGAATCATATATACTTTGGTTCTTTGTCGGCTGTATTGTAGGTACGGTACCTGCCCTGTGGGAACAGTCCGGTAAGAAGGGACGAAGCAGCAAACATATCGTTATTCTCGTTATTACATTTATTATTGGCCTGGTATTCTTGTTTTACGGTGAAGAGCTGTTCAGTACCGGTGTTCCTCAGAACTTCGGCACATGGATGTTAGCAGGTGCGCTGATCGGACTCGGTGTTATCGTTCCGGGACTCAGCCCGTCTAATTTCTTGGTTTACATGGGAATGTACAAGGCCATGGCTGACGGCATTAAGACTATAGACATGGGCGTTCTCATTCCTCTGGCAATCGGCGGACTCGCCTGTGTACTTCTTTTTGCGAAGTTGATGGATTATATATTCTCCAAGGCTTATGCCGGTCTGTTTCATTTTATCCTGGGCATAGTCTTTGCCTCTACTGTGATGATCATACCGAGGGACTTCAACTATCTCAGTGCCGGTACGATAATATGTGTCATTATGTGTGCTGCCGGAGCCGCACTGGGCTACTGGATGAGCATGCTGGAAAAGAGATATAAGCCGGAGGATTAATCAAATACCCTCGCGGGAATAAATTATCAGCCGGGAAAAGGACCGCCGCACTATTCTATCGCTCGTGCGGCGGTCCCTTTCTTAATTCCTGACACAAAGTTTTATAATAATTTAGATGTTACTCCTTAGCATTGGCTGCAGCCTTCTCGCTGTACTCCTCCACCCACTTATCGAAGTTGCCGTTTTCAACGTTTTCTGCAATTACCTTATTGATGATAGCAATCAAGTCTTCATTCCCCTTGTCCAATGCGACCGCGGAGGTCTTGCTCCTCTCCATGTCCGCATCGCTGAACACAATATTGTCATATGCGAATACATACTGTTCTCCAACTATGCCTTCCACCACTACACCGGCAACCTTGCCATTCTGCAATTCCATAAGGCAGTCAGGTACTTTTTCTAAGGAAACCAACGGTGAATCCGCCATTAATTCCTGTGCAACCGCTTCCTGAGTCGTCGATTTTTCCGCTGCTACCGCTTCTCCGGAGAACGATTCCAATGTATTATACTTCTCTGCGTTTTCCTTCAAAATCAAAATCTTCTGAGCGGCCTCCAGATAAGGCTCCGAGAAATCCATGGTCTCTTTTCTCTCTTCTGTAATAGAGATACCGGCAATTGCCATATCGACCTTATGCGTGGGGATAGACGATATTAAAGAAGTAAAGGTCATATCCTGGATCTCCAGTTCTACTCCTAGCTCTTCCGCAATTTTTTTAGCAAGCTCCATATCGATTCCAACTACTGCCTGATCGGGAGATGTAATGTCAATAAATTCATATGGGGGATAACCAGAAGCTGTTCCCACAACTAACTTTCCGGCTTCCTTAATGGATGCGAGCACCGGTCCGTCCGCCTGTGCCGTTTCCTCTGTATCCGCTGCTTCCGTAACCGTTTCGTCTGTCTCTGCCGCTTCTTCGACGGAAGCCTCCTCGCTGCTTTCTGCCGCAGGCTGAGTGCTCGCCTCGTCCGTCGCCTCACTTTGAGAACTGCCGCAGCCTGTGAAAAGCATGGCTCCCACAATAGCGGACATAATCAATGCTGTCAATTTTCTTTTCTTCATAAACTTCTCCTCCTTATTATGATGAAACTTATCTTAAAATTTCCACCCTTTCCGGGCAGTCCTTTCAGTTACCCAATTTGAATACGGCTTTTATTTACAATTCTATTTACCTGTTCGTATTCCCCCCGCAAATAATGGACGACATTTTCACAAGAAATTCTCTGCAGATCCTTCAATGATTCTTCGGTATAGAAAGCGGCATGGGGCGTAATAATCACGTTCTCCCGTCCAATCAGCGCATTATGATCCAAATCCGGTTTTTCCTCCTCGAGAACATCTAATCCGGCTCCAAACAAAAGCTCTTGTTCCAGCGCCCACGCCAAAGCCTTTTCATCTACGGCACCGCCGCGTCCCACATTGATGAATACCGGCTTTTGCTTCATCCGTTCAAAGCGCTCTTTGTTAAAAAAATAATGGTTTTCCGTTGTCTGATTCATATGGTTGGAAATAATATGGCAATTCTCCAGAATATAATCGATATCCACCAACCCGATACCCGCCTGCTTTGCCGTCTCCTCCGGCAAATAAGGATCATAGGCGACGACCCTTATACCAAAGGCCTGCGCACGCCCGGCTACCGCTCTTCCTATCTTCCCCAATCCGAAGATGCCCATCTGCATTCCGCTAAGACGCCTAAGCTTTTGCCCCGAATAATACTGCCATGTTTTCCTCTCCTCAACGTCTTTCGTATAATGCTTTACGCCTCTTAAAAGAGTAAGAATCAATGCCATCGTATGGTCCGCTACCTCGCCTGTACAATATTCACCGATAGGAACAATCCCTATATTTCTTCTGCACGCCGTCTCATAATCAATGAAATCATAACCGGTCGCATTGAAGCAGACACATTTCAATTTTTCCGCACAGTCCAGGATTTCCTGATCCATATTCACAAAAGCAGTCAGCACGGCATCCGCATCCGCAATTACATTTTTGAACTCCTCCCTATCGCCGCGATAGGGATATATGATGGTCCGGCATTTTTCAATGCCGCTTTCCAGGATTTCCTTTTCATAATCCAGATTTCTTCCTAAAACATCCGGATAATCGGTAATAACAACCTTCATATCCTCTCCTCCTTTATCTTCGGCTGCTCTTCCTCAGCCTTTTCTCCACCTGCTTAATCATACAGGACAGTGTGAAGGTAATAATGAAATAGATCATTGCTACGATGACTAAGGGCTCCATCGGACGGAAGCTAATCCCCCGTATGGTATCTGCCGCATACATAAGTTCTGCAATTCCGATGACCGATACCTGTGAAGAGGTCTTAATTACCGTAACAAATTCATTGCCCATCGCCGGAAGAATATTTTTGACGGCCTGCGGGAGAATCACATACCACATCGTTCTGAAACCGTTCATTCCGAGTGCCTTGCCGCCTTCTGTCTGCCCTATGTCAATGGACTGAATACCGCTTCTGACGATTTCGCAAATATATGCCGTAGAATTCACGCTTAGGGCAATGATGCCTGACAGCAGTCTGGAAATATCCATTCCACCCAGCATAATTGAGGGAATATTGATTCCCATGAGCGGAAGTCCGTAAAATACAATGAAAATCTGTACCAGTACCGGCGTACCCCTGATGAATTCCACATAGATTCCTGCGATTATTCTTAGAATCCTGCTTCTGCTCAGCTTCATAAATGCCATTAAGGTACCGAATATCAATCCTAAAATCACTGTCAATACAGATATCAACAATGTTATCTTAGTGCCATTCCAAATAAGAATCTGGTATTTGTATATAACCTGTAATACTCCTGCCATTTTCTTTCCCTCTTTCTATAACATTTTTTCTAAGAACGCTTTGACCCGTTCATTCTGCGTATCTTCGAATACCTGTTTAGGCGTTCCTTCCTCCATGATGATTCCCTCATCCATAAAAACCACTCTGTCCGCTACTTCTCTGGCGAAACCCATTTCATGCGTTACTACGACCATAGTCATTCCTGACTCCGCCAAATTTTTCATAGTGTTCAGCACTTCTCCAACCATCTCGGGATCCAGCGCCGAGGTAGGCTCATCGAATAATAAAATTTCCGGTTCCATTGCCAGTGCCCTCGCGATAGCAATTCTTTGTTTCTGCCCGCCCGAAAGCATCTCCGGGTAGACTTCCCTTTTATCCTCCAGCCCTACAGTCCGCAATAATTCCAAAGCCTTTGCCGTCATTTCCTCTTTTGGTCTCTTCTTCACCTTAAGCGGAGAAATCATAATGTTCCTCAGTACCGTCATATGCGGAAATAAATTGAAGTGCTGAAATACCATGCCGATATCCTGCCTTAAACGGTCATAGCCCTTAAACTTTTCCGTAAAGCATTGGTCCTTGAACCAAATTTCTCCTCCATTCACCGTTTCCAGTGCGTTCATACAACGAAGCAGCGTACTCTTGCCTGAGCCGGAGGGTCCGATAATGGCGACCACTTCCCCTCGTTTAATATCCAGATTAATTTTCTTAAGCACTTGAAGAGAATTATAATTTTTGGATACGTTTCTAATGGATAAAATTTTCGTATTCTCCATAATTGCCCTTCCTTTCCGAATAATGAGTCAAAAACTGTTACTGTTCACTCCGTTCACGGCAACCCATGATTTCCGCATTTAAATTCGCTTTGCGAAGCAGAAATCATCTCCTGAATCACGTTCTTACTTATAAAAAGAATCCTGCTTGCAGGATTCTCCGCCTGCGGCGGGTAGCTTCCGCGACATCCAACCTTGCCGCCGCAGTGCGATCCTCCCGGAGGGTTTTTATTGTATAGGACGTACGTCCTATACAATAAAAAAGGCGCCTGATTCTATTTCAAATCAAACGCCTTCGTTTTCTTCCATATGTGGAATAATTCGCCCCGTATACTGTATACATTTTTTAATTTCTTATACTTTATCATGTGCATATATACTTGTCAATACTATTTTTCCACTTTATTTTTTTTCTCATTGTCTTTCGTTACATACAGATTCACCAACTGCTCCAGATACGTTACCGTTCCATCCACTCCCAACAGGCTGCTGTCAATCATTAAATCTTTATAACGGTAATCCTGGGGCAAATATCCTGCATATGTTTTATGATAACGCTCTCTTGCCTTGTCCACCTCCAGCATCATTCTCCTGGCTTCGTCGGGCTGCATACAAAACTTTTCTATACATGTCTCATACCTCGTCTCATCAGGAGCATAAATAAAAACATGAAGACTGTTCGGGTATTCGTGCAAAATATAGTCGGAACATCTTCCTACGATAATACAGGATTCCTTATCTGCAATACCTTGAATAAGCTTACGCTGCGTATCGAAAATATCGTTCTGCATATCGCTGGTTCCCATGCCCAAAGGATATTTCATGCGGAAGAACTTGCCTTGCACCGCTTCTTCCAGCTCCCCTATGACGGATACCGGCACATTCATCTCCTTAGCTGTCATATCCACAATGTCGCGGTCATAATAGTTGATGCCAAGCCTCTGTGCCAGCTTTTGGGCAATGGGACGCCCCATACTTCCGAATTGTCTGGTTATGGTAATTACATATTTACTCATACTGCTTCCTCCTTTGGCGAAATTGTCCCCGCTCATATCGATTCCCTTAATAACGGCAGCGTGGAACAGTGAATTCCTCCTCCCAGCTTGTTAATCTCCGAGATATCCGCCACAACCACCTCAACGCCTGCTTCCTCGAGATTCTTTCTCGTATTCACACCCTTTGCAGAAAATAATACCTTTCCCGGCTCCATGGCGATACAGTTATTGGTCAGCATGGGATCTTCTCTATCCGTCTCAATCAGGCGATACCCCTTCTCTTGTAACAGCTTTAAGAACCAATGGGGAAGAATAAAGGTGCTTACCAGCACTTTATCCTTATCAACGGGCACAAAGGCTTCATCCAGATGAATATAATAAGCGGGCATATCCACTACAATCAGCTCGATATCCTGATAGGAAAGCAAGGTCCGGAGTTGTTCGATTCCTGCATCGTTCACACGGACGGACCTCCCAATAACGGCCGTCTTTGAATCCAGCATGGAAAAGGAACCGCCCTCTACTGTTCCATGTCCTTGTATCGCGCCTAAAATAGGAATATTCTGCTCCGCCAACAGCTTCTGCGTAAGCCATGTGTCCCCCTGATGAAAATACATGGCAAACCTTGTCAGCACAGCTCCCTTTGGCAGCATCAGCGCCACATCTCTGGTAAAGGTCAGATTGGTCCAATAGTTTGCCGGGTCCTCTAAATAAAGCACTTCCGTTCCGTTCGCCCTCAGTATATCCGCCATCCGGTTATGCTGCTCCCGCATCAGTCCGATATCCGGAAGCTCATGAGACTTAAAATAATTTCGAATCTTTCCCTCTTTACTTTTCAAAATCCTGGCGCCGGCCTCTTCCTCATAGTCTCCCTCAGCGAGCTGCTTTAGTTCTTCCCCCGGGCAGTGCATTAGAATCCTTTTAATTTTACCCACAGAATTATTCACACCAAAGCCTTCCCCCCATACTTCCTCAAATACTTCGGATGTGAATAAGTTATCAATCTTACTTCTATCCATGTACATTTGTAAAGTCGCCATATCTGATACCTCCTATCTGTATGAATCTACTGTCTGTTACAAGCCTGCGAGCTTCGCGGCTAAAGGCATAGTAAGTACGGACAGCAGTGTGGTAAACGCTACTCCCTTGACTGCCGTATTCTCGTCGCCTCCGTACTGCTTGCTCAGAATAACCACCATACTTCCTGCAGGAGCTGCCAATACGATGAAGCAGACGCCAAGCAGAACTTGATTTTCTACAAATTGCTTAAGAAACAGCATGCCTGCCACCGGAAGTATTATTAATTTCAAAAAAGAAAAAAACAATAATTTCTTATCTGTGATCAGTTCCTTAATGGAAAGTCCCCGAAAGGATGCCCCAATAATCAACATACTGAGCGGCGCGGTCATTCCGCCCAGCATTTCAATCAGCTTCATTGGCATTTCAGGAACCGGAAAACCGGTCACTTCGATTCCAATCGCTAACAGACATGCAATCACTCCGCTATTTAACATCGGTTTCCATTGCACGGTCTTTCTGCCCTCCAAGTCTTCCTTTTTACCAATGCGGAAAATTCCATAAGTATAAATTAAAAGGTTAAAGGGAATGAGGAAAAGAGCGGCATACATTATGGCGGATTGACCATAGACTGCCGAAATCAACGGGAATCCCATAAATCCCATGTTGGAAAAAACAAGCATCACCTTATAGCAGCTTCTCTTTTCCCTTTCGCGGAAAAACACCGGTATGACGATCTCTGCCGATATTATCAAAAGCAAAAAGAGCAAGGACGCAAGTATACCTGTGAACAGCAGCTCTTTTACCGCCATCTGTCCTCCTGCACAGCCTGACAATATCAATGCGGGATTGGCAATATGAACCACCAGCCACGACAGACTCTTTCCTGCACCGTCATCCAGTATGCCTTTTCGGGCCCCATAATATCCCAGGAGCATTATAATAAAAAATAGCAGCATTTGTTGAAAAATAACCATAATATTCCGCCTACTTTTCGCTTAAAATCTCATCTATTATTTCTATTGCCTTATCTATCTCACTCCTCGTTATAATGAGAGGCGCGATAAAACGAACTACATTATGGTCTGCTCCGCAAGTCAAAAGAAGCAAATCTTTCTCCAATGCCCTATTTTTAATCTTATCGGTAAGCACGGCATCCGGCCCGTTCCCTGTTTTTACGATTTCCATTGCCAGCATCAGGCCTATCCCCCGGACATCGCCGATTACGTAGGAGAATTTCTTTTGCAGAGCCGAAAGCCTCTCTTTAAAATAGCTTCCCATTTCTTTGCAGTTATCCAGCAGTTTCTCCTCTTCAATTACCTGAAGAGTTGCAAGGCCTGCCGCACAAGCCAGCGGATTTCCTCCGAAAGTTCCACCATGGGCGCCAGCCGGCCATAAGTCCATCAGTTCTTTTTTGGCAATGACGGCCGACAGTGGAATACCGCCTCCCAATGCCTTTGCAGAAGTAAGGATATCCGGCTTTACCCCATAGGTCTGAAAAGCGAACAGCTCACCCGTTCTGCCGATTCCTGTCTGAATCTCGTCAAATATGAGAACAATGCCGTGATCATCACATATTTTCCTAAGTCCTGTTAAGAATTCCTTAGGCGGAGCAATATATCCGCCCTCTCCCTGAACGGGCTCTACGACTATGGCCGCCACACACTCCGGCGCAATAAGTCTGGAAAAGATCTGCTCGAACTGGCCGAGGCATTCCATATGACAGGTATCCTTCTTCTGTGCGAAAGGACATCTGTAGCAATTCGCATAGTCGGCCCAATATACACTTGGTAACAGAGGCTCATAATATTTCCGATAGGCGGCATTGGAACCGGTTATAGATATCGTTCCTATCGTTCTTCCATGAAAAGAATTCTTAAAGCTGATCACACCGGGACGCTTCGTCACGTACTTGGCAAGCTTAATGGCGCCTTCATTTGCTTCCGCTCCGGAATTACTGAAATATACCTTGGTATCTCCTCCCGTCAGTTCCACAAGCCGTTCGGCAAGCTTCACGTAGGCTTCATAGTAAACCACATTATGACCTACGTGGATCATGGTTTCCATCTGCTCTTTAATGGCATTTATCACTCTCTCATTTCTGCATCCGATGTTGTTCACTGCCACACCGCTTGCGAAATCAAGAATCTTTCTGCCATCCTCCGTAAATACATAGCAGCCTTCGGAATCCGTTATGCCGAGTGTTGTGGCCCGTCTTGCTACCGCCGGCATTACATCCATACATCTTTCATACATGCTCTTCATTGTCCCGTCCTCCTAAAAGTTTATATCCGTACCATAATAAACCGCATTTATGAGCTTCTCCATCGTATCCATATCTATCGGTACCGGGTTGACTCTCGTCGCACCAAGCATGGCATGATCGATTAGAATATCATACTTTTCCAGAAAATCTTTCTCTTCCACCCCTGCGCCTGCAATACTGGAAGGAATATTCAACTGTTTTGTAAGCTCTTTTATTTCTTCTACGATATCGTTACAACGACAGCGATAGGACAGTTCCCTTAATTTATTCTCCACTTCGCAGTTCCGGCGATTATATGCCAGGGCATAAGGCAGAATAATTGCATTGGTAAGCCCATGCGCCATGTGAAAGACAGCTCCGAAGGAATGGGCGATACCATGTACCATCCCAAGCCCTACATTTGCAAAGCCTATGCCTGCCATCGCTTGATAATAGTGTACCTTCTCCCGTGCTGCCAGCACTTCTTCGTTCTCCTTCCTATATGACACGGGCAGCCATTTCATAATTCCCGTAATAGCCCCGCTGCATAAGGCCTCATCGAATTCATCCAGATTGTGATTGATATAAGCTTCCATAGCATGAGTCAGCGCATCCATTCCCGTTTCAGCCACGATATTCTTCGGCATCGTCATCGGAAGCCTTCCGTCTAAAATCGCAATATCCGGCCTTAGGCAATCTGTCATAATAGGAACCTTTAATTGCTTTTCAAGGTCTGTTATCACGGTTCCTCTCGTTACCTCCGAGCCGGTTCCCGATGTGGAGGGAACACAGATAAGCTTTGTTTCCCGCTCCTTCGGAATTTCGCCCCGGGCATTTATTTCCAGCACATTTTCAAAGGTAAGCATTGGGAATTCATAAAACAAAAGCATTGCTTTCGCACAATCCATTGCGGAACCGCCTCCTATGGCTATTACGGCCTGAGGCTTAAATTCCTTCATGACAGCGACTCCCCTCATAACCTCTTCGATCGTAGGGTCGGCGGCAACTCCTGCATGCACCTTCACCTCACAGCCCTTATGCTCCAGATAAGCCATTGCCTCTTTGATGACGCCCGTTTTTATCATCGAGCTTCCTCCTGTGACGATCAATGTCCTTTCATATTTCAGCTCCTTAAGAAAAGAGAGGGAACCGATACCCATTACTATTTTTCTCCCGCTTAATACTATGTTTTTCACTATGTTCACTCCTATCTGCCTCATTGTAAATAGAACGCGATCGTCTTACGCAGCAGCTGCGGCAATACTTCGAAGGTATACGGAATATTCACTCTTTCCGTCCACTTATGAGCATCTTTTCCATAGCAGCCATAATTGACCGCCGGAATATTCAGCCTTTTTATCTGCTCTACCGGTATCGGATATAACTCCTTCATTCCGGGAAAGTTGTCCATAAGAAGCCCGAGGGATTCCTCCGAATCGTCTATTTTCAGATAACTGCTGTCGGAAAGGCTTGGGAAGAACTTCATAAAGCGGAAAATTTCCCCCGTATCGGCAGACACCTCCTGTACGATTTTCCGTATCTGGGAAATTATTTTTTCCTCTTTGCCCTGCAGCGTATTATGGGGGCAATAGGGCGCTGCAAAATATAAAATCACTGCCGGAACAGTAATGCCGGCCGCATGAAGGAGATGCCGGACTATCTGGATCGGAATTTCTCTTTTATCCGTCCCCTTTTTCATTTCGTCCAAAATCCTGCTTTCCAAATCCTCTTTCTTACAGCCTCTGTCTTTTGCAATCTGCCAAAGCTCCTCATAGGTCATCACCCGGTAAGAGTACGCATAATCCCTATGTGCCTGACCGCTCAGCTTGCTAAACTGTGTGCTCATTTCATTGATTTTTGCCAGCGTTTCCTGCATTACCTCTTTAGCCGCCATGATTAATTTCCCGATGATCTCCTCCATAGAGGCATTATGAACAAAATAATTAAAGTATACGAATGCCTCCGAAGCTGTCTGCACATTGTACCATGGTTTTAAATCTTTCATTTTCAGCACAGAGGGCGGATAGGTATATTCCCCTTCATATTCGTCCGAAAAAGCGCTGTTCAAATTAATCTTATCCACCAGTCCGGCCGCGACCATGGAGGCATCAAAGCCTTCAAAGCACTGTCCCACATGGGTTTCTTTTCCCTGTATATAGAAACAGGGAAGCAGTTTGCCAACAGTTCCTGTATACAAAGTTTTTACCTGGTCGTCCGGGAATAAAGGGCATATGAAATCGTTGTTGATCGCCAGTATGTATTCTAATTCATAAGTCTTCTTCAGCTCCTCTAAAATATCCAGTCCCTCTATGATACCTGTGTGCAGGTTTTCTTCTACCGGATTGAAGGAAACCAGAATATTTCCGCTAAGATTCTGAACCTGCCCGCACATCTCTTTTAAAATGCCGAGAAAAACCGCATCGCCGCTCTTCATATCGCAGCTCCCTCTTCCAAACAGATAATTGCCGGATTCCAAGTCCTCTCTTACCTCCGGTGCCAGATCCAAGCCAGCCAGCGACTCCATTAATTCATCCGGTTTGCATGCGAATGGCTTTAATGCTCCATACTCCTCAATTCCTACGGTATCCGTATGCCCGTGAAACAGCAGCGTACTTTTCTTTCTTTCTTTTTCTCCGATCAATAACGCCATTACATTTCGGCGGTGAAGCGGATCGTCCCTTAATTCTCTTACGATTACCTGAGCAGGATGCCTCTTGAAATAGGGAATCCCTCTTATATATGCTTCCATGAACAAACCGATTTCCCGCTCGCCCTCCGTGGTATTAACACTATTGATATTTACCAGTTCTTTTGTCAGCATCAGCATATCTTCATTGATCAAACTATATCTCCCCTTTCTTTTCCAGAATGGACAAGGACGTACTTTCCTAATAAGGATTAGGGTGTCAAAAGGTCCTTTTACGAACGTCTCTAGGCAATATGCTCAAAACAAAAAGACTCCTGCTCCGAATTCCAATATATAAGAAGTTCTAATTCTCAGTCTATTCGCGCCAAACATGCCAGAAAACAAAAAACTCGCTGCGCTCAAACAGTTTTGTTTTCTGTTATGGCTCAAATATCCAGAGAAAGAACTTCTAAATATTTACATAGGCGCAGTCATTCTTTTTGTTTTGGTCATATTGACCAGAATGTATTTATAAAGGACCTTTTGACACCCTAATCGTAATAGGAAAATGCTCCTATTACATAAAAAGCGATGCGCAGCTTCGCGCGCGGAACAAAAGCTGTGCTGCCGAAGTATTGGGCGGTGTGAGTGTGCGAAGCACACTTTTGTTCTATAATAATTAGTTTGCAATCATATCATAGAATAAAGAACGGAAAACACAATGAAAGAATTGGTAATTGGAATTTTGGCACATGTGGATGCGGGAAAGACTACTTTATCGGAGGCGCTGCTATACGAAAGCGGCAGTATAAGAAAGCTGGGAAGAGTGGATAACAAGGATGCTTTTTTGGACACTTTTGCTTTGGAGCGGGAGCGGGGAATTACTATATTTTCCAAGCAGGCGGTACTTGAGCTTAAGGATATGCGCCTCACTCTCCTGGATACGCCGGGGCATGTAGATTTTTCTGCGGAGATGGAGAGAACACTGCAAGTGCTGGATTATGCGATACTCGTCATAAGCGGGGCAGATGGTGTGCAGGGACATACGCAGACTTTATGGCGTCTGCTTAGGAAATATCAGATTCCCACATTTTTGTTTATCAATAAGATGGACCAGAACGCGGCGGATAAGGAGAAGATTCTGAAAGAGCTTAAGAGTCGTCTGGAGGAGAGCTGTATCTGCTTCGAGGAGGAGGCGGAAGCATTTTATGAAAATATAGCGATGACTGACGAGAACGCGCTGAATCAGTTTCTGGAACTGGGAAGGGTGGAGACGGAGGAGATAAGGAGACTCATTCTGGAGAGGAAGCTATTCCCCTGTTATTTCGGCTCGGCGCTGAAGCTGGACAGGGTAAAGGAGTTTCTGCAGGGAATAGAAGTCTATACATCTTCTCCAAAGTACGCTGACGTTTTCGGTGCGAAGGTTTTTAAGATTGCCCGGGACGAGCAGGGAAACCGTCTTACTTTTATGAAGCTTACGGGAGGAAGCCTGCGGACAAGAGAGGTGCTTTCAGGGCGTCAAAACGGAGAGCCTTGGGAGGAAAAGGTCAATCAGATCCGCATTTATTCCGGCGAAAAGTATAGAACTTCGGAGGAGGTGCAAGCGGGTTGCATTTGTGCGGTGACCGGCCTTAGCAAGACACGCCCCGGTGAAGGTTTGGGAATCTCGGAGGCATCTGCCCAGCCGGTGTTGGAACCGGTGCTTACCTACCGGATCGATCTGCCGCAGGACTGCGATACGACGGTGATGCTGCCTAAGCTTCGTCAATTAGAGGAAGAGGATCCTCAGCTTCATATTGTATTCGACGAAACATTAAAGGAAATACAAGCCAAGCTTATGGGAGAAGTACAGACCGAAATATTAAAAAGCCTTATAAGGGAACGGTTTGGAGTAGCAGTCGAATTCGGTACAGGAAATATCGTGTATAAAGAAACCATTGCAAACAGAGTGGAAGGGGTAGGGCATTTCGAACCCTTAAGACACTATGCGGAGGTCCATTTGCTGTTAGAGCCTGGGGAGACCGGAAGCGGGCTTCGCTTTGACACAGATTGCAGCGAAGACTTATTGGATAGGAACTGGCAGCGTTTGGTATTGACACATCTGGAGGAGAAAGAGCATAAGGGAGTTTTGACCGGTGCGGGAATCTCGGATATAAAAATCACATTGGTTGCGGGAAGGGCACATCAAAAACATACGGAAGGCGGTGATTTCAGGCAAGCTACCTACCGGGCCTTGCGTCAGGGGCTGAAGGAAGCACAGTCCGTGCTGCTGGAGCCGTATTATGAATTTCGCCTGGAAGTGCCGGAAAAGATGGTAGGACGAGCTATGACGGATATTGAGAAAATGTGCGGTACCTTCGGGCCGCCTCAGTCCGAAGGGGAGATCGCAGTTTTGACCGGAATTGCTCCCGTCATTACAATGCAGGACTATTCCAAAGAGGTAACCGCCTATACCAAGGGCTGCGGAAGGCTGTCCTGTACGGTGACGGGATATGCTCCCTGCCATAATGCAGAAGAAGTCATAGAAAAAGCGGGATATGATTCGGAGAAGGATATTGAGAATCCTACGGGTTCTGTATTCTGCGCTCATGGAGCAGGATTTACGGTGAGCTGGGATAGGGTTAAGGAATACATGCACGTGCAAAGTGTCCTGCAAGGTCAGGAGAAGGAAGCGGAGAGTGAAGGCGTAAGAAAAACGACTGCGGCAGAAAAAGAGGAAAGATGGATAGGAACGGAAGAAGTGGACGCTATCCTGGAGAGAGTTCTTTACGCCAACAAAAAGGGCAAGGATGATGTCCGGCGAGGCTTTCGAAGAAGCGTTAAGAGTGGAGAAATGAGACATGAAGTGCCTTCTTCTCCTACCGTTTACGAATGGAACAAGCAGGAGCCGAAGGAGGAATATTTGCTGGTAGACGGCTATAATGTGATATTTGCGTGGGAGGACTTGAAGGAGTTGGCTATGGTGAGCATCGACGGCGCCAGAGGGAAGCTTATGGATATTCTTTGTAATTATCAGGCGATTAAAAGATGCAAGCTCATAGTAGTATTCGATGCCTATCGGGTAAAGGGGCATGATACGGAAATATTGACTTATCATAATATTCGTGTTGTCTATACGAAGGAGGCTGAGACAGCGGACATGTATATCGAGAAATTCGCTCATGAGAACGGGAAAAAATATAAGGTGACGGTAGCTACCTCAGACGGGCTGGAGCAGATAATTATCAGAGGACAGGGCTGTTACCTTCTCTCTGCCCGGGAATTGCGTGAGGAAATAGAGGCGGCTAATAAGAAAATAAAAGAGGATTATTCAAATAAGCAGCCGAAGGAGAAGAATTATCTTTTCGATTCTCTCCCGGAGGATGCGACAGGAGAAATGGAAGGGCTGGACCGGCAGTAAATGCAGTTTATACATGGAGGAGTGCAGGATATGCACGAATCCATGTTTTTTTCATTTTTATAGATATAATGAAAGCAGCCCGATCAGGGCGGATTTCGAATGTTTCAAGGATTGTGTGAGCACAAAGTGCAGAACAGTCCGCAGGTATCATACGGATTAACCGGGGTGTGTCTGAAAACTCATTGCACCGCTCTAAACGCTTCACTTTGCGGTATACAGACACGCCTTGGTAAGAATGAAGGAGAACATATGGGAATGAAGATGAAAAAAGGAATAGGTAAAAGAGCAGGAATCATCATAGGAGGAATATTGACAATTGTGATTGCCGTTTGTGTCATATTCAGCATATATGTGGGGAAGCAGGTGGCAGAGGGGCTTCTTTATATGAATGCAGGAAATGATACGAAGGGGAATAGCGTAAAGCAGTTGGAAATCTGGGGATATGATTTGAGCAGATTTAATGAGCAGTATTCACCTGAAATGGCCGTGGTGGCGGCGGAGGACGGGAATGATGTGCCTATGGCGGTTTTCGCGGATGAAAAGAGGGAGAACACGGCGATTCTCGTGCATGGGGTAGGGGGAGATCGTGTGAGTACGTATCCGGTCGCGGAGATTTATTTGAAGAACGGATGGAATGTGATCGCCATCGATCAAAGGGCCTCTGGAGACTCTCAGGATGATAAAGTAAGCTTTGGATACTTTGAGAAGCTGGATGTGGAAGCTGCAGTCCGATATGCGAAGAATGAGCTGTTATCCTCAAAAGTCGTGGTACACGGGCAGTCGATGGGAGCAGCTACGGTGGCCCTCTACGCGGCAACGGAGCATGCGAGGGAGAATGTGGATGCTGTAATTCTGGATTCCTGTTTCGACAGTATGAAGAGTATGTTTCTTGGTGTGTGGAGAGAGATGGAAACAGAAGGAATACCTGAAGATTATGTAGTTGCATGCGGAGATTGGTATTTGAAACATTTTTATGGATTTGGATTTGACGATGCAGATGCCTGTGAGAAAATGAAAGAGAATTATGTCGATACCTTGCTTCTGCAAATGTCACGGGATGTGATGGTATCTGATGGAACAGCGGAGCAGATGTACACAAATATAGTGGCAGAGGAGAAGAAGATATGCTATTTTGATAGTGAACATGTAAAAGGCATTATCGATTATCCTAAGGAATATGAAGAAGCTGTTTTTTCATTTTTGGAAGAATAGTTTGAGAGGAAGTAAAGAGAACAGGACCGCTTAAGGGAAGGATGGAAGAGTAAGACTCTTAAGGAACAGGACCGTGAGGGAGGCATATGTTTGTTTTAAACCTAAAGAAGGCAAAGGAAGGCGAAGAGAGAATTGATATTTATTATGCAAAAATGACGCCCGCTGTGAAACAGATCATATCCATTGTCCAAAAGGAAAGGCCGGTTTTGTACGGAATGGCGGAGGAGGAGAAAGTTCTTCTGGAGACGGAAGATATTTATTACTTTGATACGGTAGACCGGAGGACCTTCGCCTATACGGCAGACACCACTTATCAGGTAGCAAAGACGCTTTCCTTACTGGAAGAAGAATTGAAGCCCTTTGGATTCATCCGCATTAATAAATCTAATCTGGTGAATATTTATAAGATAAAAAGAATAAAGCCGGAACCTAATATGAGAATCAGTGCCATTTTGAAAAACGGTGAAAGGCTTCAGATAAATAGGGGGTATAAAAGGACATTTGAAGAATACTTGCAGGAAATCAGGAAATCGGTGTAGGAAGGAGCTTGAAGATGAAAATATTAAAAGGGATTGAAATACCAATTTCTATTTGTATCAGCTATACGATATTATCCATAGTGAATGTGATTTTGGATTTACTGAGAGGAAAAGATTCCGGCAGCCATTACAATTCGTTAGCCATGCTGCTTTTATGTACCATCGCTGTACTGGTGCTTTCCATTCATCATTTGTTCGATGAGTGGCCGCCGATTGTTATGATTATCGTTCAATATATCATCGCAATGGGACTGGTGCTCTTGTTCGTATTTATTTCGAGCTTTTTCAGTGAGATAAGTGAAGGCGGTTATGAGGATATCATAGTCAGCTTTACGATTCCTTATATTATCGGAGCTTTTATTTATTACAGTTCTGTTTTCCGCAGTGCAAAAAGGCAGGATAAACTTATTCAGGAAATCAACAAAAGGCAGGAGAAATGAGCCATGGAGAACGCAAAACCGTTGACTTAATATAAATGACATGATACGCTGAATTTGGAGAAATTTAAGAAAAACGAAAGAGGGGAATGCGCGCATGTTCGACTGTGACAAATGCGGATTATGCTGTATCGGATTGGATAAAAACGAGATAACGGCGCAGCTTCATGACGGAGACGGAATCTGCAGATATCTGGATATGGAGACGATGCTTTGCAGGATATATGAGAATCGGCCTATATTTTGTAATATAGAAGGTTATTATGAGGAATTTCTGAAGGATGAAATGGAAAAAGAGGAATTCCTGCGCCTGAATTATGGAGCCTGCCAGCTAAAGAAACAGGAGTGGGAGGCATGTGGCAGGGACATACGCAGAATGATTTCCAAGATTCCCCAATTGGATGAGGAGAATGAGAAAATCATTCGCGCCAGTCTTGAAAAGGCCGAGCAAAAGAATATGCTGTGATATGCCTATTTGAAGATGAGATCTCGTGAGGTGTGGAGCCTCGTAAGCTTTACTGTTCCCGTGTTTTTTAAATTTTGTGCATGATAGACCAAATCTCCTGGAGTCACGAATAGGGCTTCCAGGGGCATATCATAACCCGTTATTTCTAAAAGGCGTTCCAGCAATTCTATGAATTTTGCTGTGAGCGCCAAAGTTTTATTCAGTTCCTGCGGCAGCAGGCCGACGTGTGCCACGCTGGTATCCGAGCCTTGTTCGGAGCTGACGAGCAGCTCGTAAAGTTCCTGCATCAGCCCATCGGATATGGCGATACCTGCCGGAAAAGAGGACATGGGAAGGACAGGCGGGGTAAAGGTGTTATCTCTTGCCAGGTCTATGAGTCTTATGGAGCCCGGAGCGCCATCCGCTACTTGACTGTTGAAGACACAGCCGTTTTCTATGCGGATGCGGTAGTCGCCGCCGCAGTCATAATAAATCTGATAAACAAGCTGTGAACAGACCATGGCGGGAGTGTCGTCCTGATAGATGATGCTGTTTATTATTTTGTCCAGTGCATAGCAGGCGGAGGACAAAATAAGGTCTGTTATTTTTATGAGGGGAGAAGAAGGGTATATTCTTTTGAAAATGAGCAGTCCGGCGAGAATGAAAAGCGCCGGAAAATCATAGCGTACCTTCGCGTCCAAATAAGCGTTGGCTGAGCGGATGAGAGGAGCGGCATCAAGCTCGGGATTTAAGCGCATCACATATACCTCATCGCCCTCTGATATTCCTATTTCGTGCACGCCGATGCCACTGGCACCTACCTCTACGATGGAATCCTCGGAATAAACCATTGCAGCATGGCAGACATCGGTCTTGGTAAACCATGCAATCGCTTTACTAAGCGGGTCATCCTCCGCTTTGAAAACAACAATATCTCCTTTTTTTAAATTATAATTCATCTTGATCCTCCTTTAGTCATGTAGAGCACTCTCTTATTATTAGTGTATATGCGTGTTTACTATAACCGATGCGTGGAAACTTGTATCATCGAAATGGAACTGTGCTGTTCCGTTATATTTTTTTGCTATTTTTCGTATGGAAGAGGTGCCGATTCCCTCCCTTTTTGATTTGGAAGAAAGGAAAGCTTCTCCGGATCTTTCTATGGCCCCCGAATAGGAATTATCCAAAGTAATGACCAGCATGCCTTGTATTACTTTTGTGTGCAGTAAGATGAAGCGCTTCCCTTCCGTTTGGCGCATACAAGCTTCCACTGCATTTTCCAGAAGATTTCCGAACAAAACGGCGGCGTCGGTATCGGCGATGTCCAGGCCGTCAGGATATTGTACCTTTGCGTCAAAGCGGATATATTTGGCTTCTGCCATATCCGCATAGTAAACGATAAGGGCATTGAGCGCATAATCCCCGCAATAAGATATGGGAGAAGCTGAAGGAAGAGAGATCTCGTAGCGGCGCATGTATTCTGACAATCCGTTCTTGTCGTCATCCTTTAAATAGGACTGAACTACTGCCAGGACCTGCCGTAAATCGTGTTTTGCCCTGCGGGCATCTTCCATGCGTCCTTTTAAGTTCTCGTACTGCATAGATTGCATGCCGAGCTGATAGTTTTCCGCCTTTAGCCTGAGGTTAGCGTTGCTTTCCCCCAGCAGATGCATAACGAGATAGGTGACGAAGAGAGCTCCCAAATTAAAAAATACCGCAAACAAGACGTTGCTGGGGTTAGCAGAAAAAGAGATAATTCCTCCATTAGCGTACAGATTGTAATAATAGGAGAGACAAAAGGTGGCGGGAACAAGCCATAGATACCGCCAGAATCTGTTGTTCTCAGGAAATGTAATGAGGGCTTTGAGCTTGAGATTCACCATTCGGTAGAGAATAGGATAGCTTATTGAGTAAGTTAGAACGAGAATTCCGGTGGAAAAAAAGGAATACGGCCTGTCTATAGCTATAGGAAACCGATGGTAAGCGAAGTAGCTGAAAACAATTGCCACAAAGCTTCCATAGTTTAAAACGGTCAGGAGAATGAACAGAAGCTTAGTGAGCTGGGCGCGTATGCAGACCACGTAGAAGCCGAGATACAGAATGATCCACAGAGTGGTCATAAACGCGGCAGCCGAAAGCCCTCTAAGGGCGAGTATTCTGCTGCACACCAGCAGAGCATAAAGAGCCAGAATTATAAAAGCAGTATTTCTTTTGGAAAACCGCAAGGAATCCCGGAATGGAACGATTGCCAGTATGAGATTGGGGAAAAGGTCGACAAGCTGATAAACCGATATTTCGAGCAGACGAAAAAGACTCATAAGTATTGTTCCCTCGCTTTCTCGAACAGAAATCGGGAATAAGCATCGAGAATCTCGTGCTGTTCCTTTTTGCGAAGCGGGATACGTTCTCCTCCGTTCATAAAGAACGTGAAATCATCGATATGGTGGACCTGATTCATATTGATAAGGCATCCGCGGTAGCAGACGAGAAATTCACGGTAGACTTTTAACGAACGAACCAATTCGGAGAAGGTCATGCGGGTACGCTGCAGGCCGAAACTTTCCGTGTGAATCTGCACGTAGTGCCCCGATATATCGCAGAAGATAATGTCCTTCAACAGAATCTTCACTTTATCATATCCGTTTATTATCTCGATAAAGCGTCTGCTTCGTATCTGATGTAAGTCTATTAGAGAGAGAATCTCCGAAAAATCGCCGAAGATAATCGGTTTGACAAGATAACCGGAAGCCTTGACCTTGTAGCTGTCTACTGCATATTCTCTGCTGGCGGTAGTAAAAATTAAAACAACGCCGGAATCGACGGCGCGGACAGCCCGCGCGGTATCCAGTCCGGACATCCCGTCCATGTAATAATCTATAAAAATGAAGTCGAAGGAATCCTGCCTGAATACGCGTAAAAAGGCTTCACCGCTTTCGAAGGTATGAATGGAAAGCGATATGCCGGAGTAATGTTTGGAGAAATATGTATGCAGGTACTTCGTAATGGTCTTCCTGTCTGTATTCAGGTCATCAATAATCGCTATATTCATAATGTTAAGTTCCCCTATGTTTATTATATAACATCATACTATAGGAAAATCCTTTTTTCAACTTTTAAAGCCAAATTCCTATGTCTTAGCGCCAAACTATAGATAGCCGATCCATTTGTGCTAGAATAGAAAAAGCTGGTAACAATTTTGACAGCGGGACAGTGAAAATACAATATGGGAAACAGAGAAAGGGGATATGCCAAATGGAACAAGAATTTGTAGTATTGCAGAGTAGGACTTTTACAGTGGCACTTCAGTCGATGTTAGGATCGACGAACTATGGGTGGTGCGTTTCTTCTATGCCGCAGGGTATCGTTCTCCTGGGAACCGAGAACGAATCGTCTTTACGAATGGGTCCGGTTATCCAGAAATTTTATTTCCAGGCAGTGTCGGGAGAGCAGCCGAATATAGAGATTAAGTTCATACTCGCCAGTCTGACCGATTTGGCGAAGGTTGAAAACGAATACATCTTAAAGGTGAGGATTGTTCCCTGCGATTCAGAGGAATTTGTGAATTTCAGCGAAAATGCGGCAAACGCGGCGATGCCGTACGGTTTTGTGTATGGCGGGGAGGCTGTGATGAAGTATGGCTATCCTTCCGGAGCGCAGGATACAAACTTGAAGTATGGTTATCCTTGCGGAGTGCAGGATACAAACTTGAAGTATGGTTATCCTTGCGGAGTGCAGGATGCGAATTTGAAGTATGGCTATCCGTGTATGGAGTGGACGAAGGATGCAAGACCTTACGGATTTCCTAATTGCTAAGGAGGAAGAGAACATATGAATTATCGACCGATTACCTGTGTGTGGGAAGTGACGATGGGCTGCAATATGAGATGCGGGCATTGCGGATCTTCTTGTACGAATCCGCTGCCGGATGAGTTGAATACGAAAGAGGCGTTAGATATTTGCGGGCAGATTGCTGATATGGGACTGAAATGGGTTACGCTATCCGGAGGAGAGCCTCTTACGAGGAAGGATATAACCTTACTTATCAAGCGATTATCGGAGCGGGGCGTATCCGTCAATATTATCACTAACGGCTGGTTTTTGGATAAGGACCTTGCTTGTAAGCTAAAGGAAAGCGGCGTAGGTACGGTGGCCATCAGCATTGATGGAACGAAGGATATTCATGATGCGATACGAAAGCGGGGCGCATTTGGACATGCGGAGCAAGCCTTTAGGAACTTGAAGGAGCTGAAAATAAAGACCGGTGCGGTTACGACGATAACGAAGCAGAATATGGATATTTTGAGTTCGCTGAAGGAAGAGCTGATAAGGATGGACGTGGACACTTGGCAGGTACAGCTGGGTTTGCCGATGGGTAATCTAAAGGAGAGACCGGATTGGCTTCTCGAACCGGAGCAGGTAAATGATATCATTGATTTCTGTTACGATACTGCCAGGGAAGGAAGAATCAAGATTTATCCGGCGGATTGCATCGGCTATTATACGAAGAAGGAAATGGAAGTAAAGAGGATTTCCTATGAGACGGATATGGTATCCATATGGGACGGCTGCAATGCGGGCATAAGGGGCTTTGGAATATTGCATAACGGGGAGATTCTGGGCTGTACCTCCATCCGAAACAGAGAATATATTGAAGGAAGCCTGAGGGAGCGTTCGCTCAGGGATATATGGGAAGACGAAAATGCTTTTTCATGGCGGAGAAATTTTACAAAAGATAAGCTTACGGGCTCATGCAGAACCTGTACATACGGCAGCAAATGTCTGGGAGGCTGCCCCAATACGAGGCTAACGATGAACGGCGATATTTATTCTGAAAATCAATACTGTGCTTATCATCTGGAATTGGAGAAGAAAGAAGCCCAATATGCGTCTTATGACGATGCGAAGGAGCTGCTCTTGTTGGGAGAAGGCCTGATAAAGCAGGAAGTATTTCCTGAGGCTGTGTTTGCGCTTAGAAGAGCAGCAAAGATGGATAGTAAGAACGCACAGATATTAAAGGCAAAAGCATACGCAGAATATATGTGCGGCAACTATGAGATCTGCAAAGAGGATAATGAGAAGGCGATCGAGCTGAATGAGGAAGACGCTTATGCACTTCGGGGCTATGCAGTTGCTGTGTCCCGACTTGGCAACAAAAAGGAAGCGCTTGTGAAAATGAGAAAAGCAGCAGCGTTTACTTCATATGCAGATATGGATCTGATGGAAGATTTGCGGATGATGGAGTGTATCAATAAATAAGTAAACTGCGGGAAGACAGACGCGTTCACCGGTCTTCTCGCAGTTTTTATGTGATAGAGGGTTAAAAGAGCTTCTTAAAATTGTATTCGGGCAAGCTCTTTTTTAAAGTTTTTGGAAACAATACTATAAATAATAATCGCTGTACAAAAAAACATATTAGTATATCGGATGGCTGTACTCATTTCAACCGTGCAGGGTGCAAGAAGCTGACTGGTAATCAGGTTGCTCAGCATATGAGTAATTGCACCGGCTAACACACTTCGGTTGGTTTTGATATATACGAAGCTTACAACGAAGCTGAAAAGCATGGTGGACGGTATATAAGAAGGCATCGAATAATGATCTTTGCAATAAATCATATTGTGCCTGCCCTGGCATAAAGTACCATGGCAAATGCCAAATGGCCCAGATGAAACCTAAGATTGCGGACGCACTCCAAAACCCCCGCTTTTTTAATAGTATATCGAGAGCAAAGCCTCGCCAGCCGAATTCTTCGTTCAGAGGGCCGGAAATAATGCTTATAAATATGATAAGCGGCAGTATATATGGCCTTTTAATAAGCATTTTTATGAATGTCATTTCCGGTATCGGAGAATGAAAAAAAGAAATACCAATAAATATTCCTATTATTGCAATGATAGAAAAAAACAGCAGTAAAGCAAATAAGCATTTAATTCCCATTTGTTTAAAATTGAAGCATCTATGAAAATAATTTCTTCTCTTATTTTTGGAATAGGTAAGAAATACGAAGAAAAGCCCAACAACCGAAGGAGCGCCGCCGCCGAAGTAAAACAAAAAGGTCCCCAGCGGCGTCCCTTGCAATCCCAGTATGACAGGAGAAAAGCCAAACCCCCATGTCCATAACAAAGTTATGGCAAAAAAGGGATATATATTTCTTTCACTATCATTTATTTTCTTCATCGGGAACCTCTGCTTTTTCCTTAAGTTTTTTGTTTATGGACAGAATTTCTTTTTTTATATGAGTTATTCCTAATAGATAGGTCAATAGAAAAATCGGTGTAATATATATAAATGACATCCACCAATTCGACCGTATGAACCAGCCGTTAATGCATCCAACAATAAGAACGGTTATTTCAATAACAATGTACTCACATATAAGTTCCTTAAGAAAGCTATCATAAAAAATATAAGCCACAGCATAATGGACAGCCATACCGAGAAATGCTATGAGCACGATTTGAAAAATAAATTTCATGTCCTGTGTATAGTCAAAGCACAAAAAGGATATAAAGGTTACAACAATAATGATTATCGATGACAATTGCAATGAGCTTTGTATATATTTTTTCATATCAAATCCTCCCGAAAAACAACTTTTTTTATTTCTGGAATATATGTCCTCGATATAATTACTTTTTCACCATTGGTAAGATTTGCTTCTAACCGGCTGTTCGCCAGAGCTTCCAAATGTGTGAGCTCACCTGCATTAAGCAGACAATTTCTGCTTACTTTGACAAAGCTATATTCTTTCAGTTCTTTTTCAAGTTGATAGAGACGCTTATCGGTTCTGAATACTGCATCTTTGGTATAAACGAAGGTACGCTTATCTATACTTTCTATATAATAGATTTCTGGTATTAGGACTTTATAGCTGCGTCCGCTTTCGTTTCCTATCAAAAATTTTCCTTCGGATTTAATTTTATTGATGATTCGTAATACCTGATTATTTTGTTCCGGGTATTCTACTGTTACAGTCAGTTCTTTTTCACGATTTTCTTTTACAATCAGTTTCATTTCATCCCTCCCTATGTATCATATCTGTTGAAGCATCTATTTTCAACAGATTCCTGCCTGGTTACAAAATGAGACACCTTATTTACAATAATATTTCCTGCTTGATTGGATAAAGCAAAAACTATGCTTGACAAAGCGACGCATATGTCGCATAATGCAAAAAAAAGACAACAGTGTCTCAAAATGCAATTTATTATAAACAGCGCCGGAGGAAACATGGGGAAAAAAGGAGAAGAGACAAAGCAACATATACGCAAAGCCGCCTATAGCCTTTTTGCCGAAAAAGGTTTTAAAGCCGTTACGATGAAGGACATCTGTGAGAAGGCAGAATTGAGCAGAGGCGGGTTATACAGGCATTATCCGGGAACGGAGGAGATTTTTGCGGAAATAATCAACGAGTTTATGCAAAAACAGGAGGATGAATTCGCGGACAGAATAGGAAATGGTATTCCGGCAACTCAGATATTAGAGGAGGTGCTTTCCCGTTATAAAGACGAGATGAACGACAGTCAGGCATCGCTCAGCGTCGCTATTTATGAGTATTACACCGCCGCGGAGAGGGAAAACAATGCTTTGCTCATACGCTATGAGGCCTCTAAAAGGATGTGGAAAAGACTGATCATCTATGGTATGGAGAGAGGAGAATTCCGGAGAGTGGATGCAGAGGCTGTCTATGACATCATCGTATTTTCTTATCAGGGAGTTCGAATGTACAGCAAGATGATGCCCATAGATGAAAAGATACCGGAGAGAATAGTAAAACAAATAAAGGAGATGCTGCTATGAATACTGTATTCAAGGATTTTGACAATGCAAAAGAGGCCTTTTTCAATCCGCAGGACTGTCAAAAGAGAGTGGATGGATTTCCGGAAATCTGTGTGTCCACGTTTTCGGAGAGCGTAATCGAAAAGTTTGCCGGAATGGAAGGCGTAGAGGTTATTGCCGGCCTATACTCTGCCAATGGCGTCATTCCCGTATATAAAATAAAATATTGCGAAAAGGAAATCGCCTTTTTTCTATCCAGAGTCGGAGCCCCTGCCTGCGTTTGCGGACTGGAAGAAATTATCGCCATGGGAGCAAAAAAAATAATACTGTTTGGAAGCTGCGGTATCTTAGATAAGGAAGCAGCGGATGGAAGGATAATAGTTCCCGTTTCGGCAGTTAGGGACGAGGGAACGAGCTATCACTATCTGCCTTCTTCCGAAGGAGTAAAAGTAGGGGAAGCCGAGATTGACAAAGTATGCGGCTGCCTGAAAAAATGCGGTTATCCCTATGTGAAGGGAAAGGTGTGGACGACAGACGGTATTTACCGAGAGACAAGAAAGGCAATTGACGACAGAAAGGCACAGGGTTGTATTGCTGTAGAAATGGAATTTGCCGCCGCTGCCGCTGTAACCGAATTCAGAAGCATTTCCTTTGTTCAGTTTCTTTACGGCGAAGATAATCTGGACTCCGAGGAATGGGAGCCAAGAGGACTGTTCTGTCCGGATTTAAGCAGAACGGAAAAATATATGGCGCTGGCATTTGAATGCGGGGTGGCAATATAAGAGCATACCGCCGCATAATTTCTGTACTTCATTTGCCATAGTTCTGCCGTAAGGCAAAACTGTGACATAAGAATCTGTGTTTACAAATAAAAGCCTTGACAGATCTCAAATAATGGAATAGGATTTAATTGAACATAAATTCAATGAATATAAAATCAATGAAGTGGGTGATTGACTTGACGACAAGAAGCGAGCAAAAAGAGAAGCGCAGACAGCTTATTCTATGGAAGGCACTGGATCTGTTCGTAAGAAATGGATATGCGGAAACGAAGATAAACGATATTGCCAAAGCGGCAGATATGAGCGTAGGATTGTTGTTTCATTATTTCGAATCCAAGGAGCAGCTTTATGAGGAACTGATCAGAATAGGTGTGGAGGGGACGAAGGAACCGCAGAAGATGGAATTTTCCAATCCTCTGGAATTTTTTACAGGGTTTCTCGATTCCTTATTTCTCTTTTCTTCGCAGCAGTCATGGGTATTTCTAATGTTCGTACTCGTGGCACAGGCGCGCAGAAGTGACAGGACTCCGGCACATATTAAAGAGATGGCTATGGAGGTGGATCAGGTGGAGCGGTCAGCAGAAATAATCCGAATGGGGCAGTTGGAGGGGATTTTCAGAAATGGCGATCCCTATGCGCTTTCCGCAGCTTTTTGGTGCAGCTTGCAGGGAATCATGGAACAGCTTGCAGTTACGCCCGATATGCCTTTGCCTGAGACGGAATGGCTCATTGATATTATAAGGAGTAAAGGATGAAAAAAGTAATCATTATAGGCGGTGGGATTGCCGGGCTGTCAGCCGGAATCCATGCGCAGCAGAACGGCTTTTTTACAGAAATATATGAGAAAAATCAGGTGATCGGCGGCGAGTGTACCGGATGGAACAGGCAGGGCTATCACATCGATAATTGTGTTCACTGGCTTACAGGATGCCGTGAAGGCGATGAACTTTGGGAGATTTGGCGAAATGTAGGCGTATTGGATGAGAATACGAAGCTTTACAGAGAATCCTATTTTTATATGCTGGATATGGCGGGCAGACAGCTCCATTTCTGGAGCGATGTGGAGAAAGCGCGGAGAGAATTCCTTGAGCTCGCACCGGAAGACGGTATAGAAATCAATAAATTTTTCGATAGTGTGAAGCTTGCGGAAAGCTTGCGGATTCCATGTAAGAAGTCCCCTGCATATATGAACTTTTTTGAATTTATGAAATTCGGAATGAGTATGCCGCAGATGGGCAGAGTCATAAAGGAATACGGGAAAGAAACGGTTGCCGAGCTGGCATTAAGGTTCAGGAATCCCCTTCTGAAGGAAATGATGAGCCGCTACTATAACGAAAAGTTCATGGCAGTCACCCTCATAAGCTCCTATGCTTTTTTTACGGGAAAAACAGCCGCAATTCCTATGGGAGGCTCAAAAGGGATGTCGGAACGGATGGCAAAGCGTTATCAGACACTGGGAGGGAAGATTCATCTACATACGCCGGTTACTAAAATTAATATTCAAGGAAACAGGGCGGTATCTGTTACGCTTAACGACGGCAGCGAGGCTATAGCTGATTATATAATCAGTGCTGCGGATACGGCAGTTACCTTCGGCGGCTTGCTGGATAAAGAATATATGGATAAAAACCTGAAAAAAATGTATAGCTGTAAGGAAGGGTATTCGGTAACCTCGTCCTTTCAGGCGGCTTTCGGGATTCTGGGCGCTGAAGACTGTGGTGTACCCGGCGGGGCGGTGATGTTTCCCTGTGACAGCTTCCAGGTGGGCAGACAGAAGCTTAATTTTCAGGCGATTAGGCTCTATGATTATGACGAGAGCCTCTTTTCCAAAGAAAAGAGGGTCATTCAGTGCAATATCCTTCAGGATGAGGAAGATTTCCAATACTGGAAGGAACTTTACCGGGAGTCTGACCGGTATGAGGCCGAGATGCAGAGAATTGCCGATACTGTTATGAAACAAATAATCTCGAAATTTCCTGCGCTTGAAGGTAGATTGGTGCTTCTTGATACGTATTCTCCCGTTACTTTCGAACGTTGGTGCGGGGCATATAAGGGTGCATATATGAGCTTTTTCGGGCAGAAAGGCTATAAAAGCCTCTATGCAAAAAGCAAAGCGCAGGGTCTTGATAATGTGTTTATAGCCAGCCAGTGGTTGCAGTTGAACGGCGGCCTCCCCATTGCAGTGACCAGCGGAAAGTTTGCGGTACAGGCAATGCGAAGAGGTTAGTATAACCGACATGAAATAACCTTATGTTTTGCTTGCCTATTTTCCGGATACCACGGGATGAAAAGCTAATATAAAACTTTTATTATAAGGAGGAATGGATTATTATGGAACGTTTGGAAACGGAAAGATTAATTTTGAGGGAATGGTCTAAGGAGGATGCTGCGGATCTATATACATACGCATCCGGGGATAAGGTTGGTCCGATGGCGGGGTGGAAGCCGCATGAAAATGTGGAGGAATCCGTACAGATTATAAATATGTTTCAGGAAAACGATGATACATGGGCCATCGAGTGGAAGGAGAGCCACGCCGTCATAGGCTCTGTCGGACTTCACCGCACCAGGAAGCCGGGGATTTCTTATGATGTGGAGCTGGGCTATGTGTTATCGGAGGAATATTGGGGACGGCAAATCGCGGTAGAAGCGGCACGGGCGGCTATTGCTTATGCATTTGAAAAAATGAATATCACCCGGCTTGCAGTCTCTCATTTTCCGGATAACATACAGTCCAAACGTGTAATAGAAAAACTTGGCTTCCGTTTTTTGAAGTACATTGCGGATGGCTTCACCCGTTATGACGGAAAGCAGGGAGATAATGTTTACATTATGGAAAAAGAAGATTATGAGCATCTTTGACAGATAAGGCAACTTAAGGTTGCCTTTTTGTATATAACCGGTTGGTAGAGGAAGGGAGTTTCGTATGCTATCATAAGGATGGATGGAAAAAGCGTCGTCTGTCCGCTGGCAAACAAGGGCAACATGAGCTTTTAAAGGAGGATGAAAACGATGAATATGGCTGAGAAATTGCAGTTGTTAAGAAAGAGTAAAGGACTGTCTCAGGAGGAACTGGCCGATTTGCTGAGCGTTTCGAGGCAGGCAGTGGGAAAGTGGGAGGCAGGGAGATTCTACCCCGATATCGACAAGCTGGTGCTGCTTAGCGAGCTGTATTCCATATCCCTCGACAGACTAATCAAGGATACCGGCGACTGTAACTTGCAAATAGGAGAGCAGGACGCGGAGAAAGAAGATATTACCGGCTTTTTGATCAGAGCGAAAACGGCTTGCTACGCCGGACATGGAGAGGAGATAGATGCTTCGAGACGAGGCTCTCATGATTTGGAATACGAGGAGGGTGAGTTGTATTATTATGATACCTATTTAGGCGGAGAGCGCTTCGGGGGAGAAGAGGCTGTATGGAAAAACGGGGCGCCGATTTGGTGTATGAATTACTGCGGCCGGGTGACCGGCGAGCATTTCAGCGGTGATTTCCTCAAGGAAGCCTTAGATGCGGTTCCTTATGATATGCCTTATAGGGGGCCGGGATTTTTCCAATCCGGTGCTTATACTTACCATTGCAGAGCGGAGGGGGATTTCGATTGGTATCAGGGATATGAGGAAATATTGCATGAAGGTATAAAAATATATGAATGTTATTTTCACGGCGGGAGCATTAAATAAATGCGCCCGCCCTCATGCGTATGAATGTTTCATGCACTGACTCTTTTGGAAAAGAAGCGAATGGACAAGGCACTTATAGGCGTAAAATAAAGGCACCAAAATACCAATATGAAAATGCCGGCAGCATCACTTCCGCTTGTTGCCGTATCGAATAAACCGAGAAGAGGTACGATAAAGCAGGCGACGGCAAATACGCCGTGAACGATCAACAGCCATTTCAGCCACTTTTCGGCCAGGTTTCTTGCTTGAATTGTCAGTCCGGCAAAAAAGGTAGAAACAGACATAAAGCAATAACCGAGCATATCCAGATTAAACATCATATCCAATTGCGTGTAATCGAGTAAAACCGCAGCCTGCCCTGTCAGCTTGCCGCTTTGCACGCTGGTCAGCTGTATGAAATAGACGATGGAGTTGCATAGAGCGTACATTCCGCCGAAGGCAATTGCAGTAATCCCCGCAGCCTTCGAGGCTTCTTCGCCATAACAGGCAAAGGCAGAAATCATTGTAACAAAGCTAAAGGCGATGCCTATGCTTGCAAGATAGCTTCCGTAAGAAGAGGAAACCAACATGGAAATGAGAAAACCAATTACCGAGAGTAAGTTAACGACGGCGGCACAAATACCAATTTTTTTATTCATAAAATCTCTTCTCCTTCTTTTTCACATCCGTCAAACAGAGACGTTACCAATTTAGTAATAAAGGAATCCCTGTCCGAAGCAAGATCCAAATCATATCCTAACAATTCTTTCGTTATGTGTCTGCTTAAGAATGCTGTCTGCATAGCAGCAGTAAGAATGAATGACAGCATTTTTTTGTCAGCTTCCGGCATTTTATTATCCAAAGCGAACATAAAGCCTTTCTGGGTCTTTACCGAATTGCAGTCTGACCTGTAATCCCACAAATCCCCTAATATAGAAATCCGGGATATGGCAGGATTTTTGAAAAGAAAATCAAATACCTGAACGGCACAATCAGTCAGGCGATCTTTATCGTCTGAATAAGTCTTTCCATCCAATGAAAAGCTCAGGATCACTTGCTGAATGATTCGCTGGACGCATATGGTGATCAAATTATCCTTGCTTTGGAAGTGATAATTGATCAGCCCAATACCTACATTCGCTTTCCCGGCGATAGCGCGTGTAGTAATTTCTGTAATATTTCCGCTGCTTTGCTGGATTAGTTCGGTGGCGGCGTCTATGATAGATTCTTTTATATCGGAGGAATTTTTCATATTAGCTTTCACCCCTTTCTATAATTATCTGCAAAAAAGTAATATGTATTGAACGTTGTATAAAACACTGTTCAAATATATGATACTGAACACTGTTCAAAAAGTCAAGAAAAAAATATCGATACCCTACACTAGCTTACTTCTATCCCTAATTCATTCAGCAAACTCAAAACTTCAGGGAACGAGAACCTCGCCTCCCTCATTTTATTGGAAGAAATATCGATCAGATATCCCGCCGCTTCTCGGAAATCGGCTTTGCGCATATCGCATTTGGAAAACTGAGTTGCGTCCAGCTTACATCCCTTAAAAATACTTTCTTTTAAATTACATTGGTCGAATGCAGAATCTTGTATTATGTTCCCGGAAAAGGTAAATTTCATAAAGTTCATATCGATAAATGTATTATATTTCAAAAGACAATCCGTCAGCTTATGAATTGGCTCGGCTATTTTCCCGGCGGGTAGTAATTCGTTCCAGTGAACACCCACCAAATTGCATTTTGTGAATTCCCCGTTCTTCATTTGCGTATATTCTGCCTGGAGGCTTATTATAGTACATCCATGGAATTTACATCCCATAAAGTGGCATTTTTCAAGAGTGCACTCTTCAAGGGTACAGTTTATAAATTCGCAGTCATAAAACTCATAACCGTCCAGCGTCTCCTCTGACATCTTTATGTTTTCGAACAGCCTGCCTTCATAATATTTCTCATCCATTATTTCACTCAGCTCCTAGTTTATTTTTTTATAAGCGACCATCGTTTGACAAGGTCCTCATGTACCGTTAATAGTAAAAATAGATTTTTATTTGTCTGTATTATAGTAAAAAATGAGGGGGAAAGCAAATGAGTAAATTTTCAAAGTGCTTGACTGATAATTGCAGCCTAATTATGATATAAGTACATCCGATAGGAATATCGGGCACCCCATAAGGTTTAAAAAAAGAGGAAGTTATTCGATGTCATGAGATTGATGAGGATATGCATGGAGGACATAAAAGTGGAACACATAATTGAGGTAAAAGGCTTAAAAAAGTCCTATGGAAACATCCCCGCAGTAAAGGACATAAGCTTTTATGTGGAGAAGGGGAAGCTGTTCGCGTTCCTCGGACCCAATGGAGCAGGAAAATCCACAACAATTAACAGCATATGTACTTTTCTTATGCCGGATATGGGCGTCGTAGAGGTGGATGGTCATTTGCTGGGCAAGGAGGATGACAGGATAAGAGAGAGCATTGGCATTGTATTTCAGGAAAGCCTTATGGATGAACTCCTGACGGTGGAGGAAAATCTGATGCTTCGTGCCAGGTTTTATCCGATGAACAAGAGTGAGCGCGCTGCGGCGGTGAAGCAGGCGGCAGAGATCACGGAGATTACCGGAATAATGAACCGCTATTACGGAAGACTTTCCGGTGGACAGAGGCGCAGGGCGGATATTGCGAGGGCGCTTCTTCATACGCCGAAGGTCCTTTTTCTTGATGAACCGACCACTGGCCTGGATTCCCAGACGAGAAAGAGCGTGTGGGACACGATCAAAAAGCTTAAAGAGGAGCAGGGAATGACAGTGTTTTTAACGACACATTATCTCGAAGAAGCTGAGGATGCGGATTATTGCATGATAGTGGACGATGGGCAGATTGTGGCCAGAGGAACCCCATTTTCACTGAAAGAGAAATATGCGAAGGATAAGCTGCGCTTAAGGTGCAGGGAGGAAGAACTGGTAAAGGAAAAACTGCGGGAAAGAGGACTTTCTTTCGAGAAAAAAAGCGGGTTTTTGGAGATATGCCTTACAAACACCATGGATGCGCTGCCTATTTTAGATGAATGCAGGGAGCTGATAGGAGATTTTTCAGTAATCAAAGGTTCTATGGATGATGTGTTTATCAGGATTACAGGAAAGGAACTAAGAGAATGATAGCATTTGCCGTAAGGAATTTAAAAATATATTTTAGGGACAAGGCAGCAGTATTCTTCTCTATGCTGGCGATACTCATCGAAATAGGATTATACGTGCTGTTTTTAGGAGACGTATGGACGGAAGAAGTTTCCATGTTCGACGGTGCCAGAGAGATGATGGATAATTGGGTAATGGCCGGAGTCCTTGCCACGACAGGAGTGACGACCAGCCTGGTCATACTGGGAAATATTGTAATAGACAGGGAATACAGAAAAATAAAGGACTTTATAGCGGCTCCGGTAAAAAATTCAAAGCTTCTCAAGGGATACTGGCTTGCCTCTTATATTATAGGAATGGTTATGAGTCTGATTACGCTTGTTATCGCGCAGGTATATATCGTCCTGGATGGCGGAAGCCTGATAAAGCCGGACGCACTTCTTACGCTCCTTCTACTTTTATTTATTACAAATCTGATGAGTACGGCTCTTATGCTTCTTTTTGTAATGTGCTTCAAAACAAACAGCGCTTTTTCGGCTGCAAATACGATACTTGGTACACTGATCGGTTTTTTGACTGGAATTTATCTTCCAATCGGCATGTATCCGGAAGGTGTGCAATGGATCATCCGCCTATTCCCTGTTTCTCATGCCGCATCCCTCTTTCGAAGGATTATGATGGGAGATGTGATGGAGACAAGTTTTGACGGGATTCCTGAGGATATAGTAATGGATATTAAAGAGCAGTTCGGAGTAGTATATAAGTTCGGTGATGAGGTAATGACTTTCGCAGGAAGTATGAGTTTCATAATAGCAACGACGGCAGTTTGCTATCTTCTGGCTTTTTTTCTTATAAGGAAAAAGCAGAAATAATAAAGGCGTTACGTATGAAAATAGTTGACTTTCTTCCTATAAATGATATAATACAGTATTATATTTTAGCACTTTGATGCGTTAAAACTTTACACTTATATCTGAGGAGGAAAAATTATGAAAAAGATTTCTGTACTTATGCTAACGATGCTTATGGCGTTCAGCTTTGCTGCCTGCGGCAGCACAAATACTGCAGACTCCACCGGTGCAGCAGATACTGCGGAAACAGCGGATACTGAAACCGCCGAGCAGACGCCTGCGAAGGAAGAGAGCCAGACCGATGCCGGAGCTGTATACAATGTAGGTATTGTTCAGCTTGTTCAGCATGAGGCACTGGATGCGGCTACGCAGGGATTCAGGGATGCTCTCACCGAGAAACTGGGAGATCAGGTAGTATTCGATGAGCAGAATGCGGCGGGAGATTCCGCGACCTGTGCTACTATCGTAAACCAGTTTGTTTCCAGCAATTATGATTTGATTATGGGAAATGCAACGCCTGCTGTTCAGGCTGCTGCATCTGCAACGGCCACGATTCCGATTCTTGGGACCTCCGTTACGGATTATGCCACTGCTTTGGATATCGACGACTGGACGGGTGTAACCGGCAGGAACGTATCCGGGACCGCTGACCTTGCACCTTTGGATAAGCAGGCTGAGATAATCAAAGAACTGTTTCCCGATGCAAAGAATATCGGTATCCTTTACTGCTCGGCAGAACCTAATTCTAAATATCAATCATCTACCATTCAGGGTTATTTGACGGAGATGGGTTATACTTGTACGGAATATACCTTTGCCGATTCCAATGACGTAGCTTCTGTTACTCAGACAGCATGTTCCGGAAGCGATGTGCTTTTTATTCCTACCGATAATACGGCGGCTTCCTGTACAGAAGCGATTAATAACGTGGCGGAGCCTGCGGGAGTACCCATTGTCACCGGTGAAGAAGGCATTTGCAAGGGATGCGGTGTTGCCACTTTGTCTATCAGCTATTATGACTTAGGCTTTGCTACCGGAGAAATGGCTTATGAAGTACTGGTAAATGGTGCTGATGTATCTGCAATGGAGATTCAGTATTCCCCGAATATTACTTATAAATATATGGCTGACCGTGCGGAGAAGCTGGGAGTTACTATTCCTGACAACTATGTCGCTATAGAGGTTGAATAATCAACAAATGGATGTGTACTAAGGGGTGCCTGATGGAAAGACACCCCTTAAATTGTAAGGAGGATAAAAATGAGTTATTTCGCTGCCCTTAATCCGATGAATTTGATGAATGCCCTTCCGGGCTGTATCGCCCAAGGGGTTATATGGGGAATTATGGCCCTTGGTGTTTATGTTACCTTCCGGCTGCTGGACTTTGCGGACCTGACGGTTGACGGGTCATTTGCTACCGGCGGTGCAGTTACCGTAATGCTGACATTAGCTGGTGTTCCTATACCAGCGGCCTTGCTGGTGGCAATATTTGCCGGTCTGCTGGCGGGTCTGGTTACCGGACTGCTGCATACTGCTCTCGGCATTCCGCCGATTCTTTCGGGAATTCTGACGCAGATTGCACTGTATTCCGTCAATCTGCATATTATGGGTATGGCAGCGAACATGGCTTTGAGTTCTCAGAAATATAATCTGCTCGTTTCTTTGATGAATATACCGAGATCGATTTTAGTGGGCGGTTTTTTGGCAGCGGCTTTGATCGCTCTATTGTATTGGTATTTCGGTACTGAGCAGGGCTGCTCCATACGGGCTACCGGATGCAATCAGTCCATGAGCAAGGCTAACGGAATCAATATCAATTTTACGAAGGTGCTTGCGCTTGCGCTGTCAAATGGCCTCGTAGGGCTTGCCGGCGGTCTGATGGCACAATATCAGGGGTTTTCAGACATCAATATGGGGCGCGGAGCCATTGTTATCGGTCTGGCTGCAGTTATTATCGGAGAGGTGCTTGGTGAGAGTATCCTGAGAAAGCGTTTGAATTTCGCTCTTCGCCTCGTATTCGTCGTTATGGGCGGCATTATTTATTATGTTGTAGTCGGAATTGTGCTCTGGTTAAAGCTAAACTCCAACGACTTAAAGCTGTTTACCGCTATTATAGTAGCAGTATTCCTTGCGGTCCCTTATCTTCAGGGCAGGAGTAAGAATTCTTTTGCCCGTACCGCAAAAGCTTCTCTTGCCGCGCTTCAGGCGAGAAAGGATAAGGAGGATTAAGCATATGTTAAATATCATAGATATCCATAAAACGTTCAATCTCGGTACCATCAACGAAAAGACGGCTCTTAACGGAGTGGACCTTCATCTGGATAAAGGTGATTTCTGTACGATTATCGGAGGAAACGGAGCCGGGAAATCCACCATGCTGAATGCAGTTGCAGGTGTATGGCCGGTGGATAAGGGCGCGATACTTCTAAACGGAAAGAACATTACCGGATTGCCGGAGCATAAGAGGGCGGGCTTTCTCGGACGCGTATTTCAGGATCCAATGACCGGAACCGCCTCCAGCATGGAAATTGAGGAAAATCTGGCGTTGGCAGCCCGCCGAGGTAAAAGCCGGAAGCTGAGCTGGGGAATTACCAGACAGGAAAAGGAAAGATATAGAGAGCTTTTGAGGGTTCTCGATTTGGGACTTGAGGATCGTATGACTTCCAAAGTAGGTTTGTTGTCAGGAGGGCAGCGTCAGGCGCTTACCCTGCTCATGGCTACCTTGCAGCAGCCGAATTTATTACTTTTAGACGAACATACTGCGGCTTTGGACCCCAAAACGGCAGAAAAGGTACTTCGCGTAACCGACCAGATCATTGAAGAGAATCATCTCACTGCGCTGATGGTCACTCATAACATGAAGGATGCCATAGCTCACGGCAATCGTCTGATTATGATGCATGACGGAAGAGTAATACTAAATATTTCAGGGGAAGAGAAGAAGAAGCTTACGGTAGCGGATTTGCTGCACCAGTTCGAGCTCGTTTCCGGTGAAGAATTCGCCAGCGATAAAGCGATCCTTGCTTAGGGCGTGTCTGAAAACTCGTTGCACAGTTGCTGACGCTCTGGCAATGTAATTGGAAAATGTTTCTGGATGTTTTTATACATCGGCGGTATAATCATTTTAGATTATGCCGCTTTTATCTTATAAAAAAGTTAAATTTTAAGGTGATATAAACCTTAAGGAAGGTTACGGACAATATGAAAATAGACCGTCTGATAGGAATAATCATGTATCTTCTGAATCGGGATAAGGTGACGGCAAAAGAGCTTGCAGAAAGGTTCGAGGTATCTACCCGCACGATTATAAGAGATATAGACGCCCTTGGACTGGCCGGAATTCCTGTGGTTTCGGATGTGGGAGTAAACGGCGGTTATGCTATTCTCGACACTTACAAGCTAAACAGAAGTATTGTGACGGCGGACGATTACCTCAACGTTATTTCCTCTTTGAAGGGCATGTGCTCCGCCTATGAAAATAAGAAGATAGAAGCGACTCTGGAGAAGGTTATGGCTGTCGGAAATACACCGAAGAACCAAAGCATATTCATGGATCTGAGCGTTTGCCGCGAAGGAGAAAACACGGATGTGTATTTAAAAACTATCGAACAGGCTATTGCTGACAAACGGGTAATCGCATTCGACTATACCGGTGCGGACAACGTATGCAATGCCCGCGAGGCTGAACCTTTGGCACTATCTTATAAATGGTATGCGTGGTACCTGTTCGCATATTGTAAATATAAACAGGATTACCGAATATTCAAGCTGAGCCGTATCCAGAATCTGAAGATACAGGAAAAAAACTTTGAAAGGATTCATTCTGACATCGGTATTCTGCTGGAAAAGAAGTGGGGTGAAGATGGGAGGAAGCGGTCTCACATAAAATTAAGGTGCAAAGGGAACGTTCGGACGGCTGTAGGGGAATACCTGAACGGAAATGTCATAGAAGAGTATCCGGATGGAGATTTCATTTATTCAATTGTTGTGCCTGAAAACGAAAGGATGTGGTTTTCTTTGCTGCTTGGCTTTGGAAATGAGGTAGAAGTCCTGGAGCCGGAGGAGCTGAGAATGAGACTCAAGGAAAAGTCTGAGGAAATTTTCCGGCTGTATAAAAACGGAGATATATAGCTGGCGGTATGTAAGGAGGGAAAACGAATGAAAGCGTATTTGTTTGTACATTTTAAGGAAAAGAAGACGCCGGATGGCGAGCAGGTATATTTTGGACTGAGTAAGGATGGGTTTTCTTGGGAAGAAGTGAATGGAGGGAATCCGGTGCTTTGGAGCTATGAAGGTGACAAGGGGGTACGGGATTTCACGGTCGTAAGGGCACAGAATGGAAAATTCCGTATTTTTGCTACGGATTTGAGCCTGGCTTACGGGATGCCCGGACAATACCATAACTCTTGGGAGGAAATCGGAAGAAACGGGAGCCGTGAGCTTGTCATGTGGGAATCCGAGGATTTGGTCCGCTGGTCATGGCAGAAGATGATTACGCTTGGCGGCGAAGAATTCGGCTGCCGCTGGGCACCTGATATTATTCGGGATAGAGAAAAGGGGGATTATATTTTACATTGGTCCTCTCCGCACATATGTAACGATTACGGAGAAAAAGCGATTTATTATACGCGCACAAGCGACTTTGAGGAATTTTCCGATCCGGAGCTTTTGTACCGCAAGGAGGACTGCGGAGTTATCGATTCCTGCATGATAGAAGAAAACGGCATCTATTATTTGTTTGTGAAAAGTGAGAAGAATCCGGCTGCGATCATCTTGTTAAAGGGGACAAGTCCCAGCGGTCCCTTTGAGCGGATGGAGGCTTTTGACGAGGAGATGAGCAAGCTGCAGGCGGGGGTGTACGAAGCGCCTACTGCGTTCCGGCTGGAAGACGGCAGATGGTGCCTGATGTTAGATTATTACGGAGTGCCGGGAAAAGGACAGGGATATGTCCCATTCTTGTGTGAGGATATTTCCAGGGGGATTTTTAAGCGCTCGGACTCTCAGTTCTATTTTCCTTATGGTTTCAAGCACGGAACTGTGCTTGAAATTACCGTGGAAGAGTATGAGAGAATCAAACGCTTTGCGTTCGAATAATTCAAGCTTGTACCCCTTCCGAAACAGGCAAGTCCCCCACCGCGTATGCCTTTTTGGCATTGCAGAGGGGGACTTGCCTGATGAGGTTAAAAAGTAATTAAGTCAGTGTCCAGTGTTGGCTTTCAGTTTGCAGCTTAACCATATGACTGAAAATACCTTCTTGGTTTAACAGAGCGTCGGGACGGCCTTGTTCGGCTACCCGCCCTTCGGATAATACGACGATTTTATCCGCCCCTGCGACGGTTCTCATTCTATGGGCGATAATAAGGACAGTTTTGCTTTTTATCAGTCTGGACAATGCGGTCTGAATGGAGGTTTCGTTTTCCACATCCAAAGAGGCCGTGGCTTCGTCCAACAGAATAACAGGTGCATTTTTTAAGAATGCTCTTGCGATTGAAATGCGCTGACGTTCTCCTCCTGATAATTCGCAGCCGTTTTCTCCGATATCGGAGTGATATCCACTAGGAAGCTTTAGGGCGAATTCGTCGCAGTTAGCGAGCCTTGCAGCGGCAAGTACCTCTTCATCGGAGGCATCCTTTTTTCCGATACGGATATTCTCCATGATCGTATTATTGAATAGGGTTACGTCCTGGAACACGATGGAAAATAGAGACAACAGTGTTTCGGGCTCTACCTTCGATATGTCCATACCGCCTACTGTTATTCTTCCTTTATTTATATCCCAGAAGCGGGAGGCCAGTCTGGAAACGGTAGTCTTGCCGCCGCCGGAGGGACCTACTAAGGCTGTAACCTCGCCCTGCTTTGCGGTAAAGGAAACTCCGTTCAAAACGGTTTCTCCCGCGTTGTAAGCAAAGGATACGTTTTCAAATGAAATGTCATATCCTTCGTTGGTCAGACGGTCGACACCTTCCTGAACAGGATGGTCCAGGATCTCATTCATACGGGCAATGTTCGTACGGGTAGAAATGACAGCCGCCAGATTCTGCAATGCTCCCTGAAGAGGATCATACAGTCTCGAAGCAACAAGCAGGAATAAGAAAAAGGTCATTACATCCAAGGTACCGTTTATTAACAAAGCGGAACCGGTGAGAGCTACGGTAGCCATGCCCAGCTTCAGAATCAGCATGGCGGAGGTTACGAAGGAGGCGGTGGCAAACTCGCTGATTACGGCCCTTTTTTCCACGGCTTTGATTTTTTCATCCAACCCGCCTAAATAATAGTCTTCTGCGTTATTGGCCTTCAAATCCTGAACCGTCTCAAGACACTCCTGAATGCCGTCGGCGCAGGCCATTTTTGCATCCATGGACTTTTGGTTAAGCTTTTCCTGAACCTTTGCGGAAAAAGCTACGATTGCGAAGGATATTGGAGCAACCCAAAGCGCGGCAAGCGCCATACGCCAGTCGAAGAAAAAGAGGCTGACACAGATGAGAACTGTGGATATGATGGAGCCGAACAGTTCAGGAATAAAGTGAGAAAACGCAGTTTCCAAAAAGGTACAGTCCGCCATGATAGTGCTGGTCAGATCGGCGAGATCTTTTTTACCGAAGAAAGAAAGAGGAATCTGCCGAAGCTTTTCTGCCAGAGAAATTCTGCGAACACCGCTTTCCACGTAGGTGGCGAGGTAGGTAACGTCGTATTGGATTCTTGTAATTCCCAAAATAAGCAGCAGGCACAGGAGGCTTCCGATAATATAAAATACAGACCGGGCACCTGAAACACCTCCGTTAAGTAAATCCCCTACCAGATAATACAGTAATCCGACCGGAAACATAAATGAAATATTTTGCAGCGTACTGGCAAGGATACTCCGGATTAAATCCTTCGCTCCCTGCTCGGACAACGCAAATTTTCTTTGTATTCTTTTAATCATATCCGTTATACCTCCTTTGAGACCTTCCATTGTACGGAGGTCTGATAGTCATTCCACATCTGCCGGAACAGGCCGTCTGTCCCGGTAAGCTCTTTGCCGGAGCCATTTTGAACGATATGTCCATCCTTGACGACATAGATACGGTCGGCATCTATAATTGTGGACAGACGATGAGCGATCATGATAACTGTCCGTCCCTTTGCCAATGCGGAAAATGCAGCCTGAACACGGCTTTCGTTGTCGGGATCGGCAAAGGCGGTGGCTTCGTCCAGAAGAATGATAGGAGAATCCTTGAGGAGAGTTCTTGCTATAGCGACACGCTGCTGTTCTCCTCCGGAGAGATAAATGCCCTTTGTGCCGATAACCGTATCCACCCCGTCAGGAAGTTTTTCGATGATATCCATGCACTGTGCGGTTTGAAGGGCCTTCATGACCTCTTCCCGCGTAGCGCTTGGCTTGCTCATTTTCACGTTGTCCAGAATGGATGCCTTGATGAGGCGGCTGTTCTGAAAGACAAAGGATACGGTATTCATTAATTCATTTTTATCGATATCTTTAATATCCACGCCTCCAATTAATACCCTGCCGCTTTGAGGGTCAAAGAAACGGCTGACGATATTGGCTAATGTAGTCTTGCCGCCTCCGGAGGGACCTACGAAGGCCACGGTCTGCCCCGCCTCGATTTTTAAGGTTATATGTTCCAGTGCATTTTTTGTTCCATCGTAGCTGTAAGTAACGTCCTGAAGCTCCACGGAGTTGGAAGAGGGGTGTTTGGAAACCTTTGTATGGGAGAGGGGCTGCATATCGAATACACTGTCGATACGATGAAGTGCATCGTCCACAATCAAGGCATTTTCACTCTGGAACATAATTTTGGTCAGAGTTATGGAGATGACCGGTGTAATAATGATGTAAAAAAGGAGATTCAGAAGGAATTCCTCCGTTACGCCGGTTCTGGTAAAAATAAGCCCTGCAGCAATTAAAAATGCGAATACGCCGTTAATTGCCGTAGTGTATAAGAGCATCGGCAGCCTGCAGCTTTTGGTATAATCGATGACCCATACGCTGTAACGGTCGATGGAGTCTTTAAAGCGTTTGAAGGAAAACACCGTCTGGCCGAAGGTCTTGACGACGGGGATACCGCGGACATATTCTACGGCTTCGTTGGACATATCGCCCAAAGCGTTCTGATATTCCATCATTTTCTTACGCATTCTTGCTCCGGTCATGCTCATCATAATGAGGAAGCCGAGCAGAACGGGCAGCAGACTTAAAAGCCCGAGGCGCCAGTCGAAGGCGAACAAAAGAACCAAAAGGCCTATAGGCGTTGCAATTGCTCCGGCCTTGTCGGGAAGTTGATGGGCGAGATAGGTCTCCGTCGCCCCGCTGGACTCGTTTACGATTTTTCTTAGTTTCCCGCTTCCGAAGCTTTCAGCAAAGCCCAGGGGCAGCCTGACAATATGATGCATAGTTTCCATGCGAAGATTCGACGCTACGCGAAAGGCAGACAGATGGGAGCACATTAGTCCGGAAATATAAATGAACATGGACAAAACCGCATATAATACGGCCATCCAGCCGTTACGGGTAAGGTCTTTTGCCAGGGTGAAATCAGGCATGACCTCAAGAACCTCTTTGATGATTTTCCAAAGATACCAAAATGGTACGAGTGCAATGAGTGCGCTCAATGCGGAAAGCGCCCATGAAGCATAAGTGAGATACCGGTAATTTCCGGCATATCCCATTAATCGTGATAAATTCGATTGTTTTTTCAAATCGATACCTCCTAGTATATTGTTGGTGATATAATTAGTTACAACTAATCGCAAGGCAAAATAAAGGGGCATTAAAGCCCCATGATTTTGATCCATCCCGCTGTCTGGAATTCCTTAAGCTCGTTAATATATTCCTTAGCTTGTTCTTTTGGCATATTATGAACGACTACCTCGAAGAAGGCGGTAAACATTCCGCTGACCAGAATATGCTCTAACTGCGGGTCGATATGACGAAGGTTCTTCCCCCTGCCTCTCATAACGGTAATGAAGTCGTGGGTGGCTTCCACTTCGATTTCTACCATTTCGTGTATGAAATGTTCATATTTTGTACCCTCGGAATGGCTGATAATCAGCTGAAAGGCATCGAGGTGTTCATAAATATAATCGGTAATCCAAAGCATCCAGTCGCCGGATTCCTTTCCCATGTTTTCCTCTTGCTCAGCAGGGGAGAGCTTTTTGAAATCGTACTGCACCTTTTTATATTCCTTCATGAAATAGTCTGCAGGCTCTCCGACCAATGCGTCGAACAATTCCTCCTTGCTGGCATAATAGCCATAGAAGGCCCCCGTGGTAACTCCGGCATTTCTCACGATGTTTCGCAGAGAAGCTGATTTAAACCCCTTCTCCATAAATTCCGTCATGCCGGCATTCAGAATATTTTGCAGAGTATTTGTTTCGTCCATTTATTCACCTCTTTGGCAGTAAGATGGTATGTAACAATGTTATATAACACCGTTATATTCTAGGCAACGGGATAGCGGTTGTCAAGAATTTATAACTAAATGATAATTTTTACACTTTAAAGGGACGAAAATAAAGATTGACCATGTGTTACTGTGAACGGAGTGAACAGTAACAATATATCGTTATGAAATTGAGTTTTTATATTGACAAAGTGGTGGAAACGGTGCTATTCTTCTTCAATAGATTAGAGTAATCTAACTGTTGTAAATCCATAATTAAGAACGACATATCCCAACATGTAATTTTCAGGCGTATATAAAAATATGTACATATAAATAATCTGCTTGTACTAAAATGTTTTACTATGATTATGATACGGTAAGAAAGGAAGTGCAGAAATGATCGAAATTACAATTAAAATAAAGGGCATGCAGTGCGGCATGTGTGAAGCTCACTTAAACGATGCGGTAAGAGGAGCTTTTCCTATAAAAAAGGTTACTTCCTCTCATGGAAAAGGACGCATGGTCATTCTCACGGAGCAGGATATCGACGAAGAAAAGCTGAAAAGCGTGATAGAGAATACCGGCTATCAGGCGGTGGCTGTCGATAAGGCTCCTTATGAAAAAAAAGGGATTTTTTCTGCGTTACGCAAGTAACGATTATGCTCCATTCAGACATTTTCTGTCTTTTTGGATTGCTCGCGGCCTTTTGGGGCAGAGAAAGAGCGGGCAGGGTGATATACTCGCTTCATGAAAGGCCTGGCTTCGGCACGGCCTTTCAAATAAATTTGTGGTTAGTCATATCTAACCAAATGAGGAGGAATTCATTTATGAAGCAAAAGATACAGGCAAAGGATTTAATTAACGTCGGAATTTTTACGGCAATTATGTTTGTCGTTTCCATGGCGGTAGCCATGCTTGGCTATATTCCGATTTTTATCCCGCTTTTATCGGTATTAGTTCCGTTAATCGGAGGAATCCCGTTCATGCTTTTTCTTACGAAGGTAAAAAAGTTCGGACTGGTCACCATTATGGCGGTATTGATTGGGATTATCATAGGACTGATGGGGATGGGAGTATGGGTGATTTTCACGGCACCGTTGTTCGGTGTTCTTGCGGACCTGGTATTTAAATCCGGGGGATATGTAAGCGTTAAGAAGAGCATTTTAGGGTATGGTATATTTTCCATGTGGGTAATCGGTAACTTTATTCCCATTATCATAACCCGCAGTAACTACTACGAGATGTTGATTTCAGGATATGGTCAGGAGTATGCGGATACTCTTATGGGCTACATGCCGGACTGGAGTCTTTTGCCGCTGCTTGCTGCCTGCTTCATTTCGGGACTGTTAGGAGCACTTCTTGGCAGATCGCTTTTGAAAAAGCATTTTATCAGGGCAGGAATTGCGTAATGGCAAAGGAGATGATGCAAAGCTCACAAAAAAGAGGCGGATCAATGCTGGATCCGCGCACAAAAATGCTCTTGGTAGTGACAAGCGCCTCCGTGCTGATAGGAGGAGGAAGCGACGGCGCGATGAATGTAATAAAGCCGATGCTTACCGCAGTACCGCTTCTCTTATTTTTGTGTTCGAGGAAGTGGAGAGCGGCAGTTATCTATACGACAGTATACATATTCGCTTTTGCAGGAGAAATATTTTTAGTCCCGGTGACCACCGGCTTTGTGAACTTTATCGTAATAGCCTGCTGCGGTATGTTCTCACGGTTCATGCCGGGAATCGCCATGGGCAGCTATCTCGTAAATACAACTACGGTAAGTGAATTTATGGCGGCAATGGAGCGGATGAAGCTTCCTCAGAAGCTGTCTATCCCTCTGTCCGTCATGTTTCGCTTTTTTCCGACGGTCGTAGAAGAGTATGGAGCAATTGGTGATGCCATGCGCATGCGGGGAATCCGCTTCGGAGGCGGTAAGCCTGCCAAAATGCTGGAATACCGCATGGTCCCGTTGATGATCTCCTGTGCGAAGATTGGAGAAGAATTATCGGCGGCAGCTTTGACCAGAGGTTTGGGAGCGCCGATAGGACGTACTAATATATGCAAAATTGGCTTTAAGGGATTTGACGCTGCGGCAATGTTGATTTGTGCTGTCGGCGTGATTGCACTGCTTTTTGAAAAAGTGACATAGTATTTGGGTCCCCCAAAGGGGATATGAGGCATAAGACTGAAAGGAGTATGGGTATAAAAATGATAGAATTTAACGATATTCGTTTTTTTTATGCCGGTGAAAACGGTACTTCAGGGTTAAAACGAATCGATTTACATATAAGGAAGGGCGAAGCTGTTCTCCTGTGCGGTGAATCCGGCTGTGGAAAAACGACTTTGACCAGATTGGTAAATGGTTTGATTCCCCACTATTATGAGGGCACTCTTGCCGGGGAGATAAGAGTCTGCGGAGATAGCATACCTGATACTCCGCTGTATGATCTGGCGAAAACAGTAGGCTCCGTTTTTCAGAATCCGCGTTCCCAGTTCTTCAATGTGGATACCACCAGCGAGCTGGCCTTCGGCTGTGAGAACCTCGGTATGAATGAGAATGAAGTGCTAAAGCGTATTTCGCAGGCGGCGGACGAGCTCTCTCTTAAGCCGCTGTTAGATCGAAGCATTTTTAAGCTTTCCGGCGGAGAGAAACAGAAAATTGCCTGCGGCTGTGTCAGTGCATTAGGGCCCGATATCATCGTGCTGGACGAGCCAACCTCTAATCTGGACATGCGAGGCGTGAAGGATCTTCAGAGCATTATCGCCGTATGGAAGGCGGAGGGAAAGACAATACTGATTGCCGAGCATCGCCTGTATTTTATGCAGGGAATCGCAGATAGGGTGCTCTATATGAAAGATGGTGAAATCTGCGAAGAATATACAGGAGAAGAATTCTATAGTATGCAGCCGTCCTTCTTTCGTGAGCGGGGGCTTAGGATATCTACGCTTACAAAGCTAAAGGGCAGCGGTGCATACGCTGAGTCCGAAAAGAAATGGCTGACTGTTAAAAACCTTAAGTTCTCTTATTCCAGGGAGGAACGGCTCCTGGACATTTCTTCCGCCAGGCTGCCGGAAAACGGGGTAATTGCCGTAATTGGTCACAACGGGGCGGGCAAAACCACATTTGTGAGAAGCCTTTGCGGCCTTTTGAAAAAGGATAAAAGCATACTTGAATATCAGGGCGGTATATTTAAGGCGAGAAAACGCCTCGATTCATGCTATCTGGTCATGCAGGACGTGAACCATCAGCTTTTTACCGAAAGTGTGCTGGATGAAGTTCTGATGTCTATGGAAAAGGAAGATGAGAAGGCGGCGGAGAGCATTTTAGAAGCCCTGGATTTGCTGCCCTTTAAGCAGACACATCCCATGGCGTTGTCTGGAGGTCAAAAGCAGCGAATTGCCATCGCTTCGGCGTTGGCATCAAAACGCAGCATTCTTGTATTTGACGAGCCCACCAGCGGCCTGGATCTGAGGCATATGGAGGAGGTGGCGGAAAGTATCAGAAAGCTGCAAAAGCAAGGTAAAACTGTTTTTGTCGTTACGCATGACCCTGAACTGATTCTTTCCTGCGCCACACATATCCTGCATATCGAAAAAGGACAGTTATGGGGTAATTACCCTCTCGATGAGGCGGGGCGGGCGAAGATGATGGAATTTTTTACCGAAGATCTGCCGGGGAAAGAGGTGTGTTATGGTTCTTGATGCGAAGGATATGGGAGATAATGTATGCAAGGTCTGTGAGAATGATGACTGTGCCGTTTTTCGTCTTAGAGATGAGTGCGGAGAAGGCATTATGACCGTTTATGACGTATTTCCCGGAGTGTATCTTTTGTATAATGATTTTCATATGGAGCACTGCTTTTCGGGATTTCAGCCGAAGGTGGAAATGTTCTGCATCGACCATTGCCGTGAGGGAAGAATTGAGTGGAAAGTAGAGCAGAATAAATACATTTATATCGAGGCCGGTGATGTTCAGATTAATTCAAGAGCTTATCATCGTCACGATTTCCGTTTTCCGCTGAATCATTACCATGGTCTTACCGTCGGTTTTTGCATTGATGAAGCAGAGAAGTCCCTGTTTCATGTGATGGATGGATTTTCTGTGGATATCAGGAGGCTGAAGGTGAAATTCTGTCCTGCGAACAAGGCTTTTATTATGCGTGCGGGCAAGCAGATCGAGCATGTTTTCTCAGAACTGTATCATCTGGCAGACCATGTAAGAATGCAGTATTTCAGGATAAAAGTGCTGGAGCTTCTTTTGTTTTTGGATGCGACGGAGGTATCCGAGGAAGGCGGTGAACGTCCGTATTTCTACAAATCTCAGGTAGAAAAGGTAAAAGATATCGTATCACTGCTCACCGACGATCTGGAGCAGCGCTATACACTTGACGATTTATCGGAGCGTTTCGACTTTCCACTCACATCGATGAAGCTGTGCTTTAAAGGTGTGTATGGAACGTCTATTTACGCGTATATGAAATCCTACCGCATGAACGCAGCGGCGTTGATGCTGAAAAACACTGAGGATTCCGTTGTGACGATCGCCGGGAGGGTTGGTTATGAGAATGCGAGTAAATTTGCATCGGCTTTCCAGTCGGTTATCGGGATGAGTCCTTCGGAGTACCGGAAAAGTTCCGTCTGAATGGAGCGTGGAATGTATATCCGGAGCAGACGGAGAAAATCCGACAGAATATAATAAAAGACGTTCCTCATTGGGGTCTGACTTTAAAAGTCAGGCAGAGTTGAGGGGCGTCTTTTATTAATAAAACCCGAGAATATGCATTGCGCATTTTTCCGGTTTATCATTGGAGGTGCTTCTAATATGAAGAAAAAAGGTACATTTGCATCGGTGCTTTCTTTTGCAGGAGAGTGTCGGGGGAAAATGATATTATCCGTTCTTTTCGCTGTTATCAGTGTGGCGGGCGGATTAGTTCCTTATCTTGGGGTATATGAGATTATCCTTTTGTTTTTTGAAGGAAATGCTGTTCCCCAGGCGATTTTTTTATGGGTGGCTGTTTCTGCCGGAGGTTATATAATAAAGCTGTTGTTTCATGGCATATCTACGAGCTTTTCACATGTGTCAGCTTACCGGATTCTGGAAAGTATACGGCTCGAATTGTCCCGTAAGCTGATGCGGGCACCGCTTGGGACGGTGCTGTCCCAAACAGCAGGAAATCTGAAAAATGTTATTATGGACAGGGTGGAAACCATAGAGCTTCCGCTGGCCCACATGGTCCCGGAAGGGATTTCCAGACTGCTTCTGCCTGTATGCGTGTTCGGATATATGCTGATTATGGACTGGAGAATTGCATTGGCAGCTCTTGTCTGTGTACCCCTTGGCGGAGCTGTATATGCCGTTATGATGCGAAGTTACGGGGCTCAGTACGACAAGTATATGAAAGCATCTAATCATGTGAATAGCGTAATTATTGAATATACGGAAGGTATTCAGGTGATCAAGGCATTCAATCAGTCTGCCGGGTCTTACCGGAAGTATGAGGAGGCGGTAAAAAGCTTTAAGGAATTTACCCTCGACTGGTTTCGCTCCACATGGGGCCTGATGAATCTGGGCAGTGCGATTTTACCCGCCACTCTATTGGGGGTGCTGCCGGCAGGGATTCTGTTGTATTTAAACGGCGCACTTACGCCCGCACAGATAACGCTTGCAATTATTCTCTCCATGAGCATTATCGGCCCTGCAAGCTGGTTCACCATCGCGGTTAACGATTATAAGTCCATCCAGTATGCGATCAATGATGTGAATGAAGTACTAGGCATGCCGGAGCTTTCGGAAGCAGAAGGAACTGTCAGGTTGAGCGGGTATGACATAAGGCTTCAGGATATATCCTTTGCCTATAATGATAAGCATGGAGATGTTCTGCAGAAAATAAACCTGACGATTCCGCAGGGCGGCTTTACAGCCCTTGTAGGCCCTTCCGGCAGCGGAAAATCTACGGTTGCAAGGCTGATAGCGAGATTTTGGGATGTATCGAAGGGCTCCATATCGATAGGTGGAGAAGATATTCGAAGGATTCCTTTTTCACAGCTTTCAGAGATAGTCAGCTTTGTATCACAGGAGAATTTTCTGTTCAACTGTTCTCTGCTGGAGAATATCAGACTGGGTAATCCGGCAGCCGAGGATGAGGAAGTATTTGCCGCCGGGAAAGCAGCCTGCTGCGAAGAATTTATCGGCCGCTTTGAAAATGGCTGGGACACAACCGCAGGAGAAGCGGGAGGAAGACTTTCCGGCGGCGAGCGGCAGAGAATTGCCATTGCCCGCGCCATACTAAAGAATGCACCGATCGTCATACTTGATGAAGCCACAGCATTTACCGACCCGGAGAATGAAGCGCAGCTTCAGGCTTCCATAGCGGCTCTCACCGAAGGAAAAACCCTGCTGGTAATTGCCCACCGGCTTTCGACGATTAAGGATGCGGATAATATCGTTGTATTAAATGACGGAAAAATCGAAGCGCAGGGAAAGCAGCAGGAGCTTCTTAAAAACTGTTCCTTATATAAGGAAATGTGGGAGTCGCACATAGGCGCTAAGAATTGGTCTGCATCGAGTGCGGGAAGGGAGGAATTATATCATGTTTAAAACGATGAGACGTATTATCCTATGGACCGGAGAGCGTAAGAAGCGCTTATACTGGGGATTCCTTTTTTCCTTCCTCCAAACGATGTTTACGGCAATGCCGATTATGGGGGCAGCTTATTTTCTGGATCTTATGATCAAGGATAGTCGGGGTGAGGTAACATTGTCACCTGTTTTGGCTCTTTGGGCACTTGCGTTTATGATTGTATGTATTCTTGGACGGTTCCTGTTTTCTTATTTGAGGGCAACCTTTCAGGAAAGTATCGCTTTTGAAAAAACAGCGGAGGAGCGCATTCGTATCGGCGACATTTTAAAACGTGTATCCCTTGGCTTCTTCGATAAAAATAATACGGGAGAGATCAGCGGGGCGGTCACCACAGATTTATCCGTTTTTGAGATGTATGCAATGAAAATGACGGATACCCTGGTGGGAGCATACATACATGCGGCTGCCATGATCCTGTGTCTTGTATTTTTCTGCTGGCAGGCGGCGCTGATTTCTATTTTGGGTATTGCTGGCTCGGGCTTCTTTCTGTACCTGTTAAGTAAAGGGAGCCATAAAAATGCCATAGTACATCAGAAGGCGCAAAATGAGTTGATTACAGCGGTAATTGAATATATTCGGGGAATCGCTGTGGTCAAAGCATATGGGCAGGAAGGAGTGGCGGTAAAGGGCATCAGGGATGCTTTCCGTTCCCATAGAAAAATAAATATTAAAATAGAACTGGATTATGTGGGCTGCAACGGAATGCACCAGCTATGCTTAAAGCTGGCCTCTGCCGCCGTCGTATTAATAACGGCCCTGATGACTATAAACGGCTCCTTGTCGCTGCCTGTTTTTCTTATGATGGCTATCTTTTCCTTCGAATTGTTCTCCCAGGTAGAGCAGGTCAATAATGCGGCTCATACCATGGAGCTTATGGAGACGGCTATGAATAAAATCGAAGAGATTGAAAATGCCCGTTTTATTGACGCGGACTCTGTAAACAAGCCGCTTCTTAATTTTTCTGTCGGATTTGCGGGGGTTTCCTTCGGATATGACAAGAGAAAAGTATTAGATAATATTTCATTCGAGATACCACAGGGCACCACTACGGCTATCGTAGGTCCTTCCGGCTCCGGCAAGACTACCGTTTGTAATCTTCTCGCCCGGTTTTACGATGTGAATGACGGCCGTATTTTCCTTGGAGACACGGATATCAGGGAACTGACTTGTGACAGCCTGCTTAGTAATATCAGTATGGTATTTCAGAATGTCTATCTGTTTCACGATACGGTATTGAATAATATTCGCTTCGGCAAACCGGAGGCATCCATGGAGGAAATTGTTGAGGCGGCAAAGAAGGCATGCTGTCATGATTTTATCGAAAGACTGCCTGACGGGTATCATACGGTGGTGGGAGAAGGAGGTTCTTCCCTGTCAGGCGGAGAAAAGCAGCGCATTTCCCTTGCCAGGGCGATTTTAAAAGATGCGCCTGTTATTATTCTGGACGAGGCTACAGCCAGTGTGGATCCTGAAAACGAGCATTTGATCCAGCGGGCGATTTCCGCTTTATCCAAAGGTAAGACGATGATCGTTATCGCACACCGGCTTGCGACCATCGAAAACGCACAGCAGATACTTGTGTTAGATGAAGGAAAAATTGTGCAGAAGGGAACTCACGCCCAGCTGATAGCGCAAGACGGGCTGTATAAGCGTTTTGTGGAGCTTCGAGAGAAAGCGGAAGGGTGGAAGCTGGCATAAAATCATATGTTTTGAAACATATAGCGTTTTACTCAGTATTTCTGTTATAATTAAAAAAGCTTTTTGGATTGAGCCTCCGAGTATAGCCGGAGGCTTTGTCATGTAATAGGATTAGGGTGTCGAAAGGTCCTTTTGCTAACGTCTCTAGGCAATATGCTCAAAACAAAAAGACTCCTGCGCCGAATTCCAATATATAAGAAGTTCTAATTCTCAGTCTATTCTCGCCAAACATAACAGAAAACAAAAAACTCGCTGCGCTCAAACAGTTTTGTTTTCTGTTATGGCTCAAATATCCAGAGAAAGAACTTCTAAATATTTCCATAGGCGCAGTCGTTCTTTTTGTTTTGGTCATATTGACCAGAATGTATTTATAAAGGACCTTTTGACACCCTAATC
>JAEYJO010000012.1 GCA_023408815.1 Bacillota bacterium | reverse complement strand
TGCCATCCGGCTTCCTTCAGATTCGCAGTCACCCACGACACCCTTGCCATTGGCTATGTCCTTCCCACTACCGGGCGGACTCGGGACTTTCACCCGTTGAAACGTGCGCCCGCCGGGCGCACCTCATAAGGGTTACTGTTCACTCCGTTCGCGGTAACGTCCGGCAAATGGACTTTTTACAAACTTTTGTGGACAATCGAAACCGAAGCAAAAGAACGACTGCGCCTATGAAAATATTTAGAAGTTCTTTCTATGAACAGACAGGCCATAACAGAAAACAAAACTGTTTGAGCGCAGCGAGTTTTTTGTTTTCTGTTATGTTTGGCTTGACGATTCAGAGAATTAGAACTTCTTATATATTTGAATTCGGCAAAGGAGTCTTTTGGGTTCGGGTTCGATTGCCTTCCATATCTGCCAGAAGTCCATTTGCCGGACGTTACTGTGGGGAGTGAACAGTAACCTCATAAGGCGACAGCTCAAAACGAATGAAATATCCCCTATCGTGGTCGCATACCGGACAATTCTTCGGCGCTGCCTCTCCTTCGTATACGAAACCACAGTTTAAACAAAACCATGCAGTCTTCACATCGGATATGAACAGCTTCTTTTCCTCCAAAAGCTGTGCAAATCTTCCGAAGCGGTCTCCGTGTAGCTTCTCTATCTGGGCAATCATGCGAAAGGATGCGGCCACTTTATCAAAGCCTTCTTCCTTCGCTTTTTCTCCGAATGACTTGTACACAGAATCATGTTCCTCATATTCATTATGCTGGGCCATGCGCAGAAGCTCCGCTACATCATCCGTGATATCCACAGGGTAGCTGCCGTCCACATGAATATTTTCTCCTGCCAGCTCCTTCAAATGGTTGTAGAAAATCTCGGCATGCTCCTTCTCTTGATTTGCCGTATATTCAAAGACGGCACTGACAACATAAAGATTTTCCTTTTTGGCCTTGGATGCCGCAAATGTATAGCGGTTTCTTGCCTGACTCTCTCCCGCAAATGCCCTCATCAGATTGTCTTTTGTCTCACTGTTCTTAAAATCTGCTCCCATCGCAGTCACCATACCTTTCTTTTCTTTCTGCCGCTTCCTTCCGCCGCTTCAATACTCATTATTTTCCATTTTATTAGGCTTTATTCACATAGTCCGTGAATTCCTTTGTTCTCAGCCAATGCTTTAGCCACCAGCCCAGCATGATGTCCGCTCCTATCCACGCCAGCACCTCCCCGTAGAACACTCCGCTTTCACCGATAAAAAGCGGCAGAGTCAGCGCGCAGCCGCAACGCATCACGAGCTGTGCTGTGCTGGAAAGCATGGGCAGCACCGAATTGCCCGTGCCCTGCACGCAGGCACGCGCTATATACAGCAAATATAAGAGCGGAAAAAAGCATGCCAGCACGATAAGAAAATGATAGCCCGTTCCTATGGCCGCATTCACATCCGCCACATCCCCTGCAAGGAAAAGACGCAGAATCATCTTGCCGAATACCAGCATAATGGTTGACATAAATAATGCCGTCACTATCCCTATCGCACTTGCTGCCCGCAGTCCCTTCCTTATTCTGTCATGAAACCCAGCGCCAAGATTTTGTCCGGTATAGGTAGACATCGCATAGCCATAGGAGGAGGCAGCGATTTCCAGCAGCCCATACAGTTTATTGGCCGCCGTATATCCCGCGATAAAGAGCACGCCAAAGCTGTTGATCACCGACTGCACCACCATTCCTCCGACTGCCGTTATCATATTTTGCAATCCCACAGGCAGTCCCATCCTGCACTGCTCCAAAAGCATCTGAATATCAGCCCCATACTCTCCTTTTGTAAATCTCAGTATCTCTATTTTATGCAATTGCAGAAAGCAAAGAACTGCTGCCAGAAGCTGAGCCAGCACGGTACCCAAAGCCGCTCCCTCCATCCCCCAGCCGAATCCGAGCACGAACAGCATATCGAGTATGATATTGCAGAAAGAGGCTGCTGCCATGGCCCGAAGCGGCGTACGGCTGTTCCCGAGCGCCCTAAGAACTGCCGAAAATAAATTGTATGCCATGGTAATGGGTATCCCGGCATATAAAATCCGTAAATAGCCGTAAGAAAGCCCGATAATTTCATCCGGCGTATGTAACAGCAAAAGAACCGGATAAATAAGCGCCAATCCTGCCAGCGTGAATAATATCGCTCCCGCCGCTGACAGATATACCGCGCTTATGACGGCCCTTTTCACCCCTCTATAGTCAGCAGCACCGAAGCGCTGGGCAATCGTCACTGAAAAGCCCTGGGTCAGACCCTGGATAAATCCGAACAGCAGGAAGATCATCCACTCCACTGCTCCTATTGCCGCAAGTGCCCTTACTCCCAGCACCTGTCCCACTATAATCGTATCCGCAAAAGTATAAAGCTGCTGAAACACATTTCCAATAAGCAGCGGGACAGCAAAACCAAACATCAGTCTGCCCGGACTTCCTACTGTCATATCCCTCGTTGTCTGCATAATCTTTTTTCTAATTCCCCTATTCTGTCTGTGAACATTTTCACCGTTTCATATATTCTGATATATTTTATATTTTTTATTTTATCATATTTTCATTTGTTCATATATATTTACATCTATCTTTACATATTTAACTTTCACAATAACAGCGAAAATAAAGCGAAATGCAGGCAGATATTATTTTTCCTATCTTCCTGCATCCCGTTTTGTTTTTTTATTTACTTTTTTTTATTGGAATCCATATTTCACTTAAATACGAATCGCTGTCCATATTCTCCTCCGAATACCATTCCAGATCCGGCGCTTCTGCGTGTTCATAGCCGGAGTTGGGGAACCATTCCGTATAGAGCCGTTTCCATATATTCTGCTGTGCCTCGGGCAGCTTGCCGCGGCATTCGAATTTCACATACTCCTGTTCCCCGATAAGCAGCTCCTTCATACCTTCCAATAATGGCACATCGGACTCCACGGCTATCATGTAGTCGAACTCCTCTCCTCTTGGATTATAGCACACTCCATAAAATTCCGGCCTTCCTTCCTTGCAGGTGTCCTTCATCTTTACCATGGTTCCGTCTTCCCATGCGTCCTGCCACATCTGAGGAATAACCCTGAAGTTTTCTCCGTTTACCATAGTAACCGTCTTCACGGCTCCTGCCAATCGAAATCCTTGCACTTTTTCAATACGATATTTCATTTCATCCACTCCTTTAATTGTGATCTTAAAAGAAATCTTGGGATACAAAGTAAGAAGAACGCCTTTTTCTCTCGCCTCCTTCGGAGTTATTCCATGCAGGTTCTGAAATGCTCTCGCAAAAGATACCGGTGAGTCATAACCGTATTTTAACGAGATATCGAGCACGCTTACTCCGCCTTTTTGAAAATCAAGCGCCGCAAGGGTAAGCCTTCTCCTGCGGATATATTCCGCTAGGGGAACATCCGCGATAAAGGAAAACATTCGCTGAAAATTATAAGAAGAGGAGCATGCTCTTTTTGCCGCTTCCGTATAATTAATCTCTCCGGCCAGATTATCTTCTATATAGTTCAGCGCAGCGTTCATTTTATCCAGCCATTCCATTCCTTCGTCCCTCATTTCCTTATTGTTTGTTACAACACAATCTTAGGATAGTTTTGCTTTTTATGCGCAACTTTTTCTGCCCGAAAAAATATAAACTTATCTAAATAGCTTTATCAGGCCGCTTAACAAACACATAGACAGCAGAATCCGACAGTTCTTCCTCATAACAGTAGCCAAGGCGGTCAAAGGCCTTCAGTCCCTCCGCTTCCTCTATGCTTCTTTCCGCCATAAAACGGACCATCTCCCCTCTGGCCATCTTTGCTTCGGTTCCCTTTGTGACCAGCTTCCTTCCGCCCATCTCATCCTGCTTACAGACAACAAACTGGCAGGTGACAAACGCTGTCTCCGGCGGCAGATGCGATTCCACCGCTTTGCTGTATTCCTTTGACGCAAGATTCACAATGAGCTTTGCTTCCCGGGCAAGCTTCCCGGCAATGAGCCCTGCCCAAAAATCATATAAATTGTTGTAAGTAACATCGTTTCTCCGCATATCAATTTTTGCCTGCATCTCCAACCGGTACGGCACGATTCCGTCGGCCGCCCGAAGAAGTCCGTAAAAACCGGATAATATGTACAAATGTTCCTTCACATATTGCCATTGCCCATCGTCAAAGACAGATGGCGACATATGAAGATATTGGAGCCCGTCGTAACTTAGCACCGCAGGTGTCAGACATTTCGTCAAGTCCATCGTCCTGAGCCGTCCCTCATTCAAATCCGCGATGGCATCGTTACATTTCCATATTTGCTGAAGAGTTTTCTTATCCAATGTTTTCAGATAAGTCTTCAAAGTTTCAGCCTGCTCCAAAAAGTGTGGAAGGGTTTCATAGGGAAGCAGATCTTCTCTTACGTTCATCTTTTTGGCAGGAGAAATAATAATTTTCATGCAGCACAAGCCTCCTGTTAAAAACTCTATTGTTTCAGATTTCTCCCTTTATACAGTACCCTTCTGTCTTCAGGACGTCCAGCGCCTTTTCAAAGTGTTTTTCCTTTACCAGTATATAGTCCGTATTATAAGTGGAAATCGCAAAAATCCCGATTTCAGCCCCGGCCAGAATTCCCGAAATTTCCGAAAGGATTCCTATTAACGAGAAATCCAGAACTCCCTCGATACGAAATGCTCTCCATCCGTCTTCCCGTTCTGTCGTATTCTGAGGTACGAACTGCGTGGCGCAAACTAACGACAGTTCTTCGTCCGTCTTCCCAAGAAAACAATAATCATCTTCAAAATTTATCCCATTGATATTCTCCAGCTTACACACACTGAACGCTCTGTCAATTATTCTTATATCCATATCCTATCCTTTCGCAGTTATCCATCTGTTTTGTGACTTTTTATGTAATAGGAGCACTTTCCTATTACGATTAGGGTGTCAAAAGGTCCTTTATAAATACATTCTGGTCAATATGACCAAAACAAAAAGAACGACTGCGCCTATGGAAATATTTAGAAGTTCTTTCTCTGGATATTTGAGCCATAACAGAAAACA
>JAEYJO010000072.1 GCA_023408815.1 Bacillota bacterium | reverse complement strand
AAACAAAAAACTCGCTGCGCTCAAACAGTTTTGTTTTCTGTTATGGCTCAAATATCCAGAGAAAGAACTTCTAAATATTTACATAGGCGCAGTCGTTCTTTTTGTTTTGGTCATATTGACCAGAATGTATTTATAAAGGACCTTTTGACACACTAATCCTAATAAGATAAAAGAGGCCTCTACGAATTCGTAGAAGCCTCTTTGCTTTATAGTTCTGTGTACTGTATACATTTTTAACATACTTTTTTACACTTGTCAACTATAAATCTTTATTTTTTTGTTGCATTACCAAGAAATTATGTAGTAAAATATTTTTATTATAAATGTGTACAGAATACAGAGAGGATATTTTATGAAACTACAGCCCATTCAAAAAACGCTCACTTTGAAAGAACAAGCTTATAATTCTATAAAAGAAGCCATATTGCTAAATAAATTAGAGCCGGGTACACCGTTGACGGAAGAACAGCTTAGCGCTACTCTGTCCATAAGCCGTACCCCCATTCGTTCCGCCCTGCAGCAGCTCGTATATGAAAAGCTTGCCGCTTGTGATGTAACGGGACATATCTATGTGTCCACCATTACGCAGAAGGACGTGGACGATATCACCGTTATGAGGTCTAATCTGGAGCCTCTTGGAATCGAACTTATTTCCTTTCCCATCGCCGCAGAGAAACTACATAAGATAAAGGAAATTCAGAAGGCTCAGCGCGAATTGGTAGAAAAGCATTCGGAAGATAATTATCAATATGCCCTTCTCGATACTATGTTCCACAACGAAATAGCTCATATGTGCGACAACTCTATTTTAGTGGAAACAATAGAAAATCTGGGGCCCATTATGATAAGAATCAATATCTTATCCGGAACTTTACCTCCCTATAAGGAAAACGCTATAGAAGAGCATGCCTCTATCATTCGCTTCCTGGAAAATAATCAAAAGGAATTCGCCGTGTTGGCTATGCGGGAGCATGTAAAAAAGGTGGGGGAGCGCATTCTAACTACGCTCAACTAATATTTATTATTTTATATTTGACTGTTTAAGCATTCTCCTTCATACTAGTCGCCCTTTCAGCAATATTCTTGCTGAAGTTGATAACATCGTGATCATAGCTTTCATTCATCAGTTTTGACTGAATGAGAAAGTCAGCGGTCGCTCTATTATTCGCAATTGGTATGTCGTACACCTGGGAAATTCTGAGCAAAGCCTTGACATCGGGATCGTGAGGCGCCGCTGTCAGCGGATCCGAGAAGAATATTACAAAATCGATCCTTCCTTCTACGATCTTCGCGCCTATCTGTTGGTCTCCGCCTAACGGGCCGCTGTTATATCCTCTTACAGGAAGCCCGGTGCTGTCCGTGATCATATGGGCCGTCGTACCCGTTCCGCAAAGGAAATGCCCCTTTAATATCTCCCTGTTATCCTGACACCATTTGATCAAATCGGCCTTTTTGGCATCATGAGCAATCAGCGCGATATTTTTCTGTTTTCCAATTGTAAGTGTGATAAAGTCTTTTTCCATGCAATTCGTTTCTCCTTACTTTACGTATAATTTTAAGCATTTGTAAGTATCAAAAATATTCTTGAACTTATAGGCTGTGTTTTTCGATACTGATCACTCCGTTCACAGCAACCCATGATTTCTGCATTTTAATTCGCTACGCGAAGCAGAAATCATCTCTTGAATCATGTTCTTACACAACTTAACATCACGTGTTAAGTTGCTGTGCGAATAGTAACGGTTTTCTTACAACCTCCATTTTGTATTATAACAGATTTTTTAAAATTTTTCATTTAATTCTAAATCATAGACTTCTAAATATTTTTTTTGTTCCAATAGCGATTCCAAGAGATATTGTCCCTGCAAGCAGCACTACTGCATGCTCAAAACCTTTCCAGCTTTCAAAAAGGATACCGTAGAAGGCACTGCCTATCGGCTGTGCACACATGGAAGCCGTAAGAATTAACGCAATTACCTTACCGACAATACCAGGCGGCGTTTCCGCTTGGACAAAGGAAAGCATTTGTATCGTGAACATGGTGGAAATTGCCATAAGAATAAAGCAGCATATGCTTATCACTATGTAGTTTACAATATCAGAGGAACTAGTTGCCAAGGATATTCCGATAGGAAAAACGCAGACGGCACATGCCAGCAGCAAATGTCCGGCTTTTTTAACAGCCATCCTTTTTGCAAAAATTCCCGTAAGAATCCCTCCCGCGATTCCCCCTGCTGCCAGCGCACCTTCCGCAAACCCATAGAGCCTGTTCGCCTGCTCAGGGGAAAAGCTAAGTACCTCCGTAATCAGGTAGGGCAAACCTACGATAATCATCGCCGACATAAACAGATTGATTGCACAAACCACAAACAGAACCTTTCCGATAATAGGTTTCTCTTTTCGAATGAAAAAAAGACTTTCTGCAAAATCACATCTTACCGTTTCCCATATGTTTTTTCCGCGCTCTCTCTTTTCAAAGGGAATCACAATAAAAATCTCCATAACCGCGGCAAGCAGAAAGCAGGCAAAGCAAAGTATGAGCACCGTCTTAAGGCCATATAAGCTATATAAAATACCACCCAGTACCGGTCCCAGCAAAGAGGAAAGTGAACTGATGGAATTGATAATAGAATTGGCTGTCATGAGTTTATCCTTGCCGACCAATGCAGGAACGCTGGCTTGCACCGACGGCTGATAAAATCCGGCAATACCATATAAGATCATAAGCATACCTCCGATCAAAAGGATGATATTTGCTCTCCCCATACTTAGATAGAATATCAATATGAGCGCCGAAGTAAGAAAGTCCAATATGACCATGATATTTCGTTTGTTCACTCTGTCCGCGATGATACCTCCTGCCGGCGAGAGAAGAATTGCCGGGATAAAAGCGCAAGCGGTAACCGTTCCGTAAAGTGCGGAAGAACCAGTTTGATTCAGCAGATATAGAGGAAGGGCGAACCTAAGGGCCGCATTGCCGAAGAGGGAGATAATCTGTCCCACTGTTACTAGAATAAAATCCTTGGAAAATAGCTTTTGATTCATAATCATAATCTCCTTTTAATACCGAACGTCGGTATGTATATTTTAAAAAATAAAAAAAGCGCATATGAAAGGCTTTTCTTATTTAATTCAAATATATTTGCTATTCTATTTACTATCCTGATAAATCTGCGCCAGCTCCTGCAGCCTATTTATCATTTCGGCATCCAAAACATCCAGTCCGAAGCCGTGCAGCATTTGGTCGAACACCATGAGTTTTCGATAACACTCCTCAGGCGTACTGTTAAAAATCATAGGATTGAGCCAGAAATTAGCGACCAGCACTATCAGTTCAGAAAGCTCTGCGGGATATTGTGTCTGAATCGAGCCATCCGCTATCCCCTGCTCAACGATTGGACGAATGTATAGGGGAACCGCTTCGTCTATCGTATCGCGAAGCATTATAAACATAAATCTGGGATTCTCACCCAGATTAGGCGCCGCCGTAAAAATATCGCTCTGTACCGGACGCAGAATGGATTCCTTAAAGATGGCTTTCAGCTTTTCTTTTCCATTCATATCCGAACGGTCACGGATAACTGCTAATATTTGATTGGAGTCTGAGGTCATCCGGTCTGTTACCGCAATCAAAATCTCTTCCTTCGATTTAAAATGATGATAAATTGCTCCTTTGCTGAGTCCGCCCAGATTATCGATAATATCCTGTATAGAAGTATGCTCATAGCCCTTTTGCATGAATAAACGGAAGGCAACATCCAATATGAGATTGATTGTCTCCTCCGGGTATTTGTTTCTCGCCATTTCATCTCACCTCAACAATTCACTATACCATAACATACCATCGGTATGTATGGCCATCATAACATACTGATGGTATGTTTGCAAGTCTTTTAATCAGGAACTTATTCTTCTGTCAACGCAATATCGAAGTCAAAAGGGAATTCCTCTGCCGTCCGGTTTACGAAGTCCACCTTATACCCTTTCCCGTTTTTATGGAAAAAGCCGGAGGCCGGTTCTATCCTCACATAACACATATTTTCATCCGCTTCATTATTGTGTCTGAAATACCAGTTTTCAAATACCTCTATTAATTTCTCCCTGATTTCAGCATTTTCCGGCTTAAGGGGATGTCCGATGTCATAGGCCTTTCCACTAAATGAATGAAGCTTCCTGCCGCATAGTGCGACAGAGCTGTTCTCCCTGATTTCCTTGACCTTCTGGGATTGTCCGTAAGTCACTATATAGAAACAGCTCCCGTCAAAATAACTGTCTACAAAACGAAGCGACGGCACATGGCCCTTTGCTGTAGCCAACGCGAACTGGTAATCTCTCGAAAATAATTCCTTCATTACGGCAATTGCCGTTTCATAAGCATCCATAGCGTTCCTTTCCCCTTTACGGTTATACACTTTCCTTTTTAGTGAGACAAACAACAGATATCCTTCTTCGACAAATGATTATATGCGTAAAACAGCATCCCCATTGCCTTCTCAGGATAGGCCAGTTCACCCACATAATCCCCCAAAAATAAAAAGGTATCGATATTTCTTTTTTCCGCATATTTTATACATTTGTCGAGTGCAATATAATTTCCGTGTATATCCGCCAAAACTGCTATATCCATCACAAAACTCCTTATTTGCATTTATCATACCATAGAATACAGAAAAAATCATATATTCCATTCGTACCTTTCATCACTAACAGGAACAAAACCAAATAATTGCGGTTGATATTCAAATGTTTATGATTAGTCCTGTTATAAATGCAAAAATTATCACATACAGCAAATATATTATAAACTGCCGGATACCCAATACAATTTTAACAGCGCCTAAATTGGTGATTTTTGTAGCTGGTCCGGTAAGCATGAATGCTGCAGCGGATCCCATACTCATACCGTCATAAAGCCACTGCTGTATAAGGGGGATGGTTCCGCCTCCGCACATGTAAAGCGGAACACCGATGGTAGCTGCCATCAGCACGCCAAATCCCTCGTTGCTGCCAAACAGTTTAACAAAAGCATCTGTCGGCACATATCTTTGGAACAAAGCAGATAGTACAATCCCTAAAAGAAAATACAGCCAGGTTGCTTTCACATTCCGTCCGAAATTTTTAAGTAAGCGCAGCAGTATATTAGGGTCTGTATCACGGCTTTTCACTTCTGCAATGGAAGAAAAGTTAAAAAAAGAGGTTTTCCGGCAGAATACGTGTACCAGTAGCCCTGCTAAGATGCCGCACAGAAGACAAGACGATATCCGCACGATCAATGCCTTCGTTCCCAGCGCAGCGCTATAAATAATCAGCTGTGGGTTGAGTAAGATAGAGGACATCATAAAAGCAGCCAGCCAGTCATCTCTCATTCCCTTAGCGGAAAAGGATGCTGCAATCGGAATTGTTCCATACATACAGAGTGGTGAAGCTATACCGAGTAAGCATGCCGGTACGATACCCAATACCCCCATCCTTTTATCTTTTAAACGATTGAACAAATTATGTATCCGTTCTTTGCCGAACACAGACACTACCGACCCGATGACCATACCCAGCAACCAGTACTCAAAAATCTGATTCAATTGAATACTAAAATAATACCATAGATAAACGAATTCTCTATGCAATATATCAATCATCAATATTCACCAATTCATACTCACGGCTGCCAAGTCCGATTTCTTCCGCACTTTCCAGTGTATGAAGCCCATTCAGTTGTTCAATTCTGTTTACGAGCTTTTCTCTTCCTTCCGCAGTATATACAAGATCGATACATGCCTGATCAAGCGCCACCGGATCGGTTGAAGAAAGAATTCCAATATCGTGGATATCCGGTTCCGCCGGTTTTCCATTGCAGTCGCAGTCTATACTGATCCTGTTCATAACATTGACATATGCAATATTCTTCCCATTCCCCAAACTGTCAGAAACAGCCTTACCGGCATCAGCCATTGATTCCAGAAAATCATCCTGAATTCCCCCCCACATACTTATACTGCTCTTTCCTGCAGTATGTATCAGGCATTTTCCTTCTTTTGAACCAATCCCTATGGAAATATTTTTAATTGCTCCTCCAAAGCCAGCCATCTGATGCCCCTTAAAATGAGAAAGCACAAGAAAAGAATCATAATTTGCAAAGTGGGCTCCTACAAGATCTTCTTCCAGATGAGCTCCTCCATTTACCGGAAGGCTTATTGATCCGTCAGCATCCATAATATCTACCTCCGCAATATCCGTGAATCCATGATCCTTTGCTACCTGCATATGCATAGCGGTTTCCCCGCGGGAACCGCCATATGCCGTATTGCATTCCACAATCGTACCGTCCACAGACTGCACCAGGTCTTTAATCAATTCCGGTTTCAGATAGTTACCGGAGGGTGGTTCACCTGTACTAAGCTTCACAGCAACCTTTCCTTCCGGTGTCCAGCCCATTGCTTCATAAACAGCCATCAAACCTTCCGGACTGATATCGGTCGTCATGCAAACTTTTGGTGTTTCCTTTGGTAATTGAGTTACTTCATTTTCCACTTCCGGACTTTCCACTTCCGAACTTTCCGCTTCTGTATCAGCTTCATTACTGCTACTCTGCGCGTTTCCGCATGCTGCGAGGGAAAACATTACCACAAGTATTAAAACAAAACCAATAACTTTTTTCCATTTCATATCTCATACCCTCCATCCTGATTATTCTTTTTCACATGTTCTTTGCAGTAGGTATATCCTGATCAGATACCTCAAACTTAATGTAAAAATGTGAGAATTCTGTGAGAAAAAAGGTAGATTTATATGAAGATATATTAATTACTTTGACTTGGATACTCGAACCAGAAAGTGGTTAGTGCTTCTTTACAGTCTACACCATAGTACATACCATGAGCCTTTAAAAACGTGCTGACGATAGAAAGACCGATACCGGTTCCCTTTTTACGTCCGCTATGATGTCGACTGCATTGATATCTTTCCCAGATAATTGCCCGATCCTCCTCCGGAATCGGTTCACCCGGATTGATAACAGACACCCGTATCCCGTTATCCGGTGTCTCAATCACTACGGAGATTATTCCCCCATCCGCGGTATGATTGACGGCATTATTCAGCAGATTCCGCATTACCTGGCAAATTTTCATCGCATCTACATTGACGGGAATATCCTTCTGAGCACTCTCCAATTGAACCGTGATATCATATTGCGCAGCATTTTGTTCGCAATGAGCTGCCTCTGACTCAACAATCTCATACAGATTGTACCAGTCCTTTTTTAGTTGGATATATCCGGCCTGTAGCTGGGAGTAATCCATGATATCGCTGACCATCTCGCTCATCCGTCCGGCTTCCTGTATAATAAGATTAAGGTCCTCATTACGCTTTTCATCATTTTTCCAGCTGATATCCCGCACCATTTCGGCATAACCCCTGATTAGGGCCAGAGGTGAGCGCAGCTCATGGGACACATTGGCTATAACCTCTTTGCGAAGAACATCCACTCGTTGAAGAGCCTGACTAAGCTCGTCTACCGAATCGGACAGTTGTCCGAGCTCATCATTCAGGGAAAGCCCCGGTGTTGCGGTTAATTTGCCTCTTGCAAGTTCGTCTACCGTGCTCTTTATAATGTGAATTGGTTTCACAAAATGGCGGGACAGCAATGCAGCCAGCATAGCGGCAGCCAGTGACAGTATTATGCTTAGCGTCACAAGCTGGCTCCGGTTGATGCGAAGCACCGTATGCAGTTGATCCATTGAATGATACAAAACAATCAAAGCCTGCCGGTCTTCGTACGTCACAGGAATGCCGATTTCAAGTACTAACGGTTCCGACCCGTCCCGAATAATTTTATGGTACGTTTTTCCCTGCAAAACCTGCTGATATTCTTCACTATGCTTTAAGTTATATAGAAATGCATATATAAAATCCCATGAATTTTCCTTTTGCAGCCTATATCCTAAACTGTAAAGCGCAATCGGATTCCCGTCAGCATCAATCAGTATCATTTTTCCATTAACGGACTTACTTAGAGAAGAGAGCAGATGCGCATGATCGGCGAGATCTTTCGTTTTTATGTTCTCAATAATAGGCTGTAAACTGCTTTGTACTTCGGCCACAGTGGAATCCACATAATTCCGCTCAAACAGGAATATCTGCACAACCCACATAAATGCTATGCCAAGTGCCACCAAAAGCATCATGAGCAGCCACAAGCGCACTGCAATCCTGGAGCGGAAGGGCAGCCTCTTACGAATCTTATTCATATTCAAATTTATACCCACCCCCCCCATGCCGTTTGAATTACTTTCCTGTAGTCGCCCAGGTGCTCCCGGAGTGATTTGATATGAGTATCTACCGTACGTGCATCACCGTAATAGTCATAACCCCAGACCTTATTCAACAGCTGTTCCCGGCTGAGAACAAGTCCTTCATTCTGTGCAAGATACAGTAGAAGATCAAACTCTTTAGGCGGCAGGTTAAGTACTTTTCCAGCTACGGTTACCGTTCTTGAACCGGGCGAGACACAAAACTCTCCAAAAGAAAGCTTATCACATGATCTTTTTCCGCTGCGCTTGAGTACAGCACCGATACGGGCCATCAGTTCCTTCGGGCTAAACGGCTTCGGTACATAATCGTCCGCTCCAAGATGAAAGCCTAACAGCTTGTCATATTCCTCGCTGCGGGAAGTAAGCATAATAACCGGAACCTGACTTTCCTTGCGTATTTCCCCCAGCGTTTCAAAACCATCGAGTTCCGGCATCATGACATCCAGCACAACGATATCAAACTGTGTTCTATTTACTTTTTCAATAGCTTCCTGACCGTTTTCTGTCTCTTCGCACTGATATCCATCTAATTCAGCATAAGTCATCACCAGCTTCCGGAGATGTATATCATCATCAACAATTAGTAACTTCGGCATCACGATCCCTTCTTTCTTTTTTTATTCTATTTTTTTATTTTCCATATACTTGCCTCATATGCCCGCAGAAATGACGAAGAGTCCTCTGCATAATTCGACAGCAAACGAATCCCCTCCGGATGTTTTGTTCGTTTCTTATTAGATGAACTCAAATTTATCTCTATATACAGTGTTTCTGTTTCATCCTTACGATAATAGGTGAATAGGTCTTTTTCTTTTCGGTCGGTAAATAATATAACTCCATAATAGATGACTTTATGCTCCTTGCGCAAAACCATCAATTTCTGAAAAAAGCGAAGGATGGAATTCTCATCTTGAAGCTGCGCCTCTACATTGCACTTCTTATAATCCTCGTCCATCATAATCCACGGCTCCACAGCAGAAAATCCCGCATATTGCTGATCGTTCCACTGCATCGGTGTTCTCGCATGGTCTCTCGAACCTGCCAATACCTTTGCAAATGCCTCTTCCTTTTTCATAGTGCCGCATAACTCATCATAAAGATTCAACGACTCCACATCGCGAAGTTCTGAGGCGGACCTAAAGTTTTGATTGATCATTCCAAGCTCCTGCCCCTGATAAATAAATGGCGTGCCCCGCAGTGTAAGCTGAATCACAGCCAGAAGCTTACCCAGCACATTCCGATATTGCGGGTCCGGATTTATTTTTGAAATCATGCGCGGATTATCGTGGTTTTCATAAAACAGCGATGGCTGGCAATGGTTCCCGTAGTTCTCCATCCAGTTAATCATATAGCTTTTCAGATAATTAAGGTCATATTGATAATCATCAAAACGTGTATGCCCCGGCGTTTCCAGATGATCAAAGGAAAATACCATGTCCAGCTCATTTCGGTAATCGGCAGTCAACAGCTTGCTCATTTCCATTCCTGTCCCGGGAGTTTCTCCAACCGAAAAAGCATGATATGGGATAAACACCTTCTCTTTCATCTCATGCAGATATTCGTGAAGACGAGGTCCATAGAAATAATGTTCTACCCCATGATATCCCATAAGCTTGCCGATGCTTTCATTTCCATCCGGCAGGCCGCTGCGTTTAGAGATATAATTAATGACATCCATGCGAAATCCATCCACACCCTTTTCCAGCCACCAGCTTACCATATCGTGGATCTCATGACGCAGATTTTCATTTTCCCAGTTTAGATCCATCTGCTTCTTTGAGAATAAATGAAGTGCATATTGTCCGCGCTCTTCTACATAGTTCCACGCGCTGCCGCTAAAAAATGATGTCCAGTTGTTAGGCTGATCCTTAAAAATATAATAATCTCCATACTTGGATTCCGGTTCATGGATGGCCTTCTGATACCACTCATGCTCATCTGAGGTATGGTTCACCACAAGATCCATAATAAGCCTCATGTCACGGTTATGAACCTCAGTTAATAACGTGTCAAAGTCCTCCATTGTTCCAAACTCATTCATGATCCTTTGGTAATCTCTTATGTCGTAACCATTATCATCGTTAGGAGAATCGTAAATTGGTGAAAGCCAGATAGCATCGATACCTAACCCTTTTATGTAATCCAATTTACTTATGATACCCTGCAGATCGCCAATGCCGTCTCCATTGCTATCTTTAAAGCTTCTGGGATAAATCTGATAAAATACGGCTTCTTTCCACCAAGCTTTTAGAATGGGCTCATCATTGGTCTTTACCGTTTCCTGTTCCGTATTTAAAAGGGTAAGCAGCGTATCTACGAAACCTTCATCCAATTGACTTTTAGACAGCTTCGGCAAAGCCTTTAGCTTTAAATTTCCCATGATTGGATTGGTAACTGCCTTTTTGCTTATATTCATTTGTAAGAGCACCCGATCGATAATATCCTGTCCAACCGGATTGGCATACACATCTTTGATACTACTGTTTTTTGTCAGCATAGAAACATCACTCCTGTTCTCTGTTTATTTCACCACGGGCAGCCAATTCCGATATTATGCGATCATACATCTGCTTATCAATCCTGAACTTCTTATAATAAATCAAATAACCGGCCACAATAAAGATAAGCGGTAGAATTAACATTGCTAATTTCATGGTAAGCAGTCCGGAATCCGTAACATCCTCCGGTGTCTTAGCAGCATTGATACCGGAAACAATCAAGGTCACACCGACAATCCCATTTGCAATTGCTCCCCCGATCTTATTTATAAACGGCTGTACGGAAAAGGTGATGCTTTCATTGCGACGTCCCAGCTTCCACTGCCCGTACTCTACCGTATCTGTCAAAAACATCAGCATCAGCAGCTGTATGAAAGCCTGACCGGTAAAAAGAAGGATGCCGGCCGCACCGATAAACAGCATATTCATCGGTGAAAGGAAGAATATTACATATCCAACCACCACCAATATGGTCGCAAAAGCATATAACGTTTTTCTGCTGTATTTTTTTGAAAAAAGAGGGAATACAGATAAGGCTGCAAGCTGTGAGACTCCGAGAATCGCAGCAAACACCGAATACATTCCTTCATTCTTAAAAGCATACTTAAAGAAATAAACTCCGAACCCGGTGGTAGTACAATATCCGATCATAAATAATGCCATTGATATAGCCGTAAATAACAGCTGATCATTCCGGAATAAAATTACGAACATTTCCTTTAATGAAGTGGATTCTTGCTCAACAGTAATATTTTTATCCTCCTTCACTCCAAATACCGTGAACATAAGAAATGCCCATGTAATCAATACAATTGCGATCACTGTAATCTGCCAGGCTTTTTTATCTCCGCCCAAGGCTCCGGTAACAGGCAATATAGCGACTACGGTTGTAAATAATCCGATATTTGCACATATTCTGGCAAAGGATCCGGTTTTCTCACGTTCCTTTTGGTCAAGTGTCAGGGATGGAAGCATTGACCAATAAGCGATATCATTGGCTCCATAGGTTAAGTCCCAGAGAAGATAGATTACTACAAACGTTATTACATATCCTGATCCATTTAGTCCAAAATCATGGAACAACAGCGCCGTAAGAATACCGCCAAGAATAGCTCCTATCACAATCCATGGCTTGAATTTGCCGAATCGTGAGCGAGTATTATCTACTAAAAATCCCATGACCGGATCATTTACGGCATCAAATACACGAAGTATGGTCATCGCTCCCGTCATCCACCACATAGTGGAATCCGGCAAATCCAAAATATCTGTTAAGAAAAACAGAAGATACATGCTTACCATCGTATAAAGCATATCTCTGCCAATAGTTCCAAGGCCAAACATATAACGATTATGATTTCTTTTAGTTTTCACTCCCATATTTATCCCCATTTCTATGTACTATCAATTGATAAGGTCACACACGGCTGAATATAAATACTACCTTTGCTGTTCACTTTCTTTCTCTGTAATATACATATTCGATCCGAAATCACCAAGCATTCGCACGCTTTCACGATAACCCGTCCCGATAAACTGCTCGCATAATGGTATTCCTGCTGCAAGCGCCTCTGAAGAGCAGGTATAGGTTTCCACGCAATCCTTCAGACTGTAATGGCGGTTGGCTGTCCGCATAATTAAACCATCGGGGTTCAGCTCCACAGGCGCAACATGCTTTATCAATCCTCCGAAACGCTGGATATAAAGCTTTTGCGGCCTTGTCCGAATGGTATATCTTCCTTTTTCCAGGCCGATCACCTTTAGCTTGTCGCTGCTTTCTGCAGCGGCGGCCAACGTTTGAAAAAATCCTGTGAGCGCGGTTTCCTTATCCTCACTTACCGTTTCCCATATCACTTTGTTAGATTTGTAGGATTTAATCCTGTAAAATCTTCCATATTGGAAAATCTTTCGATACTGCTTATAGAATTCAATTTGCTCTGCAATGTCTTTTCTTTGCTCCGGTGACAGATACTTTAAGTCCAACTCATAGCCCAGGCATCCAAAGCAGGCAGCATGAAAACGGGTTGCAAGCGGCGTCTCACGTAAGGTTTGCTGATGGGGCGCCTGCGAAACATGAGCCCCCATGGTAGACTGCGGATAAAAATAGGATAAACCTGTCTGGATTTTTAGCCGCTCAATAGGATCGGTATCGTCAGAAGCCCAAATCTGCGGGCTATAGCAAAGCATTCCCAAATCGAATCTATTGCCTCCGCTGGAACAGCTCTCCAGCAAAATATGGGGTCTGGGCTCGAATATCCTGGCCAACACCTCATAGAGCCCCAGGATGTAACGGTGACAGAACTCACCCTGGTTTTGCAAAGCCGCAGAAAATGCTTCCGCAATATGTCGGTTCATATCCCATTTCACATAGGAAACTTTTGCTTCATCCAGAATGCTGCTAACTTGTTCTACTATATAATCCCGAACTTCTTTTTTGCAAAGATCCAGCACCAACTGATTTCTTCCTAAGACCGGCTGGCGGTTGGGCATTTCAATAGCATATTCCGGATGACTCCTATACAACTCGAAATCCACTCGGTCAGTTGCCTTGATAATGCTTGAAACCCTTGAGTTCATGCGGGTTTGCGGGATTTTGAAAATTTAGTGTTTTTCCGATTTCTACGGTTTTTCTACACTTTGCCTTGACTTCTACGCTGGGCTGGTGTATTAAAATATAATATGGAGACGTATCGAAGTGGTCATAACGAGCCTGACTCGAAATCAGGTTGTCCGCAAGGGCACGTGAGTTCGAATCTCACCGTCTCCGCCATGAGCCTGTTTGCGGTCAATGTCCGCAGCAGGCTCTTCCTTTTTTTCGAATTTCTACGCTTTCTTTTGAGGGCGTTTTTTCTTTTCTGTAGAAAAGGGGCGTGCCTGAATACTTTATATATCAGGCTTTGCAGTATTCTTATCAGGCAATCCGTAGAAAATCATTCGCTCTGTTCAAGTCCACTCGGTTCAGACACTCGGTTTCTTTCAAACATTCCATCCATGACAAGCCCAGATTCAATCTGTGCGTGGAAGTCCAAATGCGAGTAAATATCCGCTGTGGTCGAGAAGGTACTGTGTCCAAGCCATATCTGGATTTGCTTCATGGATATGCCGCTTGCCAGCAGTAGGCTGGCGCAGCTATGTCTGAGATCGTGGAAGCGAATCTTTTTGAGACCGAATTTTTCAAGCAGCCAGCTGAAATGCTCTGTGACATAATTGGGGCGCATGAGCTTTCCGGTTTGGTCGAGGCAAATGTAATCGAGATATTCTCGGCAGTAAGATCGTTTGAATAGCCTGCGGTACATTTCCTGTTTCTCTTTCTCTGCAAGCAGCAGTTTTTCAACAGAGGGCAGCAAAGGGAGTGTGCGGAAGCTGGATTTGGTTTTCAGTACATCTTCACCGACAGGTACAAACTTGCCGTCCACCTCGTCCTCAATTACCTTGTGCCTGATGGAGATCGTTTTTTGTTCGAGATTAATCGCATCCCATTTCAGACCAAGGACTTCACTTCTTCTCAGCCCATAGTAAGCCGCCAGCTTTACGCAGATCTCCAAGGGATCGTCTGATACCGCATCAAATAATGTCATGATTTCTTCTGCGGAATAAAACTGTGCCTGATATACATTCTTTTTTGGTCTATCCACCTTATCGGCAGGATTGGTATTAAGAATATCTTTTTTCACGGCATTTTGCAGCGCCTTGCGAAGCACGGCATGATAGTGAATGACCGTATTGGGTGTATGCCCCTCATCAAAAATTGTTTGATAGAAATCCTGCAGATGCTGAGGAGTGACTTCTCCCACGGTAATATCCAGTTCTGTAAAATACCGATTGACCCGACCGTCCAGCATGGTGCGATATCCCTTAAACGTAGTTTTGGATATGGTGGGCTTGGATTGCAGCAACCATTTTTGAAGGTAATCCATAAATGGTACGTCTGCTTGTGGGTTTCTTTTGCCCTCAATCTGCTCTCTGGCTTTTTCTTCTGCTTCTTGGCGTTCCTTTTCCTCCTGAGTCTGCTCGTACTCTAAGCGAATTTGGTCAAAGGCTTTTTGAGCCTTTCTTTGGCTGGTTCCCGCTACCGGCAATCCGGTAGGAACCCATTTGGTTTTTCTTTTACTGTCCACCTTTATATATAAAACGGCATAATAAGTATTGTTTTTTTTCTGTAGGCAACCTGTTATCATTGTTATCCTCCTTTGAAATAACAGCAGTATTTGCCTACCATTGACAACACCACATTACCACAGAAAGTATAGGATAGCTACTGTTCTGCGTGGAAAATATCCAACGGATTTTTCTACGGTTTGTGTCTAATAGTAAGCAAAAGCCATATCAAAAAATCCTGATGTGGCACATTTCTTCACCCAATAAATATTCAATCACACAAGCCTTGGGAATCTTATAGGTTCGCCCGACTCGCACGTTTCGTATTTCATTATCTGCCAAAAGTTTATAAGCCAGCTTACGGCTGATGCCGCCGAGCATTTCTCTCAATTGGTTTACCTCGACTACATCGGGGTATTTTTCAAACATTCTTATTTTCTCATTCATAAAAATCTTCTGCCTTTCTATATCAATATTTTCCCCTCCAGTGGTGAAAAGGCGGTAATGCCATAGGACAGAAGGGTTTTGATAAATGATTTAGTATTCGTTTCATCCCGCCCAATCCGGCCACCGAATCTACAAGCAAAATCTGAAAGCTCTCGGCCTTTGCCGCTTCCAGAACAGCTTGTAGGCCGGGACGGTCGAAGTTTAGACCGCTGCCTAAGTCCTGAGAAGAGCCGACAACGGTAAAGCCCATCTGTGCGGCATAGGTTTCCAGTCTTTCGTATTGCCCTTTCAAAGCACCGTGAGCATCTTCCGGTGCATCGATGCGGCAGTAAATCCATGCGGATTTCTTCTCCATAAAAAACACCTCCCCTTACCAACTTGACAATGTCATTACCATTGGCTCCATTTGCCGTTCGTTCAGTTGGATAGCCAGACCGAAGCTCACGGTTAAGGCCTCATTAACCTCCTGCATCTGTAATTCATTCAAATGGCCTATGTACTCCCGCAGACGGGAACGGTCAATGGTTCGCACCTGCTCCAGCAGCACAAGAAAATTCTGCCGCAGCCCATACTGCTGGCTGCATAGCTGGATATGGGTAGGCAGATGACTTTTTTCCGTGCGGCTGGTGATGGCAGCCACGATAACGGTGGGGCTGTAGCGGTTGCCGATGTCGTTTTGGATAATCAGCACAGGCCGTATCCCACCCTGTTCGCAGCCCACGACCGGGGTTAAATCGGCGTAGAACATATCGCCTTTGCAGATACGCATTTCACATTCCTCCTTTTTATGAAATCAGTGTTATACCACAAGGATAAGGACAGCCGCCGATTGTGACCGGGTTTACCCGCAGGGCGGCTGTCCTCATAGTTTCTGATATAACAAAACTCTTGTTCTTCGTTTTCTGCTGCCTCTATTCGACACTACTTCCCGAAGCAGAACACCACAGGCGGAGTGCCTGCGGTTAAGGATGATTTCATCCTTTGGGCAGTCAGCTTAAACCAGCCTTGGTTAGTGGCTGTCATGGGACTCTCACCCCCGCCGGGTTCTCCGGCGGCTGCACCCATTGCGATGTCTGTGGCTGTGCAGAAGTATCATTGTAGGCTGTTCAGGTCATGGCAGGGCAATCCACCTCGGATTGCTTCTCGGACAGACAGTTCTCGCTCGGCACCTTTGATGCTATCGTATTGACGAATAGCTCTGACCTATCCGCAGATGGTCTTGGCGTGTCCTCCGAAGCCGCTTTCCCCTCATCGGAGCTGAACAGCTAACGTATTTAAGCTGCTGGATATGACCGAATGGTTCCGGTGTTTTTCAAGGAACATGGGAGAAATAGAAAAATCCCCCTCACTTCTATAAAGGAAAAAGTGAGAGGGGCTATGCGCCAAAAAACTAAATTTCTATAAAGTTCTTCAGCTTGGATAGAATTTTTGAAAGCCTGCGGCTGATGGTGGATTGGTTAACACCAATGCTTTTGGCAACCTGTGACTCGCTTTTCTCATTGAAAAATATTTCATCAATGAGGGAGCGTTCATCCTCCGGGAGGGCTTTAAGAGCAATCCACAGCGCCTCCAGCTGCTCCTGATGAATGAACCTGTCCACGATGTCCGGCTGAACACGGACGATGAGGTAATCGATGTTGACACCATCCTCATGGAACCGTTCCAGTGACAGCTCGTTCTGACGGATCAGTTTGTTCTGATAGCGCTCCGCCTCCCGCTCTTTATGGTAGGCATGGTAGACAGCCTCACTGATCTCCACACGCTGCTGTTTTACAACAATGGTATTTTTTTTATTCTCTGACATATGCTTGTCCTCCAAATTTTCAAAATGTGATTGAAAACGAAGGACAATTGGTGGTGAACGGCACCGGGGAATAATTTCGTGCAGTAAAAAAAGAGCGTACCGATAGACATGGCTGTCCGTTGGTACGCTCTTATATTTTATTTCATGTTCTACCTGCTCTAGCGGTTCGTGTTGGTGGGCATAGTTATCCGCTGATGGACATAGGCTTTTTTTAACAAGTTACCTATGTAAAAATCAGTTATGCGGATAGCCTAATGTCGCTGCAGCAAATGCGCAGCGGTGTAGTCTGTATCGACCAACACATATAAAATCCCTCCAAACTTTACGGGTTTGGAGGGATAGTGAGGATATTTGAGCATAGGGAACGTCCCGCCAAATCACCGTTTTTTTATATGGCGGGTATTTCATATGTCTATGCTACAAGTTGGTTTCTTTTCTTAATCTTCTGTTTGCCCATATGAAGCTGATAAAACACATAACGGTGAGCAGTATGACAACAATCAAAATCTCCTTTGGTTCAATATTTCCCTGTATCATTAAATTTCGTAGGGCATTAATAACATGAGTAAAAGGATTTAGGTTTACCGCAACAGCCAATCCACCGGATAATTTGTCCGCCGGGAACAATGCCGTACTTAGAAAAAAGATAGGCAGAACCACTGCATTCATTACTGTTTCATAGATCACCTCATTGGGTAGGCAGAGACTGATTGCATAGGTCAGCCCGGACATGAAAAGGGCAGTCATGAAAACGATCAAAACAATGAGGCCTAACCCTATCCATCCAGAGGAGACTTTCACTCCAAAAAGCAGCCCTGCCAGAAACATAATGGTCACTTCAAGAAAGGTACACAGTACCGCCTCTAACATCTGCCCCAACACAATCGCACTTCTTTTTACCGGCGCAATCAGTATGCGGTAGAAGCTGCCGTCTGCCTTCATCAAGTAATTCATAATGCCGCTGCTACTGCAAGCTCCAAAACAGACTAATACAACCAATCCGGGCAAGATAAACGCTGTATAATTTTCAATTCCTATTCCCTGCATTGTCTGTCCTGCAACAGTGCTGTACAAGAGTAGCCAGAGTATAGGCTGCAAAATCGTAATGATAATGGTAAAAGTGTTATGAAAGCGCCACTTTATGTTACGGTGAAGCAAAGTCAAAACGCCCATTAGCAGGACTCCTTTCCGTTTTCACCAGTGAACCTTAGAAAAACATCCTCCAAGGTAGGCTGAACAATTTCTATCCCCAAGAATGAAATTTCATGATCCAGCAGCCAGTGATTTGCTTTTCTCAAATCGGTATGTCCATTTTTTAAGACAGCCATTATCTTATCGTGCCTCAAGTCGGACTCCTTCAGAGCAAGGATGCTTTTTAAAGGTTGAAAACAGCTTTTAGCTTCCTCTTTGGATGAGAAGCTGATTTTCAAAATGTCTTTTCGCAGATACTCCCGAAGTGCTTGGGGCGTATCCTGAATGACTTCTTTTCCGTTTTTCATAATGCAGATGGTATCGCTCAACTCATCTGCTTCTTCTAAGTAATGTGTTGTAAGAAATATAGTGGTACCAAAGTCAGTCCTTATTTTCTTCATCATATCCCACATGGCCATACGGGATTGAATGTCCATGCCCATAGTCGGTTCATCTAAAAACAGTATCTTTGGGTTAGACATCATATTCAGCGCAATATCAAGCCGTCTTTTTACGCCGCCTGAATAAGAAGAAACGGGGTGCTTTAAATATCGTTCCAATCCAAAGCAGTCAATCAAAGTGTCCATTCTTTTTTTTGCTACGTCTTTCGGCACTTTATAGAGGTTGCCTTGAAACAGCATATTCTCTGTAAGGGATAGATGCGTATCAATGGACGTGCGCTGTGCCACACAGGATATTTGTGTGCGAATTTCAGATGCTTCTCGGTAGATATCTTTTCCGAACATAGTAACAAGACCGGAGGTTGGAGCCAGATAAGTTGTGAGGATATGAATGAGCGTTGATTTTCCAGCACCATTTTGACCTAAGAGGGAAAAAACCTCTCCCTCTTTTACCCTCAGGCTTAAGCTGTCTAACGCTTGCACACCATTCTTATATTTTTTGATTACATTTTCAGCTCGGATAGCATCCATGTTAGTCCTCCTTGATGGGAAACAAGACTTCGGTGATATATCCGGATGGATTTCCTTTCAAAAACATTCCAGGACCTTTTACAAAAACCTCCCTGAAGGGTGGCTGCAGCTGCAGACTATGCTCCGCAGCATATTGGTCAATTGCGGCATAGGCAAGGTGTAGGTTCTCATAAGAACCGATATGCGTAACACTGATTGCCTTGATCCGGGGTAACTCTTTTACTTCGATCCCACTTTTACTTGGTGATTCCTCCGTTGGAACACATAAATCCATCACACCTATTTTCGTTTCCGGATTCATTTCATAATAACAAAAAAATGGCGCACCGTTTGTTTTTCCCTTAATAGACTGAAAAACGCCAGGGAAAACCTTATTGGCTTCTGTTGCGATTCCTTTGTATTTCAAAAAAGCAACTCGTATTGGTTCAATATCTCTGATTTCAATTTTATATTCCATTTTTAAATCTCCTTTTCTTTTTTTACTGCAATCCAAACTTCGGAATGCCCCTCTTGCGGTTTATCTTTACTGATAGGATAGATTTCAATGTCCGGCAGTTCTGCATAGGTATACCCTGAGAACGGAAGCCATTCTGTCAGAAAACGCCTGAAAATATTTTGAATAGTTTCTTTGAAACGTCCATCACTCTCAAAAACAACCCATGTGGCTGCCGGTATTTCATATTCGAACATTCCTACAGGCACAGATTGACTGGAGGAAGCCGCAATATAATAATAGATTTCATCAGGGCTTTGGTAAGCCGTAACTCCCAACACCGCACCCGGAATCTGATCCGACAATTTGCAGATTTCTGTGAATTGTCCATTTTGCAGTGTTTGGCTCCAAAAAGGCGGAACCAGTTTCTTATTTTCTTCCATGTCCTCTGTTAATGGAATGCGAATGCCAACAATCCGCATTGGTTCCTTATCTTCCACTCGATATGGCACAGCTTCACCTCCTGTGGCTCTTACTTGAAATTTTATAGGGGGATATGCATGAAGCACACTCCCTTGGGACTTTGCACAAGCGGGAGAGAGCCCATGAACACTCTGAAACGCACGGTTAAAGGATGTTGGGGAAGTGTATCCATATTTCAGTGCAACATCCAGCACCTTTGTATCCGTTGATTGCAACTCAAAAGCAGCCTGTGTCATTCTTCGGCGGCGGATATATTCGGAAAGCGAAATACCAGCCACATAGGTAAACATTCGCTGAAAATAATAGGGCGAGCAGCATGCTATTTTCGCCGCTTCTTCACAGGAAATCTCATTATCCAAGTTGTTTTCGATATATTCAATCGCACTGCTTAATTTTTTCAACCACTCCATTTCTTCACCTCCTCGTGAAAATCATACTATGGTAAGTAAATTTATTCCTCGCTTTTTGTGTCCTCTTTTGTAAACTTCACTTTACTGCAATAAAAATTAGATATCAACAGCAGCACCCGCACTTTTCATCATAAAAGCACGGGCGCTGCTTACCATACGGCTATTTCTCCATTATATTTCTTAGTTTCAATAGGATTTTTAAAAGCCTGCGGCTGATGGTAGATTGGTTAACACCCATGCTTTTGGCAATCTTTGACTCACTTTTCTCATGGAAGAATATTTCATCAATGAGAGAACGTTCGTCCTCCGATAAGGATTTGAGAGCACTCCACAGAGCCTCCAGCTGCTCCTGATGAATGAGCCTGTCCACGATGTCCGGCTGAATACGGACGATGAGGTAATCGATGTTGACACCATCTTCATGGAACCGCTCCAGCGATAGCTCGTTCTGGCGGATCAGCTTATTCTGATAACGTTCCGCTTCACGCTCTTTATGGTAAGCACGGTAGATGGCCTCGCTGACCTCTACACGCTGCCGTTTTACAACAATTGTATATTTTTTGTTCTCTGACATATGCTTGTCCTCCAAATTTTCAAAATGTGATTGAAAACGAAGGACAAGAGGCGGTGACCGGCACCGGGAAATAATTTTGTACAGTAAAAAAAGAGCGTACCGATAGACATGACCGTCCGTTGGTACGCTCTTATATGCTATTTCATGTTTTACATGCTCTAGTGGTTCGTGTTGGTGGGCATAGTTATCCGCTGATGGACATAGGCTTTTTTTAACGAATTACCTATGTAAATAGCGGTTATGCAGATTGCTTAATGTCGCTGCAGAAAATGCGCAGCGGTGTAGCCTGTAAAGACCAACACATATAAAATCCCTCCAAACTTAAAAACAAAGTTTGGAGGGGAGGTAAGTTATATTTTGGCATAGAGAACCACCCGCCAAAGCTCCGTTTTTTTTATTCGGCGGGTTTTAACTTATATACAAAGAAAAAGAGCCAATAACCGCATTTGCTTTGCGATTTAGTGGCTCTGCGTCTTAGCGTCTGGCTCTTTGATAATTGACATGTTTAGCTGTTTAATTCTAATTAAGGTTTCCTGCCGGCACTTTGGACAGTACAAAGGAAAGTTCTCCAGTACCGTATCCTCACGGATTTTTAATCTGGTCTTGTTATTACATATAGGACACAATATCCATTTATATTTTTCCATATTTTCACCTGTTCACTTAGTTTAGAACATTCTAATATCGCCAGTTCCATTATGCGACTCTCTCATATCATACTCTTGCCTTGATAGCGAATCTCTCGTCCAGTTTTCTTGTATTGCGAGCTGTTCCGGTGTATGGAACCAATGCTCACCGTTTTCCATAACGAATAATTCGCCACCAAAACGCGAGATAAAGTCCTTGATAACATTGCGATCGGTTAGGTTATCCTGCCCTGCATACAGGATTTTCGTCGATGTCGCCCAATTAGTAATCGGATATTTCTGCACCCAAGTCAGGTATTCCCATGATAATGCCTGACCGAAATCGGTCGAAATAACCTTATCCTTTTGCAGCTGTTCTTTTGTCACCCCCGCCCACTGCATCATGTTTTGAATTAGTTTTTCCATATCAACAATGGGCGAAACGAACAGTGCCTGAGCAAGCGACTCATTTGAAAAAGCCAACATTCCAAACCATGCGCCGATGCTGTTGGCACGCAATGCAATGTTCTTATACTTAGGCCTCACATAATCCATGACCTGACGTAGCTCCGATACAACTACCCACGGAACAAATTTGTCTTTATCAGTGCGCTTTCCGTGACCGGGGAGATCAATGCTTAACACCTGCCAACCCATTGGACACACGATTTTAGCAAAAGCCTCAGACTCTTCTTTGTTCCCCCCCTGGCCATGAAGAAAAAGGTACAAGTTATCAGATAATTCCCCGGAAAGCATTGCCGGTGTATTCCCTATTTTGAAATTTTGATATCTTAATTTCTGTTCCATACAATCACTCCATAAATTGAAATATTAACCATTAACTAAATTAGTGCAAATACTAATTACATTAGTATAATATCATAAATTACTATCTTATGTCAATAATCTGTATTGACTAAGCTAATGTGATTAGCTAAAATAAAAAGGAAGTTATTAAATTTGAAAGAGGGTTAATCATGCGCGTTACCAAAGAAGCGGTAATACAAACTGCATCAGATATAGCCGATAAAGATGGACTTAACAATATTTCTTTAAAGGTCGTTGCCGAAAAACTAAATATTCGTACACCGTCTTTATATAACCATATCGCAAGCTTGGATGATTTATTGCGAGAAGTAGCACACAAGGGAATGCGGACAATGAATGATCAAATGACTCAAACCGCGATAGGCACTTTCGGCGATGCTGCCATAAAATCTGTATGTGCAGTTTATTTTAAGTTCATGATTGCACATCCCGGAGTTTATGAAATAATCCAATGGGCTACTTGGCATGGAAACGATGAGACCGGCAAGATTTTTGGTGAATATAAGACTTTGCTTACTACTCTCGTTCTTTCGTGTGGATTGGAAACACAGTACACGGATGAGATATTAAGCTTGCTAACAGGGGTACTTCATGGTTATACAACTTTGCAGCTGGGCTTTGCTCTTTCGAATCCAGATCAGGCTCAAATAGGCCTGTGCAATGCTATTGACACTGTACTTTTAGGCATTCACCAGAAGTACCATAATAATCAAAATTTCTAAAAATAAAAAAGCTGCTCAAGCAGTCTAATGCTGTTGATTGGCTTCTATATTATTTAACAACCTATAGGCTGCACTTTATTGGTTCATAAAAAATATGAAACTACAGAACGTTCCACTTCCCGCACCTGAACTGTAAAATGGTGTGGGAGGTGAACTTCAAGTGAATGTTATTCTAACTAACTTGGGAACAACAATTAAACAAGCCCGATTATCAGCCAATCTGACACAAGATGAGCTTGCTGAACAAATTGGCATAACAGGTCGATACATAATGGCGTTGGAAAACGAACATAAACACCCCAGCTTCGAGGTGCTATGCAAGATCATTCTTACGCTGAACATTCCGGCAGACAATATTTTCTATCCAGAAAGCCAAAATATAGAGAACGAAAAAGAACAGCTGATACGACTGCTCTCCCGGTGCGATGAACGTGATCTTAAAATCATTACCGCAACGGTGAAGGCTGTACTGGAGTCAAAATGACCATCTTCTTTTCGGGAGGATGGTTATTGTTATCTTTACCGTATATATTTTCTTTCTCTGTATTCAAGAAATCCTTAAAGTGATAGGTTCACTGCATAGGCCATGATGACACATACCATATGCCGCCGACAGGACGCATTGCTCCCTTGGCGGCATAGTATGTGTTTTTTTATTTCACCGTAAATAATAAACTGCTCTTGCCTCCGTTTTCCCGCCAGCGCTGCTCCTTTTGAAGATGGCCTGTCTTTTCAAGGTCAGTGATGGCTCTCTGCACCGTGCGGCGGGAGAGCTTTAAGTCTTTGGCAATGGTGCCGATGGCAGGGTAACAGGTTCCATCCTTGTTTGCCCGGTCTTTCAAGTAACGATATACCACAACGGCACGGTGGGGGACATCCGCAGCATAGAGAGATGATAAATAGTTCAATCACGAACACCCCCCTAATCAGTGCGCAGAGGCATAGCAGGAGGCTCCGGATCATGCTCCGGTACCAGTGTGTGCAACGTACCACCGCTGCGATCACCATCGGGAGGCTCAGGCATTTCGGCAAAATCATCTTCCTCATAGGCACAGCCCCGCTGGAGGATTTCCTGCTCTAACTCGAAGCGGTCAGCATAGTGAACCTTTCGAGCGGCACGTTCCTCGACCTCAAAGGATTTTCCGAACCGGATGCCCCATTTGAGGAACAGCGGCAGCTTGGTACGCATGGGACAGCAGCCGGTCTTGGCGAGAATAAAGTTGCCTTTAGGCAGGGTTTTCAGCTCATCGGGTGTCATCAGAGGCCTTTGGATCATCTGCAGGCTCTGGCTGGGATCATTCTTTCCTCTGCTGATGGAGCCAGACATGACGGTCTTGTTTCCCAGCGCCCTTGAGAGGATGTCAGCGCTTTCGGAGTTTGGCGCAAAGCCTCCGAACAGAATATCTTGACAGTTATCAATGATGATGGCGGAACCCTCCTTGCCGTAGTTTTTCTCAAGCTGTGCAAAGGACTGGATGATGGGTATCATACTGATGCGGCGGGAACGGCCTGCGGAGAACATCATTTCCATTGACTGGATTTTCGGGATGGTTCCGATTTCATCGGCGAAGATCATTACTCTGTTGGGGAGCTTACCTCCATATTCATCGGCCACCGTCAGCATCTCCCGGTAGAGCTGCTGGAGGAACAGGCTGACCATAAAGTATTTTGTGTTATCTTCCTCCGGCAGTACGATGAAGATGGCGCACTTTTCTTTGCAGAAGGTTTCCGTATCCAGCGAGCTATCAAAACACAGAATCTGCTCCATCTCGGAATCCAGAAAGGCATTGAGGCGTGACATAGCGGTGGACAGCACTGAGGCCATCGCTTGATCGGCGGTATTGAGGGCGGCACCCGCAAACCATCTTGCCTTATGGTCGGAGGGCAGCTTATCCATCAGCAGCTGAAACTGACTTTTATTCTTCACCGGCGAGGGAGCCAGCAAATCCTGTATCATTTTGAACACCGATATGATGTGCCGCTTTTCCGGAGGGCAGTATTCCGCAATCAGCAAAATCACCGAGGTAAGCAAGCCCTCAGCAGCATCGTAGAAGAAGGCATTTTGACCGTAGCTTGCCGAATCCTCGCCGCTGCTGGAAATGATGGTCTTGGCAGTGATCTTCGCATACTTCTCAGCCTTGGCTTTCAGGGACAGATTCTCGGGGTTGTCCATATAGGCATCCATGTATCGATTAACCAGTTGCAGGATGTTATCTCCGTCCGAGCGGGTAGGGTTGCGCAAATCCAGCACCGATATTTTATAGCCGTAGTAATCCTTTGCGATGCCTGCGTAATTTCGAAACAGGTCGCCCTTGGTATCCGTGCAGAGCCAGCTCATGCCGGAGGCACAGGCGTATTCGATGTTGGGGTACAAAAAGTTAGCAGTTTTGCCGACACCGGCAGCGCCAATCATAAGGCAGTGGATATCGCCGTCATCAATGAGGGCGGTTGTGGAACCAGCTTTTTGCTTGCAGCCCACCACAAGCCCCTGCAGGGCGGGCAGATTCTGCCCACGTCGCCATTTCTCCGGTTCATAGGGTACATGGGTGTATGTCCGTTTGATTTCGTTTTCTGTGGCGAAGCGGGCGGTACCGTGCTGACCGTCACCGACCGTTTTGGATTTGATGCCGCTAAGGGTATAATAGTGTGCTAAAAGAGAAAGACCGCCGATGACAAAAAACATCACGGCGGCCACTGCTATGAGGATCGTTACTTGAGATGGCATAGGGAACTCCTTTCTTTTATTTGAATTGAACTTGTAGTATAATGACTGTAAATATTATCCTTAGAAATATAAGGTTCAGCAATTGTTAATCAAGTTTAAGATAGTAGACGAATTACTAAATTGGAATTTCAAGAGGTGAAATTGTTATATGAAAAGATACATTGCATTATTAAGAGGTATCAATGTAAGCGGCAAAAATAAGATAGCAATGTCTGAACTAAAAACAGGTTTTGTAGAAATGGGCTATACAGAAGTTTTTACACATCTCAATAGCGGCAACGTTATCTTTTCAAGTGATATAGATGATACGGCTGTTCTTGCAAATACAATAAAAACGATGATAAAAAACAAGTTTGAGTTAGATATACCAGTTTTTATTATTTTACAGGAGGAATTGGAAGATATATTAAATCATGCGCCCGATTGGTGGGGCGATGATAACAAGGACATATATGATAATCTTATTTTTATGTTTCCTCCCTTATCTTACAACGAGTTTTATAATAAGGTTGGAAGTCCTAAAGAGGAGTATGAGAAAGTATACAATTATAAAAATGCTGTTTTCTGGTCTTTTAACCGAAAAGATTATCAAAAGACAAATTGGTGGTCAAAGACGGCCAGTTCAAATATAAGGGACAAGATTACAATCCGAACAGCAAATACAGCAAGAAAAATAGTTGGAATATAGTCTGTAAATTCCAGTCAATCCGCTTTAGTAACATTTGGTTAATAAGCAAACCGAGCATGACGGTTACTCATCAGCTGCATGCTTTTCATGTCATTACCATAGATGGTGCGGCTTGCTCCTGCGAGCACACGGCTTTCAAATCTTCATTCCAGTCCTTATGTGCCGAAAGATCATATACAACAGTTTCATAACCCTGCTGCCGTAAAGTTTTATGAATGCGGCTGGAGGCTTTAAGACCAGCTTTATCATTGTCCAGACAAAGTATCACTCGTTGAAGCTGAGGGTACAGTTCCAACATCTTTAGTACAGGCTGTTCCGACACACCGTTCAGCGCCACATAACTGGCGTTTTTCCAATTTTGAGGATGCAAACTGATATACGACAGCAGATCAATGGGCGCTTCAAACACAAACAGGTTGTGGGGATTCGGATTCTTGGAAATGTAATGAAAGCTGTAGGCTGGATGGCTGCCCTTCACATTGATGCGAAAGCTGCTGCCGGTTGCCGTGCTTTTCTTATGGGCATGACGGGCAATGCCCTTTTCATCGAAGCCGACAAACACAGCATTGTGATATTCGGCATCTTCAAACAGCAGCTTTTCTCTGGCGAACTCCGATAGCACCTTCCGGCTGATGCAGCGTTGCTTGATGAGATAGGCGAACACCCGGCGCATATCCGTGTACGCTGGTGGCAGAACAAAGGGTTTTCGCTGCTCTGGTTCGCTGCTTTTGCTGTGCTGACGGTATTCCACGCCTTGCTCACCGCCCAGCAGCAGGCTGACCGCCTCCGGGAAAGACAGGTTGTAGAGCCGTTTTACAAGGTCGATGGCAAAGCTGCCCTCCTCAGAAGCATGATCATACCAGCGATTTCCCCGCACCGTGATGCTGTGATCGCTGTCCAGCCGCTTATCTCTGCCGGAGGGCAGGAGCTTCTCTCCCTGCCGCTGGAGAAAGTCCACCAAGTCCACGGAGTTGGCTCGTTCCTTTTGTTCGTCTGTAAAATGGATATAGCCTGACATAGATAAAACCTCCCATCATAAATGAATTTGTGGCGCATGGTCATCCCGCTTGTGACCCTGCGCTTGCTTTTTCTCCTGCAACTTCCGTCTGCGCTTGCGGTCAATATGACCGGCGGAGATGCCTGCGGTTCTGCGATAATCCTCTCGGAACAGATTTTCCAGCCGGTGCATCAGCCGGGTAGCGGCCAGCAGCACCGAGGGGTTGCGATAGCTATTGATGTTGTCAATCAGGTACTGTGCGTAAACATTGCCCTGTGCCGCAGACAGCCCCAACCAGTAAAGGCTTTTTTCCTTGTCACGGGGAACATCAACCTCATAAAAATACAGCTTACCAAGAGTATACTGTGCATATTGGTTCCCCTGATCGGCAGAAGCGGTCAGCCAACGGATAGCGGTGTCCACATCTTTTGGAACATCTTCTCCAAGAAGATAGAGCTTGCCGAGCTGGTAAGCCGCAAACTCATTTTTCTTCTCTGCCGATAAGGTGAACAGTCGGATTGCCGCACCGACATCCTTGGGAATACTGTCACCGGAAAGATACAGCTTTGCTAAGGCATATTGGGCGTAGGCATTGCCGAAATCGGAGGAAAGTGTAAGCCACTTGATTGCTTCGGGAACATTCTTCGGGATATCCTCACTGGAAAGATAGAGTTTGCCGAGCTGGTAGGCCGCATACTCATTTTTCTGTTCTGCGGCGGCTGAAAACATAGCCACCGCCTTTTGAATGTCTTTCTCCACATGAGTGCCATTCCGGTACAGCTTTCCGAGAGCATACTGCGCTCCGGCGTTTCCGGCCTCCGCTGCTTTAGTCATCCAAGCTATTGCCTGCGCAGGATTTCCGATACCGGTTTCCAGACACACCTTGCCCAGCAGATATTGAGCATTCACATTTCCGAGCTGCGCCGACTTCTCCAGATAGGAAACCGCAGCCTGCGCATCCTTTTCTGTACCGGTTCCTGTATAGAGCATCTGACCGAGGCGATATTGCAGCTTGTCATCATGGCTATCCTTTTCCAGACGATAAAAGCCGGAAAAGGCGGCTTTGAAATGTTCATTGGAAATAGCAGCATCCACCGGTGTACCGACACCATCACGGTACATTTTGGCAAGCTCATAATCCGCATATGGGTTTCCCTGATTGGCGGACAGGGTATAGAGCCGGAGCGCCTGCGCATAATCCTGCGACACACCCTGACCACGGTAATACAAACAGCCGAGGGAATATTGGGCGTATTTATGTTTCTTATCCACCGCCTCCTGAAACCATGAGGCCGCCTGCCCATAGTCCTGATCAGTTCCGAGACCGGCCGCATACATTTTTCCAATGCGGTATTCCAGATAGGGTTTGGGCTTTTCTTCCTCTGCGGATAAAAAGGCGACCAGCGCTTTTTCATACCATGCGTGTGCGGCCTGTAAATCAATCTCACGGCCTAAGCCATCGGCGAACATTCTTCCGAGGTCATGCATGGCAAGGGCATTGCCGGATTCCGCTTCCAGCAGGAACAGATGATATGCCTTATCAAAATTCTGCGGCACATCCTCGCTGCCGTAGAGATGTTGCCTCGCCAGCTTGTATTGCTCACTCCACTCGGCACGAAAGATCACATCGTCAGGCTCCATGAAGGCTTCCTCCGATTCACCCGCCGCAGGCTCTGTAAGCTCCGGTTCCGGTGCATCTTCATCCTCAAATAAGAAATGGTAATCACCCAGCTTTAACGCTTCGGCAATCACCATATTTTTGATGCTCTTAAATTGTTTCTGCTGCGAGAGTGGAGGAAGGGGCGGCAGCTTATTCATGTAAATCTTGAGGATTTCATTCTGCCAGTCGTTCCATACCCGGTAGAGCTTGTCGATCCGTTCCTCCTTGGCAAGCTCATCCACGATGTGGTTGATGATGGCTTTCACATCGGCCTTGAGGTATCCGTACACCTTTTTGCCGCCGGTATTTTGAAGCCGTTTTGACAACAGCAGCAGATCCGCTTCGATGGCTTTGTTTTCGCAGACACGATCCTGCACCTGTGAAAGCAGTCCGGACATCACCTCTGCGGTACCCTGTTTGAGTTGGCTGCAGGCTTCGTTCTGATGCTCGTAAATATGAGCAAAGTCCTGACGGAAGATATCATGTGCCAACTCTGAGCGCATGGCTTCAATGGCAGGCTCCGTGAGAAAACCGTCATTGTCCTTGGCGGAGTAGACCATGAGATGCACATGGGGATGATGGCTCTCGTTGTGGAAGGCGGCATACCAGCTGAGGTTCTCACTGTCAATTTTCATATGCTTGCAAAGCATGGCTTTTTTACTGCGCAGTAAATCTTGCCACTGCTTTCCGCTGTCGTATCCGAGCCTTGCGGCATCCTCCCGGCGCAGGCTGATGACATGAGTCCAGACAGCGCCCTTGTGACCACACACATCCTCCTGTACCTGTGCCAGCACCACCGGAACACCTGCATCGGTGAACAAACCATGCTCACCGATGCGCTCCACACGGGGGCGGCCTGCGATGTAATCCACATAATTTTCACGCTTGCCGATAAGATTGAGATTTTGCTCCAATGCCAGGGAAATAAATTCGGTAGCGTTGCCGATGGTGGGGCTTTCGCAGTAGTCGCTATACTCCAGCATCTCCTTAGCGGAGGGGATATCACGGATGAGTTGTCCGATGAGCAGCTGCTGTTTGACCGTAGCCGGTAACAGCAGCTTGCTCTCGTCAATCTTTTCCACACCCTCACGGGTTCCAATGTACTTCACATAGTTTTCAAGCTGGGCTGGCGGAGCATCCCGCATATATTGCGAGGTGAATATGATTTTCGGCATGGCAGCCTCCTTTCTGAGTTTTTGGTAAATAGAGTAGAGAAATAATTGCTAAGAACTATTTCCCTCTCATTGAACCGTACGTACGGGTCTCGTATACGGCTCTACAACTTATATTCCAACTTTTCTTAGATAATAATTTAAAGGATTGAGCAAACCAGCTCCGTCCTTTATTTTCGTTTCAAGCAGTGTAGGATTTATAATATAATTCACTACATCCATACTACATCTTTTGTGCCAACCAAGCCTTGAGTTTGCAACTTTGAAAATGCTTTCTGCATTAAATCCATTCTTATATTTTCTATTCAAGTAAGACAGATTTCTGAAAATGGTCTTTGGCATTTTCCATTGTTTTATAACAATCACTCTTATTTTATGTCTTAGCCATTGACCAAACTCATTCATGAATTGCTTCATCATTCCGATTCTAAAGTAATTTATCCAACCCATAACAATTTGATTTACTCTTTTTATAGTAACTACTAAGGGTCTTGATATTGCTTTTCCTCTTTTGAGATACTCACGCATTACTTGATATAATTTCGCTTTCTTCTCATTTGTGGGCTTTACTTTCCATTCTCCACCGTTCTTCAAGAACGTGAATCCTAGATATTTACTTCTCATCGGTCTTACTACTTTGGATTTTGTTGCATTCACTCTCAGAAATAACTTTCTTTCTATCCAACTAGATATTGAAGTCATAACCCTATTTGCTGCAACTTCACTTCTCGTGAATATCAGCACATCGTCTGCGTATCTTACGAAACGCAGACCACGCTCCTCCAATTCCTCATCTAGCTTATCAAGATACACATTTGAAAGTATAACTGAAATAGGTCCGCCTTGCGGTACGCCAGTTTTTGTAGCTTTAACAATTCCTTTATCCATTACTCCTGCTTTTAAATATTTGCGTATGAGGTTAAGGACACTGCTATCATTTACTTGTTCTCTAAGAATTTGAATTAACTTATCGTGATTTACCTTATCAAAGAATTGCTCAATATCTAAGTCGATTACCCATTCATGTCCACTATTTAAGTATTCTAATGCTTGTTTGATTGCATCGTGACAACTTCTGTTGGGACGAAATCCATAACTGTATTCACTAAATATCTTTTCGTAAATGTCTGATATTGGCTGTGCTACTGCTTGCTGAATTGTTCTGTCTAATGCAGTTGGTATTCCTAAAGGTCTTTTCTTACCATTATCTTTCGGTATATATACTCTTCGTACAGGTTTTGGAAAATAAGTCCTGTTTCTAAGCGAATTGATAATAGCTTCCTGATTTTCTCTGATATAGCTTCCCAATTCTTCCACAGTAATTTCATCTATCCCGCTTGCACCTTTATTAGCAACTACTTTTTTATAGGCTCGGTTTAGATTTTCCTTTGTTAATATCATTTCCATTAATTCCATTGTTGTTACTCCTCTTTCTACTATAAGATTCCTACACATCGCCCCTCCCGATATAAACAATATCCCTCGGTTACGTTCCTACTCTTCTTATTCATCTGATTTCTGGCTAATGTATTATTTTATAAGTAGCGATTTGTACTATAAATCGCTTCAATCCTTCAGCTGTTATGCCTACTATGACTTCATCTGACTCCCTCCCCAAACCTTTTTCGACCATATCTTCTGATATGTGGGTAGGGTCTCCCAGGGTAAGACACTAATCTTTCATTCCACAACCTCTTGATTTACAACTTCGGTTTACGTTTACCTTTTGGGCTTAAGTTTGTCTTGCAACCTCACCCACCTAATCGCCTTATCAAGTTTCTGTTCGTAGGCTCAAGAACTTCGTTACACCACTTCCTTCATCCATACCATTACTGGCACCAACTTGTGGTTCACTACACTTGGCGGTAAATACCCGTGACTGGACTTGCACCAGCTAGATTAGTGCCATGCCTGGCACACAAGAAAAGAGCGACCACGTTTTTTCGTGACCGCTCTTTGAAATATGATTATCATAGCTTATTGAATGTTAGAGATAAATGCTCTTAATGTTTCAGATGCTTTGTTGTAATACAGATTATCAATTACAGAATATTCGCCAATATGAATGTCCAACTGAGAACCATTGCCCTTTGTAAAATACTTTTCGTCCACAATGCCATTTTTATGAACGTGCAGATTTCTTCGCTGAACCATTTCCATTATTTCCTCGAAGCAATCACTCCCTTGGATAAGAAAATAATCAGCCTTATAGCCATGTAGTATTTCTAAAACATCTGAAACGTATTTTCCAGAAATCATTATATCAATTGTTTTGGAAGCAAACTCGTTGAAATCTTGATGTTTTGTTATGTCGCCTAATGAAAACTTTTTATCATAATTCATAATACGGGCTATATTAAAAAAGTCTTGATTAAAAACATCGGAAAACAAATCAAATACGGCTGCATCAAAAGCTGTCATAAGCAAGATAAATGCCTGCCTATAAATATTTATGGGGTTTTTATCATCAAAAATATTGTAAAGTGTTTTGAGTTCATTGTACTCCTCCAAATCACGCTCAGTGTTCTCAATAGCCTCATTATACAATTTGCACCTAACATGACTCAAAAGGCTTACATAGTCATCTTCTGAAAGCATATCATAATACTTTTCTTCAGACAACTCATCTTGTATATCAACTTCCTTTTTAAATTCAGCGGGAATAATCTCATTAATCAGTTCAAAATAATCTTTATTTTCAGGATTATCCATACAGTCATATACTGTTGACTCAGCATATGGAATTAAACTATTTAATAAATCATTTGAAATAATTTTTGCGCTTAATTCAGGCAACTCCACTGGTTGCATTTGAGAAAGTTTGGTCTGTAAAAAAGTTATTTTATTATCTACAATCCCTTTTAATTGATCGATTATGAGTTTGTTTTTTTCTTTTTCTTCTGTAGTATCAGAAAAGAATACATACTCATTCAGTATATTCATGTCCTCATATCCTTGAGTTCGAACAACACTGCATGAACGTTGATAAAAGTTATTTTCAATATAAGAAACATAGTTATCTATGGTTTCGGATTCATCTTTAAATCTCTCGTTGACTGTGTTTTCCACGGAAACCCCTCCAATTCATTTAATTTGATATAATCATACCACCTCTCCCGACAAAATTCATCACCAATATGTAAAATGACCCCTGCTTCCGCAGAGGCCGTCCACCTATGTTTCCTTACAGCGCACCCAGTTTTTTGAGCAGTCCCACGCAGTCCTTTGCACCCTGCACATAGAGGTGCTGGCATTCATGATCTCCAATCAGATTGGTTTTCTCAAAGTAATCAGTGAGAATTTTCTGCTGATCCTCCGGCAGTAACTTTACAATCTCACGAGCCTGCGGACTGAGAGCTTTTACCTCAGCATAAAGCTGAAGCTCGCTGTCATCCAGAGTCTCCCTGCGCTTTTCGATTGCAGCTTCCGTCAGCTCACGGATGACTGATTCAAAGATTTCACTTTTCTCCATCGCACGTTTCCCTCCTTTCCCAGCACTAAAATGCTGTACACCAACATATAAACGGATATGCGTTCATAGTCCATACCCAAAAGAAACAAATTTATCTTACAATTTTAGGTTCGCCGCTTTTGGTAGTTATATGCATCCTCGAAATCAACCGCACCATTGATCCGTTTAACTTCCTCCACGCATTTTAAGTGTAGGCTTTGGAGCGCCTGCTCGTCAACCGCATGGGTATACGCCACAACGTGAGAGAGCTTGGATAACTCGGTAGCGATTTTGAAATCCATTCTAGCCAGACGGTTTTCCGTATCTCGAATGGCGCTGATGAGGACGGAGGATAAGCTCTGCAGCAGATAGTTTTCTATTTTCTGCGAGGTGAGATACCCGCAGTAAAACTTCAGCGCCTCGGTGACAAATTCATTTCTGGATTTTACATTGGCCTGCTCCAGCAGCTCATCGCACCGATCCAACACTTCTTTTTCGATATAAAAACCGGTGCGGACTTTTTCAGGTTCCTTTGCCATACGGCCTCCTTTTCTCTGTGAATTCTGCTCCGGTATGCAGTGTAAGCCCCGGAAACACCCGATTTTCCTTGCCTTTTTCTGAAACCAGCATAACAAATAAGGGAATGGGACAAAAAGTTATGTCATTTCGCAATCCCTGAACGGCTTTGCCGGTCGGTGTTTTTCGGGTTTAGGCTGCCAAAGCAGCATAAACCCTTTAACCTGCACCACTTTCGACCCTACCGGAATGCCCTCATTCTGAGAATTTATCGCCGCATCTGGGGCTTTCTCACATTCTCTCCACACGGGCGCAACGTGGGCGATATGATGCTAATGGGTATCAGTATGCCACCCTGCCTGCCAAAAGGCCACACAGGGCAACACCGCCGCCAACACGCCCGGACAGCGTTTCTACCTACGCCAGCCTATTGTCAGAGCCACCAGTCGCAGAAGGGCGAACCGGTCTTTTGGGTTTTGCAGCAGCCTCACGGGAGAGCTTATCGTCAATGTACTCACGGGTGGCCTGCGGAACGTGCTTTTCGTAGAGCTTCTGGACGGTATCCTCCAGCCCCGTCTGCAAATCCGTATCCTTTTTGCCCATGTGATAGGTCAGGGCATCTAGCTTCTCGCCGTCAAAGGTGACCGTCAGTGTTGCTTTTCTCATGATATTTTCCTCCATTTTATCATTTCATTTGGGGTGACTGTAAGAGGGTATCGCCCTCTTGCGTAACCCATGTTTCATAATCCGATACCGGGCAGTACCCGGCAAGCATGGACGAGAATTCCTCCAAGCGGGAGGGCTTCACCTTGTCCAGCTCCATCTGCAAACCGTAGTAGCCGTTGTAAACCTTGACCACCTCGGCATCTAAAACATCAGCCCAAGCTGCTTTCCCGTCATCGGTCAGGGTATGCTTATCCAGCTCCACAATGGTGGCAGGCTGCACCTCCACATCCTTATGAAGCAGATGGATATCCTCCCAATGGAGATGGAGCAAGTCTTTCAGTCTGCTGACCGGCAATGGTGCTTCCGGCAGCTGCTCCGGCTCCGCTTCCTCCGGGTGAGCGCCATACTGCGGACAGAAATTAAGGTAATAGCACACGTCAATGGCATTTTCATTTAGCTCAACATCCGCTACGGGTTCACGCTCATGGAGCATATCAACAAGAACATTGCAAATGCCATCGTTAAATTGCAGATTGATTCCGGTTTGTTTTTCAATCTCATCATAGCCTATAATCCAGTTGCCCTCTGTTGTGTTTTGGGTGCCGGTGGACACGATATAATCCACTGCTTCCGTCAGTTTCTGATTGAATTGCTGCAAGGCCGGGGAGGTCAAAGCGGAAATGTCGAGAACATAGGAGGCATACCGGCAGTAGCCGTAGCCCTCCGATTCCACCAGCAGTCCGTCATTTCTGCCCTCGCCGGTGAGCAGCAGGCAGTGATACACACCGCTGCTGTCGCAGTCATCTGTTCTATATTCTCCTGAATAAAGACGTAATCCCTCATAGGTTTTTGTAGCACAGCTTCAAAAACTTCAGCGGGAAGCTGAATGGTTTTCGATACCTCAAAGCTCCGCAAATCGAAATCTGAAGGCTTCCGTTCAAAAATTGCTTTCATTAAATATCATCTCCTTTTGTCTATTTGAGCCTGCCATAAGCATAAAAGTGGCTGCGCCAATAGCGGCTGTTTAGATCCGCATAGCCGATTGGACTTCCACAGTGCAGCATCTGACCATTTCCAACATAGATTCCGATGTGGCTTATGATTCCGGCTGAGGCATAGGTTCCTTGGAAAAACACCAAATCTCCGGGCTTTGCTTCCTCACGGGAGATCACAGCACACTGATTAAAAATACCCGATGCCGTGGTGCGGGGCAGATAATATACGCCCGATTTGGAATAGACCCAGCACACATAACCGGAGCAGTCAAAGGAAGTCTGCGGAGAAGATCCGCCCCAAACATACGGGTAGCCGATATATTTTTGGGCTTCCTCCATTAACGTTTGATAGGTACCATCGCCCATCTCTCCGAGATATTCTCCATCCTCCGCACCGGGTATGGCTCTGCCATACTTGGCGTGAGAGTAAATCTGCTGTGCATTGATCCGGTTTTCCTCTGTAATGGTTCTGCCAAGGGAGCTTTCAAGGTTTCCGTATATCTCATTCAGGTCGGTAATGGGAACAGCCACCGTGTAGGTTTCTTCCGTTTCGTTGCCATCCGCATCGGTAACGGTGCGGGTGCGTTCCTCGTAGCGGACGAAGCAATCCGCAAAGGCTTTGTAATCGGAAGCGTTCATCCGCAGATTTTCAGCGCCGAAATACAGAGAATAGAAAATGGACTTCATGCGGGTGCTGTCGATGCTGCCGCTTTCGATCATGGGTGTAATCTCAGACACAGCGCTCTCCAAATCGGAGAAGCTGCCCCGCATATCCTCGATGTACTGCCGGTACTCCGCTGGTACCTGCGAGGAGATACTGCCGCCGTGAACGCTCAAATCCACAGCGGAATTGTTGTGGTCTGCGGTACCGGACAGCAGGCTCATAATCATGACGATGATTAAAATAAACGGGGTAAGAATGGCGGCGATGACCACGCCCACCGCTTTCCATGTCCGTTTGTCGGTGGCGGCGGCGATTGCCGCTTTGACCGCAAGGGTAATGGTTGTCGGGTCTGCCATCGGGGATCACCACCATTTCTGTTGCCAAAGGTTGAACTGCGCATCCTCCGCCGCCTGCTGCTCCTGCGCCAGCCGAATGGATTTCTCCACCGCCTGATCCAGAAAATCCGTATCAAAGCCTGCGGTTTCATAGCCCTCGGCAATGGTGTGGAGATAGAAATCCGATGGTGCGCCGAATTCTCTGCCGTCATTCATGATATAGGCCATCGCATTGACCGGCTTGCCGTTCATCTCTACCTCCAGCATTTCCTTGCGATAAAAATTCGGGTATCCCTCATAACGATCGAGGGAAAGCTCATCCTGCGGCCTGATTTTCCATAGAAGCACAGGCACAGAACTGCCCTCCAGCGGCTCAATGGTTGCAACGGCTCCACGGCTGCCGCCACGGAACAGCAGCTCATATCCTTTGACCTCGCTGGCTCCCACCACCTTGGCGGTGGGGCAGCGGAACGCCATCTGCGGCAGATGAAGATTGCTGCCATAGGCAATGTATAAGCGGTTCTTTGTCATATTTCCTCCTAACATTCACACAAATTTACATATGCATAGTAAAAGCCGGGGCATTTTCTGCCTCGGCTTCGGTTGGTTCGGGAGTGGTAGGCTGCACTTCTGTGGAAGTCTGCCGTGCCTGCTCCAGTTCTTTTTCTTTTTTCTGCCGCATTCGTTCCTTTTGTTTTTCTGCCTGCGCCGGATCACGCCAAGCGATGCAGCCGTCCAAATTTTTCAGCAGATGCTCACGAGCGGTTTTGAATTCATCCCCGATCAGCCCCAAGCGCAGCAGCCAAGTGCGGAAAGTGTACTTTTCGTTGGTGGTCTGTGTCTTGGTACGGCTGGCACACCGCTGGTTGAGCGCCTGTGCGGAAATGGCCATGCACAGCTGGATGTAAGCCTTGATTTTTCCGGCATGAGTGGTTCCGTTGAACAACCGGAACTCCACCGTGCCTTTCTGGAACACCGAATGAAGATTCAAACAGTGGTACCGGCTGTCATCATAGTGGATATTGCTGCGGCTCTCGCCGTTGTACCAGATCCGACCGACCTGATCCAGTGTTCGGGGCTTTCTGCGGTTCAGTTCCTCTAAAAATTGGTTATCCACCGGCTTGCACCAGCGGTGCTGTCTGGCTACCGATACCTGCAACGCCTTGTAAATTAAATCTTCCTTGGCAGCCATGATGTTTGTGATATTCCGCAGGGTATTGGCATCAAAGGGCGAGGCATCCACATGAACATGGATGCCGCAGGAGCTGTTGGCAATGGCACCGGCCTCCCGGAGCTTGCGCACCAACTCCTGTACTTTTTCGATGTCCTCCCAGCGGCAGATGGGGCTGACCATCTCGGTCTTGTATTCCGAAGAGGCCGCTACGGTCTGCCTGCCATTTTTTCTCTCCGGGGTAATACTGGCATCGCTCATGAATTTCCACTTGCGGCCTTGGGAGTCGATAGCGGCGTAGGTGTCGTAGTAGCTGCCGTCATACACAGCCGTTGTGCCGAAATAGGCGGCGGCAATATCGGCGGCGGCCTTGCGGGTGACGCCGGTCAGCTCCACCTCAATGCCAAAGCGCTGGGCTTTCATATCCATTTTTTCTTTCACCTCCCATTAACGGCCACCCGCCTTTCCGAACAGCTTTGCCTTATGCTCCGGAGCATTGACCATCAGGTTGTAACGCTCATTGCCGCATTTATAGAGGCACACACCACGCTGCGGATAGCGAATCAGGTTATATTCGCTCTGCTCCAACTGGAGGGTGTCGATATAGAACTTGGCATCAATATTTCCGGCGTTGAACAGGAACTGATGAGTCGGGATGCTGAACAGGGGCTTCGTGTACTCCCGGATGCCCTCGATATTGAAGTCCTCCAGATTCTGCGAAGCAATAATCACCGCCGAATCCTTTTTACGCACACGCTTGGAAAAGTTGCGGACGTACTCCACGGCGGTGAGGTTCGTGAGGAACAGATAGAACTCATCAATGCTGGCGGCGGTGTTGCCGTTGGTCAAAAGCTCATTGCTCATGTAGGATAGAATGTTGAACAGCAGAGCGTTTTTTAGGCTCTTGCTGGCCTGCAGCAGTCCTTTCACACCAAAGGTCACAAAGCTGGAATCGGTGATATTGGTATGTCCGTCAAAGAATTTCGATTCTGCTCCCTTGCAGATGGAGTGCAGCCCCAGCAGGATATTTTGCAGCAGCTCTGCGGTGTAGAGCTGGCGGCTGCTCTCATCAAAGGCCTTGTATTCTTCCTCAATCAGCCCATACAGGTCGGACAGAATGGGATAGTTCTTGGCAGACATCCGGTCGAATTTGGTGCTGTCGCTGATACCGAACTTGGCGTACAGCTTCTGCAGCATGATTTCGATGGTGTCGATCTCCCGGTCGGAAAACTCCTTGTATGTCCTGAAAAAGTCCTTGAGAAAGGAAATATGCTGACTGAGCTTGCTGCTGATACGGAAGGTCTGCGGCGCATCCTTGTCCTCCGGACTGCCGTTTTCATCCCATGTTTTTGGCTCCAGCACATTGATGATGAACTCTCCGGACATAAGGTCGATGAAGCAGCCACCGAGGTTATTGGTCAAATCCTCGTACTCCATTTCGGGATCGAGGGCGCACACATTCATGCCGGATTCCCGAAGATTACACAGGATAAGCTTGAGCAGATACGACTTGCCCTGACCGCTGTTGCCGAGAATCAGGATGTTTGCATTGGTCTTGTCATCGGCTCGCTTGTTGAAATCCACCAGCACATTACTGCCAAACTTATCTCGCCCCACATAGAAACCATTAGCATCTGTCTTACCGGAGTAGTTGAAGGGATACAGATTTGCCACACTGGAGGCTGGGAGAACACGCTCGAACTGGTCACGGAATACATTAAAACCGCTGGGCATCACACATTGAAAGCCCTGCTGCTGGCGGAGCATCAATCTGTCAACATTGAGCTTGCTGCGGATTAGCTCGGTCATGACCTCGGTCTGTAACAGCTTCAGCTGATCCAGATCGTGTGCGGACAGCTCTATATACACAGCAGAGTGGATAAAGGGTTCTCGGTTCCGGTGTGCCTGCGCCACAATGGTTACCACATCCTGTAGATTGCTTTCGGCCATGACCGTCTGCTGCAAATCATTGGTGTTGGATTTGTTCAGCCGGTTCTTGTTGGCGGCGTTGCTGATGATTTTCTTTTCCTCCACCGGTGTGACATGGCGGGTATAGATACGCAGGGTCACACCGTCCTTTTCTCCCAAGTGGCGCAGGATGGCCTGTTCCTCGGTGGCGGTGGGGTACTCCCGGAGCGCCCACACACAGCGGTACGTGTTGCCGCAGATAAAGTGGTCGGTGTTGAATTTGATGACCGAGGGAGCGATCATATCCAGAAATTCTTGGATTCTGGCATCCTCCTGCGGTGGGGATTGGGGATTTCTTTTTCTTGCCATCGGCGTTTTTTCCTTTCTGGTTTTGATTTTGGGTATAGCAAAAGCCGCCACTGGCGTGACGGCTTAGGATGCTAGTGTAAAATTTTATTCGGATTAAATGGAAAATAAAAAACAAGAGAACACCACTTTGTGATAAAGTATTTAGCGACTAAACCAATACAAACAAAGGATAGGTGTTCTCTATGATTAATAGTAT